>JAGWLB010000011.1 GCA_028865035.1 Patescibacteria group bacterium | reverse complement strand
AGCCCACCACCAAAAGCAAAGCCTTGAACTTTTTCTGGATCGAGTCCAGCATTACGAAGAACATTCGGATGAAGCATGCCCCCACCCATCATTTCAAGCCAACGCCCTTGGAACTTGGCATGAACTTCTACTGATGGTTCAGTGAATGGGAAAAAGCTCGGACGGAACTCTATCTCCACCTCGGGACCTAAAACTTTTTTATAAAATTCGACTAGCACACCTTTCATATATGAAAGATTTACATCAGGGCCTACCATACAACCATCGATCTGGAAGAATTGCATTTCGTGAGTAATGTCCGTAGCTTCATTGCGAAAAACTTTACCAATAGATATAGAGGCAAGCTCCGAAACATTGTCTTTAGCGACTCTCTCTAGAGTTCTTGCGGTAACATTGGTGGCGTGAGTACGAAGGACATAAGCAGAGTCGGAAGTTGGATTTGAAATGGTCTGGCCTCGCCCGTCAGAATCTTCGGCGAGGAGATCCGAGGACCTTTCAAATCGAATTTCCGACGAAGTATTATCATTACTTTTTTTAATATAAAATGTATCTTGCATATCGCGCGCTGGGTGATCTTTGGGTACATTTAGGGCGTCAAAATTATACCAAAGTGTTTCAAGCTCAGGGCCAGTAGTTATCTCAAAACCAAGCTCTGAGAACAGAGAATAGGCTTCTTGTTGCAATATTGTCAGCGGATGTAAGCTCTCTTTCGGATAGTTAAACATAGTCAAATAATAGCATTTCAAACGCTTTTTTCAAAAATTATCTCTCCATCTGACACCATACACAATCTTTCTTATTACAACCCTTTTCCAAGAACTCCATAGATAGTACTTCGCGTGCGCAAGTATTTATTTCTCCTTTTAATTTATTCAGACGTTCTTCTGTAATATCAAGAGAGTATTGTTCGAAGTCCCCTTTCTTATTTTTCTCTATGAAATCTAAAATACTTTTATTAATCTTGAAATCTTTCTTTTCGTAATCTGTCAGAAGTAATGTATAAAATGCTAACTGTCTCTCGTAATTTTCTTTTTGATCTTTCGTTTTTTCTGAGAATGGTTTACCACTCTTATGATCGATAACATTAATCTTGGGAGAGAATAAATCGTCCAAGTATTCTATCTTGTCGAGAGTACCACTGATTTTTAAAATTTCTTTACTATCAAGTTCAAAATTCCTATCAGCATGAAACTGCATTTCAACTTTGGTTGTCCAACCACTAGAATATTCATCATAGTAGTCTGATAGTGCAGATATGCCTCTGTCTCGGAATTTATCTTCGTCTTTCTCTGGTAGATTATACTTGCGTAATCCTTTCTCAAATTCTTCTATAAGTATGTTCTTGCTTAAAATTTTGGATTCATTTTTAGATTTCAAGAAAAAGTTATTCAAAGCAAAATCAATCACGCTTCCAAACTTCATACTTGGTGAGTACGTATCAGGTATTCTGATAATACTTTTGTATAGGTATTTCTTCGGGCAATCTAAATAGTTATTAAGAGCAGACACATTAAGCCCACGAGCAAAGAAAAGTTGTCTGATATATGTTGGCTCAAATAGTGAAGCCGAACGCTTTTGAGAATTCAAGAAAAGGGCCATTTTATCTATGTTTTTTTGTTCAAACTCCTTCATTGATTCTTCTGTCTTTGAACTCGAATCGATCTCTTTTGAAAATTCTGACTCTTCATTTTCTCTGCCATCGTTATCTGTTTTTGAAAAAGAAATTGATAAATTCTTCTTCGCACGAGTCATCGCTACATAGAAAAGCCGTCTTTCATCTTCAATGTCACCATCATACTGGTATATAGGTAAAGATAAATTATTTCCACCGCCACGACGTGATTCCCAGGCATTGCGAGTAGCATTAATAATATAGACATACTCGAATTCTCTTCCTTTTGATCCGTGTGCTGTCATTAGTGAGACGCCTTCAATAATTTCTGGATCGGTGCTTGTAATATCGAGTTTGTATTTAGTAAAAGAATCTACAAAATAGATAAAATCAGCTAAACCATACGACTTCTTAACTTCAGCTTGCTTTTTTATTTCTTCGAAAAGTTTATCAATCTTTGCTAGCTGTAACCTGCTATCGATAGAACCAAGCATATACTTAATGTAACCAATACGCTCTAGGAATATTTTAAAGAAGTCAGAAAAGTTTTGGTTTACCGATTCAACTTTTAAGTCTTTAATAACTTTAGAGAAATCGATAAATACATCAGCATCTTTAACTTCGATTTCCTTCAAAGTTTTCTTGTCCTCAATAATTGCAAAGATATGCTTCTTCTCTTCTTTTCTAAGTGATTTGTATTTATCCAGTATTCTTACACAATCATATGAATCAAAGCCTAAGAATTTTGAAAATAAAACCTTCCCTAGAGAATGGTCATCGTTCGGATTATAAATAACTTTCAATATATTAATAAGGTTTCTAATATTATAGTCATCTAGTATTTTATCCTTTGAAAAAATAGTATATGGGATATGGTAATAATCCAAAATTGTCTTAATATCAGATACATTCTTGTTGGCACGGTATAGCACTGCAATCTCACTTGGTGACACTCCACTTGAAATCTTTGCCTCTATATCTTCTGCCATATAGAGAAGCTCAAATTTATAATTAGAAAATTCTCGAATATTTATTTTGTCATTTTCTTTTATATTTGAGTGGAGTTGTACACTTTCCTCAAGGCCTTTGGATTTGATAATTAAACTATGTGCGCCATCTAGAATATTCTTTGTTGAACGATAATTTTCTTTGAGTGTTATAAGATGAATATCTTTGTATATATTTTGAAATTTTGTAAATGTTTCTTTACTCGCACCTTGGAATCTATAAATTGATTGCTTTTCATCTCCAACAGTAAAAATATTGGCTTTACCTTCTAAGTGAGGGGCGTCAGTTAAAAGTTCTATGAGTTTATTCTGTCCTTCGTTTGTATCTTGGTGTTCATCTATGAGTATATACTGATACTTTTCTTGTACATCAGATTTAAAATCATTATTCTTTTCAAGCTCATCCAAAACATAAAGTATCATATCGGAAAAATCATAAAGACCACGTTTGTTGAGAACTTCCTGGTATGCAATAAATATTTGTCCGAGTTCTTCTGCTTTACTAATTTTTTTATTTACCTTTTCTCCTTCAGCAGGTTTTAAGTCGCCTTTATTGTATTCACCAAACTTTCTCTTGTAATACAAATCTTCATTTGAAAGTAAATCTTTCTTCCATTCTGGAAGAATTGCTAAAAATTCTTGAGGGTCTAACCCTTCTTTTTTTATGGCTAGTATTCCGCTCGCTATTTGATTTAAAAAAGAGAATTCATCATGAAATGAAACCAGGTCTTTGAACTTATTCTCTTTAATAATTGATTCTATTATCTCTACTCTTTCTAATTCATCAATAACTCGAGAATCAGATAATGCTTCAAAATAGAAAGGAAACTCATGAATCAAGTGCTCACAAAATGAATGGAATGTAAAAATATTCACTCTATAAGCGCTGTCACCTATAGTATCGAGCAATCTTTCTCGCATTGAGATGACACCAGCTGTAGTATAAGTAAGGGCAAGAATACTCTCTGGGGCAGTGTCTGTCATCTTTAAAATATTGGCAATACGCAGAGCCAATATCTGAGTCTTACCTGTTCCAGGTCCTGCTACAACCATAACTGGACCATCAATAGTGTCTACAGCCTCTTTCTGAGCTTTGTTGAGTTTATTGTAGGCTTCATCGAAAGCGGTAGTGTTATTCATATGCTCATTATACCTAAAGTATAGATAAAATGAAAAAATCCTAAAAATACTGTATAATTGGCCAATGAAAATACTTTACTCATATCTGAAAAATTACTGGAAGCTACTGGTGCTGACCCTCATACTCGCTAGTATCAATCAGGTCTTTTCCCTCCTTGATCCTTTGATTTTCAGACACGTTATAGATGGTTATGCCACAAAGTTTAACCAGTTCACCTTTCAGCAATTCGTCAAAGGAGTTGGGTTCCTTCTGTCTCTTGCAGTCGGTGCCGCTTTTGTGTCTAGAATTGCCAAGAACTTTCAAGATTTCTATGTAAATACTATCACTCAAAGAATCGGAGCAAAGATGTATGCCGATGGCATCAAGCATTCGCTCGAACTACCCTACTCGCAATTTGAAGATGAAAGTAGTGGAGAAACTTTAGGGAAAATTCAAAAAGTACGACTCGACTCACAGACACTTATCACTTCAGTCATCAATGTAGTGTTCACAACCCTCGTCGGATTTATCTTTGTGATGATCTACTCTATCAATATTTATTGGGCTATCGCACCACTATACTTTCTTACGATTCCACTCATTGGCGGAGTTTCACTTGTCCTTAGTCGTAAAATTAAAAAAGTTCAACAAAAGATTTTCGCAGAGACAGCAACACTTGCAGGTACTACGACTGAGTCACTTCGTAATATCGAGCTTGTAAAAAGCTTGGGTCTATCCGAACAAGAGATAAATAGACTAAACGGTACGACTGAGAAAATATTAGAGTTAGAACTCAAGAAAGTTAAATACATAAGAAGTTTATCATTTGTCCAAGGCACAATAGTAAACTTGGTGCGTACTACGATACTTTTTGTAATGCTCTACCTTATCTTTATTCAGAAAATTACATTTGGTGAATTCTTCTCTCTTTGGATTTATTCTTTCTTTCTTTTTGGACCGCTTCAGGACCTTGGGACAATCGTCGGTACATATCGAGAAAGCCAAGCATCGCTTGATAACTTTAAGAAAATTTTGGAATCCCCTACTGAAGCCAAACCAAGCGACGCAGAGAGTATAGGTAAAATATCCTCTATCTCATTTAGTGATGTATCTTTCAAACATAAATCAGCCAGCAGTGAAGCTCTGCGTGGTGTATCTTTTGAGACCAAGCGTGGAGAAACTATTGCCTTTGTCGGACCATCAGGATCAGGTAAAACAACTCTGGTCAAATTATTAGTCGGATTATACCAACCTTTTCGTGGTGAAATTAAATACAATAATATTGCTCACAACAAAATAGACATAGAAAGTGTAAGGAATCAGATTGGATTTGTCACTCAAGATACTCAGCTTTTTGCGGGAACAATTCGTGAAAATCTACTATTCGTAAACCCAAATGCCACAGACAAAATGTGTATAGAAGCATTAAACAAAGCCGCTTGCCAGAATCTACTTGCAAGAGCCGAGAAAGGATTGGATACGATTATCGGTGAAGGTGGGGTCAAAGTTTCTGGTGGAGAAAAGCAACGCCTCTCGATTGCTCGCTCACTCTTGCGTCAGCCGAACCTGCTAGTATTTGATGAAGCAACTTCATCTCTTGACTCGCTTACTGAGCAGGAAATATCAAAAACTATTCAAGATATCGGAGAAAGTAAAAATCATATCACTATCTTAATAGCTCACCGTCTCTCAACTATTATGCACGCTGACCGCATATACGTCCTAGAGAAAGGTCTTATTATAGAATCTGGCTCACACAACAATCTGATAGAGCAAAAAGGCCTCTACGCTGCTATGTGGCGTGAACAAATTGGCGCACAATAAAAGATTACAGGGTGTGCGGTAATTTAATATTATTAAAAAATTCTTTAACTTTTTCTGCATTAGAACCTGAAGTAAAAATTTCAGGTTCTTTTTTATTGTCAGTAGGGAGGATATTATTTTCAATAATAAGTTGCTTTACTCGTCGAACCACCGATGGGGCTGGATCAATAATATGCACTTTATCACCAACTATTTTTTTAATTCTATTTATAAGGAATGCGTAGTGAGTACAACCGAGAACTAATTGATCAATATTTTCTTCGAGTAATGGTTCTAAATATTTTCTAAGCAGAGCCTCTGCTTCATCGGTATCGGCCTTCCCTTCTTCGACTAACTCTACCAAGCCATAACCTATAGTAGTATGAACTTCTATATTTGAGGCAAAACGCTCTATATTATCGTGTAGTTTCTGCCCTTCGACTGTGACTTTTGTAGCAAGGACTCCGATGTGACCTGTTTTAGAAAGTTGCGATGCTGGTTTGATAGCAGGCTCAATACCGACAAATGGTATCTTATATTTTTCTCTGAGTGTAGAGATGGCCGACGAAGTCGCTGTATTACAAGCAACCACGACAAGCATGCAATCTTTATTAAACAAAAAGTCGGTAATCTCTGTAGAGAATTTTATAATCTGGTCTGGTGTATGAGAACCATACGGAATATGTATTTGGTCAGCAAAATAAATAAAATTATATTGCGGTAATTCTTCTTCTAGATATTTCAGTATCCACAATCCTCCCAAGCCTGAATCAAATACTCCTATATTCATAAAATTATTTTATCACAATTAACTCTTTTGGAGATTTGGTTAGTGGTATGCACCTTTTTTTAGTTATGAGGCAAGTATCTTCTATACGTATTCCCAATTTATTTTTTATATAAATTCCTGGTTCTATAGTTATAATCATATTCTCTTTTAATTTTGGGCGAGTTTTCTTGAAGTACAATCTTGGAGATTCATGAATCCGTGTCCCAACTCCATGACCTAAAGTATGTATGAAATATTTATTATCCTTACCTAAAAATTCTCTAACGTACAAATCAAGATCGCTACACCTTGCTCCTATCTTACCCATTTTTATGGCACCTATTTGTGAGGTGAGTAGTTTGTTATAAGTATCTTTTTCTTTTTGACTTGGAGTACCCACATATATAGTCCGAGTCATATCAGACATATACTTCTGATATACAACACCAAAATCAATAATTACAAAACCTGATAATTTTTTCATTGTTGGATTGAACGGATGGATTTCGTTCCCAGCTTGAGGGCCTGAAGTCACAATCGGTTTGAAGCTTGGCCGTAATCCCCTTTTTTTAATTTCTGATAAGATAAAATCTCGAAGTTCAAGCTCTGTCATCATCTTTAGGTTATTCTGAAGAATATTAGAGAAAATATTATCAGTTAGATTACAAGCTTTTTTTATCTTTAATATTTCTTCTTTTGTCTTAATTTGTGGCATCTGGTTATATTATCATATAAAAACAATAAAATCCTCAGAAGAGGATTTTATTGTTTTTAGCAAAGATAGAACTACGCAGCTGGAGTTTCAGTAGCTGGGGCAGCTGTTTCAACAGCAGGAGCCTCAGTGGCTGGAGTTTCTTTTCCTTCGTGCATAGTGCAAGCAGTTGCACAAGCTTCACATTTATCACATGTTTGTGTATCCATAATGTATATATAAAATTAACTAGTAAAAACTCAACAATTAGAGTATATCACAAAATATGATTTTTACAAAATTTTCTGCATATATGCTAAAAAATAATCACGTTTGTATATACGATTATTAAAAGTAGTGTAACTTGATTTTTTCTCTAGATGAATAATTTTAAATTTTGAACTATAAAGTTTTATGAAATCTTCTCTATTAAACACTCTTTCGATTAAACCTATCTCTTTTATAATGTAAGTATCGTATTCTTGTCCTGGACTTTGTTTGAGTAAATTCTTTACATTCTTATTACCATCACGTGATAATGCTCGCACAAAAAAGTATCCACCATTTTTCAGAACTCTACTTACTTCACTTAGATATTTTTCTCTACCTTTTTCGTCTAATGAATTAGAAGATGTGATATCAAGAACAATATCTATCGATTCATTATTTATGTCATAATCCTGACCTATATCTCCTAATCTATAATCTACACTTATTCCTAACTTTTCTGCACGAGATTTAGCTAAGGATAAAGCTGTCTTAGAAATTTCTATACCTATAACTGTGTTACCTTTTTCTGCTAAATAGTTTGAGTTACGACCTGTGCCACAACCAAGGTCTAAGATTGTTCTATTTTCAACTATATAATCTTGTTCTTTTTTAAGAAATTTAAGAAAGCGTAATGTATCAGCTTGTGGACCTTCATTCTTTGTAACTAATTTGGGGTTTCTGTATTCTTTGTCCCATATGTGACCTTGGTGAGACATATTAAGCTTTTGTTATATCGCGTGGATAAAAAGCATTTATCGTCCAATCTATAACTATTTTAACTCTTTTTGATTTAGATATGAATTTAAAAAGGTATATAGTTCTCCATATAAACCATGCGAGTGGTCCTGAAATACGTACACCTTTTATACTAGCCTCGGCTTGCCATCTACCTAGTGAGACTAGCTCTCCTTTTGATTTATATAAAAATGGTTTCAAATTTTTATTATTTACGAGTCGCCAAATATTCTCACCTGTATGAATACCTTGATTCACTGCTACTTGAGCAAGCATTGGTAAAGGTCTACCAGAAGAATCTGGTAAACTTGCAATGTCTCCAATTACAAAAACATTTGGACACTCAGTAACTTGCAAGAAATTATTCACGATGATACGACCGCCTCGATCGAGAGCAAGTTCGTGTTGGAATGGTGGTATATTTGGCTTAACTCCAGCAGTCCATATAACATGGCTAACTGGTAGAGTAGAATTATCATCAAAAATAATTTGATCAGCTTGAACTTCTTTCACAGGAGAATTAAGCATAACTTTCACTCCTTTGCGACGTAAAATATTGAGAGCATTTTTGCGTAATGATGGTGGAAATGGTAACAATATATCTTCGTCACGATTCACTAAATAGAGAGATACATCGCTATGATCTATGGAAGTATGGTAATACTTAAGCAAAGTATCATGAATAAGCTCACATATTTCCGAGACAACTTCCACACCGGTTGGGCCACCACCAACAACCGCAAAAGATAATGATTTGCGACGTAATTCTACATCTTTAATTTCTGAAGCTTTTTCGAACGATTCAATAATATCAGTTCGTAAACGAATAGCGTCACGTAAATCTTTCAGCACAAAACTGTGCTCTTCGGCTCCAGGTGCATTAAAGAAATTTGTCGTCGCTCCAAGAGAGATAACAAGTATGTCATAATTAAATTCACTTATATTTGTCTTGACTATCTGTGCTTGGCAATCGATAGATGTTACTTCGGCAATATGAAGAGTATCGTTTGTCTTGTAAATAAGCTGACGAATGGATTCCACCACTTGATGATGAGCAATGCTTCCAGTCGCCACTTCGTGGAGAAGTGGAGTAAAAAGGAAATAATTATTACGATTTATAATAGTAATATCAACCTCGTCGTGTGAAAAGTGCTTATATAAGCCTTTGTATGTATAGAGCCCTCCGAAACCTCCTCCTAATATTAAAATCTTTTTCTTTTGTTTTGCCATAAATTCTTGTGTTATCTGGCTATAATACCAAAAATTACACTATAATCATAACTTTGCGGTCTGTATTAGACAAAGTTCGAATTTATTTCGAACAAAACCCAAATGAATTCTAATCTTACGCTCGACTTTTATAATTCTCTCCTATCTATCTACTACGCTCTACTAATGTGCTAATTCAAACAAATGACTAGTTTTGCGAAGC
>JAGWLB010000020.1 GCA_028865035.1 Patescibacteria group bacterium | reverse complement strand
AGCTTTTTAATTTCTATTTCACGCTGCTCATTAGCTCTAATGAGAGCTACATCATTTTCAGTCTGAGCCTTCATGAAGTCTACTTTAGTTGGCTTCCGAGCAATATACGCTATCGTTACAAGGCACGGTCCACCAACTAAAACCAATAATGCAAAAGCGCTAGCGCTGTCAAAATTTCCGATTAAATAAGATAACATCTTTCACCATCCTATATGTGGCAACCAATGCCAATGAGTAGACGCGACAAATATAGATAACAATACTCCAATTACTATGATGTAAATTGGAGTATTTGTATACTTAGGAGCAGTTGCCATGCTCTCAGCAAATCCCCAAAAGACACCAATAATTATCGCAACAATTAAAATCAAAATTGCAAATATAAATGACATGTTAACAAATCTTTTTCATAGTGTTAATTTGTTTTTTTGCTAATTGCTTTACGTCCTTCATTAAGGATTTATCTTTTTTATGTTCTTCTGCTTTTTGAAGCACTCTTAGTGCTTCTTCTGCTCGATATCGCTTCTCGCGCTCCTCATAACTCTTATCAATTTTAGGAGCATCGTCATTAACAATCTTAACAGGTACTGGTTTCTTTGAAGCTTCAGATTTCTTAACTGGTAAACCCATCTTAGCCATTGATTTTATTCCCTTGATGTAGCATTCTATCTAATGGTAAATCTTCAATTCGATTTCGTTTCTTCTTTTTAGAACTATTAGTAGGACTGTTAATCACTAATGGTCCACCACGAGTATCTTTAGTGTCTGGAACAAATGAGAAAGCAGCAGGATTTTCAAATACAGGAATGCCGGTAGACGCTAAATCTATATCGTTCACACGCTCCATCAGAGCATCATAAATAGCGTCTTTTTGTTCCTGTGGAGTACTATCCTTAGCAAGAATATCCATGAGCAAATCGACTGCTTTAGGTATAAAATTCTTTACATATGCTTTTGCATACGATCTAGCGTCTTTATATTTGCTTTTTAAGCCTTGACCGCGACCAATTTCATAGAAAGAAGCTGCTAGCTCTAAAGCAGTCTTTTCAATCAGAGTGCTTTCAGGCTTTATTAGCTTTGGTTGCAATCTGTCCATTCTTCTTCTTTCTCTTTTTTATTGTTGGTATTTCGTAATTAAATTTACCAGCTACAGGTAATCCTAATGGATTACTACCTGTAGTTTCTTTAATGCTAGGTTTAGTCTTACTTCCTAGCTTTAGCATTTTTCTTCTTCTTTTTAGCTTCACTATAAGCAATCGCTACGGCTTGCTTTTGTGGCTTTCCAGCATTTACTTCAGCGCGAACATTACTGCTAAAACCTTTACTTCCCGGTTTAGCACCTTTTTTAAGTGGCATGACTTATTTCCTAAATGATTTCAATTCTTCTGCAAATCTAGCTCGTTTAGCTAACTTCTTATTTTTAGAATGCTCAGCTTTCTTTAATTTCTTCTCAGGTATCTTTTCGCCCTTCTTAACACCTAATTCACGATGCAATGCGCCGGGATGTTTGATAGCTCCTGCAATGAAATTTTTATTTGCCATGATTAATCATTCCTTTGATTAGGAACAGGTAACGGACTTGAAAATAATGGGAAACCTTTTCTCAGAACGTCTTGTTTCATTTTTTCAGGAATGTCGAAATAGTGAACTTTTTGAACACCATCGTTTTCAGAATGATATCTACTATTCAGGGGCTTACCACCGCTAATATCGATGGGCGCTTCTTTAACTTTTACCCCGTACTTCTTACCAAGCTTCTCAACCATTTTTGGTAACATTTGGTCATAGAAACCTTTCATGCCTTCGCCACCAACTTTGAGATCAACACCAGATAGCTCATGAGTATTACCAGCTTTACGCGTCGGACTGTTAATAATCTTATCAGCAGCTTCTTTGCCTATAACATCTGGCAAATCTTTTGGGGTTATATTAGACTTAGAAATAATTTGATTACCATCTTTATAAGCCACGACCGTTTTAAGATCAGGATTATAATGAATTTTATCTACACTCTTACTCAAATCATAACGAGCCGCTTGTGCTTCTCCCGGTGTCCAACTAACTCTAGTCTTACCATCTTCAACAGCCGTTCTAATAGCTCGCTTCATAACCAATTCAGGCCATGATTTTTTAAATGGAGCATCTGGAACTTTATTGATACCCGGAACAAAATCAGCCATTTCATTTAAAGGTGTGTTCTTTAACGCTCCGACTAATTCATCTTGTGAATACTGCTTACCTTTATATTCAAAAACACAAGCCATCATACCCTCACAAGAGAAGTTAGGTTAACTCTTGAGCCATCTAAATATTGGTAAAGAGTTTTTGGATTTATACAATGAGCTATAGCAGCGTCATTAACAGAATTATAAAATATGCCAGTTTCTAAATTTAAAACTA
>JAGWLB010000006.1 GCA_028865035.1 Patescibacteria group bacterium | reverse complement strand
GTTATGTACTAAAAAAATTGGCTTGTCAATACCTAAAAATGAGTAAATTATTGATTTTCATATGTATATTTAGTACAAAATAGCGTTGTTTATACACATATTAATAACAGTTTTGTTACAAAACTACATCACTCTTAATTTGTAAAGCATGTTATGATTACTAAAGAGTCAATTAAGAACGCCAACGGTTCATATTTATAATAAACAGTTGGAAATATTAAAAATGAAACTAGGTAAACACAAAAAAACAGATAAAGGTCGTTTTAGAAAGGAAAGGAAAGATTCTTCAATAGAAAAACTAAAGAAAGAATATCCTATTTTAGATAAACTGCACGGTAATATAAAAACCTTAGGTGGTGCTGAAAAATCATTGGATGTTAATTCTTTAAATAAAGTTCTAGAGAAATTAAAAAAGAAATAAAAAATTACTTTATATAATAAAATTATTAGTTATAAAATTAATCAAATTTATGTATACAAAAAATCAGATGGTGTTTAGTAATTATAAATGGGTTGCAAAAGTTGACCATGATAACCCAAAAATAATTTCAGGTACTGATCATTCTGAGCTTAACAGAAGTGAAGGATACGAGATGCTTTATTTTATAAATAGTTTAGCTAAAACATGGAACGGGAATGCTAATGTCCCACTGTCATCTCTTCAAAATCTAGAGAGAATTATTATAAATAAAGTTCCTTCAAATATAAGAACCCATGCAGGTATTAAAAATTGGATAGAATTAAACTATCCTAGTATATAAATATAATTGTGAAAAATAAAATTACAATAAGTATAACGAATAATAAAAATATATTTATTTAAAGTAATTTTATTTTAAACAATATTAATGCTCATCAAATTTTATGAACAAAATAAAAACAAAAAATATCTTAATTGTTCTATGTGTATTAGTGGTTGTTTTAATAATTGTTGTTTTGTATACAAAAACAAATAAACCAGAAGCACAAGAACAAACTATAAAACCATTGATGAGTACCCCTGGTGATTCAATTACTAAACAAACAACACAAGATATTACTTCAGTATCGAATATTGATTTACAAGCAAAATGTGCAGCTCAAGCGGAAAAAGTTGTTACTAGTTACGCAGAAAAAGTTAATACTCAACTCGTAGAATTTGGTGGACATAATATAAATTTTTATCAGCAAAATCATTATAATCAAAACTTAAATAAATGTTTCGTTTTAATTTCTGATGATTCAACCCCTAGCAATATATTATTTGATGCTTATGAAAATAAGAGATTAGCTACTTGCAGCCCTCAGGATAATTTTAATGATAATATGTCTTGGCTAGGTACAAAAATTATTAATGGTATGACATATATTAGTCAAAAAGAATGTAATGATTTCGTTAATACAAAAATGGAATTAAATTGAGATAAATAATATATATTAAAAAAGTTACAAACTGCCACACTTTTCACTTTTATTAAAAGATAGGTACTCTCGAGAAGGAGTGGTTATGATAAAGATTACAAGCTTGAAAACGTTTGAAAAGTAAAAAGACTTAAAATATTCATTCTTAGACATAAAAATATAAATAATAAAAATGACACGAAAAGAAAAAGATGTATTAAAATTATCAATAGAAAGAAAAGGAGGCTTGTATTCACCAGCAGATATGATTAACGGTATTGCTAGTCAAAATAGACAACTTGTTGAAAATCTAGTTGTAAAAGGCTATTTGGAAGAAGTACCAACGCAAATACAAACTGGTACGACCTATAATTTTTATAGAGTTTCCCACAAGGGGTTAATGGTATTTAACCCGTGGTACAAAAGACTCTGGTACTTCCTAAAAGGAGATTTAAGGACAGTAATTGTTTCTGTAATTACAGCTTTAATTACTACTATAATAACGATAGTAATTGGTAGATATATAAAATAAAAAGTTACACTCAATTGTAACTTTTTATAAAGGCTAGACGTTAGAGTTGTAAATTTTTAGCGTGTTTGAGAAGTGTTGTTTTTATAACATAAAAAAGTTAAAATAGCCTTACTGGATAATAAACAATGAAGTTCTAGCCCGCGAAAATTCACATCATAGGGGAGTGAGTGGCTAAATTGATCATAATGAAAAATAATAAAAATATACTCATAATTTTATGCGCATTAGTAAGTGTTTTAATAATTACTATTTGGTTTACAAAAGCAAATAAACCATCGATACAAGAACAGGTGTCTAGTATTGACTTACAAGCAAAATGCGATACACAAGCTAAAAAAGATTTTAATCAAAACTGGAGCTCCCCAAGTGGAGGGATAAGTGATTATAATTACAAGAACCACTATAATACTCAAACTGGTAAATGTTACATATTAACCAGTGGTGTTGGTGCTGGAGGTGAAAATTATCAATTAAGTGACGCATTTGAAAATGGTAGTTATATTGCCTTATGTAGTTCTTATACTGTAGCGCCTGAAATGAATTCTTGTGACTATCCTAATTCTAAAAAAGAAAAATTTGATAAGGTTAAATTTGATAATTTTGTCAAACCATATATGGAAAATTAAATAAAAAATAATGAATATATTGATTTATTGTCACTTTTGTCACTTTTTATAGACGCACGAAAAGGGTCAAAATTTAGTATTAAAATACTATAAAAAGCCTTACTAGGTAATGAATCATTTAGTTCTATCTGTTAAACGCTCACCCAATATAAATAAAACATCTTAATCGTAAATGAGATTAATATGTTATAAAAAGTTTGATTTATAGTTATTTGGTTTAAGGAAAAATACCAAAATAATGCAGTCCATTCTATATTGAGCTTTTTTATTATATAAAATAGTGCTATTCTTTAGTTAATACACACAAATTTGTTTATTTTAAAATTAAAGATTTATGGAAAACAAAACTGAGATTAATGGTAAAAAATACCTTAATACTCTTAAGGATTTGAAAAAGGATTTAAAAGCTTTCTCTAGTTATGAGGTAAAAACTGTTTATTATCTAAGCTTAATAAATACAATGGATTTTTGTCCAGCTGTTATTAATGGGACAGAAAGAATGGTTTTATCAACAGACAAAGATTTGATTATGAAAATCGGAGAAAAGATTACTCCCAGAGAGTTCTCTTATAAAGAGGCAGAATTTTATGTTCACAAAAATGATCCAGTTGGTTATCCTACTAGTCACTGGAGTGATAAGGATGAAAATATAATGCCCCATCAACTTATAACTGAAGAAGAATTTAAAATTTTATCTTCACCATTTATTTGGACCCCAAGATTTCATAAAAACTGTTATAAAACATTTAAAGAGCTTCAAGAAAATACAAGTGAAGTTTTTTAAAAAATCTAATTTAATGTTTTCACAAAACTCGCTCATAGCGGGTTTTTATTTTTATAAATTTAGGATTTTTGACAAAAGTTTGAAAAACTGTATAATACTAATTAAATCTATTTTATAACTCAAAATTGTTCCACATGACAGAAACAACAACTAGTCGATTCACAAGTTCTTTAATTTTAATTAACAAAAATGAAGAAATTGCACTTCAGCCATCAAAGGCTGGCAGGAGAAAAGAAAATCAATTTGATCTACCATCTTCCTCAAAAGACTTTGGTAGTTTTGAGGAATGTATGAATCATTTTAATCGTTTAATTGGTTTTGAAAAATATCCCAGAAAGCTTTTCGAAAGATATTTTAAAATTTCAAAAAAACCAATAAATTTTTCTCATTTTGATGCTCTTGGGGAAAAATATTTTTTAGGTTATTTGGTGGTTGTAAAACATAAAAGCATGGTACATACTTTTATGCAGTCAGTTAACGGAATATTTCTTCCAAAGGATTATATCTTGGAAAGAAATACAGAGACTACAGATTGCTTCATAACTAATTTATTCCGCGAAGCCATTAATGAGGCGTTCATTAGTAAAAACGAATTCTTGAATTCATTTTTTGAATCAAACCAAAACGTAGCCTAATTCCCAAAAGTCATTTTTTAAAATAGCAGCAGTAATGTTGCTATTTTTTTATGTCTTATGTAAATATTTGATATAATATAAAGATGGAATTTAAAGCACCTGTTTTAACTAAAGCCAGTATGGAGAATAATATTGATACTAAAGAAATAGAAAGGGAAGTTGTAATTAAATCTGCTGAATTAAGGAATATTCCTATAATATCAAAGGCTTTTGATATGCTAGATAAATTGCCAGATTATTTAAGGTATCATACTAAAGACCATACAGAAGATGTTTTTCACGAAGCTATTATGTTCGGCTTACTTGATAGTGTAAAAGAAAAAGATTTAGAAATGATTGCAGTATCTGCAGTATGGCATGATACAGGTTTCTTGATTAGAAAAGATGACAATGAGATTGAGGCTGTAAAATTATTCAAAGAGGAAGCAATAGATAGCAACATTAATTATGTTGATGATGTAGAGAAGATGATTTTAGATACAAAGCTAATGCTTACAAAAGATGGCCCAGAAGCTATAGCTTCACATCCTCTATCTTCATATTTACTAGATGCGGATGTAAGTAATCTTGGTAGAACTGACTTTCGAGAAAAGCTTAATCTTATGGCTGAAGAGTTAAAAATAAATATGCAGGATCATACTGATAGGTTAAAATTCTTAAAATTTACATTATCATTATTGAAAAATAAAATTTGGTATACAGATGCGGCGCGAAGATTAAGACAAAAACAACAATTATTAAATATAGAAGAATTAGAGAAAGAGATAGAAGAGTTGGAAAAAGTAAAATAGTAAGCACTATACAAAATATTTTATATATAAAATATTAATTTGATAATGTAGTAATGTTTCTGTATAATAGCCAAAAGATGAAAGGGAAAGGTGGCTGAGAGGTTGAAGGCACCACTCTCGAAAAGTGGCAGGGGTGAAAGCTCCTCGAGGGTTCAAATCCCTCCCTTTCCGCATATAATGCTTGCATTATGAGGAAGGATTTGAAAGACGGAGGCTGGCGAGCCGAGTCGGGGTCGAGAGATTTTTCAGTAGAAAAATACTCGTGACCAAATCCCTCCCTTTCCGCAAAAGAAAAATTTATTTGCGCGGTTAGCTCAGTTGGTAGAGCGTCCCCTTGACGTGGGGAAGGTCACAGGTTCGAATCCTGTATCGCGCACCAAATTACTATCGTAATTTTTTTATGGAAAATACACAAATAATTATTTTGGCAGGTGGAAAAGGTAAAAGAATGAATGTTGAAATACCAAAAGTTCTGGTGCCATTTCATGGTAGACCAATGATTGATTATTTAATAGAGGCATCACAACATAGTGGGATAATAACTAAGCCAATTATCGTCGTAGGGTATAAAAAAGAAGACGTTATGATTCACGTAGGAGATAAAGCTAGGTATGTAACACAAGAAGAACAACTTGGTACTGGACATGCAGTCAGGATTACTGAGCAAACTATAGATGATTCGATAGAACATATTCTTGTTCTTTATGGTGATGCTCCTGCAGTTACGGGTACTATGATTGCAAATCTGATGGCCGTGCACACTATAAGTAACTGTTCTCTTACGATGGCAACAGTCACTGTACCATCGTTTAATGATTGGTATCAAGTTTTTTACAAACCATTTAGTCGAATTGTCCGTGATAATGGTGGGAATATTGTTCGCAGTGTTGAATTTAAAGATGCAAATGAGAATGAAAAAGAATTTAAAGAAATAAATCCATGTTACTTTTGTTTTAAAAAAAAATGGTTATTTGAACATTTAGCAAAATTGAAAAATGAAAATGCACAAAATGAGTATTATTTAACTGATCTTGTGGAATATGCAGCAGCTGAGAAAAGTATCGCATCAGTATCGATAAGCCCAGAAGAAGCTCTAGGTGTGAATACTATAGAGGAGTTACAAAGGTTAGAAAAAATAATAACGAGATAGTTATTTGTTCTTATGTAGCCAGATATAGATATCTTCTAGTGCTTTTACAGCATCGCCGGTAGCTATATTGTTCTGGTGGTATTTGCCATCTGTACAATCACCAGCTGCCCAAATACCTGGTACTGAGCTCATTTGAGTATTAGGATCAACTACGACTTTACCAAACTCATCTATATCAACTAAATCTTTTACAAAGTCAGTATTAGGAATTTGTCCTATTTCCACGAATATACCAGAAGTAGGAATAGTTTCGATTTTTCCTGTAATTTTATCTTTATATGTAAGCGAAGAAACAAACTGATCACCATTTACTTCAGTTATCTCTGCATTTGTAATTGCTTTGAATTTTGGATTCTTAAGAATTTGTTTGACTATAATTTCATCTGCACGGAATTCAGCACTTCGATGTATCATAGTGACACTTTTACAATAAGCAAGAAGTTGAGCAGCTGTTTCAAAACCGGCATTTCCTCCACCTATCACTAATACATCTTGATCAGCAAAAAGCGGTCCATCACAAGAGGCACAATAAGTAATACCTTTATTTTCAAATTTCTCAGCATTTAAAGCATTTAATTTGCGTCTACCACTACCTGTAGCGATAAGCAAAGACTTTGAAGTGTAAGTTTTTCCAGATTCAGTACTGACGGTAATAATGTTGTCTTTTTTACTAACTGAAACAACTTTTTCTCCATCTATTATGTCTAAATATGGTCCTTTGTAATACAAAACATGTTTTTTAAGATTCTCACCAAGATTAGCACCTGATATTTCAGGTGTTCCAATCCAATTATAAATGAGTTCAGATACGACAGACTGACCACCGAACTCGGAAGTTATAATAGCTGTTTTGAGTTGTTTTCGTGCTGCATAAACAGAAGCTGCTGTCCCTGCAGGCCCCCCACCTAGAATAATTAAATCATACATAATGCTATTCTATTACAATTATATAAAAAACCCAAATAATTGTTATTTGGGTTTTTTATAATTCTATAATATTATTTTTTCCTTCTTAAAAATGCAGGGACAGTACTCCAATCATCAGTATCGTCTATAAAAAGATCATTTTCTTTTTCCTTTTCTTTTGTGTCGGATTTTTTAACATAGTCAGTAGAATTCTTTGCGGTTTCTTTATTCACACTTTGAACAATATCTTCTTTTGTCGCTGTAGCAATTGTCTCACTAGGTGTATGGCTTTGACTTTGGAAAAGTGAACGGCGAGGAATATCAGTAGGGAAGCCAGTAGCAATTACTGTCACTTTCATTTCACCTTTTTTAAGTTTATCGTCTTTGATTGTACCAAAGATAACTTTAGCATCCTTATCTATAGATTCAGTAATAATTTTTGCTGCTTCACCGATTTCGTGAATAGTAAGATCATCTCCACCAGAAATCGCAAACAGTACTCCTTTTGCTCCTGAAATGGAAAGATCTAATAATGGAGAATTTATAGCGGCAAGTGCTGCCTTCTCAGAACGTCCATCTCCAGCCGCAATACCTACGCCCATCAAAGCGCTTCCAGCATCATGCATAACAGCTCTAATATCTGCGAAGTCTACGTTAACCATACCAGGTGTAGTAATAAGCTCAGAAATACCTTCTACTGCTTGTTTAAGGACTTCGTCACACATTTCAAAGGCTTGTCTAAAACCAACCTCCTTACCAGAAATTATAATGAGTCTATCGTTGGGTATAACTAAAATAGCATCAACTTCTTGTTCAAGTAAAGCTAATCCTTCATCAGCTAATTTCATTCTTTGGTTTCCTTCAAATGAAAAAGGTTTGGTAACAACTGCAACAGTAAGTATTCCTTGTTCTTTTGCTGCTTGAGCGACTATTGGTGCTGCACCGGTGCCAGTACCTCCACCCATACCGCAAGCTATAAATACCATATCTGCACCTTTAATAACATCTTGTATTTCAGCTTTTGTTTCTTCTGCAGCTCTTTTACCTATTTCAGGATTCATTCCAGCGCCAAGTCCTTTAGTAAGATTTTTACCAAGATGAACCTTCTTTTCAGCAAGTGAGTTGTGTAAATCTTGAGTATCAGTGTTCATAACAATAAACTCTACTCCTCTTACTTTTGAGTTTATCATATGGTTAAGTGCATTTTTGCCTGATCCACCGATACCTATAACTTTAATTCGGGCAAATGATTCGATTTCTGGGTTAATTTTGGGCATATATTATATAAGTAAAAACCTGTGTTAATAATAAATCTATATAGATACATAATAGCAGATATTTCTAAAAAGGCTATAGTCCTATAAATTTGACAGAATACTGTTTTATGGTAAAAGTTGTTTTAAAAGTTGTTTTAAAAATTCTTTTACTTGTTTGATATTATCTCCGAAACTATTGTCTACATTTAAATTTGTATTTTCCTCATTGTTTTGCGAAAGGGCAAGACCAAAAGCAGTATACCAAGACCAATCACGAATTTTTAATTTATTATTAATTAAATTATCGACTGGTCCAACACGGCAAGGTAACTTCAATTGATTTTTTGCTAATTCTTCAATGCGTCCTATATGAGCACCACCACCAGTTATAATTATACCAGCTGGTAATAATTCACTACGTCGTTGACGTTTAAGATGGTTGCCAACTAATTCAAATATATCACTTAAACGAGCTTCAATAATTTCGTCAATTTTCTTCTTTGGATAGTCTCCACCTATAACGCTACCGAGTTTTATACTCTCGGCTTCTTCTAGTGCTATTCTGAAACCTAAAGCAACATCTTTCGTAATATCCATACTCCCTATAGAGAATACTTGAAGCGACATAAGTAGGCCATTTTCAAACACAGCTACAGAAACTGTCTCTGCTCCTATATCAACTAGAGCGCATCCTGCAGTTTTCTGTTTGGCAGTAAGAAGTATGGTTGCACTTGCGATAGGTGAGGCTATGACATCTTGAGCTTCAATACCAGCTGTCGCTAAAGCACTTACAAGGTCTTCGATATTTTGCTTGAGGCAAGTGATAAATAAAGTTTTTACCTCAAGTTTGACACCTTTCATACCTTCTGGTCGACCGTGGATATCTTTGCCGTCTAATTTGTAGCCGATAGGTATAATGTGAATTATTTTTTTATTTAATATTTCTAAATTTTCTTCACTGTCAGTTAATGCTTTTGATATATCGAGGCGAGTTATCTCTTGATCTGCTCGTGATATTATTACTGATCCATTTAAGACAATAGAACCTAGACTAATACCACCAATAGATACATAAGCTCTTTTTATCTTAGATCCTAAGATTTTTTCTGCTTGTCCTACGGCCTCTTTGATACTTGAAGCTACTTGGTCAATGTTTGTTATATATCCAAGTCTCATACCTTTAGTACTCGCTTGACCTAATGCTAATGTATAAGGAGACCCATCTTCTTTGCTATAACCAATAACAACAACACGCGTTGTATGCGTGCCGACATCTATACCACAACTGTAATTAGTTCTTGCCATGAGAGTTATGAAGGGGAATTCCTAGTCGAACATTTTAAGATACTTCCTCTCTTCTTTCTCCATTGTACTACTATGTTCGAAACCTTTCAAATGTAATAATCCGTGGATAAATAAGTATTTTAGGAATTTGGGGTATGTCATACCAAAAACGGGGGCATCACTTTTAACCTTCATTAAATCAAAAGTTATTTCACCTGAATTTTTTGATAATGAAAATGATAAAACATTCGTAGTTTTATTTATATTACGATACTCGTTGTTTATTTTTTTTTGAGCTGTTGACGATAAGAAACTTATCGAAAGATCGTATTTAGGGCCTAGGATTTTTTCCTTAATTGAAACAAAAGGCAAGCGCGGAGGCTTGCCTTTTGTTTTGTTTATAACAGTACAAAGATCTGTATTCATCATGCTTATTTACGATGTCCTCTTTTTGAAGTAGCATCAACTTTTCCAAGCTTGAACAACTTTTGATGATTTTCTTTACGAGCAATACGTTTCAAAGTTGCTTGTTTTGTTTTTAGTTTTGAAAGTGAACGTTGATTATAACGTTTACTTTTGACCTTCTGGATAATACCAGACTCTTGAACTTTACGAGAAAAACGTCTAACAAGATTTACATTGCTTTCATTTGTATTTTTCTTGACTTCTATAACTGTAATCATATGTAGGTCGTATGATAACATATCTTTTTATATGAAGCAAGAATATGGCGTAATGTAACTTACAGCAAATCCTCAGGGTCAACATTAATAGAAAATGCTGGAGATAAACTAGATAGTATTTCAGCTAAAGGTGAGGTTTCAAGTTGTTTATCTTTGGTAGGCAACTGCCACTGATCTGGGTTTACTTTTATTACTGTGTTAGTTATATACTGACCTTTAACACGACCAACAAAAGCAGAAAAAATTTGTGGTTCATATGCGTTTAATTTATTTTCAAGATATTTACGGGCCTTTTCTGTTTCACTAGCAGTTCCTGTAAATGTGATTTTTATGAGACGTTTAAACGGAGGGTAACCAAATGCTTTACGTTCTTTTAAATCTTCTCTATATAGAGGTAAAACATTTCCACTTAAAATATATTGAAGAATTTGATTTTCAGGAAGCCTTGTCTGAATTATAAGATTTTTTTTGGTTATAGAGTGTAATTTTTCAATTATATGCAAAATTTTTTGTGTAATATTAAAACTTGGAATCGAAAGTAGTCCATCGAGAGAAATAATAGCACTATGAGTAACTTCACTATGTAGGTAAGAAAAAGCCATTTCAGTGCCTATCAGTATGCAAGCTTTATTCTTGTAAAATATATCAATAGCATTTCTAGTTTCTTTTATAGTTGGTGTAGTTTCTTTATCTATTTGGACAACACAAGCATCAGGAAATAAATTTTTTATTTCTTCATATACTCTATCAGTTCCTATGCCAAGTGGGGTTAGATTCCAGCTAGAACATTCTGGACATTTTATTTCTGTTGATTCCTTGCGCCCACATTTATTACACATAAATATCCTTGTCGTTGCAATTTTTGTAGCAGTTCGTTGCTTAGCTCCATATAGTACGACTGGTGTTGAGCATGATGGACATAAAAGGGTATGACCACAATCATTACAAACTGTAACTCCAGCTAAACCTTTGCGTATAGAAAAAAGAAAGATTGATTCATTGTTAGCGATAGCTTGTCTGATTGTTTCCTTTGTTAAGTTAGACAATATAGTGAATCCTTTATTTCCTTTTTCATCTATCTCGTTTTTCATATCAACTATAGTTTGATGTTCTGTTTTCGGCAAACGAAA
Source organism: Patescibacteria group bacterium (assembly GCA_028865035.1). Taxonomy (GTDB): domain Bacteria; phylum Patescibacteriota; class Minisyncoccia; order Phycocordibacterales; family UBA9973; genus UBA8515. Next base: position 37,303 of record JAGWLB010000006.1, on the reverse strand, counting down.
ATGTGGAGGATGTACATCACCAAGTTCACCATCTTCATGTCTTTGTAATGTCTCAGGTCGCATTAAGGTATCACTAAATATTAATTTTGATTTTTGGATTGATGATAATACTTCTACAAAACTACGTACATCTATGTAAGGTTTTCCTATTTGTTTATAAGAATCTGAACTTTCATTTTCTATAATAATAGTTTTGATGTCTTGTCTTGGTATAGATAAGAACATACCAGTTCCTATTATTAATATTGGATGTTCTTCGTTCATTAATGTATTGTAATTTTTAATTAATACTTTTTTAGGTATATCACTATGAAAAGCAAAGACATATTGTTCTATACCTTTTACTAATACATTTTTCCACTCTTCTATACCGAAATGCGTTGGAACACATATAAATATGGATTGCTTTTTCGCAAATGCTTCACGGATAAGTGTACGATAGAATGCAATTCTATCTGACGTAAGTGCTTGGAAAATTAATTTTTCATGTTTTATATTTTCAGGTTCTTTGGTTGATTCATTAATATTTACTTTTTTTAATTCATTTATATTTTCAAGAAATACATTTGGTAGCATTGCTTGGATAATGTTACCCGTTGAGCTAACTGTATAATCTTTCATACGATTACAAGTTGTGAAAAATTCTTTTGTGAAAGGTGAGTCACCTTTAATGTCAATTATTTTTTTTAATTGGAAGTCAGCATTTTTTATATCAGATTTTACTAATCTAGCTTCTTCTGTATGTATGACTATTGCGTTTACCGTCTTGAATCTAACCGGTATACTAACAATAGTACCTAATGGTATTTCAATAGAAGAAAAATATGACAAATATTCTTTTTGAAAACCTTTCTTTATTGGTATTACAGTAGTTATATACATATCTTTATCCTATCATAACTATACTGTTTCAAACATACGAAATTGTTCAATTTAATTAATAATATGTTATAGTATGTTTTATATATATGGCTTTATTTTCAAAAAAATTAGGTATTGATCTAGGTACGGCAAATACCCTTGTATATCTTCCTGGTAAAGGTATTATTCTGAATGAACCTTCTGTTGTAGCAGTATCCGAACAGGATAATACTATCTTAGCAATTGGAATAGAAGCTAAAGATATGATTGGTAAAACCCCGGAGAGTATTATAGTTTATCGTCCTATGAAAGATGGTGTAATCGCAGACTATAGAGTAACTGAAGCTATGTTGCGATATTTTATCTCAAAAGCTTTAGGAAAATATAATTTATTTAAACCAGATGTGATGGTATCTGTACCTGCTGGTATTACTTCGACTGAACGTCGAGCAGTTGTTGAAGCGGCTGTTCGTGCGGGAGCCAAAAATGCTTATGTTGTCAAAGAACCAATTTTAGCAGCTATTGGGGCAGGTGTTCCAATTCACGAATCAAAAGGGCATATGATAATGGATATAGGCGGCGGGACGACAGATATTGCAGTTATTTCTTTGGGAGGTATTGTTGCATCAACTTCAGTAAAATGTGCTGGAGATAAAATAGATCAAGCAATTGCAGATTATATCAAAAAAACTTTTAATTTAGCCATTGGTGATAAAACAGCAGAAACAATTAAAATTAAAATAGGGGCAGCTATTCCACTAGAAGAAGAATTAACAGCAACAATTAAAGGACGTGATTTCATTCAAGGTTTACCTCGTACTGCTCAGATTTCAACCAATGAAGTTGTCAGAGCAATCGATAAAGAATTAAGAACAATGATTAATGCTATTAAAGATGTCTTATCTTTAACTCCACCTGAGTTAGCTGCTGATATTATCGATGATGGTATAATAATGACTGGTGGTTCTTCTCAATTAAGGAATTTAGCTGATCTTATATATAGACGCACAGGTGTGAAAGCATATGTAGCCGATGAATCTCTTTTATGTGTTGCAAAAGGAACTGGCGAAGCCTTAAACCACTTAGAAACTTATAAAAAAACAATTATTAGTAAGAGATGAAAATTTTAAAAAATAAATTACATCACAAATTAATTTTAAAAATTGCTTTTTATTTCTTCGCTATTGTAGGATTTATTTTTACATCCGTTTTTATAGCTATGAGTTTACATCTTACAAATGTAGCAGGAAGTATCGATGCTCGTAATGCATCGTTTAATATTGCAAATAAAAACTTTACACATAATAATATAGTGACAAGCTTGTATAGTAGTGATAATAGTCCTATGGAAGTTTTAGACCCAGTAACTGAGTGTCGTATTCTCACTATTTCATCTATTCTACCTGAAAATGGAAAGGTTATAATGGATACTTATATATCCACAAAGTCATCGATTATTGCACAAAAAATGATTCGAGCTGTCGAACTTGTGACGACAAATAATACATTTTTGCAAAATCGTTTAAGTAAGTGTGATATTTTCTCAGACAATAATTCAAATTCAGTCACAACGGCATCTAATCAGACAATCTTTGGTTGGATTCTTTCTAAGGATTGGGAGGTTATGAGAGCAGCCCTAATAAAAGATAAAGATATAATTCTTCAAGCAAGTAGAGATTCTGGTATACCAGCACGTATTATAGTATCTACAATTATACCAGAACAATTTCGTTTTTTTACATCAAATCGTGAAGATTTCAAGAAATATTTGGAACCACTGAAAGTTCTTGGCAATTTAACTAAGTTCTCTTATGGTATTGCGGGTGTGAAAATAAATACCGCAGAAACAATAGAAAATAATCTTAAAGATACGAGTAGTCCATATTATTTAGGTCCATCTTATGAGCATATTTTTGATTATTCAACTACAGATATAAACAGTGAACGACTTCAACGTCTGACTGATACAAATAATCACTATTATTCATATTTATATACGGCAATATTTTTAAAAGAAATAATGCATCAATGGCAACTTGCTGGTTATCCTATTTCCGATAGACCAGAAGTTTTAGCAACTTTATTTAATATTGGCTTTAACAAATCAGTACCAAAAGCTAATCCAGAAGTAGGTGGTTCTACTATTACCATAAATGATCGTGATTATACTTTTGGAGACTTGGCTTATGAATTCTATTATTCGGGTGAACTTTCTGATATTTTCCCAATTAAGGTAGAATAGATTATATGAATAGCTTAAATGCCTTATTCCCAGAAAATCTATATCATAGTTATATTATAGAAGGTGATCCAGATACTACTGTTTTTGATTTACGTGATTTTCTTGTAAGTAGAGGAGAAATAAATGAAAACAATCAGGATATCCTTTGTCAGGTTTATGATTCATTTACTATAAATGATAGCAGAATGATAAATGAGTGGCACAGCAAAAAAAGAATAGATAGTTATAAAAAAATATGTATCATAGGAGCGAAATTTATAAACAATGAGGCTGAAAAAGCTTTACTTAAAGTTATAGAAGAACCTCAGGCTGAAACACACTTTTTTATTGTAGTACCAAATTCACAAATTTTACTTGATACCATTTTATCTAGATCACATATCGTAAGAATTCATTCTAAGTCGAATATTATTTCGGATAAAATTGCTGAAAATTTTTATAAAAGTTCTAAAATTAATCGAATTGAAATAATTTCAAAAATAATAAAAGAACATGATGATGATAAAAATAGTGGAAGCTTAAGATTTATTGCCACAGAATTAGTTAATAATCTTGAGAAAATTATTTATAATAAATTTGAAAACGATAAATTAAATAAGAATATACAATTCATACTTTTAGAATTAAACAAAGCAAGAGAGTATCTATCTATACCTGGTTCATCTACTAAAATGATTTTAGAACATATCTCTCTTGTGCTATAATAACAGAATAAATAATTATATGGCTTACAACACACAAAATTTTAAAATAAATCTAAAAAAGATTGAAGAATGGCTTTCTAAAGAGTATTCTCAGGTGCATACTGGACGCGCTACTCCTCTTGTCCTAGATAGTATTACGGTTGATAGCTATGGAAGTCATATGCCTATTAAGAATGTAGCAGGTATAACTATTGAAGATCCCAAAACTCTTCGTGTAGCACCTTGGGATAAGAATCAAATTAAGGATATAGAGAATGCTATTATGGCAGCCAACCTTGGACTATCGATAGTTTCAGATAGTGATGGTGTTAGAGTTATATTTCCAATGCTTACAACTGAGAATCGTACAAAATTAGTGAAAGTACTAAAAGAAAAACTAGAAGATGCACGTATAAGTGTACGTAAAGAAAGAGGAGATGAATTAGATAAAATATCTGATATGCCTGAAGATGACTTAAAGAGAACAAAAGAAGATATTCAAAAATGTGTAGATGAATCAAATAATAATTTGGAAGCTATTTTCTCTAAAAAAGAAAAAGAAATAATGAACTAATATGAGTGTATTAATATTTATTCTAATTTTATTAGTTCTTGTTGTCTCTCATGAATTTGGGCATTTTATTGTTGCTAAAAAATCTGGTATTCGGGTAGATGAATTTTCTTTCGGTTTTCCTCCAAAACTTTTCGGTGTAAAAAAGGGGGAGACATCATATAACTTTAATGCCTTACCTTTTGGTGGATATGTGAAAATATTTGGAGAGAGCCCAGATGAAGAGTCTATGAACGGACCTGATAGTAAACGAAGCTTCATAAATAAACCCAAATATATCCAAGCAGCAGTATTAATTGCTGGAGTGGTTATGAATTTCTTAGTAGCTTGGTTATTATTTTCAGTAGGTTTTATGTCTGGTCTGCCAACATCTGTAGGGGCAGCACCGCAAGGTTCTATTATAAAAAATCAGGCACTAACTATAACAGATGTTTCTAAAAATTCTCCCGCAGAAAAAGCAGGCTTACAAACTGGAGACAAAATTTCTCATCTTCAATCAAAAACTGATTCTGTCGATACCCAGACAACAGAAAGTATCCAAACTTTTGTAAAAAATCATAGCGGAGAAGATATTATAGTTTCATTTACAAGAGGTAAAGAAACAAAACAGACTACAGTAATTCCTGAATTAAATAAGACAACAGATACTCCGATGATAGGTATTAGTATGGATGTCATAGGAACACTCAAGCTTCCAATTTATCAAGCAGTCTTTGAAGGATTGAAATTATCCTGGAATTTGGTCATAGCCACAATTGTTGGATTTTATACATTAATTCATAATGGTCTTATAGGTCACGGAAGTTTAGCTGGGGTAACTGGCCCTGTTGGTATTGTAGGAGTTGTTGGTAATGCTGAGAAATTTGGATTTATATATTTACTTTCATTTACTGCAATTATTTCTATAAATCTAGCCGTTATTAATCTTATTCCATTCCCTGCATTAGATGGTGGACGACTATTGTTTCTACTAATAGAGAAAATAAAAGGCTCTAGAATTAATCCAAAAGTTGCTAATATTGTAAATATGATCGGCTTTGGCCTTCTTATGGTGCTTATGGTTGTGATAACTTATCATGATGTTGTTAAGCTGCTATAAGTGTATTTTACATTTGTTAAAATCTATGATATATTGAAAACACATTTCGCCCGTAGGCGATTTTATTTTTCACTTAATTCAACCACCAATTTATTATGAAACCAACAGAGATACGAAACATAGCAATTATTGCCCACGTTGACCACGGTAAAACAACTCTTACTGATCAACTTATGAAACAATGTGGTATGACTGAGGAAGGTACTACTATGGACTCAAATGCTCTTGAGCTTGAGCGTGGTATAACTATATATTCTAAAAATACATCTGTTAATTATAAAGGTACAAAGATAAACATAGTAGATACACCCGGCCACGCTGACTTTGGTTCTGAAGTTGAGCGTGTTCTTCGTGCTATTGATTCAGTACTTTTATTGGTTGATGCTCAAGAAGGTCCTATGCCACAAACACGTTTCGTATTAAAGAAGTCTCTAGAACTTGGTTTAAAACCTATTGTTATTATAAATAAAATAGATAAGCCAGCCGCAAACCCTGCACGTGTACACGATGAAATTCTAGAACTTTTTATTGAATTGGGTGCAACAAATGAACAGATTGATTTCAAAACTATGTATGCTATTGGACGCCAAGGGATTGCAAAGCTTCACTTAGAAGATGAATCAAAAGATTTGACTCCATTACTTGATCTTATCCTTGAAGACGTACCCGAAGCTTCAGTAAATCGAGACAGTGCTTTCCAAGCTCAAGTTTTTAATCTTGGATACGATAATTTCCTAGGTCGTCTAGCTATTGCCCGTGTTTATGCTGGTTCGATAAAGACTGGCTCACAGATTATTGTCAAAGATTCAGATGGTAAATCTCGCAATGCACGTATTTCTAAAATGTTTACTTTTGAAGGCATAACTCGTAAAGAAGTGAATGAAATAGCAACTGGTGACATCGCTATTATTGCGGGTATTCCAGATGTTTTTATAGGTGAGACTATTTGCGATAAAGCAGATACTCAAGCTCTACCATCAATAGCCATAGACGAACCAACAATATCACTTAATTTTCTTGTTAACGATTCACCATTTGCTGGTCGTGAAGGTAAATATGTAACTTCACGTCAAATAAGAGAACGGTTAGAAAAGGAGCTTGAAATAAATGTAGGCTTACGTATAAACTTTGATGCTCCTGATCAAGAAGAAATGCAAGAAGGATATTTGGTTTACGGCAGAGGTGAATTACATATTGCTGTACTTTTAGAAAATATGAGACGCGAAGGATACGAATTGCAAGTTTCTCAGCCCCACGTAATTATAAAAGAAGAAAATGGCAAAAAGTTAGAACCATATGAAGAAGTTACCATTGATGTACCAGTAGCATTTTCAGGTATTGTTATAGAGAAGCTAACTGCTCGACGTGGAATTATAAATTCAATGCATGAGAAAGAAGGAATAACAAGAATTCTTATTGAACTTCCTACAAGAGGTTTGCTTGGTTATCGTGGTCAGTTCGTGGTTGATACAAAAGGTGAAGGAATTTTAGCTTCAAGATTTATCGGATTTAAAGAATATGCAGGAGAGATAAAGAAGAGAGATGTAGGATCTATGACCTCAATGGTTACAGGTAAAGTCGTTGCTTTTTCTTTGTGGACATTACAAGAGCGAGGTACACTTTATGTTGAGCATGGTGATGAAGTTTATGAAGGTATGGTTGTCGGGAATGTGATCAAAGGGGATGAAATGGCAGTTAACCCAACAAAAGGTAAACAGCTTTCAAATATGCGTTCATCAGGTACTGACGAAGCAGTAAATGTAAAACCACCGTACAAACTTTCTATAGAACGTGCATTAGAAATTATGGCAGATGATGAATATCTAGAAATTACACCTAAAAATGTAAGATTACGTAAGAAATTTTTAACTGAACAAGAAAGATCTAAGAATAAATCATCAACAAAAAAGTAGTATTTTAACGAATTTGACCATTATAATTAAGAACAATTGACTTTATTTCATAGTAGTGATATTATAAAAACATTACAAGATATAATTTTTATATAAATGGCTAATACTCTCACATTTAAACCCAAACAAGTTACAAAACGCATACTTTCAAATCTACCTGAGAGGGCCCATGAAGTGATTACGAATCGTTTTGGACTCACAGATGATGCCGAGATGAAAACACTTGAAGCTATCGGCAAAAAATACGGTATAACACGCGAACGTGTCCGTCAGATTGAAAATTCTGCTATTGCACTTATACGTAAATCACAAGCATTTAAGGAAGAAAAAGTAATCTTTGAAGAATTAAAGAAATTAATGCATACTCTAGGCGCTATTGTATCTGAACAAGAGCTTCTTAATCATGTTTCTAAAGATAAGTTAACTCAAAATCACATACATTTATACTTAACTTTAGGCGAAGATTTTAAAAAGTATAAAGAAGATAATGATTTCAAAACACGTTGGAGTGTAGATGAAGAGGTGGGTGAAGAAGTCCACAAATCTTTGAAAAATTTATACGCTAATTTGTCTGACGATGAACTTATCACAGAACATGAAATTATTACAAAATTCTTAGAAGAGGTTAAAGATCTTGCTGAACAGTACAGGAATGAAGAGATTGTAAAAAGATGGCTTGCAATATCGAAAAACATAAGCAAGAATCCACTTGGTGAATGGGGTAAATCTACTTCTCCAAGTATTAAAACTCGTGGAGTTAAAGATTATGCATTTTTAATGATGCGTAAACATGGTTCTCCAATGCATTTCCGTGAAGTAGCAAAGGCCGTTGCAAATACTTTTGATAAAAAGTGTCATACTGCTACTTGTCACAATGAACTTATAAAAGATTCACGTTTTGTGCTTGTTGGAAGAGGTATATACGCATTATCTGAGTGGGGTTATAAATCAGGTGTTGTCCGAGATGTTATAAAAGAACTTTTAAAGAAAAATGGTCCAATGTCGAAAGAAGATATTGTGGATCAAGTAATGAAAGAGAGATATTTAAAGAAAAATACCATCCTAGTCAATCTTCAAAATTCTAAATATTTTAAGAAAAATAAAAGTGGTCTCTATAGTGCAGTATAAAGAAAACTCTTCCATAAATTATGGAAGAGTTTTCTTTTAATATGATATAATATGCCTATGTATAAAAGGGGATTTGTAAACATTGTATTAATAATTGTAGGACTTCTTATTATATGTGTTTTACTCGGTATATTCTCATATAACCGCGGTTAATTTTGTTTTATGATTCAAGATTTTTTATTACAGCATAATTTTAATTTAATTCAGATTCTAATAGTAACTATTGGTTATCTTATGCCAATACCTCTTTCTATTGCGGCGTTACGTTTATGGCATCATTATCGACAAGAGAATTTCATAGTAGGCATAAAGTGGGCATTACTTGAAGTTCAAGTTCCACGAGATGTTATTAAATCTCCAGCAGCAATGGAATTAATTTTCTCAAACGCTTTTTACCAAAAAAGTATGAAAGGTTTCTGGGAACAATACATACAAGGAGCTCCTTGGTTCTGGTTCTCACTTGAGATGGTTTCTATAGATGGTAATGTGCATTTTTTTATTCGTACACCTACCCGTATGCGAGATTTAGTAGAAACTCAAATATATGCTCAATATCCACAAGCAAAAGTTGTAGAAGTCGACGACTATACTTTACACATTCCTCAATATAAAAAGAATGGTGATTGGGATGTGTGGGGTTGTGAGTTTAATAAATTACATGAAGATTTTTTACCAATCCGTACCTATAGAGATATGGAAGAAATGGATAGTGGTACAAAAGAAGAATATAAAATAGACCCCATTACTCCTACTATAGAACTTTTAGGGTCATTACCAAGAGGTCAGCAGCTCTGGATACAAATAATTATTCGACAAAATATAAAACAGTATCATAGTCATCATACAGGTAAGCATGTAGATTTTTATCAAGCCGCTCAAGAATTTATGATAGATTATTTGAAGCCATACAGTCGTACTCAGAAATACGAAAGTTCTCCTAATGAATTTGGTTTTGATGTTAGAACTCCTGATCCTGTAAAACCAGTTATTAAAGCAATAACTGACAATGTAGGGTTGATTCATTTCGACTGTGGAATAAGAGTTATTGCTCTATCAAATAAAAAATTATGTACAGACGAGCAATTTAATAATCTAAGACGTGCAAGTCGTCTTATATGGCGTCAGTATGCTCAACCCAATATAAATGAATTGAATCGTATAAACTCTACTCAGTTCGATGCCCCTTGGTCTGATCCTACTGGACTTGCCCTTACGAAATATAAAAAACGTTCTTTGGATTTTTACAGAATGCGTACATTTTTTCACCCCCCAATACAATATTCTATTGATTATCCAAGATTACTTGCATCTTTTTTTCCATCAGGTTCTCCAAAGATATTTGTAATGTCTAGTCGAGAGCTTGCAACAATATTTCATTTCCCTGGTATGGTTTCAGAAACACCTAGCTTCAAACGTATTGAGTCAAAAATTGCTAAACCACCTTCAAATTTACCGATATAGTATATGGACAATAATTTCAACGAAGTTAAAGCAAACAAATTAATTTTTACACACAAAATAATATATACATTTTTTGCTGTGTGTCTATTGATTATATTATTTTACAATTTAACTTCAGCTCCAAGTTTTAATAGAGGTGTTGCAAATAGACAAGGTACTACAATTCATATAATGCCAAATGAATCTCTGAGTACTATAACTTATGATTTGGAAGCAAAAAAAGTTGTAAAATTTGCTTTCGTGTTAAAAGTTTTTGTAACTATATTTAAATCACCCCGTGGTGTACCAGTAGGAGATTATTTATTTAAAGATAATTTACCTGCTTGGCGAGTCGCCTGGATGCTAGCTCGAGGGCAGCATAATGTTAATCCTATAAAAATTACTTTAAAAGAAGGTATGACAAATGAAGAAATGGCAACACTCTTAGCTTCAAAACTTTCAAGTTTCAGACGTGATTTATTTTTATCAGATATTAGAAGTAAACAAGGATATTTATTCCCTGATACATATTTTTTCTTTCCACTAACAACATCACCAGAAATTGTAGAAACATTATCCAACAATTTTAAAAGACATTTAGATAAACTACAAAATGATATAAGTAATTCAAATCACACTTTAAGTGACATTATTATAATGGCATCTATCATTCAAAAAGAAGCAAAAGGTGAATCTGATGCACCTCTTATTTCTGGAATTCTTTGGAAAAGAATCTCTGAAAATATGTCATTACAAGTTGATGCTAGTAAAGATACATATACCAACCTAGGTTTACCACCAGAACCAATCTCAAATCCTGGAATTATTGCTATCGAGGCTGCTATTCACCCTATAGATTCACCATATCTGTATTATCTTCACGATAAAAATGGTGACATACATTTTGCAAAAACTTACGAAGAACATAAACAAAACATATATAAATATCTTAAATAATATGATTTTAAAAACATTGCCACAAGATGAATATGAATTAATTGATACTGGGGAAGGTCAAAAACTTGAACGCTATGGGCCTTATGTGTTGTGTCGTCCAGATCCAGAAGCTATTTGGAAAAAAATACTACCGCAAGATAAGTGGAAAAATGCAGATATGGAATTTATTCGAAATGGGAATCGTACTAAATGGATAACAAAAGAAGGTGTTGCTAAAAATTGGAATATATCATTTGGAAATCTTAGTTTTCAAATAACTCCATCTTCTTTTAAACACACAGGTCTTTTTCCGGAACAACTTCTAAATTGGCAGTGGATGGAAAATGTAATTAAAAATAGGTTCGTCTCGTCACAAACCGCTCCGTCAGGTCCTCGGGTAAAGTCACCAGACCATGCCGTTTCGCTTTCTAACTCGGCAAACCAAATACCAAGAGTTCTTAATTTATTTGCATACACTGGTGGAGCAACGCTAGCTTGTGCAAAAGCTGGAGCAGAAGTTTGTCATGTTGATGGATCGAAAACCGCAGTTTTATGGGCTCGTAGAAATGCTGAACTCTCTGGACTAAAGAATGCTCCTATCCGTTGGATAGTTGAAGACGTTTTAATGTTTCTAAGAAGAGAAATAAAAAGAGGGCATAGATATGATGCCATTATTATGGACCCACCATCGTTTGGACACGGTCCTAAAGATGAACTTTGGAAAATTGAATCAAATTTTCTGGAATTAATGGAATTGTGTAAACAAATATTATCTGATAAACCTTTATTTGTTCTTATAAATGGATATACTGCAGGATACTCAGCAATTGCATACCAGAATAATCTTATGTATATGATGGAAGGATACAATGGTAATATTGAAATAGGAGAATTAACTATAAAGGAAACTTCTACAGAAAGATTGCTTCCGTGTGGTATTTTTGCGCGTTGGTCAAATATAGTCTAATATAAAATTTAATATATGAAGAGTGATAATAAAACCGTATTTGTCGGCGTTTCTGGTGGAGTTGATTCATCAGTTTCTGCCGCACTTCTAAAAGAACAAGGCTATAATGTCGTAGGCGTTTTTATTCGTACATGGCAGCCAGATTTTATAGAATGTACTTGGCGTGACGAAAGACGTGACGCTATGCGCGTTTGTGCTCATCTAGATATTCCATTTTTAGAATGTGACGCCGAAGAAGTTTATAAGAAAAATGTAGCAGATTATATGATAGAAGAGTACAAAAAGGGGAATACTCCTAACCCCGATGTTATGTGTAATCGTGAAGTAAAATTTGGTATTTTTTGGGAATTTGCAAAAGAACATGGTGCAGATTATATTGCTACAGGACATTATGCTATAAATAAGAAAAATTTGCTTTATAAATCAAATGACAAAACTAAAGATCAAAGTTATTTTTTGTGGACTCTTACAGCAGAAGATTTATCACATACACTTTTTCCAATTGGTCATTTGCAAAAAACTGAAGTTCGCAAATTAGCAAAAAAATACAAGTTACCTACGGCAATTAAAAAGGACAGCCAAGGTGTCTGCTTTCTAGGGCCTCTTGATATGAAAGACTTTCTTATGCATTATATTGAATCAAAACAGGGAGATGTTCTTGATAAAGATGGTAAAGTGATTGGTTCACATGACGGTGCTGTATTTTTTACGCTCGGTGAAAGGCATGGTTTTATTATAAATAAACATTCTACAGATGACGCACCTGTGTATGTAATAAATAAGGATATAAAAAAGAATACTATTACTGTTTCTCCGTCTATCAATTCATTAGAAAACATTGATCGCGAAAAATTTAAAATTAAGAATGTAAATTGGATTTTTGAACCAATTTTAGACAAAGAATACACTGCTCAAGTAAGATATCATGGAGATTTACTTTTATGTAAAATTAAAATCGAAAATATATCAGAAGCATCTGTAATTTTTAAAAATCCAACTATTGTATCACCAGGTCAATCAATAGTCGTCTATGATAATGATATTTGTTTAGGGGGTGGTGTGGTTGTATAAATATTTGTTATAATATAAATTATGGAAAATATATTTAATCAAGCAACTATAGATATAATACTACCGCTATTTTTTGCTTTGTTTTTAGGTATGGTTATAGGCACAGAACGAGTCTGGGCTCATAAGACAGCTGGTATGCGTACTTATGCTCTTGTTGCTATGGGTTCTGCTTTATTTGTGCTTGTTTCGAATAATATGGTGCAGGCCTATCTTGGAATCAGAGGTCTAAACCCACTAATCATTGTTGGTCAGATAGTTGTTGGAGTTGGTTTTCTTGGTACTGGTCTTATCTTTACCAAAGAGAATAAACTTATGGGTATGACCACTGCCACTGCGCTTTGGGTAGCAGCGGGTATTGGTATGGCTTGTGGTTTCGGTTTATATAGACTAGCTATCATTGCTACAATTTTCACATTATTCATATTTATTGTTTTATGGTTCATAGAGGAACAATTTAGGAAATCTAAACTTTTTACTGACAATGTAAATATAAACGCTGAACAGTAATTAAGTAATAATAAAACCCTCAGATATTCCTGAGGGTTTTATTATTACTAGTTGGAAGATAAGGTATTTTAGTATAATATATGTGTATGTTATCAAATGAAATAAGGGATAAATTTATAGCTTTTTTTGAAAAACGTGGCCATAAAATCATACCGTCTACCTCTCTTGTACCAGATAAAGATTTTTTTGAAAGTTCAGATAAGCATGAATTACTCTTTGTTAATTCTGGAATGCAACCGCTCTCACCATATCTAATGGGTAAAGCGCATCCTGAAGGTAAAAGATTAGTGAATATACAAAAATGCGTTCGTACTCAGGACATAGACGAAGTTGGAGATAATACTCACGACACTTTTTTTGAAATGATGGGCAATTGGTCTCTCGGAGATTATTTTAAAGAAGATGCAATAAAATGGAGTTATGAATTCTTGACATCAAAAGAAGAAGGTCTTGGTTTGGATAAAGATAGACTTTACATAACATGTTTTGCTGGTAACGAAAGTGCACCAAAAGATATTGAATCTGCAGAGCTATGGGAAAAAGCAGGTATACCTAAGGAAAGAATTTATTTTTTGGAATCAAATTGGTGGAGTCCAGGCGAAAATGGTCCTTGTGGGCCAGACACAGAGATGTTTTATGATATTACTTCAGATGGTCTTGGTAATTTAACTCTCGAAGAGTATTTGCAAGCAGATCAAAAACAACAAGTCGTCGAGATATGGAATGATGTATTTATGGAGTACGAGAGAAAAGATGGTAAAGTTATTGGTAAGTTAAAACAAAAAAATGTAGATACAGGTTCAGGGCTCGAAAGAGTTGCAATGGCAGTACAAGGCAAGGATAATATTTTTGATACTGATTTATTTAAAGAAGCATATCAACTTTTAATAAATTTACCTTTAGACGAAAAAGCAAAACGTATAATTCTTGACCATATGAGAACTTCAGTTTTTTTAATTGCAGATGGTGTTAAACCTTCAAATAAAGATAGGGGATATATACTAAGGAGATTAATGCGTCGTGCCGCACGTTATACAAGCCAATTAGGAGAAACAAGCCAAGTGCTTACATTTCTAGCTAGTTTTTTTGCAGAAAAATATAAAAATATTTATTCTAATTTATTAACCTCAGATCAGATTATAAAAGAAGAAGTTTTAAAAGAGGAGCAAAAATTTAGAAAGACACTCGAGCGAGGCCTAAAAGAATTTGAAAAAGGAGTTGATCCATTCATACTTGCTACTACTTATGGGTTTCCAATAGAACTAACAGAAGAATTAGCTAAAGAAAAAGGTATTCATATAGACCGTGAGGAATTTGATAGAAAGATGTACGAGCACCAAAAACTTTCACAAACTTCTTCCGCTGGAATGTTTAAAGGTGGACTTGCAAATCATAACGAGAAGACAGTTAAGCTTCATACAGCTCATCATTTACTTTTAGCTGCACTTCAAGAAGTAGTAAATCCAGATATTAAACAAAAAGGAAGTAATATAACCGAAGAGCGTCTACGTATGGATTTTCTTTGCGATCATAAGCTTACAGATGAAGAAAAAAATAAGATAGAAGATTGGGTTAATGATAGAATATCAGAAGGGTTAAACGTAATTCGCAAAGAAATGCCATTAACCGAGGCAGAGAAGATAGGAGCTCAAATGGAATTTGGAGCTAAATATCCTGATATCGTATCGGTATATTTTATAGAAGATAAAAATGGTAATGCTGTGTCAAAAGAATTCTGTGGTGGTCCCCATGTGTCAAATACAAAGGAATTAGGACACTTTAAAATTCAAAAAGAGGAGGCTGTAGCTCAGGGTGTAAGACGTATTAAAGGAATTCTAGAATAAATCATTTTTTATTTATATATTTTTTATAAAACTGTAGTATAATATTAGTACTATGAGTTTTTTATTTTCATCAACAGAAGAAGAACAAATTGTAGCAATTTTTGATATTGGTACAGGTAGTGTTGGTGGAGCTATTGCTCGCATTCCAAAAAATAAAAACAAGATACCGACCATTATCAAATCCGTTAGAACAGAAATTATCACAGAAGATAATTTAGACTTTAATATATTCCTTGATGATACCCTTAAAGCTTTGCATACTTCTGCTAAATCATTATATGAAGGTATGGTTGGTGCTCCAAACGAGATCATTTGTGTACTTTCATCACCGTGGTATTTATCTGAGACAAGGGTAGTTAAAATGACACGAGAGCATTCATTTATTTTCTCTAATAAACTAGCAGACGATTTATTGCATAAAGAGATATCAGCGTTAAATATTTCTTATGAAAAAAAATATAAGAATATGGATAGTGCTCCAGAAGTTATCGAGCACAATATAATGGGAGTATCATTGAATGGCTATCTTGTGGATGAACCAATAGGTAAAAGAAGTAGTTCTGTAGAAATGCATATGGCTATATCTTTATCACCTAAGTTCTGTTTAGATAAAATACGCAGAGTTATATCAAAAACATTTCACAGTATCCCAGTTTCATTCTCGTCTTTTGTTATGTCATCGTATTTAGCAGTACGTAACAAGTATGTTACTCCTGATTCATATTTGTTG
Organism: Patescibacteria group bacterium; assembly: GCA_028865035.1. Classification (GTDB taxonomy): domain Bacteria; phylum Patescibacteriota; class Minisyncoccia; order Phycocordibacterales; family UBA9973; genus UBA8515. The sequence continues at coordinate 21,311 of JAGWLB010000006.1, read as the reverse complement.
CTCGATATTGGTGGAGAAATAACAGATGTTGCTATTATTACTAAAGGAATATTAAAAGCCTCTTTATCATTTCCTTTTGGTAAAAAAACTTTTTTTACATATATGAGTACAAAGCTAGATGTCGATTTAAGAGATGCAAAAGAACTTTTCAATCTATATAGCACAAATAAATTATCAGATAGAAAAAGGAAGAAAGTCGAGCCACTGTTTCAATCAATAGAAAAATCTTGGAATGAAGCTTTTAATGAATGTATTAATACACTGCCTCATATTTTAACATTACCAAATACAATATTTGTTACCGCAGATGCTGATATACGTGAATGGTTCGTAAATATTATCCGTAATGAACCTTATATACAGTCAATGGTTCCAGGACATAAAACTACAATTATAACTCTTGAAGGACCAGAATTCCTTACTATGTGCAGTGTTAAAGATGGTACATGTGATCCATATTTGATGGTTGAAGCCATAGGATTTATGAAGAAAAATAATAAAAAATAATATGGCAAAAAGAGTAATGGAGGATATGAAATCAGGCGGAATTAAGATAACACGAATTGTAAATATTAAAAAAGAAGTTCCTGAACCGTCGTCATATAAAAAAGAAGTTCCTGAACCGTCGTCATATAAAAAAGAACAGCCGATTTCTTATAAGAAAAATAAAAATAAAAATGAATTCACAAGAAGGTTTTCTAGTACGCCACATAGCCCTAAGAGTAAAACAAATTTACATAGATTTTTTGTAATTTTATTGTTAATTGCAATATTAATAGCGGGTGTTTATTGGATTTCTGATGCATTTCAAAATGCGAGAATATATATAACTTCCAAGAATAAATCATTTGTTTTAGATCATCAGCAATTTGTGGCTTCAAATGATTCTAGTACACCTACGAATTTCGAATTAATGATTGTTTCAAGTGAAGAAGATAAAGATGTAACACTTAGTAGTTCACTACAAAATGTATCTTATAAAGCAAAAGGTGAAATAACATTGTATAATGAGTATAGTACTAAACCACAAAGCCTGTCTGCTCATACGTTTATCTCAGATGATAATGGTAAGACATATCAAACAGATAGCTCTGTTACTATTCCGGGTTATACTTTAGATAACAATAAAAATATAACTGCTGGCCAAGCATCAGTCGGTATTACTTCCTTCTTGCCTGGAGATTCATATAATGGATCACCGAATTCTTTTACTATTAATTCATTCAAAAATACTGCAAAATTTAAAGCAATTTATGGAAAATTAAAAACTGCACTTACTGGTGGAGCTCAAGGCAATGTCTATACTTTAGACCCTGTAGAAAAAGGAACTATGGATGCAATAGCTCAATCATCATTCAAAAGTAATTTGATTAATAAAGCTATTGCAGAAGTGCCATCTGATTATATTTTATATCCGAATGCATATACATTTTCGTATCAAATAGACGAAAATATTTTTTCTCCAACCCCCAATGCTAAAGTTAAAATTACCGGATCACTATCTGCGATTATTCTAGATAAAAAAGATTTATCAAATACTTTAGTAAAAAATATGTTGCCTGATGTCGTTAACCCAGAATTAAGCGAGATCAGTATACAAAATCTTTCTAAATTAAATTTTAATTTTATTCAACAGGATCAATCAATAACAAAAGATACAAAATCAATACCATTTTCTTTGTCAGGTACACTTAACGCTAAGTGGTCTCCAAATATTTCAAATTTAATAGATAAGTTACAGGGAGTCAATAAGAATAATTTAACATCAATTTTTAAATTAGACCCTGGTATTGATTCTGTCGAAACAAAAATTTTCCCACCTTGGCAATCATATTTACCGAATGATAAATCTAAGATACATATATATGTAGAATAATTTGACTAGATTATTAATTATTGTTAATATATGTCTATTAAATGAATAATAAGAATGATACTAATACTGTTATAGGTACTGTAACCGAAGCGCTGCCGAATACTCTCTTCAGAGTAAATATCGGAGATGACAAGGTTATTATTAGCTACTTATCAGGTAAAATGCGTTTACACCGTATTAAAGTTTTAGTAGGAGATAGGGTTGAAGTGCTTATAGATCCGTACGGTGGTAAGGGTAGGATTATTAAAAGAAATTAATAGTATGGTTCCTTGCGTTTTTTATTATAATAGTGTAGTATAGTCTGGTATATGCGTTATATGAAAATAGAGGGTGGAAGCCCTATATTTTTCTTTCGCGTTATGAGAATATGAAAATCAAATCAGCGGTAAAAAAAATTTGTGCAAAATGTAAAGTTATAAAAAGAGAAGGTCATCTTCGTGTTATTTGCTCAAACCCAAAACATAAACAAAAACAATAATTTCTATGAGAATACTAGGTATAACGATTCCCAATAACAAACATTTAGACATTGGTTTAACATCCCTCTATGGTATAGGTATTTCTCGTTCTCGAACTATACTGAAAGCTGCAAATATTGATCCGAACATAAAATCTGATACTTTAACAGTTGATCAGGAAAATGCAATTCGTAAAGTTATTGAAGCTATGTCTATAGAAGGTGTTCTAAAACGTGAGATATCTTCAAATATCAAAAGATTAAAAGATATTAAATCATATAGAGGTGTTAGACATATGCGTAGATTACCAGTAAATGGGCAAAGAACGAAAACTAATTCACGTACAGTGCGTGGTAATGTAAGAAAGACAATGGCATCTGGACGTCGTAAAGAAAGTAAAACATAATTAATAATATGGGAAAAGTAAAAATTATAAACAAAGAAGAAATCAAAACTGAAACAACAAACGATGTTGCTTCAGTTGATTTGCCTACAAAGTCTGTAAAAGTTCCTAAAAAGAAAATTGTTTCAGGAACTTTAAATATTGAAGCAACATTTAATAATACTAAAGTTGTATTATCCGACAAAGATGGCAATACACTATTCTGGACTTCAGCCGGAGCTCTTGGTTTTAAAGGTGCAAAAAAAGGAACACCATTTGCAGCTTCTAAAGCAGGAGCAATTATAGGAGAAAAAGCAAAAGCTTTAGGTATCAAAGAAGTTGATGTTAAAGTCAAAGGGGTTGGTAGCGGTCGTGAACCTACTATCCGAGCATTTATGGCGTACGATATAGAAGTATCAGGTGTTCGTGACTTAACACCAGTGCCACATAATGGTCCAAAGCCTAAAAAGCCACGAAGAGTTTAATTAAATAATTATTTTTATAAAATTATGAAGACAGTTCAAAAATATAAAATATGCAGACGTTTAGGGCCAGGCGTGTTTGAAAAATGTCAAACAGCAAAGTTTGTCCTATCTGAAGCTCGTCACGCAAAAGGTCTAAAAAGCCGACGCCCTAAACCACTCTCAGGTTATGCATTACAATTTGTAGAAAAGCAAAAGGTTCGTTTTATGTACGGTATAAGTGAAAAACAATTTTCAAATTATATTAATGAAGCTGTTGCTCATAAAGGTACACTTGCTACAGAATATCTTTTTGAACTACTTGAAACCCGTCTTGATAATGTGGTCTATAGATTAGGACTTGCTCACACACGACGCCTTTCTAGACAAATGGTATCTCATGGACATATTACAATAAATGGGAAGAAAACTACTATAGCATCACAACGTATTCATATAGGAGATGTGATAGCTGTACGACCAGGAAGCTCTAAAAGTGTTTTATTTGCTGATATGGCTAAAAAAATGAAAGAGTATACATTACCAAATTGGTTAACATTCAATGCAGATACACTTTCTGGGGTTATGCAGGGTAAACCCAAAAATGCAGAAGGGTATTTAGATTTGAACACGGTGCTTGAGTTTTATAGTCGTTAATTAAAGCGCAGTAGGTTCGCTTTTAATAAAATAATAATGAAAGTTTAAAACTTTCCAATATCATATGTCAGACTTAAATATAATATTACCATCAAAATTATCTATCGTTTCTGAAGTAGGCACTAAAGGTGTCTATGAAATTGATGGTCTTTATCCTGGTTATGGACATACTCTAGGTAATTCACTTCGTCGCATAATTCTATCGTCACTTACTGGAGCAGCTATTACTTCCATAAAAATTGAAGGTGTAGATCATGAATTCTCAGTTTTAGATGGTGTTAAAGAAGATGTTATAACTATTCTTCTTCATTTAAAAGAAGTACGTTTTCGTTTATTAACTGATGAACCTCAAATAGTTACAATTTCTGCTAAAGGACCTAAAGAAGTAACAGCTGGAGATATTAAAGTTTCAGGCCAAGTAGAAGTTCTAAATAAAGATCTGCATATTGTTGAAGTAACTGGCAAGAATACTCTCAATATAGAAATGACAGTACAAAAAGGTCTAGGTTTTGTTCCAAAAGAACTTCTTCAAAAATCAAAAACAGATGTAGGTACAATCGCCGTTGATGCAATCTTTACTCCTATTCGTCGTGTTTCTTATGAAGTAGAAAATATGCGTGTTGGTGATAAAACAAATCACAATCGTTTACGTATGACTATTGAAACTGATGGCACCTTTTCTCCACGCGAAGCACTTGAACAAGCTATAACAATTATGGTAGAACAATTACAGGCTATCGTCGGTTTTACTATTTCATCTAGAAATGTAGTAGAAGAATCACACGAGAAAGAACTGTTAAATGATATTGAAGATAAAGATCAATCTGATGCTAGTGAATTTACTGATATACTTAAAACTCGCATTGATACACTTGATTTATCTACTAGAACTTTAAATGCATTAACTGGCGCAAATATAAGAACTATTGGTGGTATCGCTCGTAAGAAAAAGGAGGATTTACTTGAGATAGAGGGTATTGGAGACAAAGGTATACAAGAAATTAAGAAAATTCTTAGTAGTTATAATATAACTCTAAAGCAATAAATAAATTATATGAGACACCACAGTAATGTAAGAAAATTTGGAAGAAATAAAAACCAACGACACGCTTTATTAAAAGGGCTTACTTTGTCACTTATAGCTCATGGCCGCATTGAAACGACTGAGGCAAAAGCTAAAGAATTGCGCCCGCTAGTAGAGAAATTGATTACTAAAGCAAACATAGGTACGCTTGCTTCTAAAAGATTAGTGCTATCTAGATTATATAATTTAACAGCTGAAACGAATAAATTAATAGATACAATTGCTCCAAAATATAAAGGACAGCAAGGAGGATATACTCGTATTACCAAGCTTCCACGTCGTGCTGGGGATGCTAGTAAAATGGCAGTAATAGAATTTATATAAATATTATGACAATAACACATACAATTGATGCAAGTGGAAAAACATTCGGTCGAGTTGCTTCAGCAGCAGCTAAGGCTCTTATGGGTAAAAATTCACCAGACTACGTTGCAAATAAAGTTGCAGATGTAAGGGTTTACATTACAAACGCAGGGAAAACAAAAATGTCTGAGCGTCGTATGAACGAGACACTTCATGAACATTATTCTGGATATCCAGGTGGTTTAAAAATTACTACAAATTCTAAGATTGTTGAGAAAAAAGGTTGGAAAGGTTTGTATGAATTAGCTGTATACGGAATGCTACCGTCGAACAAATTAAGACCACTTATGATTAAACGTTTAACAATAACTGAATAATATATGGAAAAAAAAGCAGCTACAAAAGAATATTTCAGAGCTATAGGGCGTCGTAAAACCGCGACAGCAGTTGTAAAATTATATAAATCATCAAAAACTTCTTATTCTATAAACGGAAAAGATTTAGTTGTATATTTTCCTACAGCAGAATTGAAAAAAATCGTTACTGGCGCTTTTGAAATTGCAGCACCAAGTGAAAAATTTGAAGTAGTAGCAACAACAAAAGGTGGTGGTTCACATGCTCAAGCAGAAGCAGTCCGTCATGGTATATCACGTGCGTTAGTTCTTTTTGATACAGAATTACGTGGTACACTTAAAAAAGCTAAAATGCTTAAACGAGATCCTCGTCAAGTTGAACGTAAAAAATTCGGTCTCAAGAAAGCTCGTAAATCTCCACAGTGGAGTAAACGTTAATATAAACAAAAAGACACAATATATATTGTGTCTTTTTGTTTATACGTGTTACTATTAAAAAAATTTGCTATATGATAGAAAATAATAAAAAGCCATTAGCGCATGTAGAATATATGTGTGATTGTGGTACTATACAAAAATTCTTTGAACTTTACACACCAGAACACAAGAGTGATACTAAATTTTGTTATTTTTGTAGAAAAATAACAAAACATAAACGCATTCTTCCTTCTGATGATAAGGATAAGAATTACCAAAGACCATCTTTATTTAAATAAAATATAAATAAAGATGGTCATTTATATTTATGTTCTATAAAACTAAATTTGCAGGAATTTCATTTTTTGTATATGATACACACGTATGAACGATGAAGAAATAAAAAATGAAGAAAACAATGAGAATTTTGATGATGTAACTTTTGTTGATAGTACGGAGGACGGTGAAGAAATCTCTGGTAAAGATATTGTAAAGAAATTACGCAATGATCTTAAAAAAACCCGCTCTGAAAAAGAAGAGTATCTTACTGGTTGGCAACGAGCAAAAGCAGATTATGTTAATTTACAAAAAGAAATGGAACAATTACGATCAAATAGTTCGATAATTGCAAAGGAAAAAATGACTAGGAATTTATTACCTACACTTGATAGTTTTGATATGGCTTTTGCAAATAAGGAAGCGTGGGAAAAAGTAGATCAAAATTGGCGTACAGGGGTAGAATACATTTATCAACAGTTCATGACAGGACTCTTCGATTCAGGAATTGAAAAGATTGATAAGGCCGGTGTGCCTTTTGATCCTGGTTTACATCAATCTATAGACACAATAAGTACTAGTGATAAATCTAAAGATCACACTATAGAAAAAATATTACAAACTGGATATAAAATAGGTGATAGAGTTGTCAGACCTGCAAGAGTAAATATATACGAATATAAAGAATAATTAATATTTTATACTCATTGCTTGTAATTTGTGCATATGCACAAATTACAAGCAATGAGTTATTTATATACTTTCCCTTGATTAAGGAACAAAATTATTTAGTTAATTCTAGAAATATTTTTTCAGTATCACTGTCAATTTTATCTGTGACTATAATCATCATCTCAGTAGTCAAGCATAGATCTTTCTTAATATTAGTAAACAAATGCTCAAAAGGGTACATAGATATCCATACAGAATTTTTAATGCAGACAAACCCTGCTTTTTTTAGTAAATAACGAAGAGCTTCACGTTCACTTTTACGATCTTCAGGAAGATCAAGTAGTATCATACGCCAGTAACCATCCCAGTGAGTTGATACAAGGCTAGACTCTGCTTCAAGATTAATATTATTTAGTTTTTGTTTTCCCACACTTGTTAATCGAAAATATTGTCTATGTTCAGAATTAAATGCTTCTATAAGTCCATCACCAAGTAAATTTTTTATAGAACGAGTAATTGCGTAATTTATCTTTTTATCTTTAGAATTTGAAGATATTAGGCCGTTTAAATCATCTCTCACATTATCCATAGAAATTGCACGTTTTTTAGCAATACTTTTTAGAATAGCCTTTTGTATTGAGGGTTTTTTTGCCATATTGACTATTATATCATAATTTTATATATTAACAATGTTTTAGTGGTCACGAAATACTTGTCAAAAATTAATGACTAGTATATACTTAGTAAAGTTTACAAATAATTAATAATATAAATATAAAATAAATATATGATAGATCCACAAAAAATAGATTTTAATCAATTGCCTAAGAAGTTCGGAGATGGAGCTATTGGAGCATTTAATAAAGATGTCTTTTACTTTGGTATTACTTCTGGTAATAATTTGGACGTTTATGCAACTACTCCAAGAGTTATGAAAGATATTGCAATATTTTTCAATAAGCATATTGAGAATTATGAAAAACAGTTTGGAGTGATAGATATGAGTGCTCCACTTATACCTAGTCCACTACATTCATCAGATTTAAAAAAATAATTATAAGTTAATAATAAAAAGTATATGAGTAAAATAATTGGTATAGATTTAGGTACAACAAATAGTGCGGTTGCCATCATAGAAGGTGGTCAACCAAAAATAATAGAAAATATCGAAGGTGCACGTACAACACCATCCGTGGTTGCTGTTACGAAAAATGGTGACCGTATGGTAGGTTTACTAGCGAAACGCCAAGCTGTGACAAATCCCGAAAATACTATATATGGTATTAAGCGTTTTATGGGTCACTTATACGAAGATCCTGAAATTCAGAAAGATGAGAAAACAATTCCATATAAAATAAGAAAAGGTTCTACTGGCGGAGTTGAAGCAAATATTGGCGGTACGTGGATGCGCCCTGAAGAAATATCTGCAATGATTCTAAGTAAAATTAAAGCAGATGTTGAAGCAAAGCTAGGTGAAAAGATTACTGAAGCAGTTATTACTGTCCCTGCTTACTTTAACGATGCTCAACGTAAGGCAACAAAAGACGCAGGTCAAATAGCAGGTCTTGATGTGAAGCGTATCATTAATGAACCTACAGCTGCTGCTCTAGCATATGGATTCAATACAAAAAAGAATGAAAAAATAGTTGTTTATGACTTTGGAGGAGGAACATTTGATGTCTCAGTTCTTGAAGTCGGAGATGATGTTATCGAAGTTAAATCTACCGATGGTGATTCACACATGGGTGGTGAGGATATTGATCAAAAAATTGTAAAATGGATTGCAGATGAATATAAAAAGCAGTCTGGTATAGATGTAACAAAAGATGTACTTGCACTACAGCGCCTAAAGGAAGCTGCAGAGAAAACAAAACACGAACTTTCTACAACTTCAGAATCAGAAATAAACATTCCATTCATAACTTCAGATGCTTCTGGTCCAAAACATTTACTTCTAAAAATGAGTAGAGCAACATTAGAATCATTAGCTGAAGAGTACATTACTCGTTCTATAGAAATTACAAAACGTGCCGTAGAAGCTTCACCATTTAAAATGAATGAGATAAATGAAGTGATTCTTGTTGGTGGCCAGACTAGAATGCCTGCAATAGTAGAAGCTGTTAAAAAGCTTTTTGGAAAAGAACCAAACCGTTCAATTAATCCAGATGAAGTTGTAGCTCTTGGTGCTGCTGTTCAAGCTGGAGTCCTACAAGGTGATGTGCGTGATGTCTTACTGCTTGATGTTATTCCGCTATCACTTGGCATAGAAACTCTTGGTGGTGTGTCTACGAAGCTCATAGAGCGTAATACTACAATTCCTAGCTCAAAGAGTCAGGTATTCTCAACGGCAGCTGATAATCAAACTTCAGTGGAAATTCATATTACTCAAGGTGAACGTCCAATGGCTTCAGACAACAAATCTTTGGGCCGATTTATCTTAGACGGTATTCCACCTGCACCTCGCGGTATGCCTCAGGTAGAGGTCACGTTTGATGTTGATGCAAATGGAATATTAAACGTTAAAGCCCAAGATAAGGCATCTGGTAAAGTACAATCCATTCGCATTGAAGCTTCTTCAGGTTTAACTGATGCTGATATAAAGAAAATGCGTGATGAAGCTGAAGCACATGCCGATGAGGATGCTAAAAAGAAAGCACTAGTAGATGAGAAAAATACAGCCGAAATGATGATTTTCTCTGCTGAAAAATCAGTTAAAGAATACGGTGACAAAGTAACTCCAGAAGTTAAAGCAAGTGTCGAAGAGAAAATTGCTGCTGCAAAAACCGCAAAAGACGGTAATGATGTAGAAGCTATTAAATCAGCACTTGAAGCATTAACTACAGAAGTTTCTAAAATTGGTGAAGCTATGAGTAAAGCAGCTCCTGAAGCAAATACTGAAAATAAAACTCCAGAAGAACAAGGTCCAGAAGTCAAAGACGCAGAAGTAAACGAGAATCCTGAGCAGAAGTAAATAACACTAAACAAAAATACTATTTTTTAATCCACAGAAAGATTTACAGAAAGGTCAAAATAGTATTTTTTGTTTCACTTGTGTATAATAATTTTTATGCCAAAAGATTACTACGAAACATTGGGAGTAAATAAAAATGCATCAAAAGATGAGATAAAAAAAGCTTTCCATAAACTTGCACATAAGCATCACCCAGATAAAAATAAAGGAGATGATAAGAAGTTTAAGGAGGTAAATGAAGCTTATCAAGTTCTTTCTGATGACCAGAAAAGAGCTCAATATGACCGTTTTGGTTCAGCCGGACCACAAGGGTTTAACCCTGGTAGCCAACAAGGTGGATTTGGCGGTTTTGACTTCTCTGGAGCAAACAATGGTGGCGTGGAGTTTGATATGGGTGACCTGGGAGATATTTTCGGTGATTTCTTTGGCGGAGGAATGCGTGGTGGCAGACAAGCACGCAGAGGTCGAGATATTTCTACTGAAATAGATTTATCTTTCGAAGATTCTGTTTTCGGTGTATCTAGAACTATTTTATTAAACAAGCAATCTGTTTGTGGTATTTGTAAAGGCACAGGTGGTAAGCCTGGGTCAAAGATGAACACCTGTAAAACCTGCAATGGTAATGGTCAAATTCGTGAGATGAAGAGATCGATCCTTGGAACATTTGCAACTACTCGTGAATGTAGTGAGTGTCATGGTACTGGTAAAATTCCTGGAGAAAAATGTAGTGAATGTCATGGTAAAGGTGTACGAATGAAACAAGAAGAAATAAACGTTAAAATTCCAGCAGGTATAAGTGCTGGTGAAATGGTACGTATGACTGGTATGGGTGAAGCTGTCCAAGGTGGCACACCAGGAGATTTGTATATAAAAATAAATGTCAAACCACACTCTGTATATAAAAGAGATGGTTTGAATTTAATTCTGGATTTACCTATAAAGCTTACTGATGCACTTTTAGGTATGACTTACAAACTAAAAACTTTGGAAGGTAATATGATTGAAGTAAAAATTCCAGAAGGTATAAATCATGGTGAGCTACTTCGTGTCAGAGGTAAAGGGGTGCCATCAAGTCGTGGGCGTGGAGACATAATTATTCGTATCCTTATTAAAATGCCCACAAAACTTTCTCGTAAATCAAAGGAAATAATTGAAAATCTAAAAGAAGAGGGAATATAGCCATTCTCTTGTTTATCACCTTTACATATTCTCACATTTTGTTATTATAGCCATATTAATATTTATTACAGGCAGATAGTTTTGCTTGATGTAAAAAGAAATGACTAAACGTTCTGTTGCTTCAAAAAAGCTTTGGAAAATTGGCGCTGAAGAATTTAATACTCAATACTTTGATTATAATAAAGATGGTGATCTTATTATTAAAGAAGGTCACAACATATACAACGTACGTTATATGGCAGAGAAATTTGGAACTTCACTCGAGATTCTAATGCCATTTGTTATCGAGGAACGTGTAGAAGATTTTCTTGATCTCGTAAAGGATCTTTCAAAGAAAGTTAAATACCAAGGTAAATTCTTCTATCATTATCCTATGAAAGTAAATCAGAATAAAGAAGTAGTTATGGCTCTTGTGGGTGAAGGAGCACATCTAGAGACTTCTTCTTATAATGATTTATGGCTTGTGAAAAAGATGCTAGAACAAGAAACTTTCAATCCGAATATTCGTATTCTTTGTTCTGGTCCGAAAACCGATAAATACATATCATTAATAGATGATTTACAACATAAAGGTGTGAAGATTTTTCCGCTAATCGAAGGACCAAATGAATTAAAGTTTCTACAGTTTTCTAAATATGATGTTGGTATCAGATTAGATATGCCTATAAAAGCAAGTTCTTACTGGAATAAACCTATTGATAGATTTGGATTCTCAGCTAAGGAAATTATTAATATGGGTTCATTTAAGAATTTAAAAATATTACATTATCACATAGGCTCACAAATCGAAAAACTTTCTGATGTAATAGGACCTATCAAATATGCGCTTGATGTATATTTCAAAATAAAAGAAAAAAATCCATCCCTAGATACGCTGGATATTGGTGGTGGTATGCCGATACCATATATGAGAAATAAGAGTTATCCAGTAGATAAGTTGATGGAAAAAATATTAAAGCTTATTAAGCATGAATCTGAGAAGAGAGGTCTTCCGCACCCAAACCTTGTTTGTGAATGGGGTCGTTATATTGTTGCCCCAGCTCAGATAAGTGTCTTTAAAATTATTGATACTAAGAAAATTGCTAACAAAAAAAGCCCTGCAAAAAAATGGTATGTTATTGATGGAAGCTTTATGAATGATTTACTTGATACTTGGGCTATTGGTCAGAAATGGGCAATATCTCCAGCGAATAATAAACATGATGCAAATTTGAATGAAGTTTGGCTTGCTGGTTCAAGCTGTGATTCTGATGATATATACACTGGTGTTCATGGGTCTGTAACTCTTCCAGACTATGATTCAAGTAGCGGAGAGAATATGTACGTAGTAGTATATGATACAGGTGCTTACCAAGACCCATTGGCAGCTCACCATTGTATGCTTTCTTCGCCGCTTAAACTTATTATCGAGAATGGTCATATTGTGGTGGCTCGTAAAAGAGAATCACCTGATGACGTCGGTAAAAATTTTGGTTGGTAATTATTATTAAATTATGAATTAAGAATATGCAAAATACAAATCTTAAAACGTTAGAATTTATTTTAAAAAATTATAAGAACTTTAATGCTCGTGCGACTCGCGACGCTACGATAGCGTATTGGCGTCATATTGAAAAAGGAGGCAAAATGTTCTGGGCAGTAGCAGGAGCTATGAGTTCAGCTCAGCTTGGTATTACTCTTGCTCCAGCTATCCGCAATGGATTGATTTCAGGTATGTCTGTGACTGGCGCAAACCTAGAAGAGTCGTTATTCCGTCTCGTTGCTCATAAATCATATAAAGATTTTCCTGATTATAGATATTTTAGAAAAGAAGACGATACTAAGATACTTGAAGATCGTATGCGTCGTGTGACTGATACGAGTATTCCGGAAGATGAAGCTTTCCGTGCTGTAGAAGGTCTTATTGTTCCTGTTTGGAAAAAGGCTACAGAGGATGGCACACGCCGTTTTTGGCATGAATATTTTTATGATTTAATACAGACCATCGATAAAAGTAAACATGAAGGTAAGGCAGAAGAATGTTGGTTACTTGCAGCAGCAGAAAATAATATTCCTATCGTAGTGCCTGGATATGAAGATTCAACCTTTGGTAATATTTTTGCTTCGCATGTAAAGATGGGTGATGCGAGTGCTTCTATTGCAAAGTCTGGTATCGAGTATATGGGAGCTTTTTATGATCAATACCAAGAACTTTCAAAAGGTCAGGGGATTGGATTCTTCCAGATTGGCGGTGGTATAGCTGGAGATTTCCCAATATGTGTTGTGCCTTCACTAAAGTATGATATGGAGCAAGAAGTAAAACCTTGGGCCTATTTTTGCCAAATATCTGATTCCACAACTTCTTATGGTTCATACTCAGGAGCAACACCAAATGAGAAAATTACTTGGGATAAACTCACCAAAGATACACCTATGTATGTAGTTGAATCAGATGCAACTATCGTCGCACCACTAATGCTCGAAGCTCTGATGGAGTGTAAGGCAAATCCTGAAGAAGCAAATAAACTAATAGAAAAATACATTAGTTAAATTTTTAGTACATATATTTATCAATATAATACATTTTATAGTTAAACATTAAATGTAATACATATACCTATAAAATTTGACTTATTATATATTTTATTATATAAATAAAAATATATGAGAAATTTAGATAAAATATTAGATCTAGAGAAAAAATATAAGTTAATTATGTGTCTTACTGCAAATGAAAATGTTTTATCTCCTAAAATACAAAAAGTACTAGCTTTTGATCTTGGTTCTCGTTATTATATGGGTTCAGGGATTAAAGGAATTGCATTATTTGGAAGAAATGCTGCATTTAAAGGTATGCCAGAACTAGATTTTTTAATTAAAAAATCTAGTTCTTTTATTATGGATAGAATGAATGCGAAATATGTTATTTATTCATGTCTCTCAGGTGTACATGCAATGATAAGTATCATTATTACAGCTACTAATGTTGGGGATGTTATAATGAGTGTCCCTTCTTCACAAGGTGGTCATTTTTGTACCAAAGGAATAATTGAAAGTACAAGCAGAAAACATGTTGACACAGAATATGACTACAAAATTGGTAATTTTGATATTAAAAAAATTGCAAACATAGTTAAAAGAGAAAAAGTAAAAATGATATACTTTGATGTTTCTGTTTATATTAAACCTCTTCCAATTAAAGAAATACGTTCTTTAATTGGTGATAATGTTATCATAGTTTATGATGCAAGTCATGTACTAGGTCTAATTATTGGCAATGAGTTTCAATCCCCATTAAAAGAAGGGGCTGATATTATATGTGGGAATACCCACAAAACATTTCCTGGACCCCATAAGGCAATAGTTGCATTTAAGGATGAGGAGTTTGGTAAAATAATTGATAAAAAAATTAATGAAAGTTTTGTTTCTACTGTTAATACTGGGAATTTAATTACTTTGTTAATGACAGTAATGGAGATGAAAAAGTGGGGAATATTATATTCTAAACAAATAATTTCAAATAGTAATGAGTTAGCATATCGACTTGAGAAACTTGGATTTAAAGTTAGAAGAGCCTCATTAAATAAATATACATATAATCATCAAATCCATGTTTTTGTAAATGAAAAAAGGGAGCAAATTCTAGAAAAATTTCTGAATAATAATATAAACGTAAGTACAAGTGGAGCTTTGGGAGGAGACATGTTTATTAGAATTGGAGTCCAGGAAATTACACGTAGGGGTCTAAAAGAAAGAGATATGTCAAAAATTGCTCAGTATATAAAGGATGTTATAGATGGAAAAAACATTAAAAAAAATATTATTTGTTTTATGAAAAATCATACAAAAATTTATTACTCAATATAATAATAATATGATAAATACAAAAATTCACAAAAGGTCTCATTTTTTATTTAGAAAATACTTAGATATAATATATGGTTCGAAAATAGATGATAAACACATCTTTGGTTTTTCAACAGGATATCCTCAATCATCAGTATTTCCACTTCCTATGACAATTTTAACAAAAATGACATCAATTATTAATGGAAAAGAAAAACCAAGAGAGGGTTATGGCTGGGAGGCAGGCTCAGCTTTTTTACGTGATTCAATAATATTACACGAAAATTTATTACACGATACAGATTATACTAGAAAAAATATTTGTATGGTTGCTGGTGCCTCATATGCTTTTAATAGAATTATTGAATATATATATGAAAACTTAGCTGATGGTAGAGATGAGCTTTTGATTATTGGACCTACTTTTTATAGAATGACAGCCAGAGTTGATAGATTAGCTAAGGTTCAATCTGTTATAGGTTATGAAAAAAATAATTTTCAAGTTACTTTTAATCAAATAAAAAAATCTGTAACTAAAAAAACCAGAGCAGTTTTTCTTGTAAATCCTTCAAATCCTACATATATATATTATTCAGATGAATTCATGAATAGTTTGATATCCTTTTTAAATAAAGAAAACATATATTTAATTATCGATGAATCTGGTGATGCTTTTTATTTTAATAAAGGGAATTTAGAAAAAAAGTTTACTAAATTAATACAAAATCAAAATGTTGTAAGAATTGTAACTGCGTCAAAAAAATATTTATTAGCAGAATATAGGATTGGTTGCGTTATTGCACATAAAGACTTTATGGGTGATAAAATTACAGGTTTTATCGGTTTAATAGGTGATGATATCGGGAATGCTCCTTTAGCAGCTAATGATGCATGGAATGAAATAATTAAACATGAAATACTTAAACTTAAGGGTATTAAATGCACCGACCCAAATTGTGATTTTGTGTATATAATGGAAAAAAATTATTTGTCCTTAAAATCTAAAAGAAATATGGTGATTGAAAAATTAAAATCAGTATCTTGTGTTAAAAATATCATAATACCTGATTCAAACTTTAATCTGTGCTTTGGAATTTCTTCTAAAGAATTTAAGAATGATATTAAATTTTTTGAAGATTTATTATCTAGTACTGGGGTTAGTTTACTTCCATGCTCAACACTGGGTATTCCTGGAAACTTATTATATTTTAGATTTACATATGCCTTATCAAATAAAGAATTAAAAAATGGGTTAAATTTTCTTGTAAAATATCTAGAAAATATTAAATAACATGTCTATTTCAAGTAAAACAAAATTATTAACAGAATTCGGAACATTTGATGTTTGCTATCATAAAAATAATACTGGTCATTGTATTTCATTTTCCATGGGAGATTTAACAAATGGTGTACCTTTCGTTAGAATTCATTCATCGTGTCTTTTTAGTGAAGCATTCCATAGTATAGATTGTGATTGCAATCTACAACTTTCTAATTCAATGAAACTTATTTCTGAAAAACATAAAGGCGTAATTATTTATTTGTACCAAGAGGGTAGAGGTCATGGACTAGATAAAAAAATCAAAGCATTAGAAATAATGCGCATAAAGAAGGTTGATACAGTAAAAGCTTTCAATATTCTTGGTTTTAGTCTTGATCCAAGAAATTATAAATCAGCTATAAATGCTTTGGGTGATTTAAATATAAGTAAAACTATTAATCTTATAACAAATAATCCCAGAAAAGAAATTCAAGTGAGTAAGGCAGGGTTCAATATTAAAAAATTAATCCAATTAGATTTCTCTATAAATCATATTTGTAAAAAATATTTAATTTCAAAAAGAGATAAATTGGGACATAAAATTAAATTTAAAAAATAATCATGACATATTCAGAAAAATTATTATCATTACTTAAGAATTTTGGAATAGAATATATTTTTGGAGTGATAGGAAGAGAAGCCACATCAATCTCGTTTGACAGTCCCAATAGCCCTAAATTTATTTTAACTAGACATGAAACAACAGCTGGCATGGCAGCCATTGCAATGTCAAGATTTACTAATAAACCTCAAGTGTGTTTTGGAACTTTAGGGCCAGGTTTTACTAATTTTATTACTACTATTGCTACTGCAATGGTAGATAGAGATCCTATTATTGTTATTACAGCTCAAGCCGAAACTGATAGTATTATATATAATAATGTTCATCAGTGTATTGATTTAGTTTCAATTGCAAAACCAATTACTAAATTTTCCATAGAAGTTACTAATGAAAATGATATAATCTCAGTTTTAGAATTAGCAATTCGTAAATCCATGAGTTTTCCTTATGGACCATCATTTATATCATTGCCAATAAATATAATGACTAAGGAAATTAAGAGATCCATAATTTTATCTGAGATTAATAAATTTAAAGTATTATCCCCAAATATAAGTTCTAATTTAAATAAGGTTTATAAAAAAGTAAGTAGTATTATTAAAAAATCTAAGACACCTATAATTATTGTTGGAAACGGTGTGTTAAAATCCGATATTTATCCATCATTACTTAGAGAGCTATCTGAAAAGATGAATATTCCAATTGTTTCTACTTATTCAGCAAAAGGTATATTGCCACATCATCATGAATTAAATTATGGAGTAATAAGTTCACACCTTGATGTCCTTCTTGGTTTTCCAGCTCTTGAGTATTTATTTAAAAATAATGATTTAATTATTTTAATTGGCTACGATCTTGTTGAACATTTTCCTTCGGCCTGGTCTACAAATAAAAAAGTAAAAATAATATCTATTTCTGAATATAAAGGCAAAGAAGATATATTTTTAAAACCTAAACCTGAAATATCTGTTTATGCACCTATTGATAAAGTATGTAAAATGTTAATTAAAGACGGATCACTAAATAAAAAAAATAATATTTCTGATTATAGTAAAATAAAAAATATGCTTGATTATATTAAAAATGAATCAAAAAAAGATAATCAAAAAATAACTCCGCCCAGTATAATGTCTTCATTGGACATTATATATCCTGATGGATATATAATTGCAAATGATATTGGAATGAATCGCCATACTTCAGCAGTTTATTTTGAATCAATGATCCCAAATGATTTTTTGACATCAGCAGGGTTCTCTTCATTTGGAACAGGGGTAGGATTAGGAATTGGTGCGCAGATAGCTAACCCAAATAAAAAAGTCATTGTTATTGCTGGTGATGGTGGGTTTCATGCACATAGTGGAGATTTAGAGACTGCAGCAAGGCTTAATTTACCACTTATTATTTTGGTGTTAAAAAATAATTCAAATAGTTTAATAAAACGTTTTCAAAAAATTGGTAAATACAAGAAACTAGATTCTAAAGTAACGGATTTTATTGATGTTGATTTTAAGTCAATCGCAATAGCTAATAAGTGTGCAGGATATAAAGTAAATAATATTAATGACCTACTAAAGTATTTACACAGAGCAGGTAAAAATACAAAACCAAGTATTCTTGAAATAGATATAGATTATTCTGGTATTATTTAGTTTTTAATTATAATATCAAAATTTTTTAATTCCTCAATGGTTTGTTTTACATTTATGAATTTGATTCCAAGGATACCAATTGTTTTTGCAGTGTTTAAATTCCTTGTTGAATCATCAATTAATATAACCTCACTTGGATCTAATTTATATTTCTCAATAAGAAATTTAAAAGCTTCAGGCTCTCTTTTAGTATATTTTATTTGATATGAATAATGTATTTGGTCAAATAATTCTATGAGATTAAATTTATCTTCAAATTCTTTTGCCCATTCTGGTGGGTTTACAGATATTAAAATTAAATGAAAAGATTTTTTTAGATGTTTGATAAGATTTCTAGTTTCAGGTATCTCTATAAAGTTTTCTCTTATTAATAATTTCATTTCATTTATTGTTAGATCCCAATCTAGGTCATTAATCAACTTGGATAGAAAATTATCTTCTGAAATATTGCCGAGCCAAAATTCATTAAAATCATATGTAAATAATGCATCAGATACTTCACCCACGGGTTTGTTTAATTTATTAGCAATTTGAACTTCTGACCCTTCTAGCCCCTTAACAAGTACATCAGAAAGGTCAAATAAAATAGTTTTAATTTTCATACAGTTATTATAAAATAAATTAAAGAATAAGTAGTATTTACATAATTTTCATTATGTTGTATGATGAAAATAAAAAATGGAAACAATTAAAAACCTTAATTTGCTAAAAGAAAGGTTATTAGCAAATTACAAGAAGAAAAATACCCCTTTTTTTGTTAATGTTTCTGGTGCCTCTGGTAGTGGAAAAACTACTATTTCAAAGGATATTAGTAATATTTTTAAGGATAATTCAACAGTATTTTCAATGGATAATTATATGCGCGGGCAGAAATTTGTTGATGAGATTTTAAAAAAAAATACATGTTCTTATGGTTGGGACGATATACGTGTTTTTGATTTACAAATGGTTTCAGATCATTTATATAAAATACAAAATAATGAAAGCGTCTCCCAGCCTATTTTTGATAGAAAAAGATCAGAAAGATCGGAACATGAATTTAATTTTATTAATCCAAATGATTTAATAATTATAGATGGTATTCATTCTCTTCACCCTCTCGTTGGTAAATTTGCTGATATTTCCATAATAGTTGAATGTTCATTACATGATAGGCTATGGCGTAGAGCGGTTAGAAATTTGTGTGATAATCGTTATGGAGCGAAGAGTTTAGATAAGATAATTACTAATTATTTGTTTAAAGTTGAACCAAGTTTTAAGGAATATGAGGCTGATTATCTGAAAGTTGCTGATATTAGTTTTGTTAATCATGAGATTAATTTTGATTTTAAACATATAAGACCACAAATTTCTGAATATATATGTTATTCTGAAATATTTTCACTTTCACCTTTTCCGGAAGTTGGAGAAAAAAATGTTTTAGAAAATATAAGAGTATTTTCGTCATTAAATAATAAATACCTTCTTTATTATTTCAAAGGTATTCCATTGATTGGACAACAAATTAGTCAAGTATGTTTTGAGCTTCTGCAAAATTATTATTTCTTTAAAAAAATTCAATAATTTAAAATGAGTACATTTTTAATGTACTCATTTTTTATTTTACATATAAGTTTTAAATCTTGAATATACACCTATGTATGTAGTTGAGTCGGATGCGACTATTGTGGTGCCCTTAATGCTCGAAGCTCTGATGGAGTGTAAAGCAAATCCTGAAGAAGCAAATAAACTAATAGAAAAGTATATTAGTTAATTAAATTAAAATGCCCACAATTGTGGGCATTTTAATTATTTTAATTTATCTCTAAACTTATTTGTAATAATAGTATAAGCAAGTTGGGCTGCTCCATATTCAGTGAGTACTGAGTCTCGCATAGGAGAGACTTCTACAATATCTGCTCCAATAAGATTTTTCTTGGTAATGAGTTTTTCTATAAGTTCCATACCATACCACCACTCAAGTCCACCTTGGACTGGGGTACCTGTACCAGGCATATAAGCAGGATCAAATCCATCAACATCAATAGTCAGATAGACATTTTTAGTTGTAATTGATTTAAGAATATCTTCTATTTTGGGAATTTTATTGCCGTTACCTACCTGCGCAGGCAGGCCCCATTCGAAAACAGTAATATTGTTTTTTGGATTACTAAAATAGTTATATTCGTCTACAGAGTAAGTTCGGATACCTACTTGGACAAGTTTGTATCCAAGCTCATTGCCTCTATGTAGAACGCAAGAATGAGCGTATTTTGAAGGATTAGAGCTGTAGTCTCCATCAGTATCACGTAGATCGCAATGGGCATCTATTTGGACAATAGTTACATCTTTAGGATTGTTGTGTTTGGCAAGGGCTTGAAATAATCCAAGCGACACAGAGTGCTCACCACCGAGTAGAAGTACAAATTGCCCATTCTTTACTAGCTTTTCAGATTCAGAAGTGATTTTTGCTAGAGCTTTTTCTGGAGATAGTTTACTGATATTACCCAAATCTTTTTGAGCGATTTTAATATATTTATTTGCTTCACATTTATATTTACGATCAAAGAATTCTAGCTTTGTATCTAAGCAGTTTAGTATTGCTTTTGGGCCGTTGATTGTCCCTTTTCGAGAAGAAGCCGTTTTTTCATACGCTGCACTAACTATCACAGCGTCAGCATTGTCTACCTTTTTTGCGTTTAAAATTGATTTAGTCATATTAAATTTATTGTAAATAATTATCTAATAGTACAGAAAATATTATTATATTGCAATACTTAATTCAATTTTATTTATTGTAATTTAATCGTAAATATTGTATACTATAAGGTAGTATTGATGTTAGCACACATTACTGTAGGAATATTGATAACATGGAAAAAC
>JAGWLB010000010.1 GCA_028865035.1 Patescibacteria group bacterium | reverse complement strand
ACCATGAACATATCCAAATGTTTTACCTACTTCAGGAGTGCAACCATTTGGTATAGTACCACCTACACCATTAGAAGAACGAGTTACGCTTGTGCCTTCAGGACAAGAATATTTGGTTATTTCAATTGAACCGGTGGTGGGGGTGGGAGGAACTTTTGCATTGAATGCAACACAAAAATGATTTTGTCTCGGACCTATCGTATCATTGGTCTTATCATAGTTGTCATAATTAAGAACATCGTTATCACAATACAACTCTGCTGAATTTTTTGCACTATCACTGTTTAAATCTGTAGTAGCACCGGAAAATGGTATATACCCTTCTTGCATTTGCTCACGAACCCAAGTACTAACACCGACAGGAATAGTCGCGGTATCAGTAAATGGTGTCCAAGCACCTCCTGCTGGACCAATTATATTATCTCCTGGATTACTTGTACCATCTGGGGCCCACTCAAAAGTCCAAGGTTCTATCTTGCAATTTGGATGTGTCGAGATAAAATCAGTTGCTGTTGTAGAAGTTATCTCTGGACCACCATAACCCCAGTTAGGAAGATCAGCTTCACTATCACAAACAATTTTTGTTGCATTTAGTGTTGATGTTTCTGGAGCTGGTGGTTGGGGTATATTATTCTTACACCAGGAATCGGCTTTTTTATCTTTGTTATCTGGTTTGCCATCTTTTGTAGGCCCATTATAAAGATAATCATTTGTGTGACTGGAATGACCGTTCCATCCATTTTCATCAACACTCAGAGCATTCCAATTACCAGAATCACCATCTTCATGACAAATATTTATTTTACTTTGAGGAGGATGATTATTATTATTTTCTGCAAAAACTATTAGTGACGAAGAATTAAAACTTATAAAACTTAAAATCAAAAAAAACGCGAAAATTTTTTTAATGTTTTTCATAAACGTTAGTATTACATCTTTATTTATTGAGAAGTAATAATTAATAGCTAATAAACTTGAGGGCTATTAAAACAACTTTTTGGAAACACAAGCGAGGGAGATTTACCTTTAAACTTTAATTAATAATAAAGCGAGAGATATACTTATAAAGTGTAATATCTGTAATTTATTTGTCTATGATATTTGGTTTATAACTGGGTGGATAATATGTGGATAAATTTACCTAAAAAAATCCTTATTTAAAAGTATTTTTTAGGTAAATTTAAAATAAAATGTAGAATTAATCTAAGCTATAAAGCTATTTAAAAACATAGTTTTATTTATATAAATAAAACAAAATAGTATTAAGATTACTAAAATACCGTAAATGATATTCTTAAGATGTTGTTTCCTTATCTCTATGAAGGTCATTGCAAGTAGTGATAAAATAACTATCCATATAAAAATTTTATAAATTTTATTTACATAGGAAGGGGCTAAGAATATAAATCGATCAAACCAGGAAGAATAATTAGCGGATACAGGTAAATCCTTAGAAGCTAACTTATCGGTTGTGGCATTATTTTTTACTGATATGAAATCTTTAGTATTTGTAATTATTTGTAAATTATCTGTTTTCGTTATGGACTCACCTTTAACAGACGGCGCAAGAGCTACGATAGGATTTTGTATAGATTTTACAGGTTGGTTATCTTGATTTGTTTTGCTTGTAGGAATAGGTTCGGTTTTGGATTTCTCTGTATTTTGAATAGCTGGAGATCCAAACATTTGCACAACATAAGTTGTAGGTTGCCCTTGATAAATACCGTAAGCAGTAGCAATACCAATCTCAGTAAAATGATTATTTAAAATATTTGCTCTGTGCGAAGGCGAAGCCAACCAGGCATTTTCTACATTATCGGATTCAGTAAAATTTATAGCCAGATTTTCCCCTGCGTACTTAAATGCATATCCTGCTTTATTAAACCAATACCAAGGAGTAATACCTTGTGGACTTGTGTGAGCAAAATATCCATATTTGGCCATATCTTCTGCTTTTAAACGTGCAGCATTATCTAATATAGTACTACGGTTAAGAGATTGCTCATTATTTGAATTTCTAGCACTATTAGTCAGATCAACAAGCACAGCAGGTAGAACCGTTGCTGTCATATTTGTATTTTTTATGTACAGTATTGTACTGGCAGAAATTGATATTAAAATTATAGATATAACTGTTATAGATAAAATAGAAAATTCACGAAAAAAATGCGGTTTGTAGTCGTTGTTTTTATGAGGAATAAAAAATTGTTTTAATGCTTTTAACAACTTATTCATTGATAAAAATTATAACACAAAATATTAAAATAAACAATAAAAGAAAATAACCTGCTTCGATAGAAACTAGGTTATTTATTTAAGAGTTATCTTCAGACGATTCAATTAGTTTTACAACAAGTCTTGTTTCAACTTTTATGATTACTGAATCTCCTTCAACTGTTTTCCAATATTTAATTTTTTCTTCTACTTCTTCTTCCGAAAAACTCAATATTAAACTTTTATTTTCTTCGTAATCAAAGATGTTGTCGAACTTGTACCTGTTACCACTTTGGATAACATAGCCCTTAGTTTTTGAGTATATATGATAATCATAAATTACCCGCTTTAATTTTTCCATTTATTTTAGTTTGTTTTCCACAAACTAACACAAATGATCAGATAAATCAAGGGGCTACTTAAAATTACTCGTTCTTATTTATGGCAAGAGAAATTATGTGATCTAAGAATTCTGGCATAGTGGCACCAACTGCAGAAAGTGCCTTAGGAGTAAGAGATTCATTAGTTAGACCCGGTAGAGTATTTACTTCAAGAGCATATATGCCCCGTCTTGAATGAATAATGAAATCACTTCTAGAATAATGACTCAAATTTAATCCATTGTGTATAAGTGATGCTAAGTATTCTAATTCTTCTTTTTCCTTAACTGTAAAATTACCTGGGCAAATCTCTTCGGATATACCATTATATTTAGCGTCATAATCAAAAAAAGTTTTAGATTTAGGTATACGTATTTCGACAGGTGGTAAAGTATAATTACTTTTATTACGAAAATTATCTATAACTCCTACTGTAGCTTCCTTACCGTCTATCATTTCTTCAACCAATAAATTAACATTTTCATTAAAACCAACTAAAATTGCTTCAACTAACTCGGGAAAGCTTTTGCAAATTTTAACACCAAAAGAAGAGCCACTAGATTGAGGTTTAACAACCCAAGGAGCTCCAAACTTTTGCCAGATAGCACGTGCTTGGGCATGTGCGAATTTATCAATATCATTATTATTTACCATACTTGAATCTAAAACAATGTATTGAGGAGTCTTTATCCCAAGTTGAGAAAATTGTTGTTTGGCTAAAACTTTGTTATAGCTTAAAGCTGAAGCGAATGCTCCGCTACCTGTATAAGGTATATGCCACTGATCAAGCATTTGTTGAACTTTTCCATCTTCACCAAAGTCTCCGTGCAGAGCATTAAAAACAACATCAACCATATTCGATAAGTATTCAATATTTGTTGGTCTGCCATTTACATGCCAAGCACCTTCCTTGTCGATCAGAATATCAATAGCTTTATATTTACCACTCATCTTGTCGCTACGTAAATGAGAAAGGACATTCCCGCCAGTGGCAAGAGATATATCGTACTCTGAACTTGGTCCTCCACGAATTACTCCAACTCTAATCATACATATATTATATACTATTTTAGAAAACTTTTACCTCTCTTTAATTTATGAAAAGCGATGGCAAACCTATGGGCTTCACTATTTGATAATAAGATTGATTTCTTGTGAATTTTTATAAGGTTTTCATTACCCATTATAGCTTTTGCTTTATGTTTATCATTCTTAACAACAGAAACTATCGGAATATCAAACTGATATCTTGATAGAACACGCTTGGCAACATTGATCTGAGCAGTACTACCATCTACTACAATAAGTTGCGGTATTCCCCATTCGGTGTGCCTAAAACGCCTAGATAAAACTTCCTCTAGGGCTCCAGTATCGTTGGCATTGTCTTGAGTACGAATTATGAATTTCTTGTATTCATTTTTGGCTACTTGGCCATCCTCTACGACGGTCATTACACCAACCATATTCTTACCCGACATATGCGCAATATCATAGGATTCAATTCTAAAAAGATTAGATGCTTGAGAATTATTATTTCTCTGTGAAGTTTCTTCTGAAATTAAAGCGACATCGTTTATGTGCTCAAGAGCAAAAATTCTTTTTTTAATTTCTCCAGCTTTTTCAAATTCCTTCTTCTTAGCAAGCAACATCATATCTTTCTTTAAATTTAAAATTATTTTTTTCTTTTTGCCTTGAAAAAAAAGTTTTAGATTTGATATATTCTTTTTGTATGTATTTTTTATTTCTTTACTCTTTGTATCAGGGGTTAATCCAAGTTGACGATAAAATTCAAAATTGTGATGCTTTGAAGATTGAGTATCGATGTATGGGAATATGCGCCTTATTATCTTCATAGCTTCACGTAATTGCAAACCATTTGTGAAGGGTCCATAAATACCTTGATACGATTTCTGTAAGAATTCTTTTTGCTGATTCTTAATATTTTTACCTCTTATCACTTGTACTTGAGGTAGAGTTTCTCTGGTGATACATACATAGTTCCAACTTTTATTGTCTTTCTCTTTTGTATTATATTTGGGCTGATTTTTCTTTATTAGTTCTGCCTCAAGAATAAGGGCCTCTAATACACTGTCGGTCTCTTGCCAATCAAGCCTATCTGCTTGGACTGTCATATCCAATATTATAGGCCCTCTAGTTGCTATTAGGTCCCTGGAGAAATAACTCTTCACGCGAGAGCGGAGCGAAGTAGCTTTACCAATATACAAAATATCCTTATTTTTCTTAAAAAAATACACCCCTGGCTTATCAGGCAATTTTATTTTTTTCAGGTATTGACTTTTCATAGATTTACTATATTATAAAAGCAAAATAAAATCAAAAAACATTCCTTCATATAAAAAACTAATCATGAAAAATAGCATCAGATCCGGTTTGGCTTCTGATCTTTCAGTAAAAATTGATTGGAAAACAAAAAAGCAATTGGCTAATACATTAGCTGTAACTAATATAATGAATTACTACAGCTTAACTACATTTATCTATAATTTTTTAGAAAAAACTAAAAAATTTAAAAATGCGATTATAAAATTCCAGAAACCTGGAGAAAAAGAATTATATGCTCTTTTAATCACACCTGGTAATGTGAGATTAGCAAAAAATTATAACGAGATTATCTTAAGATTGGAAAGCAATCCAAGCAATAAATCATTTTTAAAGAAAGATAAGCAAACAATTGCAAGTTTACAAATATTAAAAAGTATTTTTGAAGAAATATTGTTTATAAAACCTGCAAAATTATAAATTAAAATGGTTCCTCTATGAGGGACCATTTTTTATTTCTTTTTCAAAACTTTTTTCAAATATTTACCTGTATATGAAGCTGGAGTGTTCGCAACTTCTTCAGGTGTACCTCTCGCAACTATTTTACCTCCACCGACTCCCCCTTCAGGACCAATGTCGATAACATAATCGGCACATTTAATAATATCCATATTATGTTCTATTAATACGACAGTATTACCTTTGTTTACAAGCTTATTTAAAACTTCTAACAGTTTTGCTACATCATCATAATGAAGACCAACTGTCGGTTCATCTAAAAGATAAATTGTTTTCTCTAAATGTGGGCGATAAAGTTCTGATGATATTTTTACACGTTGAGCTTCTCCACCGGAGAGTGTTGTTGCTGATTGACCAAGCTTTATATATCCAAGACCAACATCCATTAAAGTTTTCATTCTGTCATAAATATTTGGTATATCTTCAAAGAAAACTACTGCTTCCTCTATCGTCATTTGAAGAACTTCATAAATATTTTTCTTCTTATATTTTATAATTAAAGTTTCTTTATCAAAACGTTTACCTAAACATACATCACAAGTGACATAAACAGTAGGTAGAAAATGCATTTCGACAGCTATTTCACCATTCCCTTCACAAGCTTCACAGCGACCGCCTTTAACATTAAATGAAAATCTATTTGATTTCCAACCACGCAAACGTGCTTCTTCACTAGAAGCAAACAAATCTCTAATATGGGTAAAGGCTCCAGTATATGTTGCAATATTAGATCGTGGAGTACGACCAATTGGAGATTGATCTATAAGAATAGCCCTTGAAAGGTATTCTGTACCTGTAAATGAAGCACAATTATAAACTTTCGCACTTCTATATTTGCGCTCATATCTGGCCTGAAGATTCTTATGCAAAATCTCGTACATAAAAGAACTTTTACCAGAACCAGAAACTCCTGTTATAACAACCATTTTACCTAATGGAATTTCAGCATTTAAATTATCAATATTAAAAATTTTTCCACCAATAATTTTTAGTGACCCTTTATCATTCGTACGACGCTTTTCTGGTATTTCAATCCTTATCTCATTACGAAGATAAGCTAGAGTTCTAGATTTAGAAATATTTGTTTTAGCTGTTAATAACGGATCCAAATAATCAGCAACTATAACTTGCCCGCCGTGAACACCAGCTTTAGGGCCTATATCGACAATATAATCAGAAGCATAAATAGTATCTTCATCGTGCTCAACAACAATAATAGTATTACCTAGATCTCTTAAATCAAGAAGTGTCTTTATTAAGCGTTCATTATCTCGTTGATGAAGACCAATAGTAGGCTCATCTAGAACATACAGAGCACCTACAAGTCTTGATCCTAGCTGAGACGCAAGACGTATACGCTGAGATTCTCCACCCGATAAAGTGTTAGCCTTACGATCAAGAGATAAATAATCAAGACCAACGTTAAGTAAAAATTGAAGACGCGCTTCTATTTCTTTTATAACAACCTTTGAAATTTCTTTTTCCTGATCATTTAATTCTAATTCAATAAAATAATCAGCGACTTGTTGAATAGAAAAATTGGTAAGCTTCACAATGTTTATGCCTTTTGTTTTA
Organism: Patescibacteria group bacterium; assembly: GCA_028865035.1. GTDB lineage: Bacteria > Patescibacteriota > Minisyncoccia > Phycocordibacterales > UBA9973 > UBA8515. The sequence continues at coordinate 5,772 of JAGWLB010000010.1, read as the reverse complement.
CCTAAGAAAACATGGAGAGCTTCAATACGTAAACGAGCTCCTAAACATGTATCACAAACTTCTGTCCCTCCAAAATATTTAGTACCAAGACCATTACAATCAGGACAAGCACCATATGGTGAATTAAATGAAAATAAACGTGGTTCAACTTCAGGAAATGAAAATCCATCACGAGGACAAGCGAATTTTGATGACATTAAAAATTCTTCGTCAGCAATAGATATTAGAACAAGACCTTCAGATTCAACAAGAGCCCGTTCTATAGCTTCAGCCAAGCGCATTCGTGCATCGTCTAATGAATCTCGAAATTCGTGTATAGCAAATGAATCAACCAAAACTTCTATATCATGCTTTTTTGTTTTTGAAATATCAATCCTATCTCTAAGATTTTTAATTTCCCCATCTAAACGAACTTTAGAATAACCTTTATTGAGTAAATCGTACAAAAGTTGATAATACTCACCTTTTCTACCTCTAATTACTGGAGAATAAATAGATATAGGCGTCTCATCCCATTCAACACCCATAACTTTCTTTTTACCATCTGGTTTTTTATAGGATTTAATCTTTTTAAGAATAAAATTCATTATTTCTTCATTGGAAAGCTTCTTTATCTCATCGCCACATTCTGGGCAATGAGGTCTACCGATACGCGCATAAAGAACACGCAAATAATCGTATATCTCAGTAATAGTCGCAACTGTCGAGCGAGGATTGTTTGATCGTGATTTTTGATCTATGGAAATTGCTGGTGAAAGACCTGTAATCTCATCAACATCTGGTTTTGGCATTTGATTCAAGAATTGACGAGCATAAGCTGAGAGTGATTCAACATATCTACGCTGCCCTTCTGCAAAAATAGTATCGAACGCAAGAGAACTCTTACCAGATCCTGACATACCAGTAATAACCACCATTTTGTTACGTGGCATCTCTACGTTTATATTCTTTAGGTTGTGGGTTCTTGCTCCACGTACTATTATTTTTTCCTGTGATTTTTCCTTCATATATATTTATGTGTTCTTGGTCACGTATAATTTTCTACTGAAAATTTACTCAACCCCTCCTCGCGCCGTCGCGCTCTGGCCTTGCGAAGCTCCAAGTATTCGCTTCTCACCTTTGACAATAATTGAATTGTGTTTGTCTAATTTACTCATAAAACCGAACATCACCCGCCAATTGCTTATATGGGGGTGTGCTAATATTTAACTACTCACAATATATCATATTAGTTATAATTTGACGATATCTACTATTTTTCTATTCTTTTTTTTAATGCCAAAATCTCGTCACGGAGAATTGCCGCAGTTTCGAAATCTAGAGTTTTTACGGCTTTATTCATCTCTTTTTCTTTCATTTTTATTATTTTTTCAAAAACTATAGAATTTCGATCATCGTCTGATAGTAAGAGATTTTTAATTGATTCTTTTTCAGTTTTACCTTTTTTATTTTTATCTTTTGTAAATGCTTTTTTAAATAATTCTATATCTAAGTCGAGCTCAGCATTAACAGCTTTCTCGTGTTTATCTTCAAGTTCCTCAGTAATATCTTTAATCTTTTTAAGAATAGTCTTCGGCGTTATGCCGTGTTTTTTATTATAAGCCACTTGTATAGCACGGCGACGATTTGTTTCACTTATAGCTCGCTCGAGGGAACCGGTCATAACATCAGCGTAGAGTATCACCTTGCCTTCCACATTACGTGCAGCGCGACCTATAGTCTGTATTAGAGACGTTTCTGACCGAAGGAATCCTTCTTTATCAGCATCAAGTATCCCTATAAGTGCAACTTCAGGTAAATCCAATCCTTCACGAAGAAGATTGACTCCAACTAATATATCCATCTCGCCTTTTCTAAAAGCCGTTAATATCTGTATACGCTCAATTGTTTTAATCTCGCTATGTAAATACTCAGCTTTAATACCTTTATCTTTAAGATATAAAGATAAATCTTCAGCCATTCTTTTTGTTAGAGTTGTAGCTAAAACACGAAAACCTTTCTTGATTGTTTTTTCTGATTCAGCCATAAAATCTTGTATTTGACCTATATAGGTTTTACTTGCACTTACTGGTCGCACTATAACTTCTGGATCAATAAGTCCTGTTGGACGGATTATTTGCTCAACAATCTGGTCGCTTAATTCACGTTCTTGGTTAGAAGGAGTAGCTGATACATAAATTACTTGTCCAATACGTTCTTCAAACTCAGGGTATTTTAATGGTCTGTTATCTTTTGCTGAAGGTAGACGAAAACCGAACTCGACAAGAGTATTTTTACGTGAGGCATCTCCAGCATACATACCTGAGAGTTGTGGCAATGTAACATGAGATTCGTCTACTAATGTTAAGAAATCTGGTTCTCCGTTTTTAGTTTTAGGAAAGTACGATAGTAGTGTCTCAGGAGCTTCGCCTTCTTTTTTACCAGATAGATGTCGTGAATAATTCTCTATACCATTGCAGTATCCAATCTCACGAATCATAGCCAAATCATAAGTCGTGCGACGTTTGATACGCTCTGCCTCTAACAATTTTCCTTCCTTTTCAAATTTCTTTAATTGTAATGCTAGTTCCGCTTTAATATTCTTAACTGCTTTTTCTAATTGCCCTTTTTCAGTAATAAAATGTTTTGCTGGGAAAAAGAAAATATTTTTTTCTTCAGAAATAATATGTGATGATACAGGATCAACTTTGGCAATTCGTGATATAACTCCACCTGCAAATTCTATCTGATAAACAAAAGTTTCTGATATTGGCATTACTTCAACTTTTGAGCCAATAGAGCGGAATTGACCAGAATTTATATCTGCATTCGTGCGTTCAAAATGAATCTCTATTAATTTCTTCATTAAAGTGATGCGATCCAGTTTCATTCCTTTCTCAAGTTTCAGATTTACTCGTTCGTACTCTTCTGGAGAACCTAATCCATAAATACAAGAAACAGAAGCCACAATAATAACATCTCGGCGTGTAAGCAAAGCTTGAGTTGTCGCATGACGAAGACGGTCTATCTCTTTGTTAATTTGAGCATCTTTCTCTATATACGTATCAGTTGTTGGCATATAAGCTTCAGGTTGATAATAGTCATAATAAGAGACAAAGTAGTGCACAGCTGCATTAGGAAAGAACTCTCTAAATTCTTGAGCGAGCTGGGCTGCTAGTGTCTTATTATGAGCAATAACTAAAGTTGGTTTATTCCATTCTGCGATAACATTAGCCATTGTGAAAGTCTTACCAGTGCCTGTAGCGCCAAGTAAAGTTTGCTTATGCATCCCCTTTTCTAATCCCTTTAGCAACTGCGAAATGGCCTTAGGCTGATCACCATCAGGCTTGTATTCGCTTTTTAGTTTAAAAACTTTATTTTGCATAATTTTTTAAAAATTCTTTTTTAAACTCAAAAAATTTATCATTTAAAATTGCTTCACGCATTTGGTCTACTAGATGTGTAATAAAATATACGTTGTGGATCGAAGCTAAAGTTGCAGCTTCCATTTCTTTGGCTCGGAAAAGGTGTGACAGATAAGCCAAGGTGTAATTACTACAAGTATAGCACTTACAATCAGCTTCTATGGGGTTAAAATTATCTACAAATTTAGCATTTAAAATATTTATTTTACCATTTTTTGTAAAAAGTGTTCCGTTGCGAGCTAGCCGTGTCGGACCAACACAATCAAACAAGTCTACACCATTCTCAACTCCCATAAACAAATCTTCTGGTTCCCCTATTCCTAAAAGATGCCTAGGTTTTTCTTCAGGAAGGATTTCGTTAACCCATTTTACAGCTGTCGACATATCTTCTTTGGCAAAAGAACCACCAATACCAAAACCATCAAAATCCATATTTCCAATAATCTCAGCAGATTTTTTTCTCAACTTTTCCGAGCGACCCCCTTGAACGATACCAAACAGCGCCTGAGGTAACTGTGAAGAAGTGTTTTCTGCGATCTGCGCAACCACAGTATCACTTGTTATCTTCAAGCTAGAGTGCGAATCGCTAGAAAACATCTTCTTCGCAGTTACCAATTTTTTCTTCTGCTCCAATTCTATATGTCTCTTCAAACTTCTTTTTGCCCAAGCATGAGTTCGAGATAATGCTTCCTCTTGATAACGTTCATTTTCCTGAGGTGAAGTACATTCATCAAAAGCAAAAATAATATCAGCACCTAGGTTGTGTTGAATTTCAATAGATTTTTCTGGAGTAATATAATGAAGAGACCCATCAATATGTGAACGGAAAGAAACACCATCGTTGCCAATAGTGGCAAGCCTTGGCACACCATCATCCACACTTGAGCGTTCAGAAATAAGTAAGCTCGGATCAGTCACTGATACAACTTTTGATATTTCTTTTCCATAGGCAGCCCCAAGGGAAAAGACTTGAAAACCACCAGAGTCGGTCATGGTCGGTAAAGACCAATTCATAAATTTATGTAATCCCCCAGCTTTGGCTATCAGTTCATCACCAGGCTGCAAATAAAGATGATAAGTATTAGCAAGTACAACTTGAACTCCAAGGCTAGAAACTTGTTCTGGAGTCAGAGCCTTGACTGTAGCCTTTGTCCCAACAACAACGAAAGCTGGTGTCTTGATGTGGCCATGAGGTGTGGTTAAAACACCAGCACGGCCAAGAGCTTTGGCTAACTTTTTTTCTATTTTAAAATCAAAAACTTTCATTAATTTCTTTTAACTTCTACCCATTTTAGTCCTTGAACATTTACAGGAGAGTGAAGAAGGACTTTTTTCATTGGATCAGTTGGAGCAGATATGACACCGTCAACAATTGCGATTATATCTGTTTTAAGATTTGGTATAACAACTAGTTTACCATTTTCAGATGGTACATCTATAGGTATCATCATATCAAAATTACCACCACCACGCCCAATGAGTTCGACGCTTGTGTTTGACCCATCAAGAACTCCTGGAGTAATTTTACCTGGATTTGAATAAAGTGTAACTAATGAAGTGTTTGGATAAACTTTACTAATCTCACCTATAGGAACATTGCCATCACCAAATACCTGTAAATTATTAGTCATACCAGAATCACTACCAATATCGATGATAAGAGTATCATATGGTGAACGGTTTGGCTTTGCTAGGATTGTAGCAAGTATCAAATTTTCTTTTGGCGGAATACGTCCTAATAATTCTTTTAATTTATCATTCTCATTTTTAATAATTTGATAATCAATCATTTGATTTTTTAGATCAATATTATCCTTTTTCAGCATTTCATTCTCATTAAAAAGTGAAGATTTAGATCTTAGTAAATAACTTTCATTATTTGCAGTACTTAGCACATTATTTTGAGCTTTCCATATAGGTAAGCCAATAATATTAAAAAGTTTTCCAGACCAAGCTAAAACTCCTGAGATGGATATTATAAAAAGAATACCAATTACTATAATATTTCGAATGATATTTTTACGTTTAGCTATTCGTTTTTTATCGTGGAACTGATGTATCATCTGTATTAATTAATACTTCTCTAAAAGATTCGAAGTCATCAAGAATTACTCCTGTACCCCTAGCCACAGCAGTTAAAGGATCTTCGGCAACATATATAGGAATTTTTAAAACATTTCCTATTAACACATCTAATCCACGAAGCAATGCTCCCCCTCCAGACAATACAAGCCCTCTGTGCATAATATCTGATAGTAATTCTGGTGGTGTAGTTTCGAGAACTTCTTTAATTCCATCTACTAAACTCATTATTGACGGCATAATTGCTTCTCTAATATCTGAGTCAGTAACAATTACTTGACGAGGT
>JAGWLB010000019.1 GCA_028865035.1 Patescibacteria group bacterium | reverse complement strand
AATAAACCTGTTCTTACATTTTGGGATTTAGGTCATTCCGATAAAACATCGATTTGGTTTGTGCAACGTGTTGGTGTTGAATATAATGTTATAAATTACTATGAAGATAGATTAAAGAAGATGCCTTTTTACTTAAAGATGTTGCAAGACTTAGGATATCAATATTCTGCCCACAATTTACCTCATGACGGTTCGGCTGAGACTTTATCTAACATCACTCCTGAGAAACAATTAAGAAAAGCATTTCCTAATTCAACAATTAGAATTGTAAAGCGTCCAGCTAAAAAAGCAATTGGTATCAATGCTGTTAGAAGTCTATTTCCTCTTTTAAATTTTGATGAAGAGAATACAGCTAATGGATGGCAGTGTTTAGCTCGCTATGCATATAAGGTTGATGAGGATACTGGTGTTTTTAGTAAAGAGCCTGAACACGATACACCATGGTCACACGGCGCAGACGGTCTGCAAACCTTTGCTTTGAGTATCAAGTCTGAAGCTGATGAAAAGAAGCCAACAGGTAAAACAAAAGAACGAGTAAGACCACAAACTAATACATCTTGGATGAGTAATTTATAATGGCTTATAATCCTGAATTAGTAGAGCAATTATTAGGTAAAGAAGTATCTAAATTATTTGATGGTACGATTAAAATTGAGCCATATAAAGGTGAATTATTTAGTAATTTAAAAGTTGACGATAAATTAACATTTTCACTTAAAGATAATACTCGATTTAGACAATTAAAATAACTGGAAAATTTATGGCTGATAATTGGCTAACAGAAGATGAAAAGATAGTTAAGGAAGCCCACAAACGTTTTAATATTTGTGAGGAATGGGAAGCCACGGCTTGGACTAATTTTGAGTATGATTACAAGTTCGCTAATGGCGATAGTTTTAATATGTATCAATGGGATAATTGGGTTGTTGGCGATCGTGTTGATATGAATAGACCTTGTCTTACTATCAACAAGACAATGCAACATAATCTACAAATCATCAATGATGGTAAGCAGAATAAACCGGGTATAAATATTCGCCCTGTTGGAGATGCTGCTACTTTTGAAGCGGCTCAAATCTATGAAGAAGTTGCTAGGCATATTGAATATATTTCAAACGCTGAAAATGTCTATGACAAAGCGTCTGAGTTTCAAGTTATCGGAGGAATAGGCTATTGGAGAATTATTACTGATTGGGTTGATCCATCGAAAGGTTTTGACCAAGAAATTTTTATTAAGCCTATTAAGCATCCAAAATCTGTCAGACTTGATCCTGATATCACGGAAACCGATGGCTCTGATGCTGACTATGGATTTATCTTTAATGATATTCCGAAAGATAAATACGAAAGAGATTATCCAGAATATAAAGATATTGGAGGAAGTGCAGTTTTAGGCAATACTGGCAGTGGATGGTATAGTAAAGATCATGTAAGAGTGGCAGAATATTTTAGAAAAAATCCTAAGAAGGATAAATGGATTGAATTTGTAAATTTAAATACAGAACAATTGGAAAGTGGTCATCTATCTACACTTAATCCAAATCTAAAAGATATGTTTGAAGAAGTCAAAAAACGAGAAAAAGGAGTTTCCTTAAATGAAAAATCGTATCGTGAGAGAACAGTAGTTAAGAATAACATCGAATGGTATAAGATAGCTGGTAACGTTATCATCGATAAGAAGCCTTGGCTTGGAAAATATATTCCGATCATACGTATTGTGGGCATTGAAACTATCATCGATGGTAATTTAGATCGTAAAGGCCATACTAGAGCTTTGCTTGATCCACAGCGTATGTATAATATAAATTCGTCGGCAAATGTTGAATTTGGTGCTTTGCAAACCAAGTCTCCTATAATTGCTGCTGGTGATGCAATAGAAGGTTATGAAGAATATTATAGATTAGCTAATTTAAATAATGCTGCGTGGCTTCCTTTCAACGCATATGACGAAGAAGGGCGCCAATTGCCTGCACCTACTCGTATGGGTGCTCCGCAAGCGTCTCCTGCTTATGTGCAACAAATGAAGATTGCGCAAGAAGAAATGATGATGGTGTCTGGTCAATATCAGGCACAGATGGGAGAAAATGAAAATGCAAAGTCTGGTGTTGCTATTACTCAGAGGCAACGTCAAGGTGACAGAGCGACTTATCATTTTATAGATGGTCAAGCAATTGGCATCAGATATACAGGAAAGCAATTAATAGACTTAATTCCTAAAATTTATAATAAAAAGCGTATCATGCGTATCGAGGCCAAGGACGGAACTATTTTAAATTTGACTATCGACCCTGATCATGAAGCAGCAATGAGTAAAATGCTGCCTCAAAACCCGATTGATCCAAATGCCCCATTACCAACAGAAAAGGTTTTGGATATCATATTTAATCCAAATATTGGCAATTATACTGTTATTGCTGATAATGGTCCAAGCTTTGCCACCAGAAGGCAGGAAGCATTTAATGCGCTCACTCAAATTGCGGCGCAAAATCAACAATTCATGAATGTTGGTGGTGATTTACTCTGGAAAGTCGCTGATTTTCCTGAAGCGCAAGAGCTTGCTAGACGTTGGCGTAGACTTATTCCACCTAATATCACTGGTGATGCTCCAAACCCACAACTTACTCAAGCGATGCATCAAGCTTCAGATAAAATAGAACAACAACTTGCTATAATAACTAAACAAACTAAGGAATTAGCAGATAAATCTAGAGAATTTGATATTCGAGAAAAAGAACTTGAATTACGTCTTAAAGAAGCTACTGCTAGAGAAGCGCGAGAAGATTACCGCGCTGAAAATGATAGAATTAAGGTTCTTGGTAATTCTGGTCC
>JAGWLB010000005.1 GCA_028865035.1 Patescibacteria group bacterium | reverse complement strand
GTTAAACCTTTATATTTAAGAACTCCCTGAAAAGTGTATTTCTGTTTTAAAGCAAAGTTACCTACCCCCGGACCGCTTACGGGTAAATCATAATAACCTACTGAGCCATTACTTTCATCAGAGAATATAGCATAGCCATTTTCTTTGCTTATAACATAGCCAGTTAAGGTTACGGACTTATTCACATAATTATCAGTATGTCTACTTACTTGCCCAATTTTTAAAACATTATCAAAGGATATAGAAGATGGAGGTATGGGGGTTTCATCAGCAGGATTACGCATAATTATATCCATACCATCAGGAATATTTAATTGATCTGGACCAGAACCTGGTTTACCAGTCACTCCATATTGCCAAATAATTTTCTTTGTATTTTTATCTATAACAATAACGCGGTGATTAAGATCGTCATTGGAAAGAATGTTTCCATTTGGAAGTTCCACAGCAAGTGATGGATGATTTAATTTTACGTCACCACTTTGACCATTAAACTTCCATACAATATCACCTTGTCTACTAACTTCTACAATCTGTCCAGGATTACTATAATCAGATATTAATATATTCCCTGCTTTAGTGAGTTGTGGATCTGAAGGGTAATTCACTGGGAATGGCATAGTAAAGACTTGCTTCCAAGCTTGATCTAGCTCTACGAGAGTTCTACCCACAATATTACTTATAAAAGTATGACCATTTGCAAGTGGCGTATCACCATTCGGTTTATTCAGGTAGCCTTCTGTATTTTTACATTTGCCAGCCTGACCATATTGTCGAACAATTTTCTTATCAGGAGAAATTTCTAATACACGACAATTCTTTATATCGGCTACTGTAATATCACCATTTGGAAGCTTGTAGGCATCATCAGGAGTATTGAGCATACCATCTTTGGATCCTGGTTTACCAGCAACACCATAACTCCACGTAACTTTTTTAGTGGCATAATCTATAACTTCTATAGTGTGATATTCTTCTAAGTTTACAATTATGGATTTGCCATCATCTGTAAAAAACGCATCGTCTGCACCTAAACCAAGTTTTGGGAGATCAAATTTATATTCCCAAACAATCTTTTTATCTGGTGTTACTTCTATAATACGATTATTACCTCTATCAGCAATCAGAACATTGTAGCCTCCTAGAGCAGTGGTATCATGCGATGTACCTTCTATGTCTGCTGCTGTAACAGGAACTGGAGTGGCTGGAGTTAATTCTTGTTCAGAATTATCTTTGGATTTTGTTTTAGCAATGGCTACAGACACAATAAAAGCAATGATAACAAACATTGCAATACTTAAAAATATTTTATTACGTTTCATTAACAGTATTATACAGCATCATATGATTATTGCTAAATTAATGATTTTTAGGGCCTGTGATACAATTAGGTAGGCACAAATATGTATGCACAATTAACAAAAAAGTTAAAAATTTTACTCACTATAGTAGTTATAATTGCTATAGGTGCTACTTTATATTACTTCAAACATAAAACCAATATAAACAAAACTGCAATCCCTATCACTCAAACGACCACACTACCAGAAAATAAAGTCGACATAAATATAGAAAAACCGACAGAAACGATAACTAATAACCCAGTGTCTAAGCCTAAGCCTGTTCCCCTTCCTATAGGCACAGATAGATTTATCGTCTCACTTAAAGATACGAGTGCGAATATAGCAAGTAATCTTTTTGATCAAGGGTATATTAATGATAAAAATTCTTTTATTTCACTTATATCTGGAATAGATGGTAAAAGCATTATTCTTCCTGGCGGTTATAAGATTTCAAAAGAAATGAATCCTAGTCAACTCGTGCAAGTCTTGAGAGGCAAAGCTTATATGAAATGGATAGTAATACCTGAAGGTCTTAGAAAAGAAGAGATCGCTACAATTCTAGCAGATACTTTAGGCTGGACAGCAAAACAAAAAGACGAATGGATTAAAACAGATACAGCTACAAAACCAGAATACATAGAAGGAGTCTATTCGCCTGACACATATCTTATACCAGTAGATGAATCACCTGCACTTGTAGCAACACGACTTATCTCAAAATTTAACGAGAAATTTGCACCATATCTTTCGCTATTTACATCACAAAATATAAAGTGGACTACAGGTCTAACTCTCGCATCGATAGTACAACGTGAATCTGCCAACGACGCCGATGCACCTCTGATAGCAGGCATACTTTGGAACCGTCTCCATCAGAATATGAAGCTAGAAGTAGATGCTACCCTTCAGTATGTTCGAGGTAATACAGGTAATGGCTGGTGGGCACCTATTTCTATCGCAGATAAAAAAATCGATTCTCCTTATAATACTTATATGCATACAGGATTACCACCACATCCTATTTCCAACCCAGGAATTCCAGCTATCGAAGCAGTTCTTAATCCAACAAAAACAGATTGCTTATATTACTTACACGACAAAAATCATATCACACACTGTGCTGCAACATACGATGAACATTTAGCAAACATTGATAAATACTTGAAAAATAATTCTTAAATATTTAAACCTTTGATATTTTATTCTCTTCTTTTTTTACAATTTTATCTTCGTGTTTAACAATCTCCTGAGTTACAACTTTTTTAATAGAAAATCTAAAAAGAGCAAAAACTATCATTGCAGAAAATACAATACCGACAACGTTTACTAAAAACAACAAGAAAGCATTACTAAAAACTGCCCAATTAAATGATGATATAGCTAATCCTGCTACCGACAGAGGAGGAACAAGAGCTACAGATATAGCAACACCAGGCAGAGTATCACTTAGACGAGGTTTAATAATAGCAAAAGCAGCAGCAAATCCAGCGATAGCAGCGACTAGTGCATACATTAATGGTGATTGCATATTTATAGTATTAACAAATGGAGGGTTAAATATAATATGATGAGATGAAAAAAGTAAACCAATAGCAAAACCAGTTGCAATAGCAAAAACCATAGATTTAAAAATAGTAAAAATAGAACGACTGATAAGATCAATATCAGCAGTAATAATTCCCAAAGAAAGTGAGAGTAGTGGATATAACAAAGGAGCGATAAGCATACTACCCACAACAATAGTAATATTATTTAGTAAAAGACCGAACGAGGCCATAGCCACTGACAAAGTAAGCATTACAAAGAAGTCATGCCTAGGTGTTGCATGCTGAATAATCCCTTCTATAGCGGTATTTTTGTCACTTTCAGTAACATTCGTAAATATTCCGTTAAACATCTACTAATATAATAGCATAACAAAATATAATTCCTAGAGTGATCTATAATATTTAATACTATGCACTTGCTTTAGAGAGTGCAGATGCAAGAGAACTTATAAATGCTTCACTAGTTGATGTCGCACTTGAAACAGTGTTAACATTTGCAGTTTGAGCTGCTATGGCTTCTGATTTTAAGATTGGCATTGCGTAATCACTTCTTCGGAGAGATGCATTGCGGTCTTGAGGATAATTCAGAAAAGATACATCTGTCAGACGTCCATTTGTTATGGTCGCTTGAACTTGTACATTACCATAATATGCATCTACATTGGAGCCGACATATGTTCCATTTCTATAACCAGCTAATGGTTTAGTTAATAATTTTACTTTTTCTGCTGTAGATAATAAGTTACTAGATACTGTAGCTTGTTTACTATCTGACATATGTTGATTATACAAATACACACCAAAGAACATAATCATTAGTGCACCAGTTAAATATTTTTTTGTTTTATTTTTCATAATTAATAAAGCCAAATTTTGACTCACTAATTATATACGTATCAAAACATCGATTTGGTTCAAAAATAAGTACTTATTTTATCCTTGTTTTTTAAGCCAGCTAATCATCTTGGCAAAAGTACTACTTCCGGCTTGCCCATCGGCGCTTAAACCTTGGTCTTTCTGAAATGCCATTACTGCTTTTTGAGTGCTTGCACCATAGTCATTATCTACTTTAGATGAAGTATTATTATAGATATTTAAAAAGTTTTGAACTGTACCTACTCTACTACCAGTAGATTTTAACTTCATAGAAACGTTGCTATCGATAAGCTTCTGCAGCTGATCTATAAGACTTTGGTATTTTGATGTAGTTGTTGGAGTAGTCGTGGTAGAAGTTGAATTTTGTGATACAGCAATAGCAGTACTGTCTGTTTTAGCTTGAGAGGAACTTAGTTGATCTGTAAGATCAGCTACTTGCTTTTTTAAATCTTCGTTTTCTTTTTGTAATTGATCTACTTGCTGATTAGTTTTAAATTCGGTACCAGTTTGTAAAGTTGCCACAGCCCAGTAACCAATAAGACCTAATACAAATAAAACAACAATTGAAAGTAATGCAAATTTTAACTTATCCATCATATATACTATTCTACTAAAAATTCTTGATAATACAAAATGTATATTTAGAATAAAATGAAATTATTGGTATAATCTGAAAATGAAATATAAAAAAATTCCAAATACAGATTTAGAAGTTTCAGAAATATGCTTAGGTTCTATGAACTGGGGACAACAAAACACTGAGGAAGATGCACATAGACAACTAGATTATGCATTATCTCAAGGTATTAATTTTATAGATACGGCAGAGGTTTATCCTATACCTGTTGATCCTGCCAAACAAGGAACAACAGAGAGATATATAGGTAGCTGGCTTGAGAAAACTGGTAATCGAAAAAAGATAATTCTAGCTACTAAAGTTTGCGTCTCTACTGACATCACCACAAGAGATACTGGCACAATACCTCACTATGATCGCAAAAGTATCAGAGAGGCAATAGATGGTTCGCTATCTAGATTAAAAACCGATTACATAGACATATATCAAATACATTGGCCAGAAAGGAAGACAAATTTCTTTGGTATTCGTGGTTATAAATATTACGAAAAAGATGAATCAACTAAAATTGAAGAAACTCTAGAAGCTTTGAATGAATTAGTAAAGGAAGGAAAAGTTCGATACATAGGAGTCTCAAATGAAACCCCTTGGGGAGTTTCTGAATATTTACGCATAGCAAAAGAAAAGGGTTATCCTCGGATAGTTACTATACAGAATCAGTATTCACTATTGAATAGAACTTTCGAAATAGGCCTTGCTGAAATAGTTACCAATGAGCATATAGGGTTTCTGCCCTACTCTCCACTTTCTATGGGCGTGCTTAGTGGTAAATATCTTGGTGGAGCCAAACCAGAAAAAGCACGATTTACTGTGACAAAACGCAACAGTGAGAGATATAATCCAGAGCATGCTCAAGTAGCGATAGCTCGCTATGTAGAAATTGCTAAAAAATATAATTTAGATCCATCTCAGATGGCGCTAGCGTTCGTATTAAGTCGGCCATTTAACACAAGTGTCATAATAGGAGCGACAACTATCGAACAACTATCTTCAGATATTAAATCTGCGGACTTAGTACTATCCGATGAAGTTTTAAATGAGATTGAATCTGTTTACAAAGAAATACCAGACCCTACCGTATAATACGATTATGGACACGGTGGTGATGGTTGAGTAGTACAATTCACACAATACCCAGGATAAGTCGTAGGCTGACTTTGCTGTGCTCTACAATTACCGGAAATACAATAATAAACAGAACTATCAACATTAAAGCAACTTGCCCAAGGTTCATCGGGGAAATTACATTGAGATAAAGTTCCTCCATACGGGCAGAAACGTATACTGATTTGATACGTGGGTTCTGTATTATTTACCCCTGAATCATTTTGCCAGTTATCCCAGTCAAATACACTTCCTGGCCAAGGCCCCACTGTCGGCAGTGCCCCACCAGCAAGATATTTCTCTAAACCAGAAGGTGTTCCTCTTGAAACATCTGGTGGATAATTACCATTATTATCAGATGCATAAAACTCGAGCGCTGTACGATATGAATTCAGTTCTTGAAGGGCGTTCGCATAATAGGCTCTTTCTCTAGCAGATCTTAGACTACTAATAATTATAGATGAAAGTATGGAGATGATTGCTATCACAACGAGCAATTCGATCAGAGTAAATCCTTTTTTCATTTTGTAATTATATATCAAATATTTCTAAAAATAAACTGAATTTATTTAAAGAAACCTTTTAAATCTGTAATAGGTATAGGGAATTCTGTAGTGCCTATAACACTTGGACCAATAGAGTATTGATCAAAATAAATAATTAAATCTTTGCTATTCATAGACCAATTACTAAAATCATCAAAAGTTAAACTATTCACACTATCAGGGAAAACTACAGGGGCGTCACTACCCTCTGGTCTCCAATCAATCAAATCTTTCTTAACTAATGATGTAAAAGCACTTTGCATATCTGGCTTGATAACATCAGAAAGCGATAAAATTTTCCCTGTGTTAAGATCCGCGGTTAAAACTTTATATATAGTGCTACCATGAGCTCCGCCAGTGAAAGTATAAACACTAGTCACTAGAGACTCGGTTTTTTCATCTTTTATATATTTTGAATTAATATCAATTTCATAGTTTGATGTAGGATTATTTGCTCCGAATTGTGCTCGCATATCTGGAACCTCATTATTCGCTTGATTCCTGAAATCATTAATAGTGTCATCTATGTACTTTTGCATATCGATAGCAATTTGACTTGATCCTGTGATGGTAGTCGTAACACCAGTGAAATTTGCTTCATTTATCTTCTTAGTTGTAATGGTTATCGGACCGTAATTAGCAGTTTGGGTGTTTGTAATATTGTTTTTATTAGTTTTATTTACTAATTTTGGCATCCACGCATTACGTGTAAGGATTAGCACAACCCCGACAATAATAACGATTATTAATATGATTCTGGAGGATTTCATATGTACATTATACACCAATATGAAAAATGCGCATAAATACATGAAAAACATCTTAAAATAAAAGCCACTGTATTGTACAGCGGCTTTAAAATGAAGGTGTTTGCCAATTAATTGTAATTGGTTTGGGGTTGCATCAACAACTCTGTGTTTTCAATTTGGATGATTTGAATAGTGTTATTTGAGTAAATTTTTAACCCAATCAAATCACACGAACCTGACCGTAAATTTGCGTTTGAGAACAAACCATTAGGCAGTGAAGCAATGCATGGCAACATCTTATCATCCCCTGCATTAATTCTCCTAACAACCTCAAGTTGAGTCTGCTTACGGAAATAAATTTTGGGTTTGTTGTTAGTTCTATTGCTAACTTTGATACGGATATTTTTCAAATTTACAAAAATCATCTGGCCGTGCCTTACGCCATTATCTGACAATAATTTTGCTAGTATGGCTGATTTATTATTGCGAGCCAGAACTATTTCTTTCCAGGTTTTTTCTGTTGGGGGTAATGTGCTTGGTAAACTCATCTTTAAAGAATTTAGATTGTGAAAAAATGTTTAAATATTTTATACACTAAAAATGAGATTCTGTAAAGGTTTTAAAAACAACTTATTTAAATAAGTTGACACAGTAAGGTAAAAATTATAATGTAAAGAAAAACATAAATCTAAAATTTTAAAAAATGGAAAAAATATCCCCATTACAAAAAGGAAACTTCTTGTTCCTATGGAAGATGGAAGTAGACAGAGATACTAAAGGTATTTCATTTTATCTTTCAGAACATATCCGCAAATGTGAATACGATGAGGAAGCAACGCGTCGAGGAAGGATAGACTCAATTATTATGGACCAGATGATAAAACTTTTTAAGGATAATAAAAGTATTTGCTTCTTCGTTCATGATAATCAGTTCAAATCTAATCCTCTATTCTGTATGCTTTATGATATTGCCACCCCTGAAGAACATTCTTTTCTTCATCAGATTGTTTTAGTTGTATCTGAAAAATTCAGATTAGATTCTTTTAAAAATGAAGAAATCAAAGAAACCTTTCTTAAATTCTTGTACTCAGAAGAAAACATTAAAAAGCTTAAAAAATTTGGGCTTGAGATCAAAGAGTTACAGTATTACTAAAATTAATTTATTAAAAAATCACCACTTCATTTATCGAAGTGGTTTTTTATTTTCAGGTAACTTTCAGTTGCTATTTCACTATCTCATCCACAAGAGCAGGCAGGGTGTTAGAATCAACAATACGAAACCGTAAGCGTCCGATAACTTTATTTTCTGTAGTCTTTATATTCACCCGCCACTTACCAGGAGTGAGATTGGTAAGCATAGAATACGTACGGAAGCCTCCATCGCGCCCGCCTACCACCGGTAGACGTATAGTAGCATTAGTCAGCCACTTCTTCTTTACTTCATCGTAATGTTGCCACTCGTGAACAATAGTAATATTTAAATCTCTAGGTGAGAACACAGCACTGAATGCATACACTGGATCTGTTGGCGTCTGAGTGAAGTCTTGATAAATATTAAGATAGTCACGCCAACTCCGTGGTTCAGAAGTGACATCGTAGTTTCCAGTATCATTCTTTTGTACAGAATGATATATTCCCCCACTTTTGAGTGATAGTGGAATAGGCGGAATAAGATTTGTGAAATAAAGTATGTTCACTGTAGCAAAGATACCAAGCACAAGAAAGACAACTAATCTTTTACTCTCTGTAAAGCGATCTTTTAGAAAGTAGAACAGCACGCTCACAAAGATACTGATAAAAACAAGACTTACCAAACCAGATAGCAGAAATATATATGTACCTATTTGGTGTAATATAACCGGGATAAAAAATATAGCAAAAGAATAAACTGAGAGGAAAAAGAGACTAATCTGAAAACTTAATCTTACATAATGACGCTTGAGTGACTCATTGGCCACAAAAGCTGCAATAAGAAGCAAGATGAACGGCCAAGTCACCAAGATGTCAGCACTACGGAAATAAAAAACCAAAAACGCAGAAAGGATGCCACCAAAAAAGAATTGTAATATATTCACATACCAGAAGTGTGCCTTGGACGGGTTTTTTTCATCTCCTTCTCCACTTTCATTCGCGTGAATTAAGATTATAAACACGCAAATAATGAGAAGATGTATCAATATCCAGAAATTCTCCCAGAGTGTATCTACTCGTTTGAGTGTAAGTGCATCAAATATGAAACCCGAAAGTAATGACAACGATGATATCGGTCGCTCAAAGCGAGAATAGAATTTACTAGCTGGTTCGAGGAAAGTCATATGGAGAGTATAACAGAATTTATCTAGTGATAGTATAAGGTAAAGTTGAAATCACTATTTTAATCATAAAAATGTTTGGAATAATTTGTTGACAAAATGTCAATTTAACGTAATATAAAAAGAAAATTTGTATTATGAAAAATGTATTGTTATTTTTAAACAAAAGTCATTTCGGTGTTTTTATTGAAGCTGTAGAGAATTTATTGAGTGGAAGTCGTTCTATATCAATACACGACTATGTTTACGGCACTCAGCCCGAAATAAGGTTTACAGAGGAAAGCCTTATTGAAGCTATTAAGTACGGCAAAAAAGAAAAAATTTTTAAACATCTGGATAAACTTAGGGAATTATATCTGCAACATGGTATACCTCCCACTGACGAGCAACGTGGTCTGTACCATATGCTTAAACTATTAGATGAACTAAAAGAATGCTACGATGTAATATCGTAACCAATTAAATGCTAGGACACTTTACATAAAGTATCCTAGCATTTCTGTTTTTTAAGTATGAATTTCTGTGAAGGGCTTAATTTTTTATCGGTGCGATGAACGCAACCCATCCAGCAACATGGTCTACGAATCCCCTCTTTGAGTTCCGAAACAACTCTAGCAATATGCTCTTTCCTAGTTTCTGGAGTCTTAACTGAGATAGTCCAGCAAATCCACTCATTGCGAGCAAGTGGTGTGATATCT
Organism: Patescibacteria group bacterium; assembly: GCA_028865035.1. Lineage (GTDB taxonomy): Bacteria > Patescibacteriota > Minisyncoccia > Phycocordibacterales > UBA9973 > UBA8515. Next base: position 48,430 of record JAGWLB010000005.1, on the reverse strand, counting down.
TCCCATGCGGTTAAAGCTTTACGATCAGCTGTCAAAGCTTTTCGCAAATCTTCTGGCAACTCATGTGCCACCCCTCCGGCAATTAAATGTTTAGCCATAATTAAAATCATTATAATCTATAAAGCCAAAGATTAGTAGCTGACGACCTAGTACGACATTGGAACAGTTATTGACAAATATAGAGGAGGTGGTAATGTTTAGTTAAACAATATTTTTCAGCTAAAATAAATTAAAATGGAAAATGATATTTCGATACTTATAGGTAAAGACTTAAGTTCATTTAAAATAATAGAAATGACTGAAGTCTATAGAGTAGATTATGGCGGTATATATTCTTCTTCAATTGGTTTTTTCAAAGACGACACAATCGCTGTCGCCTTTGCTGGACAACAAACTGATGAAAATTATATTAAAACAGCTAAAAAACCGGTATTAACTGATGGGGAAATTAGTTTTGTGATGGATAACTGCAAACCAGCAACACTATTTGACGAAGAAACAGAATCATTAAAAATAAAAGACAGGGCTCTAAGAAAACTTACGCAAGTAGAAAAAAAGTTACTTGGGCTTTAAAATTGTTTCATAGGCGGTTATTAATAAGGGGTTGGATTTCTATCCGGACCTCTTTTTTTATTCACTAAAATATTTTTGACAAAACATATAAATAATGATATTACATAACAGAAATATAATATTCTTGAACCTTAAATTTAATTAATTATGAAAAATGATAGCCTTCAATGGAAAATTTTTAGGAGGAGTAAAAGAGGTAAAATTATCTCATTAATAGAGATGGGAACAATTATGTGCCTTTTCTCATTAGTAATGGTTTATCTTTTTTACAAATTTGAACGAAGTCCATATTTTACCGTCCATGAATTAAAAATTTTCCTCGTAGGATTTGGAATCTTCGGTTTGTTTTTTGGGATGCTTGTTGGCTCCACTGGTTCATCCTTTTTTTCATACAAACTGTTTCCACCAACGAAACATGAAATTGAGATTTATAAAAAATCAATTGAAAAAGAATTCGAGAATGAAAAAAGTGGTTATCAAAATGCAATTATGAAAATTGAAAAAGAACTTACCGAACTCAAAGCCCTAAACTAAAATCAAAAAGTCGCTAATTTATAATTAGTGACTTTTTTATTTGCCACTCAGAGCTGGCGACCTGGGATTATATCGGAACCTTTTTAATGAATAAGGTCAACCAATAAAGGAAATTCTTTGTAGGGTTGATTGTAGGATACTGAACCCATATGTCCTTCGTTGTGCATAATAATTTGAATTCCTCCTAGCTTATTAAACATAGCTCTACCCTGCTTATCATCCCAACCCCAAGGATCATTATCAGAGTTTATAAAAATAATATTTTCTACATTTTCTTTAATTTTATTCCAATCAAGATCAGGTTTTATATTTGAATTAGCACTTTCAGCTAAAGATTCTGCGTATCCTGAAACTAGTATTGCCTGCTCTATCTTAATATCAATTTTCTCTAAAATATTTAAAATTAATTGCGCCCCAGAAGAGTGACCTATCAATACAGTTTCTGAATTAAATTTTCCATTTTTTAAAACAAAAGGGACTAATTCATTAATATTTGGATTATCCTTGTTCGGTAAATCTGGAAGCCACACTTCAAAACCTTTCTTTTCAAGTTTTTCTTTTAAATATGGGAACCAAAAATATTTACCAGTACTTCCTGTTCCATGAAATATTATTGCGTTTTTCATTTTTTAATTATATCAAATATTATATGATATAATAATAAGGAATATGATTGTTTTCTATCATCAAAAACCACTATTGCAAACAACCTCTTTTACGAGGCTGGACATCCTTAACTTTTACCAATAGGTTAGGCTTGATCTATAGAATTGATTACCTAATACAGGCCTCCAACTGGAGGCTTTTCGTTAATCTGATTAAAGCTTTTAATTCCTTACCCACGATGTTATTTTTTAAAATTAAAGGTTAAAATTTTAACTTCAGAATCTTTATTTACCATATCACCATAATATCTTTTATAGGTTTCATACATTTCTTCCTCTGAGGAAAACTTTTCATGTCCTACCCAATCCTCATCTGCTAGAGTACCTAGTGTCTTAACTTTTAGTGAGGTAATCTTGGCAGTTCCAAATTGATTACCGGTATCTTTATTTATAAATATAAGCTCATCTCCATTTTTCAAATCCTTGTCATCAAACAATCTCCATGTAGAAGTCTTATCACCTGAAAGTATTTTATCTACAAGTTGCGCAGTAAATTTTAGTGTTTTCATTTTAATTTAACTGCGATTTATCTATATTAAACAAAATTTTTCTATATTTATTTTCAAGATATTTAATCTCCTCAAGTGTATCATCAATCATTATTGAATCTAAATCAAGTTCAGTCATATAGCCGTGAATGTCTTTTATTGATTGCTCTATTTCTGAAATTCGTTCATTAAAATGTTCAATTTCATTTTCAGAGTATTCTGTTTTATTTGAACTGACATTTTTTGTGTAATTTTTCTTTGATCTTTTTTCCTCTTCGAGCAATTCTAGTTCTTCTTTTAATTTTTTAAGTGAATTTTTTAAATCATTTCTCGTTTCATTTTTAATATTATTATAAAGAGCACGATCTATATTTGCTTCAAAACTTACAATTTTTGATTCTGAATTAGATTGATTATTTGATTTTGGTATTTGTTCCATTTTTTTATTATAGCAAATTTTGCTGGCTAGCGACCTAGGGCAACTTTGGAACTTATTTATTATAATTTAATAGTTAAATTAACTTTTTAAGATAATCAACTATTACTTCTCTTGCTATTGGATTAAAGCCACTATACTCTCCTCCTGCTATATATTCATCCTTTGAAACCCACCTCCATTCAGAGAATTTTTCTGGTTCCATAAGTTTAAAATCTTGTTCTGTTGTACAAAAAAACATTGGAACAATATCTCCATCTTTTGCGCCTGGTACTTCTCCAATAAAATCAATGATTTCAAATTCAGTAATTCCGACTTCTTCTTGAATCTCTCTGGTAAGAGCATCTCGTATTATTTCACCAGAATTACACCTACCACCAGGAACTGTCCACACTGAAATTTTTTTCCATTTGTCTGGCGTATAATGACGATGTCCAGTTAATATTTTCCCATCTTTCATTATAATAGCTATTGGACATTTAAATTCATTTCCGATTTCTTTTAATTTAATTTCCATTTTTTTATTATACCAAACCAAACACAAAAAGTAGTTGCTGAGACGCTCGGGCTAGGACCAACTGGTTCCTTACCCCACAATGTTATTTTTAACTCTTTTATTTACCAAAACGACGTGTCTCGAGCACTTAAAAATATTTTATATCGTTATTGATAATATTATACAGGGTTTGAAATTATCTATTTTATCTCCATTTTAATAACAGTTTTATGTACTTTTTGCTTTGGCAATTTTTCTTCTATGCTATGATATTTATATCAACCCAAAATAAAACCCTCTCCAGCGGCATACCTGCATCGGAATCCGATGGGGGAAGAGAAATGGCGAAAGAGTTGTGGCGTAAGACGGGAGGTACCTTGCTTGAAAATAGAGCATTTTAAGTGAAAACGGTTGAAAGAAAATAGTCCTAAATGGACTATTTTCTTTTTAATAAGGACTTTACAAAAACTATTTGAGCAAATAGTTTGCTATTTGATTAACCGAGAAGAAACACAATTCAGCTTTTTGCATATCTAACTTTTCCTTATTTCTTATTTCATTACCCGGATGAATAAAATTTCTATAAATCCGAGTTACTTCTCCAAGAGATACAATAATAGTTTTAAATGTTTGTTTCTCCTCGAAATAACTTAGAAAATCATTTAGATTAGACTCATGCAATTTTTTATTAACTATCTTATTATTAATTGTATAGCTGATTGATAAGATTTTCTTCTTTTCACAAAAATATGTAAATAATAACTCCAAGAAAGAACCAGAGTTAATAATTGTTGACTTTTTATTTCCCAGAAGATAATTAAATACCAATTCATCATAATCTCTTTTTACTAAACTTTTATATTTAACGCTTACATGTTCAATTTTTTTAAGCAGATTAAAATATCCACACTTTTCTAAAGACTCTCGATTTACATTATCTATACCCTTAAACCATTCATTATTTAAATCTACGGGTTTAACTTGTTTTATAAATGATGATAATTTGGGATTTATTTTGTAAAATTGTACTCCATGTTCGTTTCTTTTTTCTAGTACTTTTATATAACCTTTGTTTATCCACTGATCACGCAAGGAAGAAGCTTTTTCTTCATCCACACCCATCATTACCTTAAATTTCCATCGAGCTATAGGGATTTGTCCGTCTTTGTATTCTGAATCTTTGAGAACGTTTATCAAAAAATATTCTAATTTAGATATAGCCCATTTTGTTTCTTTTTCTAAAGAATTTTTAGCTGATTCAAAAAGATAATCAATTTGTTTTTGTTCTTCAACAATTTTTAATAAAGAGTTATAATTTCTTTTTACAACTTCATCTTTCCCTTTAGTAAGCTCAAATGCTTTTTTAATTAAATCCCATGCCTCATTCATTTCACCTTTATTTTTCTTTATATTAGAAAGATTATTAAGAACGCTGGTGTTGCCACCGTCAAAAAAAAGCAAAGAATCATATATTTCCTCGGCCTCATCTTGTTTCCCTAAATTGTCAAAAGAATATGCTGTCTCAAACTCATAATAACCAGGATCTTCTGCACTAAGAGTCTTCAAAAAAATTTCTACAATGTCTTTATATTTTTTTTCTTCGAATAACTCCTTAATCAAAGGGATAATGATTTCTTCTATTTCTTTATCATTATCAAATCCATCTTCCTTTTTAAGACTTCTAATTAATTTTAATTTTTCCGCTAAATCCTTTTTTTTCATATAGTTTTTATTTAGACTCGAGCGTAATAACCTCGCTCGTGCTGGCTGCCAGACCTGGACCGCGAGTACGCTTCTCGAATCTTACAGATTCTGTACACCTTTCGTATCGTACTCGCTACACTCCGTGCGATATACTCAGGGTTTTCTCGTCCAGGGCGTATGCGGGTACTCCCACATACTTCTGGCAGCTTCCTACGCTACGCTACCTGCTGCCAGACCTGGACTCGAACCAAGATAACCTCCTCCAGAGGGAGGTGTCCTACCATTAGACGATCTGGCAATATACTATTTTATTTCACTTTGAGTCGGCAATATACTCTAACTTCGATATATTACCACAAAACCCAAGAAAAACAATTGAAAATAGGCTCGTGCTGAGGTACAATTACATTTATATGGAAAAAACAGACACTATAAAGTACAGACCAAAACATTTAACAATTGATGATATTAAAAGTGGCTGTGTCACTCTCTACGGTGAAAACGAAGAAGAGACGAAGTTATGTATGATGGAAGAGGAATTCCGCCAAGGAATAGACACTATTAGTGAATTCACTCCGTCAGTGACTTTCTATGGCTCAGCTAGGTTAAAGGAAGGCAATCCTGCCTATGAGCAGGCTCGTTCGCTTGCTCACCGCATATCAAAGGAATTAGGCTATATTATCCTCTCTGGAGGAGGTGGAGGCATTATGGAGGCTGCTAGCCGTGGAGCCTATGAGGCAGGCGGTAAATCTGTCGGTTTGACAATTCGCCTCCCCCACGAACAAAAGACGAATGAATACGTGACAGAAGTAATACCTTTCTACTTCTTCTTCGCTAGACAAGTATCTATGTCTTACACTACAGAAGTTTGTATCTTCTGTCCTGGTGGTTTTGGTACTTTCGATGAACTTTTCGAAATGCTGACATTACAGCAGACCGGCAAGATAGGCAAAATCCCTGTTATTCTTTTCGGATCAGATTTCTGGAATCCAATAGAGAAAATTATAAAAGAAGTTTTAGTAGAAAAGTATCATACTGTGAACATTGAAGATCTGAATTTATACACTATCACAGATGATGAAGATGAAATACTAAGAATTATCGCCGACAGTAGACTCCGAGACGGAGAAGATGCACTAAAATAGTAAAATAAAAAATAACTCCCAGCGATGGGAGTTATTTTTTATTAGATTTTATACATGCTTTCACAAAAGCAGAGAAAAGAGGATGTGGCGACAGAGGTCTTGCTTTGAACTCTGGGTGGAATTGTGTACCTAAGAAGAATGGATGTTTGGAATTCGGCAGTTCAGCAATCTCAGCTAAGTGTCCATCGGGTGAGACTCCAGAGAACACTAGACCTGCTTTCTCTAAATCTTCCCTGTAAGCATTATTGACTTCATAGCGATGTCGATGACGCTCAGAAATATTCTTTGCTCTGTAGGCATTTGCTGCTACGCTATCTTTTAGCAGTGTAGCAGGGTAAGCTCCTAGCCTCATTGTACCTCCTAGCTTCTTATTTTTAATCTTATCTTTCTGATCTTCCATCACATCGATGATAAGATTTTTTGATTTAGGATTTATCTCGCGAGTATTTGCATCTTTCAAGCCAAGGACATTGCGTGCGTACTCTACCACCATAAGCTGCATACCATAGCATAAACCAAAGTATGGAATATTATTCTTACGAGCATACTCGATAGCTTTAATCTTTCCTTCTATCCCTCTTGAACCAAAGCCACCAGGAACAAGGATGCCATCATATTTAGATAAAGATTTTATTTTCTTCGGATCCTTCTCAAAATCAACAGACGAAAGCCAAGTAATTACCGGCTTTCTGTGAAGTGCATACGCTGAGTACTTAATAGCTTCGATAACAGATAAGTATGAATCAGATAAAGTGAAGTCACCTGTATTAAAATATTTACCAATGATAGCGATATGAACTTCTTCTTTTGGAGAGTGAGTCGAGCCAGCAAACTTCTGCCACTCTTTAGCACTTTTACCAAATGCAGGACCACAAGTCATATCTACAACATCGCAAATCATATCCCCTAGCCCTTCCTTTTCGAAGTTAATAGGAATATCGTAAATACTCTCTACATCGGGAGCAGAGATAACTCGATCAGTAGGAATATTGCAGAACATTGATATTTTTTCTTTACGAGGACCATCGATGGACTGCTTACTACGAGCAATAATTATATCTGGTTGGATACCTGAAGCATTCAGTGTCCTGACGGCATATTGTGTAGGCTTTGTTTTCATCTCACCGATTTTCGATGGTATAGGTAAGTAAGAAACCATAACAAAGAATACGTCTCTATTATATTTTATCTTCATCATACGAGCAGCTTCTAGGAAAAGCATATTCTGATACTCACCGACAGTACCACCGATTTCTATAACTACTACATTTGCTTTGGCGTTATCACGAGCTGTCTCTATTCGACGAATAACTTCCATTGGAATATGAGGCACTACTTCGACGCACTTACCAGCATATTCTAAGTTGCGTTCTTTATCTATCACACTCTGATAGACAACACCGGTAGTCATATAATTTATTTTTGATAAATTAATATTCAAGAAACGCTCATAGTTACCCATATCTTGATCGCATTCATAACCATCATCGAGGACAAAAACTTCGCCGTGCTCAGTAGGGTTCATCGTACCTGCGTCAATATTTATATAAGGGTCTATTTTCAGAGCTGTGACAGTCTTACCTCTGTCTTGTAGAATACGAGCAATAGATGAAGCTGCGACACCTTTACCCACACCAGAGATAACACCACCGATGACGAAAATATATTTACAGGTTTCAGTCTTTTTATCTGGAGTCTTCTGTGTCTTCATGGTTTATTTGCGTAGATATCGTGAGATGGCTAAAGAGCTAGAGATACCTCCAATGAGGACTCCACACCCAAGCATAATAATAAATAATTGAATAAAATTATCTTTAAAATAAGTAAACATATTTATACCTATAAAGTCAGTCATCTGATTACCCAGCCATATAGATATAGGTATAAACATAAGTATAGTAATAAGACTAGCGGCTACGCCAACTAACACTCCAGAGACCACAAATGGTCCTTGTATGTACCTTGGACTAGCTCCGACTAACCTCATAACCCCGATCTCTTCACGGGACATATAGATAATCAAGCGAATAGTACTGAATGTAATAATAATCGAGATAAGAACAAGAACAAGAGATAAGACAAATCCCAGCTTCTGAGCTCCATTTATAATCGCGGTAAGTCTATCGATGATAACTTTGTTTTGATGGTAATCTATCTTATCAACAATATTTGATGTATTTTGAGACACAGCATTATCGTTTTCAAAATATTTTGATATTTCTTCATATTGTGAAGGGTCTTTGGCTTTAATATCTAAAGAGGCCCCGAGCGGATTACTTCCAAGTTCATCAAACGCTTGAAGTGTCAGGTAGTCATTGGCATGCTTTGCTTTAAAAGCAGTCATAGCATCAGAAGCAGAAGTATAAGTAACACTTTTTACTTCTGGTAACTTTGATATATCGGATTGAATATTTGTAATATCAGACTCTGCTGCACCTGGTATAAAATAGACATTGATATCAACTTTGTCTCTGACATCGTTTAGTGTGGCTGTAAGCGTGGTCTTAACAAAAATAAGACTAGTAATAACAGAGAGAGTTATGACCATCATAAGCACAGAGGCTAAGGAGGTGAAACCGCTACGCATAAAATTGCGATACCCGGAAATTATAACTCTTTTGGTATTAATCAAAAACATAAAATTATTATATCACATACTTACCATCTTTATCATCTCGGACTACACGGCCATTCTCAAGAGTAATAACCCTCTTGCCTACTTGGTCTATAACATCACGATTATGTGTAGTGAGGATAACTGTTGTCCCCAAATCATTTAATTTCTTTAGTATATTTATGACTTCTTTAGCATTAAGCGGATCGAGGTTGCCTGTCGGCTCATCTGCAATGATAAGTTCTGGTTGAGTAATAATAGCTCGAGCGATAGCTAAACGCTGTTTCTCACCACCTGAGAGCTGGTGTGGGAAATGAGACGATCTGTTAGTAAGGTCAACTAGGTCTAGCACGTGAGGCACGTCTATCTCTATCTGTTCATTATCCCTTCCTAGTGCCTCCATAGCAAAAGCTATGTTCTCGTAAGCAGTTTTATTCGACAAAAGTCTAAAATCCTGGAAAACCACTCCAACTTTGCGACGAAAGTTTGTTAACTCGCGTTTAGAAAGTGTATTTATGTTTGTTGATTCGAAGAATATAGTTCCTTCTGTCGGAAATTCCTCAGCCAAGATGAGTTTTGTTATTGTTGTCTTACCGGCACCTGAGTGACCGACGATGGACACGAACTCTCCAGCTGATACTGAGATAGTAACATTGTCGAGAGAAACATTATCTACATATTTTTTTGTAACATTGTTGAAATAGATCATACTACATCATTAAGGATATCATATATGCGCTTCCGCTTCAATAAAAATATCTAATTCACCTCGTTCTAGGACTGCGTCAACATCATTTACTTCTACATCTGTCCTGTGGTCTTTGATTTTCTTGTATGGATGAAGGACATAAGAACGTATTTGATTCCCCCACTCTATATCGGTAGTTTTTGAAATAGATAGATTATTTTTCGTTGATAAATTCTCTTCTTCACGAAGTTTGAAAAGTTTACCTTTTAATATTTCTATGGCTTTTTCTCTATTTTGTTCTTGGGAACGCTCGGTAGTAACATGAACTGATATATTTGTCGGCAGATGTACGATACGAACTGCTGTCTCACGCTTATTTACATTCTGACCACCTGGTCCACCAGATTTGGAGAACTCGATTCGTATGTCCTCAGGTGGAATCTCTATAGCATTATCATTCTTCTCAAACTTGGGGGTAACTTCTACTAGAGAAAAAGAAGTATGGCGAAGAGATTTTGCGTTAAATGGAGATATGCGTACAAGTCTATGGACACCAGATTCATTCTTGAGTTTACCGTAAGCATTCTTGCCGATAACTTCTATAGAGACATTGCGATAGCCACCTAGATTATTCTTATTCTCGTGAATTAAGTTAAAAGTCCAACCACTTCTGGCTATATACTTTAGATACATATTCAATAGCATCGAGGAAAAATCCTCAGCATCGTCACCTCCGGCTCCAGATAAAATAGAGATAATAGCATTGCCTTTATCGTACTTCTCGTTCCCTAGTAACTGATCTTTAAGTAAATTTAGTTGTTTGATAGTTGCCTGAGCCTTGGCTTTGTTGTTCCAGAAATCTGCACTTGCCATACCTTTCTCTAATTTTTCTATTTCTTTCTTTATTTCTTCTGTATTTTCTTGCATTGATCTATTATAGCAAAATAAACTTAGACATTTAAACTCTCTTTAAGCTTACTAATATACAAATCGTGATCGTGAGTAAATGCAGCTTTTGCGAATCCGACACAGTTCATTTTATATTTGGTATAAAGATACGGATCATTTATTAATTTCTTTATTAATTGACCAAACATTTTTCCATCTCTAGCTAGCTTGCCGTACTCTTCTAACCCTGAGTTAAACAGAATCGTCTGACTATATTCATCTCCCGTGGAAAGCACTGGACAGCCAGAGACAAAGGAGTACAAGATTGGTTCGTAAGGGGTCTTCTTTGTATCAAAATATAGCATCATCTGCGAGGCATGAAAAAGATTAACAGATTCTTCCTTTTCATTAATAAGGTTCAGGGGTATCCCTAGGAAACGTCTTAATATTTTAGCCCACAGGATCTGACTATCTTTAATAACTACATAAAATTGGAATCTGGCGATAGAAATTTTAACTTCCTTTGCTATTGCTTGAATCATCCGAAAAGATTTCAGATTAGCGTTTCTGGGAAAAACCAACATCGTAAAAATCTTATTCCTAGTAGTGGCATCGCCTTCAACATGCTTATTGTTAAACATATTTTCAAGGTTTGCCACATCTATATATTCTGTTAAAATTTTAATTTCAGTTTCTGCGGGTTTAAATCCTGGGTAATTTTCAATCGCTTCACTTATATAAGCATTTGGAATAAAAATCTTTTTAGGTTTAGCGTGAGTGAGAGAACTAATTGATACACTCTTTCTACCCAATGCCTTCATATATGAATAAAAAACATACATTGGTCGATGATATTTTTCTGAAAGTCTTTTGGCAATCTTAATTTCATCACCCATACTAATAATAACAGTTGGTTGAAAATGCTTTTTCCAAACTAATTGAAAATGAATAACGTGGTAAACCGCAAAAAAACTAAAAAATGGGATGTTCTTCACTTTATATACCCAAGTGTTATTATTCACTTTTTCTGCCGATTTCTTGTCCTTTCCGATATAAACAATATGTAATTGAGAAACCACAGATTCAATGTCTGTGACAAACTTTCCCGCTGGAGAAGTGGGATCAAGAATACTTTTATCTTTGGTGACAAGTAAGAAGATATCTTTTTTCGATTCTTCTAGAATTTCTGACATACGTCTATTATAACAAATGGAGCCAAAGGTGAGAATCGAACTCACGACCTACCCCTTACGAAGGGGTTGCTCTACCAACTGAGCTACTTTGGCAAGAAAATTTAATAAACTTTGGCAAACTCTTGCGGAGCCGTTGAGCAGGATTGAACTGCTGACCTCCCCATTACCAATGGAGTGCTCTACCAACTGAGCTACAACGGCATAATATATTACTTTAACTAACAATGACAAACTTATAGTTCATACCTACCAAGACAGCTACAACGGCATATGAAATATACTAGTTTAAATTTGATTATTTTGCAAAAGGTAAAAATAAAAGGCTACAACATATTTTTCGGATTTGTTGTAGTCTTTACAAATATTAATATGGCCAAAACCATACATTATACAAGTAGCCTACTTTTTCGATTTTGTAATGACATTTTGTATCTTTTACAAAACTTATGTCTTCAGCAAAAGGTATAATGCACACATAAACTTCTTCATAATGGGGAATTTCAGTCATACTAAGATTTGTTTTGATTTTTTTGTTGTGAGCGTAAGCTTCAAACAAAGATGTGAGGTCGGTTGTTTGTACATTCATGACTGTCTATTTTAAGTATTTAAAATATGTTTACTTATATTATAAACCTATTTTAATAATGTGTAAAAATATATATGTTATTAACTTAATTTATAATATGATTGCAAAATTTCTAATTTTAAGTACAATAGCAATATAACTATTTAAAGGTATTACTAGACGTTATCTCCTGATTTAGCTAATTAGCTTGAATAATATAGATTATATTTGTATATTATGTATTATTTCAATATTAGATAGTTTGTAGTATTATAGCGAGGTGGACCTGCCTGCGCAGGCAGGGAAATGGTATCTCCGATAAGGACTGATAGTGCGAATAACCAAGGTTATGAGCCTATAAAAATGATATCAATATTAGATAGTTTGTAGTATTATAGCGGGGTGGAGAAATGGTATCTCGTAAGGCTCATAACCTTGAGACCCTGGTTCGATTCCAGGCCCCGCAACAAGTCGGCAAGTGACATGCCAAAAGATATGTCAGCTGTGTCGAATATGTCGGCGTAGCTCAGACGGTTAGAGCGCGGGACTCATAAGCCCGAGGTCGGAGGTTCGATTCCTCCCGCCGACACAAACAGATAAATACAAAGTATTTGTTTGTGTAGTGCGAGAAAAGCCTGAACGGCTTTTCATGGAGGAATCGAAGACCTTGAATTTATTTATGAAAATGTACTCATCTGAATAAATATGAAAGGTGTACTGACCTTGTAGAGGTCGAGTCTCCAGAATAAATAACAATACGCGGTCGTAGCTCAACTGGTTAGAGCACTCGCCTGTCACGCGAGAGGTTGCCGGTTCAAGTCCGGTCGACCGCGCAAACAAACAATACCCCTTAATAAGGGGTATTGTTTGTTTTATTAAGTCATATATTTACATAGTATTTAAAGGGTATAAGTTTGTTTAATATAATATATTTATTATGCTACCATTTAGATATGAAGAAGAATATTATTATACTTATAATATTTGCTTTTATCCTCATAATTGTTGGCTTTTTGTTAATTGGAGAAAATAAAAACCTAGAAGAAAATGGAGATACTAAAGTAATAATTCCAAAAGAGACACAATCTCTTTGCTATTATTACTCTAAGGAAATAAATAATGGGCAATACGATAAAGCTTGGTTAAGATTAAATATTACTGGTGAAAATGTTTCTGGTGAATTTAATAACTCTCCAGCAGAAAAAGATTCTAAGATTGGGACTATTGAAGGTACAGTTGGTCCACTCAATCAAAAAATTATGGGTCGGACAGCAAACCTTTGGTGGAATTATTTATCTCAAGGTCTACAAATAAAACAAGAGCTAATTGCAGAATTTGGTGATGGTAGTGCTAGTGTTGCCTCTGGAGAAATGATAAATCAAGGTGATGGTGTTTATATATATAAAGATAAATCACAACTAACATATACCCCTACTCTTGGTCAAATACAATGTGAAAATCTTGATGAAATGATTACTGTCGAGAAATATGTCAGAGATAATATAAAAACAATTGCAACAGACAAGCCAGTACTTGGTGGATCTTGGTATGTAGTATCTATTATAGTAAACCCTGCCTTACATAGAGGTGAAGTAACATATGAGGATGGACATATACAAAGCAATGCTACTTTTGAGTATGAATTTAACAATACTACAAAAAGTGTTGTTATTAATAAATTTGAAGTAAAATAACTAATTTATAAGTATTGTTTGATGTCATCTATATAACTCCCAACTCTTCAAAAAAGCTTTGGAATAGTTTTATAACTCGTCGTCCTTCTAGCTGAGTCAATGAGAACTCTGCTCCCGCGTGAGCTATCTGATTGCGGACTAGATGTGCATCCCAAGCATTTTGTATCGTCTGGTAACCGTTCGAGCGAGCAGATTCCAGAAGTTCACTTGTTGTATTCCCTGTAAATCCTTTATTCCTTAATAATTCTTCGAGCATAGAATCCGCTTCTATAATAGCTACACGCCAGTCTGATTCATTTGAGCTTTCTATAAGGGTAAGTACGTAGTGCCATCGTGGATTTTGATTGCGCTCTTTTTGCTTGTCTAGTAAAAGTGCTTCGTGTATCTCATGGTCAATCTCCCTTTTTTCCTCTAACTGTATTTCTCTCATTCGAACAAGTGAAAATATTATAATAGCAATACAAATAATAGAAATAAATGAGGATATAATACCTAGCACAACCCAAGTATGTGAACTAGCAAAGAAATCAACTATTGGTTTAATAGCTGTATATATTTTATTAAAAACATAATCAATATTAATATATGTTGGTTGAAAAAGAGGTTTACTTATGAGAGGTTGGACAATGCCTTGCTGATCCATAAGTTATATTATACTAGTTTTTCAATGCATTCTCAAAGTCTTTTCCTATAGCAAAAAGAATATCTTCCTGAAAATGGGCAGTCATAATATGTAAACCTAAAGGAAGTCCTTCTTCTGTCTTGCCAGAAGGAACTGACATAGCAGGAACACCGGCAATATTTGCAGGTACAGTAAATAAATCAGACATATACATCGCTATAGGATCTTTTAATTTTTCACCAAACTTAAATGGGGGGAATGGTACTGTCGGAGTAATAATAGCATCAACTTTTTCAAAAACTTGAGCAAGCTCAGCTTTAATTAACTCACGGACATTTACAGCTTTATTGTAATAAGCATCATAGTATCCATGAGAGAGTATATATGTACCCAGTAAGATTCTTCGACGAACTTCTTTTCCAAAGAAAGCTCCACGAGTCTTTGCATAAACATCGTATATACTATCAGCAGGAGCAGATTGACCGTAGCGAATACCATCAAATCTTGCTAGGTTACTTGAAACCTCTGCTGGCATAACAATATAATACACAGCTAGTGAGTATTTAATAAGTGGCAGTGATATATCTACAAGCGTATACCCTTCTTTTTCTAATTTCTTGCAACTTTCTTCAAAGTTCTTTATTACTTCTTTGTTGATACCATCACTGAGTAAAAAATCTTTAGGTACACCAATTACTTTTTTGAGTTTATCTTTTTTTATTCGTAGCTCATTTGGAATGGACGTACTATCATCTGTGTCGTGGTCATTTATAGCATTGTAAAGTATTTCTACATCACGAACGGTTTTACCCATAGGGCCCACTTGATCTAAAGAACTTGCCATCGCAATAATCCCAAAACGCGACACATTTCCATAAGTTGGCTTCATACCGACAACACCACAAAACGATGCGGGCTGACGAATAGACCCACCAGTATCGCTGCCAAGAGTAACTAAAGCTCCATCCATAGCCACAGCTGCGGCTGATCCACCTGAAGTACCTCCAGGTACGTAATCTCTATTTACGGGGTTACGAGTAACACCGTAGGCACTAGTTTCGGTCGATGAACCCATAGCAAATTCATCCATATTTGCACGGCCTAAAATAATCGCTCCTTTTGATTTTAATTGTTTTACTACACCTGCATCGTATGTAGCTACATAGCCATCAAGTATTTTCGATCCAGCAGAAACAGTATGTCCCGTAAAAAGCATATTATCTTTTAGGGCAATAGGAATACCTGTCATAAGAGTAGAGGTCCCATTTGCGAACATTTCTTCAGCATTTTTAATTTGTTCTTTGATATCAGTGTAAACTTCTAGATAGGCATTTATATCTTTGTTTTTTTCTTTAATCACATCAAGATAAGCATTTACTAGATCGGTAATAGTAAAGTCGCCATTCTTAAAATGCTCGTGGGTTTTTTCTATTGTGAGAGCTTTTAAATCAATCATAGAATTTGTTTTACTTTCAAGAACCCGTCCTGCGAATCTGGCATTTGTTCAATAATCCTCTCAGTATATTCACCAGTTTTGTTTGTTGATACATCTTCCCGGACAACATTTTGCAATGTATAATTAGGTTTAATTTCCAAAGACTGCTTCACTTCTCCTATCTGGCCTACATACTCTAAAATAGGGCCAAAATCACTGGCCATATCAGCAAGCTCATTATCGCTCATATCTATTCGAGCCATCTGGGCTAAATTCTTAATATCTTCTAATTCCATAAACCTAGAATAACATATTATCAGTCATTTATAAAAGTAGCGCAAGAAAAGAAGATTCGTCTAATATTTTAATATTTAATTTAATCGCCTCTGTATATTTACTGCCTGGTTCGTTACCCGCGACTAAATATGACGTATTTTTAGATACGGAACTCGATACTTTACCCCCCAAATCTATAATCTTTCTCTTGGCCTCATCACGTGACATAGAAGAAAGCGTACCTGTCAACACAAAAGTTTGACCCAAAAACTTTTTTTGATTATTTGATATTTTATTTTCTTTTTCAAGATTTACACCATTATGGAATAATTTTTTAATAAAAGATAAATTTTCTTTACGAGAAAAATATTCTTCTATACTAGAAGCTACTATTGGTCCAATGTTCTCAATTGTCATAATGTCTTCTTTCTTTGCATTCATTATTCTATCGAGAGACCCAAAATGATTAGAGATATCTTGAGCGGTTTGTTCTCCTACGTGAAGTATGCCCAATGCATACAAGAATCGCCAAAGTGGTACTCTCTTATGGGAAGATATAGAAGAGATAATATTGTCAGCAGACTTCACCCCAAAGCGCTCAAGGCCAGAAAGGTCTGACACTTCCAGGGTAAACAAATCAGCAACATCACTAATAAGACCTTCATCTTTTAGTCTATCTAAAATTTTTGGCCCAACTGTATAAATCTCAAAGATATTCACAAAATGTTGCATTCCCCTTCTATTTTTAGCTGGACAATTCTTGTTCGTACAGTAATAGGCTACGCTGGTATTGCTAGAGTTTTGCTTATGAAGAGTATCTCTTTTCTCAACTTCGAAATTACAAACTGGGCATTTAGTAGGCATTTTAAATTTCTTTTCTTTGCCTGTGCGCATCTTTGCAAGAACTTCTACAACCTCAGGTATGACATCACCTGCTTTTTGTATAACAACCGTGTCGCCTATGCGAATACCTAATCTATCAATCTGATCCATATTGTGTAGAGTGGCTTTCGAGATAGTCGAGCCAGCAACAAGAGTAGGTTTAAAGTGAGCCAGAGGAGTAAGCACTCCTGTGCGTCCGACATTTACCGTAATATCTGTAACTATTGTGGTTGCTTTTTCAGCTGGGTATTTATATGCAATAACACCCCTTGGATCTTTGCCTGTAACACCTAATAATTCATATGTTTTTGTATCATTAATATTGACAACAACACCATCAATACCAAAAGGTAAAGATTCACGAATACTTTGAATTTTATTAATAAAAACTGATATATCGTCTATATTTGAAGTTTTTAATATATTTTTATCAACTTGAAAACCAAGTTTTAAAAGAAGTTCATGCTTAGACGAATGTTTACTAATCTGAGTTTTCCAATTATCAGAAATCTGAGATACTTCATATGCAATAAAATCT
Organism: Patescibacteria group bacterium; assembly: GCA_028865035.1. GTDB lineage: Bacteria > Patescibacteriota > Minisyncoccia > Phycocordibacterales > UBA9973 > UBA8515. The sequence goes on along the minus strand of JAGWLB010000005.1, from coordinate 30,994 downwards.
AGGTGGCGCTCCTTTGCCAATCTAGGATCAAGTTGGCGAAGAGATCCTGCCGCAGCATTTCTAGAATTTGCAAATAATGGTTTACCTTCTTTTAAATTATTCTTATTCAAATCTTCTAGAACTTTCTTTCTCATTATAGCTTCACCACGAACTTCGATTTTATCTGGAAAAGGACTTTTCAATATGAGTGGTATAGATTCTATAGTTTTTAGATTCTCTGTTATATCTTCACCTATTTCTCCATCCCCTCTTGTAGCTCCACGAATTAATTTTCCATTCTCATATATCAAGGAAACAGCTAGACCATCGAATTTAAGTTCACAGAAATATTCTTGTATTTTTTCTTTATCTAGTATTTTTAGATTACGTTTCTCCCAAGACTTTAGTTCGTCAATTGAGAAAACATTACCGAGTGATAATAATCGTACTTCGTGTTTTACTTTCTTAAATTTCTTTAAAGGTTTACCAGTAATACGGTTTAGTATAGAATTCGGGTCTTTATATTTTGGATACTTATCTTCGAGTGATTTTAATTCTTTAGTAAGAGAATCATAAACTTCATCCTCTACGCTTGGACTATCTTTTGTATAATATTCAAACTGAAGACGAGAAATTTCTTTCCGAAGCTTTTCTATTCGGTTTTTGATATCAAGATCTTTCATATAAATCAATATGATACTTGGATTGTACGCTCGACGGTCTTAGCACTCGTTTTATTACAACTATTATATCCATTTGCATCTATAATCGTACCAATGGCAGGAGAAGGGTTCCCTGTTTTAGTAACATTAAAATCAAAACAAGGGATATCCGTATTGTTATTAGCAAGAGAAGAAGTTACTTGATAACTACTACCATTACTACCATAAGAGGATACAGTAAAAGACATTGGTGTATTTGTTGAATCCATTCCGCAATACCAAGGTGATGCAGTAGAGGGAGTCATACCTTTAACAATATCTGCGTAGAGAGCACATTCTGTCGCTGTATCTGATTGGTAAAATGCTAACTGAGAATCACTTGCTAGGTTTGATAAAACAAGCTGCTTGTATGTTGAATTAGACAAACCAAGGCCAATCAATGAAAGAAGGCTAACTATAACGACAGTAAACAAAAGAGCATAACCTTTTTGAAGGTTTATATATTTTAATATTTTTTGATTAATTGTTTTCATATATAATTTATTATACTAATTACTGTAGCCAGTTAAGCAAACTTACTGATAGTGTTTTTGTTCGAGAGATATTACCATTTTTCCATTTAACTGTAATTGTAATATCTAACTCGTCAGCATTCTTGCTATTTATAGACATTTTTACTTGTCTACTAAAAGTAGTAGTAGAAAAACCACTAGGTGTTAGATAAGTATAGAAATCATTATTTGTAGCATTGCCATCATAGTTTAATAAACCACAACCACTACTAGGACAGGCTTGAATAGTACTATTGGCTGGTTCTATTTCGCATCCATTAGTAGAATTAAAACATTCAGTACCTGAAGTTGAGGATCCATATTTGGATAAAAAACTATTCCAAGTACCTCCTCCGTAATGTTGCAGAGCTGTAGTGTCTCGATCATTTCTGATATAGTCTACTGCTTCTTGTACTAAATAATTAGCAACAATTTCGTTACGAGCATAACGAGCCGAGAATAAACTACTAGAGATAAGACCCATCAAAGCATTCATAGCTAGGGTTAATATGAATATAGCAACCATAGTCTCTATAAGTGTGAAGCCAGTATTTTTTTGTAAATTTTTTGATTTCATATTATTCGCTTGAACGTTGAGATACCATTGTCTGTATGGCAAAAGTATTCGGTACGCCTTTAATGGTCACGGTGCCTTTCATTATTATATAAATACTTGGTTGAATATTGTCAGTTGTAGAAGTACCTTTAACGAAAAACTTTAACATATCAATAGATACATCAGGAGAAGTAATATCAACACAGTTAGGGTGACAAACTTGTAATGCGCCATTATTACTTATATAAGCCGTATCTTGGTTAGTGCTAGTAGCTGGCATAAAGGCAATCCCTGATTCACCATTACAATCTCTAGTCGTTGCGCTTGAAAATGGAAGAGTAATAGTATTACTACAATAATACTCACTACCAGTGCGTAGCGATCTAGTCATAGATTCCATTGCAAAGTTTACATTATCCATCGCAGAACGCAGAGCTCTAGCATTACCTGCGTCATTAGATGCTGACACAAGCGCCCCTAAAGCTATAACCATTATAATCATAAAAATCGACAGAGATACCATAATCTCGACTAGAGTAAATCCTTTAATTTTAAGTGAATGATTATTCATATTATTTAACACTTATCTGTCCAACATTTGAAACAGATATAGTTTTCGTAGCATTACTCTGTGCGTTTTTAATAATTATATCTACGTTTGAAACACCATTAGATATCGTGCAGGGATTTGGACTGTCTAAGCAAATTGTAGCATCTGGATTGGGACGAAGGAAATTTATGTTCACAGAAGTATGATTACAACTATTACTTCCTGTACCTGAACATATCTGAGATATATAATCATTACTTGTAATATTTATCATATTTATACATTCATTACCGTTCGCTAGAGTGGTAGTGTTGCACACAGAGGCAGAAGTAGAGTAATCATAATAATTATTGTTATTTAAATCATTGTATACAATAAAAGATTTATTGTAACCAGCTAAAGGATATATAGCTGTTGCTGCAGTTGAAAAATGAATACCATAACCTTTAGAGAATTGAGAACTTTGAGAGCTTTGTACTCCTATAGCATAATTCTGAACACTGCGTATTGATAACGCTATATCATCAGCTAAGTTCTGGATAGAAACGTTTGATCTAAATCCATTATAATCAAACATAATAATACCAGACACAATCATAAAGATGGCGATAACAACCATAAGCTCTATGAGAGTCATCCCCTTTTGTTTGTTGTCAAAATATTTATTTTTGAAAAAAATTTTTTTCATTTATTAAGGATTAAAGGTGGAATAATGATATTAAAGAAAAAATGTCTAAGCTATAGAAAAAAACAATGAATGTACTCAATACTAAGAATGGTGCAAACGGTATCTCAGTTTTCATCCCTACTTTTTTACGAGAGAAGAAGATTAATGCTAGGCTAACGATTGACCCAATCCAGAATGATAAAGTTAAAGCTGCAAAACTTTCTAGCGGTGATAGAGCCCAAGCAATACCTAAAATAAGTTTCGAGTCACCCAAACCCATAAGACGTCCTTTGCTTAAAAGCCAAAGCAGAGCAAATGGTAGAGCAAATAGTGGACCAGCAACAATATGAGAAAGTGATGTTTGAATTATTAGAGGCCCAACACCCGTCTGATTTATAAAAAGAAAAATGAATGATACAACTATGAATACGTAGACCAATTTATCTGGAATAATTTTGTGACGAATGTCATAAACCGATATAACTAATAATAAAGAAAAGATAAATGACCAAAATATAACTAGAAGTATAAATGAATTCTGTGAAATAAAAAGCACTGGGTAGAAATGAAATACAATTAATGTAAACATCAAGCCAGTGATAAACTCAACTAAAGGATATTGATGCGAAATGTTACTTGCACATCTGCGGCAACGACCAGATTGTATTAAAAAAGAAAAAACAGGTATTAATTCATACCAACGAAGTTGCTTATTACAAGTCATACACACTGACCTTCCTTTAGATATAGATTTACCCGTATTGAATCTATAGATAACAACATTTAAGAAACTCCCAATAATCATACCTAGTAAAAAAACAAATATAAAGACAAGGGTGTTCATCAGTATATTATACCACTCAAAAATAAAAACTAAAACTAAATAAACACAAATAGAGGCATTATTTTTAATATAATTATTATATAATATGGACATTTTAGATTTAAATTATGATCGCATATAAAACAAAACCCTAAACTAAATTAATAGTTTAGGGTTTTGAAAATTCAAAATGAATCTTTATGGACAAACAGTTGCAGTACCAAGAGCTGTAGAAGTTACATGTGCAGTTCCTGTACTGTCTGCACAAAAGTATTTAGTAGAATCACTTGCAAGTGGTGATGCAGCTGCCCATGCGCCAGCTGCTGCATTTTGAGCAACGGCCGCACCATTATTGTTAGCTGTAACCCCGGCTATAATTTTTACAACCTGAGGATCAGAGAACATAGCAGCATAACTATTATTTGCTGCGGAATTCGCAACAATTTCACCTTGTGCACGCAAAGATGACAATTCAGATTCAATAGCAGCATCTTTACCTTTATTTCTAGCTGATCCAAGAGCAGCAAGCACAACGGAAGCAAGTATTCCTATGATAGCGATAACGACCAAGAGTTCGATAAGTGTAAAACCTTTATTTTTTTTCATACTAAAATTTAATTCTGTTAATTGTGTCTTTATATAAAAGAAAGACGCGACCTTATTTTTAATAACCTTATTATATCATACTACTGCATAAAAAGCGCAAATTATTTACCTGTGGATAGCTTTTACTTAATACCACCGGCAATGTTGTATATCGGCATCAAAATAGATGTCAATAATAATCCGACACCAAGACCAAGTCCAACGATCATAAATGGTTCTATTAATCCAACTAATGTATCAACGGCATCGTTAACTTCACGACTGTAAAAATGACCTAGTGTTTTTAAGATACTACCAACTGAGCCGGTTTCTTCTCCAACACGAATCATACCTGACATAATAGCTGGTATCTCAGGATGTCGGGCAAAGGCTTCAGAAAAAGAGCTACCACTTTTCACTTCTTCGGCAGTATGATTTAAAATATCTTCATATATATGATTACCTACTATACCACTTGTGATTTCGAGTGCTCTGACAATAGGTATGCCTGAGGAAAGCATAGTGTCCATATTATCTGAAATACGTGACAAATATAACTTAATGTAAATGTTCTTTAATATTGGTGTTGTGATTTTTATACTATCCATATATGTTTGTCCGGATTTTGATCTGCTTAATCTAAAAATATAAACAATCAAAACAACAATTGCTATTAGGATAAATAGTCCATAGTGGATAAGGAAATCACTTATACCAAGGACTATTTTTGTAGAAAATGGCATATCTTGACCTGATTCTTTAATAATGACTCCGAGTTTAGGAATAATGAAAACGAACATCATAACCATAACTAAAACGAAAACAGATATAACGAATGCTGGGTAAACAAGTGCGTTCTTTGTCTTTGAAGTAAGTTGGTACTGGCGATCAAGATAATCTGCTAGGTAAGAAAATGTCTGGGTGAGCTTTCCTGACTCTTCTCCTGATTTAACCATATTTACATAGAAAGTTGAAAATGCTTCTGGGTGTTTGGCTAATGATTCAGAAATAGAAAGACCAGAAGATATATCATCAGACACACTGACCAATACTTTAACTAAAGCTCTATTCTCAGTATTGGTTGCTAATAGATTGAATGCTTTAAGGGCTGATACTTGTGCTTCGAAAAGTGTAGATATCTGGCGAGACATCATAACTATATCTTTCATTGCCACTTTCTTTTCAAAGAAAGATAACTGCATTATCCCATTCTTTTTATCTCCTTCAGTAACAGAAACGACGATAAGATCTCGATGCTGAATAGCAGCAATAGCTGAATCATGAGAACTAGCATCTATAGTACCTCTTTTCTTTTCTCCAGTATTTGATATGGCTTCGTAATTAAAAAGCATAAAATTATAACATTCGCTCTAGGGCCTTAGGATTAATAGAATACTGATATGCACTTTCCATACTTATCTCACCTCTTTGGACTAACTCTATTAAAGATCTATTCATATCAACCATACCTAACTCAGAGGACGTTTCTATAACATTATTTATTTCGTGTGTACGCTTTTCTCTTATTAGATTTGAAACTGCATTATTATTAATAAGAAGTTCATATGCAGGAATACGCCCACCGGAAATACGGGGAATCAAACGTTGTGAAAATACTCCAAGCAAGCTAGATGATAATTGTAAACGAATCTGATCTTGTTGAGATGGTGGGAACGAATCAATAATACGATCAATAGTTTGAGCAGCATTGTTAGTATGAAGTGTTGAGAAGACTAAGTGACCAGTCTCAGCAGCTGTTACAGCAGCAGCTATAGTATCTGGGCTACGCATTTCTCCAATAAAGATAACATTTACATCTTCACGAAAAACTTCTTTAAGAGCAGTTGGAAAATCCTTAGTATCACCACCAACTTCACGTTGGTCTATAATAGATTTGTCCGGTTCGTAAACAAACTCGATAGGGTCTTCTATAGTTACTATATGACAGGCTCGAGCTTTATTGATTAGATTTATCATTGTTGAAAGTGTCGTTGACTTACCTTGCCCAACTGGTCCTACACACAAGAAAAACCCTTGATTTTTCTGAGTGAAACTCTCAAGTACAGGAGGTAAATTTAATTCTTGGATAGTTTTAGCTTTCGATATAAGACGTAGGGCGATACTTATCTGGCCGCGTTGGAAAAATGCATTCCCACGTAAGTTCGTAGATTCCCCAAAAGTATAAGAGAAATCAACTTCCTTCTCTTCCAGGAACTTACTTGTTCTTTCTGATCCTATCATCGCCTTTAGAATATTAATCATATCATCTCTTGTTAAAGCATCTTGATTAACAAGGAAAAGGAGTTGACCATTAACTCTCATTGCTGGTTTTCTTCCTGAGCCAAGATGGAGATCTGATCCATCTTCGTGTATTAGGCTTGTTAATAATTCATCTAAAAATTTCTGGTGATTCATATTATTTTTTGCTTATATTGTTAATTATAGTATTAACCTTATCAATAACTTCAGATGGTGTACTTGAAGCTTTGACAATATAGCCAGCAGCACCTAGCGCTTCCCCTCTGGCGATGTCTGAAGGTTGACCTCTATTTGAAAGTATTATAAAAATCGCATTTTGTGCTAAGTTCTCTTCTTTTAGTTTTTCAATAAGCTCAAACCCATCCATTACTGGCATTACAATATCCATAAGCACAACATCAGGAACATATCCTTGGCGGAACTTTTCTAAAGCTGGTTCTGACCCGAGAGCAGTAGTAACATCAAAGTTTGATTGATGAAACTTTAAAGAATACATATCGAGTAAAAAACTGTCATCGTCGATAATAAAAATTTTTTTCTTAGATTCCATATATGTAACTATTATAATACAATAAGATACGTTTTACTATAGGTCTAGTAATTATAGATTTCTTGTAGAGGTACGTCTCCCTTTATAGCCTTGACTATGGCATCCTCACGGAGAGATAACATCCCTCTAGATCTAGCAAGTTTATAGATTTCTTGCTCTTGCGGTTTTTTAAGAATAATATTCTGCATTTCCTGGTCTACTTTAAACATTTCAAATAAAGGTATTCTCCCTCGAACACCGAGAGGACATTCAGGTGATGGCACGGACTCATATATAGTATCTTTAATATTTAACTTATCTCTATACTCTTTCGGTAGATCAGCGAATTGTTTATCTAGCATTATTCTTGTTGCCTCATCTATAGGAATTGCGTGCTTTGAAGCAGGATATATCTTGTGAGCTAAACGTTGAGCGATACACAACACAAGAGTTGGTGCTATTAGATAAGGATCAATACCCATATCAATAAGACGTGGTATAGCACCTATTGCAGTGTTGGTGTGTAGAGTTGAGAAAACCAAGTGACCAGTAAGAGCAGCTTGTATGGCAAGTTCAGCTGTCTCTTTATCACGAATTTCTCCAACCATTATGATATCTGGATCTTGACGAAGAATAGATCTGAGACCAGATGCAAAAGTGTAACCAATTTCAGGCATAACTTGGGATTGGTTAACACCATCCATATGATACTCAACTGGATCCTCAAGCGAAATGATATTTTCTGCTTCATGATCTAACTCATTAATCATAGAATACAAAGTTGTTGTTTTACCTGACCCTGTTGGACCTGTAATTAATATTAATCCATATGGTCTTGCAATTGCTTCACGAACAAGTGCAAGATTTTCAGGTGACATACTTAAGTTTTCAAGTTTTTGAACACCTTTCTCTGAATCAAGAATACGCATTTCTAGTTTCTCTCCATAATATGATGGCATTGTAGAGACACGAAAATCTATTTTACGACCATCTATCTTGGCAGAAAATCCACCATCTTGTGGTTTACGTTTCTCATCAAGTCTTAGCTTTGCTAATATTTTAATACGAGCAACAACTCCATTGTAAACACTAATAGGTAGTATTAGTGAAGTGTGCATAACACCATCGACACGAAAACGTACTCTTATTTTATCTCCGACATTTTCAATATGTATATCTGAAGCCAAACCTTCAGTAGCATGGCGCAAAATAACCGCTACAATTTTTATTATTGGTGCATCTTCGACAATTTTCTCTTCCTCTCCTGGTTTTAAGCTGTCTGATGCTTTTTTATTTGTTTCAATTTTAACATCATCTTCTTTTGTTCCAGCAATTTCAGTATCTAACTCAGACAAAGCCTGGTCAACTTGACTATCTATACCCTCATAATTCTCAAGCAACTTGTTATAAACAGAAGTTTTTATTAAAAACAATTTATAAGGTTTATCTAACTTTGCGGTAATAAAAGTAATAGCATCATTAGCTTGAATATTCTCGGGGTCAAGAATACCTATTTCAAGTACGCTATCGGTTAGTCCGATAGGTAAAAAGTGATACATTTTTGTGGCATCAGCGGGAATTAATTTCAAAGTATCCTGAGCGACAGTAGTTGGATCAATATCTTTTATAGGTATATTAAACAACTCACTTTTTATTCTAAGGAGTTGGTTTTCATCTAAATTAAGATCAAGTAAGGCTTCGTCTATACTACCATTATATTTTTCATTGGCTATCTTTATGACTTCTGGTACTTGATCTTCTTTAAGAATGTTTTCTTTAACTAGTGTTTCAAGGAATATCATACTAATTAGTACTAAATGAGACTATGTCTCCGTATTCAACATTGCCATTAATTTTCGCAACTGCTCTGTAAAAATACATAGTACTAGAAGTAAGACCCGAAATGCTTGTGCTAAAAGTGCCGACTAATGATTGCTTAATGTCTTGTGTAGTTTTTCCTAAACTTTGAGTTGTGCCGTATTCAAAAAATACATTCGAAACACCATTCATACTACTAGTCCTACCATTGAAAATAGCACTATTGTTTGTAACTTGAGTAGGTATATTAGTCGTAACAGGAGATATTTGTGCTGTAGTAAGTGGTGCATTCTTATCAATAGGGGCAAAAGGATTGGATCTTCCGGGAACAACAGGGTCTAGCGTAACTGTATTATCGTTAAGTGTATTAAATAATGGATTACCAAATATAGAAGTATCTATCTTAATACTATTTAATGATGCAAGAGCATAAAGAAATGATGTATCTTGGGTTATTTTGTTGCTAGAATTATTAGATACTCCAGCATTTAATGGATCACTTTGAGCTGATGAAGAAAGGGATGAGTCGGGTGTTGAATTAGCAGCTTGAGCATTTAAACCATTAGAGAAATATGTGTATACCCCACCGAGTAACATAATGATTGCGAACGCTATTATAATTTTGTTATATAAGTAGTTCATATTATTTTAGCCAATATGTTTCAAGTTTTAATGTGTAATTATAAATGTTTGGATCTAAATTTGTTTTAGTACTTGAAAGAGTTGGTACTGAAAATTGAATGGATTTTACATCTATAAGTCTTAAATTATGCTCAAGGTCTTTAAGGAAAAGTGTAAAAGTACTATAGTTGCCATCTGTTGAGAATTCGATTGGGAAAGTTCCATAAGGTAAGGATGCTGATGGATCATTTGCTGTTATTACATTTGAATTACTTTGAGTATTTGTATCTGTTCCAGTGGTGGTCGGGTTATCAAATTTAATATCTTTTATTGACATACCATGCAAATTTGCAATACGTTCAACTTCTAATATGAATTTAATATTATTTACTGTATTAGGCAGGAAATGCTCCAAACGAGCCATATCTTCTGGTTTAATATTCTTGTATGTATTCACTAGCTGATCACGTGTTTTCTGTAGTTCTGTAGAGTGGGTTAGAGCTGTATTATAAACGGCGACTTCAGTACGTAATTGAGAAACATTACCATAAAGAGGGTTTACAACCATAAAGAATAGTGCTCCTGATATTATTAAAATTGAAATGGAAAAAATAAATTTCATAATTATTGTTTTTGATTATTTACTGGTATTGCATTGTTTATCGGACTTGTAGCATTCGTAGGTGTTGTTGTTGAATTAACTACTGGATTCGTTGCTTGTTCAAGTAACATATCCTTCTGGTAAGACAATAATTCTGGATCAACAGTAAAATCAAGATCAAAATTCACATTATTATTATTATCTTTTGTAAGATTAGAAAAAACAACATTCTTAAAGTAACGGCCTTTAGCATCATTGAAAACATCTGCTTGAAGAGCAATAGATTTATAATCTAGAGCAACACCTGACATTTTAACATCAAATTCTTTGTTATTATTATCAAAATTAAATTTCGTGTATTGTATGGATGGAATAGTTAAACTTCCTAAAAGTGAAAACATAGGAGATAAGACAATATGCGCATTAAGAATCTGTTTAGAAGCAGAAATACGTTTGTCATATAGATCAAGCTGATTGATAGTGTCTTGCTCAAAACTGTTACGTACAGTTTCCAAAGAGTTAGATAGTGTTTTTTCTTGCTGGGTTAAATAATTTTTATATAAAAACAAACCAGCTGAGGCAATACCCATTAAAATAAAAACAGTAAAGGCCAACACTGTAAAAATACTAGTTTGCGGTCGACTCCTATATCTAGGATTTTCTGTGACCGGTTTCTTTGGTATGAATGATGTTTGAAATGAATTTTCCATAAGACTATAGCAACTGACGAAGGGCTAATCCAACTGCAACCGAAAACTCTGGCCCACTAAGTTCTAAAACAGGTTTAAGGAATGCTGGGGCTTCTGCTTTTGAAAATGGATCACCATAGACTACCTCGGTATGAAAACTCTCTGTTGCTTTTTCTATTAGCCCTCTAAGCAAAGACCCGCCACCTACTAAAATAATTTTACTTATGTTTTTATTATACTTCTTCTCGTACTCAAGTACAATACTATTTGTATTGGAAATAATATAATCAGTGGATAACCTAGCTATGTCAGCAACTTGAGCATTCTTTACTGAATCAAGACCAACAGATCTTTTTAATTTCTCGGCTTCTGCAAATGGAATACTTAAAGATGATGCAATATTTTTACTTATATCATGTGAACCACGATTAACTACATGAAAAGCTCTGACAACACCCTCTTCTACAATAGATAACTTTGTTTTTGAAGCTCCGAAATCCATAAATAGCACAGGAGCTATATCATAATTAAATGATGAACGAATATTACTAAATATTTCCATTTCGAAAGAATCGGACTGTAAATCTGTTTTAGTTAAAATCTCTCGATACCTAGAGAGTATGTCATTATGAATAGCTACAACCAGAACTTCAAGTTTAGGTTCTGGTGGTGGAGTTGTAGAAGTTGTAGTCATAGAATCATCTTTATAGTCGTTTATCTCTTGTGGAATCAAAAACCAGTCAAGAGTAACCTCTGACATCGGAACAGGTATGTATTTACGTGCTTCTATAGGTATGACAGTCGGTAACTGATCTTCTGTAACTTTTGCCGGTAAGGAAATAGTAAATATAAGACTAGATGATGATGGTATAGCAACAGTACCTGAATGCGTAGTTATGTTTGATTCTTTCATAACATCTATTAAGGCTTTGATAATATCATCTGTTTGAAGATTAGTAATAGCTCCTATGTCAGTTTTACCATAAGGACCTAAAGATATAGCACCGTAAGTTTCAAGTATTGCTTTACCTCCTTTTTTCTTTAGTTGAACAACCTTTATCGCTGAAGAACCTATGTCAATACCAATTGATCCATCAGATGATTTGTTTGAAGTAAAAATTGTAGATAGATTTTTTAACCCTGAAGATATTATTGTCTTTAGTGAATTATTCATATTCTATATGCTGTCTATTATACCATAGCTATAGTAAAATAAAGCTGTGGAACCAAGTCGTAATTTAATAAAATCTATAAAATGGTATTTACTGGATATAATTTTCCCTGAAGCTTGTTTGGGTTGCAAAAATCGTGGTGAATCGCTATGTAATCAATGTATTTTAAAAATCCGCAACACTGAACGTGAAACAGATAAAAACATAATGGCAGTATATGATTACAGAGATCCTCTCATTAAGAAAGCTATTTGGGATTTAAAATATCATCACCGTTTAAATTTAGGGAAAAAACTTGGAGCAATGCTATACGAATTCTTCCTTGAAGAAATCGCAAATATGGAAGCCTATACAAAAGGACAATCTATCCTTGTAATACCTGTGCCATTGTCTCGGCATCGAGAAAAAGAACGTGGGTATAATCAAGCTCAGATAATTGCTTATGGGTTATCATCTTCTGGTGAAAAAGGTCTTTTTGAATTAAATAATAATATTGTTGTAAAAAAATTTGACACAAAACCACAAGCTAAAATTGCAAATCGTAGAGAAAGACTTCTAAATGTAAAAAATATATTTGAAATTAGAAAAAATAAAACAGTAAAAGGTCGCACTATTCTCGTAATAGATGATGTCACGACAACGGGAGGAACAATTAATGAAATAATAAAAATTTTAAAAAAAGGCGGAGCAAAGAAAGTGGTCGGCTTTGCGTTGGCCCACTAATATCTGATACACTAGCGATATGAAAAAGAAGAAAACATACTGCAAAGATTGTGGTGGTAGCCAAGTAAATCATAAATTCACTTATTTATCTATATTAATGGGAGCATTAATTGAACCATGGACCAACTTTATGAGTCGATTAATACCGGAAGAACAGTTTGAGTGGGTTGGACCAGGATTAATAAAAACTTTAAAATTCTTACATTTAGGAAAGATTACAATCGAACCGAAAGATGATGACAGTAACAGGACTCGAGTATTATGGGATGAAGCAACAAAAAGAGGTATTGGTATGTATGAATTTCATTTGTTTAATATAGGTCACGATATATTCATATCCAACTATAAAGGTCAAAAAAGGTTTTTTGATGTGTTACCACGACCTAAAGACTATAACCCGAATGGTTTAGAATGGATGGATAATAAGAATGAAATGAAAAAACATTTTAGAAAAGTAGGTATACCTGTTGCTAAAGGTGATGTTACTTATTCTCAATCTAGAGCATTGGAAATTTTTCATTCGTTAGATAAACCAGTAATTACTAAACCAAATATAGGTTCACGTAGCAGGCACACAACTACTCACATAGAAACCGATGAGGAATTTTTAATTGCTTTTAAGAAAGCAAAACAACTAAGTCCTTGGGTTATGATTGAAGAAGAACTTAGTGGTTTTGTATTTAGAGGAACACTTATAGGTAAAAAATTGATAGCTGTTCTACGCCGTGAACCCGCTTATGTTATTGGGGATGGAGTACATAAAGTATCTGAGCTTGTTGAGATAGCAAATAAAAACCCTCTCCGCTCAGGACCTATATTCCATAAATTATCAATAGATGAAGAAGCGATAAAAGAATTGAAGCATTTCAACAGAACAGAAAATACAATTCCTGAGAAAGATGAAGTAGTGACTTTAGGTCAAAAAACTAGTCGTGCTGTCGGTGGTGGTATTACAGACGTGACAGATGCAGTACATCCCGATAACAAAGAAATGCTTGAGAAAGTTGCTGAGACTCTAGATGATCCTCTCATTGGTGTAGATTTTATTATGAATGACGTGAGTATATCTTGGAAAGATCAACCTAAATCTGGAGTAATTGAGTGTAACAGTGCTCCTTTCATAGATTTGCATCACTTCCCTCTTGTTGGCCAAGCACACAATGTTGCTGGCGCCCTTTGGGATATTATTTATCCAGAATCAAAGATTCATCAATTGTAATTTCAGAATCCGGAGCTGTTCTTGTATCCTTTTTTAGATGTGAAATATATTTTTTTTGAACTACATAATGTCCTAAAAATTTCTTAAATTCATCTATTCTAGCTTGCTCGTTTATTTCTATAAAGTGGTCTAGGGGTTTACTTTCTGGGGTATACTCAAAGTGTCCACGTATTTCTCCATCTTTAAATACTCTTATGTGGTATTGATTATCAAAATCCACTAACTTTCGCCATGAAAGTACTTGTCCTTTATCAGTCCAAGCTACAAAGTGATTACCAAAATTCCATTCATTGTGTAAATGATTTTCAAGATCTTGCAATGTTTTTCCAGGAGCAAGCCAACCTAAATGATACGGCTGGCGACCCTTTTCATGCCAAACTAAATGCCATTTAAGTAAATGTGATTGCAACCAAGGGAATACAGGATAAATACGTCTCCAGATATTTTTCTTAATCCTTTGGTTAGTTGTGAGTTTTATTTTTTTAGTCATTGGTGAAATACATCCTATAAACCACTTGCGCTCTGACTATCGATAGCATAACTAGTTACTAAACTTTCTAGATGTTTTGAGAAAAATGAAAATATTAATATGTTCGCTATAATAACTAAGACAATTATTATCCAGTAATTTTTTGTTTTTGTTTTCATAATTCAAATAAAAAATTAATTTATCCAATGGGCTAGATATGCGATAAAGATAATTGCGCTTAGGAAACCAAGTAGTGGCTGTGCTCTAGACAACACAGCTATAATAAGTACGATAATGGCAACTTTTATCCAACCTAACAATAGAATGGTCGCCCAGATAGTTTGTATGAATGTTTGAGCTATAATCATAGTGTTATTGTACATTAAATATAATAATAAAGTCAAAACAATAAATAAAATCCGCTCAATGCGGATTTTATTTATTAAGAATAATGTATAAAATATTAATTATTTAGCAAATATTTTAAACAACCATCCCAACAAACTAAAACCTTTTTCAGATGCTTTTAAAGAAGCATTAACTTCCAAGTTCGCATTGTTTAATGTCTGAATCTGCTGATCTAAAACTTGTTGATCGGCTTGATTTGAAATCTTGGCTTTAATTTCAGTTAATTGCTTAATTTGTTCATTGTTCTGAGCTAATAATTTTTGAGCATTATTTATCTCCCCATAATTTGGGCCAATGAAAAACTTAGCAAATCCACTTCTGTCTTGTACTTTTGCTAAACTTGCTTCTAATTTATCTTGGTTCTGGTTTTGGTCTTGAGCTATAATCTTAACTTGCTCGCCAATTCCGCCACTTCTGTCTGCTACTTTTAGCATTTCTTGAACAGCATTTGCTACTTGGCTTCTCCTCTGTTCTGAGACGACAGAACGTTCTTTATTCTGTTCTTTATTAGCATCATCTTGATTTTGCACCTGACTTTGTGTCTCTGTTTGAGTTTGTTCTTTGGTTTGTTCTTGGTTTCTCTCTTGAGTTTTTTGCTCAACAGATGTTTCTGTTTTTGCATTCACATTTGCGTTTGTAGATGCATTAAGATCAGCGTTAATATTTGCGTCTGTGTTAGTATTTGTTTCTACTGATTTTTCAGCATTGTTACTTACACTAACATTTGAATCAATAGCGGTTGCTAATTTAGCAGCTGATACTGAAGTTGTAAGAAGTGATAGAGCTATAATACTTCCTACTCCCATTAATATTTTAATATTTTTCATAATAAATTTTAATAATTTTCTAATAATATGACCCTGTTTCGCCGACACAATAGAAGACGTATGTGAACAATGAAACATTACAAACTTAAATCTTTAGGGTTAGTACTTTTAATTATACCAGGAATTACCTCCTCTGGCAAAGTACTTTTTGTATCAATATCAACATTGTTCTTGGTATCAATATTTAAATTATTTTCGTTTGTATTATTATGTATTGTTGCTTCGTGTGAAGTGTCTTCATTATGAATAATTTTAGTTTCTAATTTGTTTGTAGGTTCTTGTCTTTTTTTTTCTTTATCATTTTTTTCATTACTATTTTTTGTAGGTAAAGAAAGTGAAGGTATCTTTTCTAAAACATTGCTATAAACATTCGTAGGAGGGGTTGTTTCCGGAGCGGATGAAATAATATTTTTATAATCATTTAAACGTACATTAATATCTGATGCTCTTTTGTCATAAGAATCTTCCTGCTTTGTATTGCTTTCATAATGTTTATACTGCTTTATATTACTCTCAAGTAATGCAAAATTTTCTTTTGTTTTTTCTTCGGTTACTTTATTTTCTTTCGAAAGTTTCTGCATTTCTGATATACGTCTATCTACAAGTTCTAGCTCAAATGATGCTTTTGCTTTATTGTCTAACTTCGTGAGTTTAATTAATGGTTCTGTAATATTTGTTTTAACAGGATAAAGGAAATCGCCAGGTAAACTCGCTTGTGAAGCAAAAGCCACACCTCCAGATATTAGAAATACTAAGATCAAAGCTATGACTACAGGCTTAAATAAAAAGCTGGTAATAATGTTTGAATATGGGCTAGGTATAGAATGACCATTGCTATTGTTAGTATGTTCAATTAGCTCAGATTTTATTCTGGCTTTAGCTTTTTCACTCAATCTAATATCTTTAAAAGATTGTAATGATATATTGAATTGTTCTTTATCGATTTTCATTGTTTTTGATATATGATTCTAACTGTTTATAACCTCTATGAAAACGTACGGTTGCATTATTCGTGCTGATTTTGAGAGTTTGTGCAATTTCTTCCATACTCATATCATCTACTAATCGCAAATATACTACATCCCTATATTTATCATCTAACTTTTCTATTATCTGTATAGCGATGTTCTTCTCTGATTCATTCACAATACGATTATGATCATCTGCTGACGGATCAAATCCTTGCTCTTGCAATACATCAAGTGACGAGGTCTTTTTTTTACGATAATAATCAATAATAAGATTTCTTGCTGTCTGATATAGAAATGCTTTTATATTTAAAACCTTGCCACCTTCTGATACATAATCCCAGTAACGTATAAATACCTCTTGAGTAAGGTCTTCAGCTTGCTCATGATTGCTGGTCTTATATATACATAGTCTGTATATTGCGTTTGCATAATTTTCATATGCCTCTTCAAATTGTTTTTTAAGGTAATCCATACTATAAGACGTTTACACCCTTAAATATATTACATTTTAAGCATTTAATACATACTGTGTATATTTACTATGGGTAATATACTACTCAGTTGGAACTACGTTTGGGGCAATAATTCAGTGTAGTATGACAACAGAGACAAAATTATAAGTACATTAATATACACTAGAGAGGATAAGTAAAATTATGCTCAATAAAAGTGTAGGAAAATATGATGCAGGTAAATAATAATTCTTGTAAATTTTACGCCAGCGTTTGTGCCACCAAATAGAACCTTTTGGTCCATTGCATAGTTGTCTTAAAGAATCAAAATTCCAATTAAGTAAGAACCAAAAGAAATCTTCAAAAATCATAACTGCTATATAGCTGGATATTAATAACAATATATTACTCTCTAACCAGAAAAATTCAGTAATAAAAATTATTGGTAGAACTACCCAAAATACTAGGACGTGATAGTAAAGTGGTGATTCAATGTTCAGTATTTTTATTATTGATCTAATGAATAAACTTTTTGAGTGGAATGGCTTTGCATACCATTTATCTTTTGACCAGCCGCTACCCCAGCCATGATCCTTTTCTATAATTATTTCAAAAATAGCCAGAGGTAGAGCTATAAGTAAAATATTTAAAATATAAAACAAATATGTGTTCATCAGTAAGATTATTTTAACATATTTAATGATTGCTTGTTGATGCGGTGATTAGACAGTGAGTACACTTTTCGAAAATAAAAAAAGGTCTTCGAATCTCACACGAAAGAGAAGCAGTTCTCTTTCTCGCCCGCAAAAAGAAAAACCCTTTCGGGTCTTCTTTTTTTTGCGGGCAGTATGGTACGTAGTTGGAACTGGATTGTTGGGGAATAAGGGTTAAAATACTGA
Organism: Patescibacteria group bacterium; assembly: GCA_028865035.1. Lineage (GTDB taxonomy): Bacteria > Patescibacteriota > Minisyncoccia > Phycocordibacterales > UBA9973 > UBA8515. The sequence continues at coordinate 12,964 of JAGWLB010000005.1, read as the reverse complement.
AAATGATATTTTATATTATTACTTAATTTAACAACTCAGAAATGGTTACAAAATCAAAACCCTTCATCTGCAGTTTTGGCAAAATATCTTCTAAGATAGGGGATAATTCAGGGTGAGGACCTATTTCTTGTAAATAATCATGGAAACCTAATATTGAGCCATTTTTGGTATTTTTTACTGTAACTTTCACTACTTTGTCGATTTTAATATTATTTTTAATTAATCCTATTTTCTTTAACCATGGATTAAACCAATCCCAAGCAAATTGATTTAAAGTTATAAAATCAACAGCGATTACTTTTTTATTTAAAAGTTTGCAAATTTTAATAGCATTCAATCCATATTTTAATCCTGGAAAACGAATAAGATTAGTTTTAATACCAAATATTTGTAACTCATTATCACATTTTTGTATATCTTCCTTAATAAACTTTTTTGATTTAAACCACAATCTTTTATGTGAGAAAGTATGATTTCCAAATTCGTGGCCATCTTTTTTAATAGCTTCTATAATAGATTCTCTATTTTTTATCATCTTACCAACAATAAAAAATGTTGCTTTAATATTGTACTTTCTCAATATGGCTAAAACATTAAGAGTTTCTTCTGATGGTCCATCATCAAAAGTAATTGCAATATTTTTTTTATTTCTATCTCCATGGAAATACATATGTAAATTATACACCTTTTCCACGAGGAATCTCGTAGGGGAAAGATTTTCGAATCTCACACGCAAAGTATGTAGATACTTTGCTCGCCTACGCATAACAAAATGGCCCTAAAGGGCTCATATTTTGTAAATGCGGGCCATTCGGGTTTAGTACCAAGACTTTGAGACATCATAAAGGTTATTGAGGATATTTTCAGGGACCAAGCTGAGACATGTAGGTCGGGACTAGCTTTTGATATCTGGAAAATATTTCTCTATATAACCAGCCATCTCAGCGTATCCATTTTTATCTAACCATTCACGAGCCGTGGTAAAAACACGGACCGCTTCACAAAAGTTTTCGTCGTAGTCTTTTCCGTTTCCCTTATCGTACTCTTTCGCATACTCTGTGATATTACCAAGCTTATCGATGATATCTTTCCATTCCTGCTCATGAGGTTTTTTATAAACCAAATGCTGAAAAATATTGTGTCCAATTTCATGAGAAAGAGTACCGAGAGTATACATTTTTGATCTTTCCTCTTCTGAAATCACTGAAAGATATTCTAGACCAACTTCATTAAGTTTGCTTTCCTTTATGCCCTTGTTCTCTTTGTCAAATTCCTGATTGAAAATCGCGACTGGCGTTGGTAATACTGCAGCAGCCTCAACCAATCCCACATTAGTCAATTCGTTAGAGGTGTTGCGATTCCAAACAGCAAAGCTCTCAGCGCGATACACATGATTCTCAACGTGTTTAAGTTGCTCAGCAGAAAGCTTGTCGTGATATTTTAGAAAGACATCTTTTGGGATGTAATATTCCCCAGCCTCGATGCCAATGAAGTTATCCGAAGGTGCTTGGTAATTTACTTCGTTCAATCTGATATCGATTGCCGACACAAGAGCTTGTTTCAATAGATCTCCTGAGAAGTGTGAGTCGATAAATTTAACAAGTTCTTCGTTTGCAATGACCTTCTCGTCATTGTTTTCAATTATGATTTCAGTCTCACCGAATTCATTTAGAGTTTCTTCGTATGAATGAAGTGTGTCATTCTCAAATTTTTCTTGCAGATCTTGCCAAACCTGTGCCGGGAGGCCTGCGTTTTTATAACCCTTGAAATCAGCCCGCATTTCTTCTAAATTGATTGGGGTTGCTTCTTTCTTGGGGAATTGGTCACCTTTGAAATTCATGCTCTAATTTTAGCTTAAAACAAGTCTTTTGGGTAATCGGGCATTCGGATCACACTACAGCCATATGACGATGGGTGTGCCGATACTTTTTTCTTACTGCGGAGGCGGTGAGATTCGAACTCACGGTACCGATTAAAGTACGACGGTTTAGTAAACCGTTGATTTAAACCACTCATCCACGCCTCCCTACTTCTTTCAATTTACACATACTATCATAATATAAATATAAGTAAAAAGATTTTTGGGTAAAAGTATTAAATATGATAATGTGTAAAAGTATAAAGGAGCCGTGTCAGAGTGGTCTAACGTACATCTTTGCTAAAGATGCAGGGTCTAAAAGCCCTCGCTGGTTCGAATCCAGCCGGCTCCGCAGTTATGTATATTTTTGCGATACTCAAATATTGATGTTAAAATAGGTTTATAGAATTTTATAAAACATTTAGCATATAAAATAAATATGTATTCAAATAATGATCAACAAAAAGTAGAATTTGAGGGTGATGAATTCAGAATGAATCATCCTACTTTCCAAACTCAAACTCAAACACCCAAAATTGTAAGATTGGTAATGAAATATTCTGGTGGAAAAATAAAAGATGAAAAGACAGCAGAATATATTGTAGTTGGAATTTTAATATTAGCCATTATTATACCATTATTTTTTGTTTTTGGAAACGGACATAAAGTATCTTTAAAACAAAGAGAGAAAAATATACAAATAAATCTACAGAGACTAAATAACACCTCCACGCCTGGTAAATAATGCTTATGAGCATAAAATATAAAAACAATGAAGGATTCACTCTTATTGAGCTTTTAATAGTTATCGCTATCATAAGTATTTTATCTAGTATTGTACTTGCAAGTCTAAGTGCGGCTCGTGCAAAAGCTAAAGATGCAAAAAGACTATCTGATATGCATCAAATACAGATTGCTCTTGAATTATATAACTCTACATATGGTCATTACCCTTCTGGAGATAATGCGGGTTGTTTCGGATGGGACACTTCTGCGGATGGTACATTTATTACTGCATTAGTACAAAACAAATTCTTACCATCTAATATATTAGATCCCTCAATAAATAGTAATAATTGCGGAAATTATTTTTATTATAAATATCCTGCTGGTTGGGATGGGTATTGCGATCCTTCGCGTGGTGCATTTTATGTTTTAGGTATAGGTGTAATGGAATCAGTTGGTACTGGCAAGGTATATCCAGGAAGTCCGGGTTGGAGTTGTCCTGGTAATGGCGGCAACGATTGGCAAAAAACTTCAGGATTCAGTTGGATAACTGGTGGATTTGAGAATTAAAAAAATAATATTCCATTACAAACTTTTTATAACTTTTATAGAAAAATAGAAAATATTTTTAAAACAAATAGATCAAATATCAAATTTAATATGCAAAAAATAAATTATACCGAGATAAAATATAAAAACAATGAAGGATTCACTCTTATTGAGCTTTTAGTCGTTATCGCTATCATAAGTATTTTATCTAGTATTATACTTGCAAGTATTAGCAGTGCTCGAGCAAGAAGTAGGGATGCAGTTCGTAAACAGGAAATGAAACAGATACAATCAGCACTCGAAATGTATTACATTGATCACAATGCCTATCCTTCATCTTTGGGAGCGTGGAGGGGTGCTGCTTCTTATGGTGGATGGGGCACTGGAGCAAATGGTTATATTCCAGGATTAGTTCCAAAATATATTTCTGTTTTACCTTTAGATCCTGCAAATACTTTGGATGGATTTTTGTATCAATCTAATGGAACAAACTATAAGTTACTTTCTAATCTCAGTCCTGAAAGTTATCCAAGTGCCGGTGAATCTTTTTATGATTTAATCCGCCCAACATCAGCATGGATGGTAACAAATAAATACGATATACCTCCTACGAACCCTACTCCTTGTGCAACTCCTCCTTATTTTACTTATGGTGATTATCCTATTTGCTGGTAAAATGTGAAATATTATCTTTGTATAAGATGTTAGATTTATTACAAATCTATAAATTTTTTATAATTTTTGCAGACTGAAGAGCTGCTTCTACTGCTCCACCACCTGTATGAAGCCTTGCTTGTGCCTGCTCTATATTTTCGCAAGTTAGGACACCAAATCCCACTGGTATGCCTGATGTCATCATTACTTGTAATACTCCTTCTGAAACAATTTTAGCTACGTAATCAAAATGTGGAGTGTCTCCACGAATAATTGCACCAAGAGCAACCAAGCAATCATACTTTTCACCAGCAAGTGCCTTAAGAATAACGGGTATTTCTACTGATCCAGCTACGTGATAAATCTTTATATTGTCATCTGGTATGGAATATTTATGACACATTTCCACCGCACTTTCTAAAAGCTTATCAGTAACTTCGTAGTTGAAAGCTCCAACGACTATACCTACATGATATGACTTTGCGTTAAATATTTCGAATTCTCTTTTTGCAATGTTTTGTGACATATATTATTTATTATTTTGTATATATTTAGCTAGTATATCAAATTCTAGATTTACCGACATTCCTACTTTTTTATCACCAAGAGTTGTCTTTTCTAAGGTATATGGAAGTATAGCCACGGAGAATATGCCAGGATGAGTATCAACGACAGTAAGACTTACCCCGTCTATAGCTATTGAGCCTTTTTTCACTATAAGCTTTTGGAAAGATTTTGGAAAGGATATTGTATACAAAGAAGATGTACCACTTCTTGATATTTTTTTTATAACACCGACTGTATCTATATGCCCTGTAACAAAGTGACCGCTCAATCTATCAGTTAAACGTAATGATTGTTCAAGATTTACATATTGGGGAACGATTTTCCCAAATGTTGTTTTCTTTAGTGTCTCTTCCATTAATTCTGAAATATAATTCTTATTATTTATTTTCTTTACTGTTAAACAAACTCCATCGGTCACAATAGATTCACCTTCTTTTATCTTCCATCCTTTTGGTTTTTCTATCGTTAAGAAACATGAATTGTTTTTCTTTGTACTAGATATCACTTTACCTTTTTTTGTAATAATTCCTGTAAACATATATGCAGTATACACTATGATTTAAATTCTTGGATAGTTTTTGAAACTAGCTCTACAATTCCTTTATCCCACATCGTTGGAATTATTTTCTCAGTAGATAAATCTTTCACGGAGTTAGCAATCTCTTCAGCTATACGACTAAACATTTTTATTTTAAATTGTGGTATGTTCGCCTCAAGCATACCCTTAAAAGCACCTGGGAAAACTAATGAGTTATTCACTTGGTTTGGATAATCACTGCGTCCAGTAGCTACTATATATGCTCCAGCTTCTTTTGCTTTCTCTGGCATTATTTCTGGTGTTGGATTTGCAAGAGCGAAAATAATTGGTTGATCTGACATAGATTTAACCATATCAGTAGTTAGAATATTAGGTTTTGATAGTCCAATAAATACGTCAGAATGTTTTATAGCATCCTGTAAAGTACCTTCGTATGCTATAAGAGTACTTAATTTTAGTAATTCTTTTTTTTCAGAAGTTAGATCTGCACGGCCTGTATGAATGATGCCTTTACTATCACAGAAAATAATATTAGTAATACCGTAAATAATAAGAAGTCTAGCTGTGGCAACACCAGCAGCACCAACACCACTAATAACAACTTGGATATTTTCTTTTGTTTTCTTGGTTAATTTTAAAGCATTTATTAATCCAGCTAGGATGACTGTGGCCGCTCCCCATTGGTCATCGTGCATAACTGGAATCGAGAGTTCTTTTCGTAACCTTTCTTCGATCTCAAAACATCTTGGTGCAGAAATATCTTCAAGATTAATTCCTCCAAAAACTGGCGATAGATGCTTAACGGTTTTTATAATCTCTTCAGTATCTTGCGTATCGAGGCATATAGGAAAAGCGTCGACACCTCCGAATTCTTTAAAAATTGCGGCTTTACCTTCCATAACAGGTATTGCGGCTAGGGCACCTAAGTTGCCGAGCCCAAGAATTGCCGAACCATCACTGATGATAGCTACAGTGTTACGTTTAAGAGTGTATTCTCTTGCAAGACTTGGATCACGAGCAATTTCTCTAGAAATTTCAGCCACTCCAGGGCTGTAAGCAAGAGATAGGGATTCTTTCGAGTCTAATTTAACCTTGCTTTTAGTTTCTAATTTACCATGATACTTTTTATGTAAATCTAATGACTTTTTATATATATCAGTATTATCCATATTGTTTATAATTTATCGAATAATCTCACTTACACAGTCTACTCTTTAGATGTTCCTAGGTAAAGTTATATATTAAATAGCTTTATATTATTGATTAATTTCTGGTATAATAAGTGTTATGAATGAAATTGAAGAATTAAAATTAGAAAATGAAAAATTAAAAAATAACAATACTGTTAAATCCGATTTAATTTCTATTTCTGCCCATCAGCTTCGTACTTCCCTTTCGGCTATTAAATGGACACTTAAAATGTTCATTGATGGTGACCTTGGAGAACTTACAGCTGAGCAGAAAGATTTTATACAGAAAACTTTCGACAGTAACGAGCGTATGATTATCTTAGTGAATGACTTATTAATTATCAATCATACTGACGATATTAACGTTAAATTAGATCTGAAAGAAATTGATATTCTAGAATTATTAGAACAAACACTTTCAGAATTTTATGGAGAAGCAAGGAAAAAACATGTAAAAATAAACTTCACAAAACCGCAAACTAGCATTCCTCTAATCAATTGTGACAAAAGAATGATTCGTATTGTTTTTCAAAATTTAATTGAAAATTCAATCAAGTACAGTAAGCAAGATGATACTGTATCTATACATATCGAATATGACAATACAACAAATAGTATAAATATGTCTGTTCACGATAATGGTATAGGCATAAAGGAAGAAGATAAATCTAAAATTTTCAGCAAATTCTATAGAGCAGAAAATGCAATTAAAAAAGATTACTCTGGTTCAGGTTTAGGGCTTTTTGCTACAAAGAGTATAGTCTTACGCCACAAAGGTGAAATATGGTTTGAGAGTGATAATGATTCTGGTACAACGTTTTTTGTTAGACTACCAATAATCTAAATCATATGTTAGAATAAACACATAAATATATGCATAAAATTTTAGTAATAGAAGATGATGGTTTTCTTCAAGGTCTGGAAGTTCGCAAGCTAAAGGAACATAATTATGATGTTGTTGTGGCTTCTACTGGTGAAGAAGGTATGGAGAAAATTAATGAGCCAGGCATTAGTCTAATACTTCTTGATTTAACATTACCTAAATTTGATGGTTTTGAAATATTAGAAAAAGTAAAATCAACTGATAATATTAAACAAATTCCGGTTATCGTATTTTCTAATTTATCTGAAGAAAAAGATATAAAAAAAGCAAAAGACTTGGGAGCCGATGATTTTATGGTTAAATCGAATTTCACACTTGATGAATTAATCGAACGTGTTAATAAATCTCTAAAATAAAAAATCCTGTTTTAAACAGGATTTTTTATACTCCATAACCACATGCTATAATGTAGCAGATGAATAAAGCTGAGAGGACAAAAGCTATAATATTACTAATGATCCTTATTGCTATAGGTGGCATAGTGTTATACGGTCAAGATAAAGCTCCTACATATAAATATGCAACAGGAAGATAAGATAGATAAGCATTTTAGAATTAATAATATTCAGAGAAAGGCGCTAGACCGTCTGGGTTTGCATACTATACACGATTTACTTTATTATTTTCCATCAAGGTATACCGATATTTCAGAAATACGTTCTATCGATACATTAAAGTCAGGTGATAATATTACTGTTCTCGGTAATATTTCAAAATTAAAAACAAAAAAAAGCTTCAAAAGTAAGATATCTATGGGGCAAGCCGTGCTTACTGACTTAACGGGTTCGATAAATATTATTTGGTTCCATCAACCATATTTAGCAAAAATGTTAAAAGAGGGGTCTGTGGTTAAAGTAACCGGCAAGGTGTCCGAGAATAAAACATATGGTCTAACATTAACAAATCCACAGATTAGTTCTGAAGAAGTTTTACCGATAGATATACATAATTCACTTTTTAAAAGCGCTAAAGCATCATCTGATGTAGCAAATTGTTTTGGTTACCCTGTTTACGGAGAATCAAAAGGTATTACGTCTTTATGGATTTATCATGCAATTCAAAAAATTTTAAAAAATGACAACACTAAAAGAATAGTCGACTATTTACCACAAAACATAATCGATAAATACAAATTACCTTCTTTATACACGTCCTTTATTTGGATACATATGCCACAAAAGAAGTCTCATGCAGATATAGCTCGTAAAAGATTTGCATTTGAAGAAATATTTTTTATTCAACTAACTCGACAACAGGAACGTAAAAGTTACGAAGAATTATTCTCTTACAAGCTCAGTATTCCACAAAAGGATATTAATGATTTCATTTCGAGGTTTCCTTTTACTCCAACAAAATCTCAAACGACTGCAATAAAAACAATTTTAGATGATTTCAAAAAAGACAAGCCAATGTCTCGACTTATTGAAGGAGATGTTGGTAGTGGTAAGACTTTTGTTGCTGCAACAGTCGCATACGCTGTTATAAAAAACAGACCATTTAACTCCGATTTGGGAAAACAACAAACCTTTGGTAATTTACAAGTTGCGTATATGGCTCCTACTGAAGTATTAGCTACTCAGTTATTTGAGAATTTTATTAATTACTTTCAACATACAGGTATATCAATAGCATTGATTACTGGCTCAGGTTGTAGAAAGTTTCCTAGTAAAAGTGCCCGCTGGATAAATGGGGTGCAAGAGAAGACTTGGACTCCAATATCTAAAAATCAACTCCTAAAATGGATTAAGAATGGGGAGATTCCAATAGTTATAGGTACACACGCTCTTATTTCAAAAAATGTTTTATTTCAAGATTTGGGTTTAGTTATCATAGATGAACAACATCGCTTCGGAACAAATCAGCGTATGAAATTAGTAAAAAAGGAAGGTCATGCTCCACATTATCTTTCAATGACAGCTACTCCAATCCCAAGAACACTGGCATTAACTATCTACGGGGACTTAGATCTAACCATTATAGATGAAATGCCTCTCGGTCGTAAAAAAATAATTACTGAAATCGTATCACCAGATAAAAGAATTAAGGCTTATGAAGCTATTAAAAAAGAATTATCAGAAGGAAGACAGGTGTATGTTATTTGTCCACGCATAGACCTGCCTGCGCAGGCAGGTGAACTAGGGTTTAAAGAACAAGCTATAATGGTTAAATCAGTAATATCTGAATCAAAACGTCTTGCCCGTGATGTATTTCCACAGTATCGTATAGGTATTATGCATAGCAAGATGTCAAAACAGAAAAAGGAAGAGGTTATGAAAGAATTCAAAGATCATAAGTTAGACATACTGGTATCTACTTCTGTTATTGAAGTTGGAGTTAATATACCAAATGCCACATCTATAATAATAGAGGGGGCTGAACGTTTTGGTCTTGCTCAGCTTCACCAACTTAGAGGACGAGTTATGCGTAGTACCTATCAATCTTACTGTTACTTATTCGCTGACGCAAAAACAGATAAAACGATAGATAGATTAAAAGCTTTAGTTAAAGCAAATAATGGTTTTGAATTAGCAGAATTAGATTTATCTCTTCGTGGAGCAGGATTACTAGGTGGTGAAAAGCAGTGGGGTATTACTGATTTAGGAATGGAAGCAATAAAGAATATTAAAATGGTGGAAGCAGCACGATATGAAGCTACAAAAATAATAGAAAATGATAAAAATATATCTTCGCTTCCTATACTTGCAAAAGCTTTATTGGGTAAAAATTTAGATCTTCACTTCGAATAAAAAATAAAAAATCTAAGCCATGAAGTTCACTACTTAGATTTTTAGACTAGATCTTTATACTTTTCGTATGATAATTTTAGTAATTGAACAACTTTATCATCTTGGATTTGTTCAAAATTTAAATAATGAGAACCGACAGAACCCATATATTCTTCAAAAGGCTCTAGAGTAATAATCTCATCAGCGCCTTCTTCGTGTATGAAAGATTTTGAATCTGATGGTGCCACTGGTACAGCTACGATAATCCTTTTGGGTGATTGTATTTTTACAGAACGTATAGCGAGTTGCATTGAAAGTCCTGTAGCAATACCATCATCAACAATAATAACAACCTTACCAGTAATTTCTACCGGCTTCCTCTCTCCTCTATAAAGGTTTATACGTCTTTGTGCTTCGACTTTTTGTTTTAAAATTTCTTTTTTAAGCCAATTCTGATCTATGTATTTATATTCAGGTTCGTCGCATAAAAGCGAACCATTTTCGTTTACAACACATATAGCATATTCAGGATTACTAGGATGGCCAATTTTACGCACTACAACTATATCTAGGGGTAGGTTTAGCGCTTCGGCAATCTCATACCCAAGTACCACACCTCCACGAGGTAATGCCAAGACAATTGCCTCCTTATTATTTTTATATTTAATGAGTCTTTTAGATAATTGTTTTCCTGCTTCAGATCTATTTTGATACATATTGTATATCTTAGATAAATTAACCTTTATTTATTTTTAATTTAACCCTTGATTCTTTTTCTTCTTTAATTTCTGGCATAACTATAGTAAGAACACCTTCTTTATAGTTTGCTTCTGATTTTGAGACATTCACATGACTTGGTAATTCGATTGTTCTTGAGAATGAACCTCTCCTTATCTCTTTACTATAATATTCCTTTTCGTTTTCTTCTTTTTCTTCTTCGCGTTCTCCAGATATATATAGCAAGTTTCCATCAATAGAAATATCTATGTTGTCAGGATCAATACCGGGTAAATTCATTTTAGCTACAGCATTCCCCTTCTCTTCATAAACATCAACTGCTAAATCCCAAGAAAAGAAACGAGTAGTACTTATCGGAAAATCTTCAAATAAGTTATCAATTTTACTAAACGGCTCCCATTTAATTAATTTCATATATTTATTTAAATTATTTACCAATAATAACAATCACGACCTTTGTTTGAACAAAATATTACTAAAAACTTAAAACATATAATTAGTGTGCTTGTGAAATAGTTGAACTTTTAACTTCAATTTTTTCTCCTTTACTCATAGTTGCACGTATTACTGGTGCAAATATAATAAGGGTATAACTCAACCAATATTCCCATGAGCTAAGTAAATTGAAATTAAATTCTGAATTAATTAGCATATCTAATCCAATACCTATAAATGCCCAAATAAAACCATAACCAAACGCCTGCGACAATGTTGGTGACTTTATATTTCTAGCAAATAGATACGACAAGATTGCTGCAACAAGAACAACTATTACTTTCATTAATGTGGATGTATCATACAGATTAACACCGATCAAAAATGAAATGAAAGCAAACATAATAATCCAAATAAACACTCCGAAAACTAACGCTTTTGTCAAATTAAAATTATTCATAATATTATTATTTATTAGTGATTAATAATATACGCGACCTTTATTACCCCAAAGGGGTTTGGCATAGGTACATATAAACATAGTGTAGTTATCAAACATATCCCTCGCACAGTATTTATTAAATACTGCTATGATTGACATCTATCAGCATAATATGCAATCTACGCATTATCATGTCATTCAAGTGCACTTCGCTTTATTTAATAATTAAGCAGTGACAAATGAATAGTTTAAAAAACTCCTATGCCCTTATCTTATTTATACTTTAAATATTTTCAAAAGTTTTATCTTTCAAAAAGTATTTTATGTAAGACCACACATTTTTAGTTTTGTAAATATACTATTCTTAAATAACATATTTACAAAGGCTAAAACAGCGTATATTTTTATAAAAAATATACGCTGTTTTCGAAAGTAACAACAAAATTGTTGTTACTTAAATTATATTTAATTTAAATTAATCACTCCCTCTTTCCCACAAATTTTGGAAAAATACATTCATTGTTCTTGCAGTAGATGGATCTTCTATTATAATACCGGTTGGTTGGCTTTTATTTAAAGTTATAATAGCGATACTATCACCGAAAATAAATACTGCATTTTCTATATTAATATCACTTGGTAAAAATTTAATTTTGCGAAGATCCTTTGAATCTCCGTCTTTTAATTTTAAAGAACTGGCAGTTTTAGATACTAAAACATTTATATTTAAAAAATTCCTAACTCTAGCTGCGATAAAGTCGTCGATATATTCTTGCCCCATAGTATCAAGCCACATATCCCAAGGAAGTATAGCTGATATATTGCGCTTAGCTTCAATTATTGAATCTTGAAGAATTCTTAAGTCTTCTACGTCATTAAAAACTTTAACTCTTGGCTTTGCCATATTATTATTTTTTGATAATTTTAAATCTTTAATAGCAGATACTAAAGATTTTTCTTTTTCTCTTATAGAATTAAGAAGTTTTTCTAGTGGCTCGGTTATCCAATATTTACGGTTTTTACGAACGTAGAAATTCACGAGACCACTTTTATGCAATTTCTCTAATGAAACCTGTGTGCTTGAACGTGGCATATCAACTCTGTTAGAAATATCAGACACTTTACTTTCTCCAAGTGCACGCGTAGCAAGATACACTTTAACTTCTTTATATTTATAGCCCAGATTTTCTATAACTTTTGATATTTTCATAAATATTGTTATATATTTCTTGCTTTAATGAAATAAACTGTGTATTTTGTTCCAAAAAACAGGAGATTGTTATATACACCATTATACCAAAAGTATATTTAATGTATACCCTCTACTTCTCCATCATCGCCTTAGTCATAGGTCCGATAATTCCATCTGGGGTTAGATTATGATCTTGTTGCCATTGTTTAACTATGGCTATGGTGTTTCTACCTAGGATTCCATCGATTACTAGGTTTAAGTGGAGAGTGTCATTGAAGTAACGTTGGAGTTCTTTAACTGCATCTCCCCTACTACCAAAGATTAGATTGATTGGTCCAAAGTTGTAAGTTGTGGAGGTAGAAGGTTGAGTTGAGGTTTGAGTAGTATTACACGGATGACCATCAATGGTACTGAATAGGTATCCCGGTAGACAACCAGTGTTAGTAGATGTTGTTGGTGATGAAGT
>JAGWLB010000018.1 GCA_028865035.1 Patescibacteria group bacterium | reverse complement strand
AGCTTTTTAATTTCTATTTCACGCTGCTCATTAGCTCTAATGAGAGCTACATCATTTTCAGTCTGAGCCTTCATGAAGTCTACTTTAGTTGGCTTCCGAGCAATATACGCTATCGTTACAAGGCACGGTCCACCAACTAAAACCAATAAAGCGAATGCGCTAGAACTATCAAAACTTCCTATCAATGCTGATAACATATCACCATCCTATGTGTGGCAGCGCATGATCTATACGCGATAGCCAATGCCAATGAGTTGAAGCAATAAATACAGAAAACAGTCCCCCAGCTATGAGAATATGTAGCGGAGTATGAGTATATCTTGGCGCTGTCGCCATACCTTCAGCATACGACCAAAGGCCAGCTATTACGATTGAAACGAATAAAGCTAAAATTGCAAATATGAAGGCCATGTTAGCAAATCTTCTTCATGGTGTTAATCTTCTCTTTAGCTACTTTCTTTACATCGCGCATCAATTCTTTATTCTTTTTGTGACCTTCCGCGCGTTCGATATCTCTTAGCGCATCTTCAGCGCGATAACGTTTTTCACGCTCTTCATAACTCTTATCTACTTTTGGCGGGGCATCATCATGGACAATCTTAACAGGGACAGGATTTTTCGAACCTTCAGCCTTCTTAATCGGTAAACCAGCTTTAGCCATTGATTTTATTCCCTTCATGTAACATTCTATCGAGTGGTAAATCTTCAATTCTATTTTTCTTCTTTTTCTTAGGACTATTGATTACCAATGGGCCTCCACGAGTATCTTTGGTATCTGGGATAAATGAAAAAGCAGATGGATTTTCAAAAACAGGGATACCAGTAGACGCTAAATCTTTATCGTTTACCCGCTCCATCAAAGCATCATAAATAGCATCTTTTTGAGCTTGTGGTGTGCTGTCTTTAGCTAAGATATCCATTAAATAATTTACAGCCAATGGTATAAAATTCGTAAGATGCTTTTTAGCATAAGCTTTTGGATTTTTATATTTACTTGTTAAGCCAGAGCTTCTTCCTGCCTCATAAAAAACACATGCTAAATCTAACGCAGTTTTTTCTATTAACGTAGATTGAGGTGTTATGATTTTTCTATGTAAACTAGACATATAAAGTTTTCCTTAATTCGTGATCTAGCCAAAACATAAGAAAAGCTTCGCGCTTGATCATGAGATGTAATTTATTAGCAAAACCTATCTTTTTTCTAGTTTCAATAGCAGTTTTATGACCTGTAACTTTAACTTTAAATTTGTCTATACTTTCTTTTGTTCTTTTAATTCCTATGTTACTAGTAGCCGTTATTCTTTGATTATATCCTACTTTACAAGCTTTAGTCCAATCGATCCAGCATTGTTCCTTAAATTGTAATTGACCTTGTTCACAATATTCTAAAATTTGAAATATAAAACTAGCTTCTCCATATTTATTATAAGAAGCCTGTAAATGATTATTGTGATGCTTATTATTACGTAATCTCCAAATATGAGTATTTTTCCTCATATCTAAATTAATAGCACTTCCTATGTAAAATTTATTATTTACTATATTTAATATCTGATATACTCCGCTTTTCATTCTTCTTCTTTCTCTTTTTTATTGTTGGTATTTCATAATTAAATTTACCAGCTACAGGCAATCCGAGAGGTTTACTCCCTGTAATATCTTTTATGCTAACTTTGGGTTTACTTCCTAGCTTTAACATTTTTCTTAGCTTTTCTTTGCACTGCATATCCTATGGCGACACTTTGCTTCACCGACTTTCCAGCCTCAATTTCTTTCTTGATATTTTGTTGTCTAGTCTTATTCGAAGTACCTTTTTTCAATGGCATTAGTCATTCCTTTGATTAGGTATCGGCAACGGATTTGAAAACAAAGCAAATCCATTTTTCAAAACGTCTTGCTTCATTTTTTCTGGAATATCGAAGTATTTGACTTTAGGGCCGCGCTCATTCCACCGGGTAGTTGATAGTCTTTATAACGAGGATTAAAATCGCCAGTACTAGGAATAGCCTTTATTTGTTCTCTAATAGCTCTAGCAGCGTCAGTTTCGCCTTCAGCTTCATATCGTCTAGCTTTAGCATCTAGTTCTAACATTTTATCTAATTGTGGGTTAGGAGTATGTGAATTTTTCTCTACTAACTCCACTTTATTGTTAGCCAAATGCTCCTGCACTTCAGCCTTGGTAACAGGCTCTTTACCTTTACTCGAAAGAAAATCCTGCAATCCTGTATATTGCATTTCTTCCGGCTTAACACCCGGCTTATTAGCCAATGTTCCTAACCATTGATCGCCGGTCATTTTCGATTGACCGATATCATTCACATTCTTTTCTAAGGCTGAGTAGAAAGGTTCAGATTTGGTTAAAGCACCTATACCTAAACCAGCTTCACTATCACTTTTTAAAGATGGTTGCCAGCCCCATTCATGAAAACTATCGCCTGACGTAAAAAGCTCTTTAGCTGGAACTCGCAACATCGTAATAGCATATTTGCCATTTAGCGCGCTTTCCCCATGATCTTGAGCGTATTTTTTAGAAATAGTAACCCAATCACCCGGATTTATTTTACTTCTTTCATTATTACCATGTAGAGTAACAGTAGGTCTTTTCCCCTCTCACGGGATAGCACGGTAAATCGGCACCTTTTTATCAGGATTATTTCTAGCATCTACTATTTTGTTGTAAGTAGCAGCGTCTAAAGAGTCATCGCCAGTGCCGTAATAGCGTAATCCATCGTGACTGTAAAAATCATTAGGATATGTGCCATTAGCTGTAACATCATGCAGCGGAGAACCACTCTCAGCGTCAGGAGCGGTGTGTTGACCACGATAACTTTCAGCAGCATCTATCGCTGCCGCTTCTTTACTACTATCTGCCATCAACGTACTCGTTAGCGCGCCAAACTTGGCGTCATGTGGGCTTAATAAGCCTTCATCAATAGCATACTTTAAAGCATCTTCGCGATTTAAAAAATGGCCTTTGTGGTTCATAAAGCCAAAATTAAAATTACTTATATCTTCTCCATTCATAGCTTGTCTAGTAAATTCAGCCTGAAGGTTTGCCGGAATGGCGTCCATATGCTGACCGCCAACCGGAGCTTTATAAATCTTGCCCTGATATTTTAAAGCTGGACGCAAAAATGGACCAGCCCCTAGAGTAGCGGCTCCCGCATCCTCACCCGCGCCAGCTAATCCCCCTGTGCCTGCTAAAGCACTCATATTCAAGGCAGCCGGGACCATTCCTTGATTTCTGTAATCTTCAAAAGCAGAATGTTCTTCCGAGCCTTCAGGATATGGATTATTTGCCATAGCACCCGATGGTGCACTTAATGCATCACGAATAACTTTCTCAGGCCAAGTAATATAACGTTCTTCTCCACCTGTACCAACTAATTTATTTCCTATTTGAGTGCCTGAAGTTTCTGGACCAGAATTAATTAAAGGTTCACCAATATCAGGCAACGACTTAACATAATCTACTGGTAATACTTTTCTTTGACTATCGCCAAAATAATGTTTTGCTGCTAAATATTCTTGAATTGCTGCTGCATTATCTGGTTGTGTAGGTGCTATAAAACGTTGATCGAAAGAAGCGGGAGAATTATCATCATTACTAGGATTAGAACCATCAATAATAACTCTCCGCAAAGGCAGGCCGCTATCATCTAAACCATTTGCAATATCATTATTGGTTAACGGAAGTGGCATTAGTATCTAATCCATTATCAGAACCATTCATCATATCAGTAGTCATAGGATTATTTTCAATATCTCGAATACCCATGGCTAATTTTAATGGGTCAAGCTCACCAGCGATCAGCATACCTTTCAATAATTGTTGTAACACAGGCTGGATTTGTTCTGGTGTAATAGCAGGACCAGAATTACCAAGAACCTTAATTCTATCATTTTCAGCGCGGTAATCTTCTCGCGCTTCTCTAGCAGTAGCTTCTTTAAGACGTAATTCAAGTTCTTTTTCTCGAATATCAAATTCTCTAGATTTATCTGCTAATTCCTTAGTTTG
>JAGWLB010000004.1 GCA_028865035.1 Patescibacteria group bacterium | reverse complement strand
TATTTAAGTTTAGAGAAAAGATATACATTGGGCCCTTAGCTATCTGTAGCGCCACGAGGGTAAAGTAGAAGTTATTTAAGTTTAGAGAAAAGATATACATTGGGCCCTTAGCTCATCTGGTAGAGCACCTCATTTGCAATGAGGGGGTGGCAGGTTCGAGTCCTGTAGGGTCCACAGCGTTTAGAAAAACAGCACCTACGTGCTGTTTTTTAGCTGTGGAAAGCGCAGCGATGTTTTGTTAGCAAACAAAACTGCGAGCTGGAGTCGCGAACACTTACGTAGAATTTGAACGTAGTGAAAAATTATACTTAGTGATTTGTGACCACAAATTCAGAAAAGTACCCGCGACAGTAAGTCGAGAGATTCCTGTATGGTCCGTCTGATTAAATACCCAAAGAAGCAATTTTGTAAAATTAATTATTAATAGGTATAATTAGACAACTATGGAATCATTTAATAGAAATCAAAAAGAATACACATCTAATGAAAATTTGGAAAATGAAAACCCTTTTTCACCGGAACAAGAGTCTTTTTTGGAAAAAGAATTTGAAAAGATGGAACAAGATGCTCTAACGGCAGATGATTTTTTAGGTAAACCTCCGTATGACGAAAAGTTCGTAAATGAATGTAATTTAAAAGTCAAAGAATATGAAGATATTTTTGAAAAAAGTGATAAGGTAAATAGTATAAAAAGCGAAATTGACGATAATTATACACAGAGTCTTGATTATAAAGTAATATCAAAATATTTAGAGGCATTATTTTATAATATGCTTGGTGGAAAGAAGGGTTGGATACCAAACGCTCTGGTATGGAAAACATCAAAATTTGATGATTATATTAATGGTATTGATTTTGTTGTTGAGACTGAAAATAGAGAATTTACACTAGGTACAGATGTAACTTT
The DNA here is from genome assembly GCA_028865035.1 of Patescibacteria group bacterium. Taxonomy (GTDB): domain Bacteria; phylum Patescibacteriota; class Minisyncoccia; order Phycocordibacterales; family UBA9973; genus UBA8515. The sequence continues at coordinate 64,393 of JAGWLB010000004.1, read as the reverse complement.
TTCACATAGCAAAGGGTTGACTCAAAAATTAAATAAAGTTAGGAGTAAAATCAATTTAGGTAAATTATCAGATTTAACTTTTTACGAATCTGATAATGCCAAGGAAAAGCCCATGCCTCATGTTATTATTGCTGTTGAAAGAAATAAAATCATACAGGCACTTAAGTTGTGGGCAGATGGACAAGAAAATCTACTATATGATCATCCTTTGAAAGCTAAGACTCTGCTTGAAATAGAGGCTCAGCTTGAAGCTTTTGCTTTATATGCAAAAGCACAAAAAAGGCGGTACATTGCAGCATCTTATAATGACATGCTGGCACAAATACAAAGATTAATTATTGATCATGAAGATACTATTAAAAAATATCAAAATGTTATTGATAATGATGAAGCATATAAAACAATAATTAAATTCTGTAACAATTTAAAAGATCAGATTAATAAAACATTTTAAAATACTTACCTCTTTGGTTGGGTATGGAAATTCTTTGTATTCTTTAGTAATTATATTTATAATTTAATACGTTTTAAATATCCAGTTTTATATTTGGTTTCAAGATTTCAGTGTTATACTACTGACTTGGTTCGTTAAAACATTGAATAGATTGCCCCGATAGCGGTGATACCCATTAGTAAAGTTACAATCCAACCAAGAGTGCTAATAATTTTAGAATTTTTATAGTGCCCCATAACTTTTTTACTGCTGCTTATTTGAACAATGAATAATAGTATAATCGGGGCGATAAGACCGTTAACAATAGCAGCATAGAGTAGAGCTTTTATCGGATCAATACCTATGAAATTAATAATGATTCCAATGATTATAGATATAATAATAATTCCATAAAACGCTCGAGCTTCATTTAGCTTTCGATATAAACCTTCTTTCCAGCCAAAACTCTCTGATATAGCATACGAAGCAGACCCTGCAAGTATAGGTATGGCAAGTAAACCAGTCCCAATAATTCCAATTGCAAAAAGTAAAGTGGCCCACGGACCAGCAAGAGGAGACAAGGCAAGTGCTGCGTCACTTGCAGTATTTATGTTTGTAATACCATGTACAAATAGCGTGTTTGCGCAGACAGCAATAATAAAGAACATAACTAAGTTCGAGACAAACATCCCGAACCATACATCAGTGCGCATTTTCTTTATTTCATTTTTGTTTGTCCCTCGGCGTGAGTGGACTGTGGTTCTACCTTCTTTTATTTTTTCTTCTATTTCTTGAGAAGTTTGCCAGAAAAATAAATAGGGGGAAATAGTTGTACCAAGGATACCAGTGATAAGTAAGATTTGAGTTTTTGAAAAAGTCATATGAGGTATCATGGCGTCTTTAAATAAAGTTGACCAATTCATATGTATAATTAGTCCAGTTAGTATATAAGAGAACAAAGTGATAACTAGCCATTTTAAATATTTTACATATTTTTGATAGGGGATAAAAACTTCTAGCATTAATCCAAATATTCCTACGAATATTACTGAAAAGACAAATGACGCATTAGGTATTATAAGCTCGATAGCTTTAGCTATAGCTCCTAGATCAGCTCCGATATTTAAAGTATTTGCCATAAAAAGCAATAAAGTACATACATAGAGAACCTTTCTTGAGTAAGCATTTTTAATATTTGCAGCTAGGCCCTTACCTGTTACAAGAGCAATGCGAGCACACATCTCCTGAATAATTGTCATAAGTGGAAATGTCCAAGCAGCTAACCATAGTAGACTGGTTCCATATTGAGCTCCGGTTTGTGAATAAGTTGCAATTCCCGATGGATCATCATCAGCTGCACCTGTGATAAGTCCAGGACCAAGTTTTTTTATATAACTTTGTCCTTCTTGAAATAGACTTTCTTTATTATTCTCGTCCATATGATATAGATTATACTATAAGCTTACCTAAATTGACATAAATATGTTTTAGAGTATACTCTTATAGAAATAATATTGTTCAAATTAAATTTTATAATTATGTTCGTTAGTTTAAAAAATAACAACAAGGATATTGAAAATTACTTTACTTTACAGTTGGAAAATCAATCTGAAATGGTAAAAAAGATAGAATATCTTTTAGACAATTTACCCAATAACGGCGTTGTTATATTTACTTACCCAAGCGGAACCCCGTTGAAAATCTTAGAGAAAATAACTACTTCACTGAGAAAAGAAAAATTATTAGGTGATATTAATTACATTAGAATTAATACTACTCACAACTCTGCCTTTCACCTTATACTTAATGGTTCTGTTAAGCATAGATTAATTGAAGCTAAGCAAATGGAAGAAAGAAAAACTTTCCTAGACCAAATCTTAGATATAGGGTGTTTTAAATTGGTACAATTAAAAAACCGCTTGATGATTGATGAAAAGAATTTTTATCTTTATAAAACAAAAGATGATTTTGTTATCTAACTTTTATAAAGAAATATTTCAGGAATGGCCTACTAAACCATTCCTGCTTTTTTATTTTCTGGTATACTTAATATAGTATGTCACTTAATAAGCCCAACAAGATTCAGATTATAAAATATGCTCCACCACCACCCGATTTACCAACTCTCGGTCAATCTGATCCAAGTGAGGTATCCTTCATTGGACGCACTAATTACGTAGCCTCTTTAGAAGAAAAGAAGTTTGTTTTCGGTATTAAGCGTATTGATCGTAGGCGTCATTTATATATTATAGGTAAGTCTGGTGTAGGTAAGTCTAAGCTTCAAGAGCTTATGATTCGTCAGGACATAGCATATGGCTATGGTATTTGTATTATCGACCCACACGGTGAGCTTATAGAAGACATATTGAATTTTATACCAGAAGATCGTATTGAAGACGTTTGTATTATCGATCCTAGTGATGTTGACTTTCCTTCATCGTTTAATCCACTCGCAAATGTTGATCCTACATTCAAGCACCAGTTAACCCAAGGTTTGATAGAAGTTTTACGCAAACAGTTCGGTGCAAACTGGACACCACGCCTCGAGCACGTTTTTCGTTTTACAGTGCTTGCTCTTTTAGATTATCCTCACGCTACTATGCGAGGCATGATATCAATGCTAACTGACCGAAACTATCGTCAGAAAGTAGTAGAGTATATAGAAGACGATATGGTAAAAAGATTCTGGGCAATAGAATTCGCTGACTGGTCAGAAAAGTTCGATACAGATGCTATTATCCCGCTAGTTAACAAGCTCGGACAATTCTTGTCTGACCCTATGCTTCGTAATATTTTCGGTCAAAAAGAAAATAAGATTGATCTAGAGAAAATTATGAATGATCAAAAAATTCTTCTCATTAATCTTTCAAAAGGGAAAATTGGTGAAGAGAATTCATCCTTCTTTGGTTCTATGTTCCTAACAAAGATTAAGCAAGCTGGTATGGCTCGCGCAAAGCTTGACCCAAAAGATAGGAATGATTTCTATCTATATGTAGACGAGTTCCAGAATATTGTAACAGATACTTTTGAGAACATATTATCTGAGGCTCGCAAATATAGTATTAATCTGACGGTAGCTCATCAGTACGTCGGTCAGCTTTTACCAAAAGTTCAGCAAGCAGTTCTAGGAAATGTCGGATCCATTATTTCATTTCGTGTTGGTGGTGACGATGCAGTAAAGCTTAAGCCAGAATTTTCTCCTATTTTTGATGTTAAGGATATGATTAATCTTGGAGTAGGAGAATTTTATATTAAGATGACTATAGATGGTGAAAGTTATGATCCATTCTCTGCTGAGACATTGCGTGTTCTCCCTGCAACACATCCATCGTATAGAGATCAAGTTATAGCTGCATCACGACGTAAGTATGCTATACCTGCAGATGATGCTCAACAGTTAATTATAGAAGAAGAGTCTACCATTATTCGTTCTGCTCAAGAAAAAGCAGCAATTACTGGCGGTAAGAATTCAAATTATGATGACGCAGATAAATCTGCTATCAATAGTAGTGCTAGTGAGCCTTTAATATAATATCTTTCTTTTTAAGCCAAGAGTGCTACACTTAATATATAAAGGTCTCATTATTTAAATAAAGCTTTATATATTATGGTTTTTATATATACAATGTGTGAAAACACAGAAGAAGCCGAAAAGCTTGGAGCATTAATCATTGAGAATAAAATTGGTGCTTGCGTTGATTTTTGGCCTATAAAATCTTGTTATAATTGGGACGGTGCTTTTAAATGTTTATCTCAAATTATGCTTATGGTTACCACTTTTGAATCAAAAATCGATAGTGTCACAAATATTATAAATGATAATCATACATATAGCGTACCCCTCATAGCAGGTGTGGATGTCAGGCGTGTCAATCATCCATACAAAGAGTGGATGATGAAAGAAATACACTAACAATGAATCACAAAACAGTTACAATTTTTGGAGTATTTGATGGTATTCACGAAGGCCATCGTGTCTTTATACGTGAAGCAAAAACAAAAGGTGATAAGCTTGTAGCAGTCGTTACTCGTGATGAAATGGTAAAAAAGATCAAAAATAAATTACCTTTAAAGAACGAAGTCGATAGAATTAATGAACTTGTAAAAGTTCCAGATATAGATTTAGTATTTTTGGGCGACAAAGATTTAGGTACATATAATATTCTTAAAGAAATTAAACCAGATATCGTATACCTAGGCTATGATCAGCAAAATCTTTTTGATAGTATTACTAAAGCAATAGATGACAAAGTTTTACCAGAAATAGAGCTAGTGTATGGTAGGGCTCACAAAGGAGATACTCTTCACTCATCATTAATTAATAAATAAAAATTAAGATAATTGTTTTTTAAAAAATGACTTTCTTTTTATTCCTATAATTATTAATACATTTGCTATTACTAGATAAAGTGGGAAAGAGAAGTTTAGGAAAGTAAAATTCTTAATAATTAAAAATGTAATAATCTGATTAATAACACCATAGAAATATGGTCCAATACTTTCTGTTTCGCTATGTATCCACGATTTAATTATTGTAGGTAATCCAGCAAACAAATCTGCAAGTATTGCAAAAGAAAGTGCAATTATTCCATTTTTGGTCGTTATCCAAATAATTATTGCAAAAAATGATAGCAATCCGCATACGATATCAAAGACTGTTGTTCTCCAGTAGGAATTTTTATTAAAGAATGAAGCAATAACAACAAGAAGCGGTCCGAACCCTGCCATAAAAGTCGATATAAGTAATGGTAAAGCAACTCCAGATTTATAAGCGACGTATACTCCTACGAATGGTGCAATTGTCCAAAATATCCAAGAAACTCTGTTAGGTTTTGTATTACCAAGAAAAGTATCTTTAATATAAAAAAATACACCAATAAGGCCAAGAATTATTGTAAGGTATGCAAAATATTCAGGAATCATAACTCACAGATTATAGCATTTGTAGTATATATTTTGTATAATAAAGCTAATACATGAACGACGAAATTCCACACAATAGAGACATAACTTATTTCGGTAGGACGAATTTTCGTAGTACTGATGATATCTTTGGCATTAAGCGCAAGGATCGTCGTCAGCATATGTACATACTAGGTAAGTCTGGTACTGGTAAGTCTGTACTACTTTCCAATCTAATTGTTCAAGATATAAACAATGGTGAGGGTGTTTGCGTTGTGGATCCTCACGGTGAACTAGTAGAAGAAATTCTTAATCTTATTCCTCCTCATCGAGTGAAAGATGTTATTTATTTTAATCCAGCTGATACTGATTATCATATTGGTTTTAATGTTATCGCACTTGATGATACAAAATATAAACACTTAGTTGCTTCAGGTTTGATGGGCATCTTTACTAAGATTTGGGCGAATGCTTGGAGTTCTCGTATGGAGTACATTCTCAACAATGCCATCCTTGCTTTGCTAGATACTCCAGGTACTACTCTTTTGGGTATTCCACGTCTTTTGGTGGATAAAGATTATCGTCAGATGATAATAGGTAATTTGAAAGACCCTGTAGTTAAAGCTTTCTGGGTGCACGAATACGAACAGTGGAGAGAGCAATTTAGAAATGAAGCCATAGCTCCGATCCAGAACAAAGTTGGTCAATTCCTTTCTACTTCTATTATTCGTAATGTTGTCGGTCAATCCAAGTCCACTATCGATATCTTCAAAATTATGAATGAAGGAAAGATATTTTTGGTGAATGTCTCCAAAGGTCGTGTCGGTGAAGATAATTCAGCATTACTTGGAGGTATGATTATTACCAAAATCCAACTCGCAGCAATGGAACGTGTGCGTATACCAGAGAATGAGCGTAAAGATTTTTATCTGTATGTTGACGAATTCCAAAATTTTGCTACTGACTCATTCGCAAACATTCTGTCTGAAGCGCGTAAGTATAGATTAAATCTTATTATCGCTCACCAATATACTGCTCAGCTTTCGAATGAAAATGGAACAGCAGTTCGTGATGCGGTTTTTGGTAACGTGGGTACAATGACAATATTTCGTGTCGGTGCTGATGATGCTGAGTTTATAGAAAAGGAATTCGAACCAGAATTTACAGCTCAAGATTTAGTAAACTTACCAAACTATCATGTATATCTAAAGCTTATGATAGACGGAGTGACTAGTCGGCCATTCTCAGCTACAACATTACCTCCTATTGCAGTAGACCAATCTTTGGGAGTCAAAGAAAAGATTATAGAATCATCTCGCAAACTTTATACTCGCCCCCGCGAAGAAGTTGAAGATGAAATTGCTAAGTGGAGTGGTATGCTTCAGGTAGGTGAAGGAGACACTAAATATAAAGCAGATTGCTCGAATTGTGGCAAAGTAACTATGGTACCTTTTGAACCCAAGGAGGGTAGGCCAGTTTACTGTAAAGATTGTATGTTTAAAATAAAAAGTGGTGAACTTAAACCGCAACATGGATTTGTGGCTTCACGTTCTGCACGTCAGGAAGAAAAAGTATCTACCGAACCATTAGCCGCCCTTGGTATAGAGTTTGCAAGTAATAATACAAATAACCCAGTTGATTTTGGGCAACAAAAATCTTCTCAAAGAAGCATTACAGATTCCAACAATAAGAATAATAATAAACCTCATTTTAGTAATAATAATATCAACCACGCTAGCAACCACAACAATCACGCCAATCATAACACTCATCATAATGGACACACTACAGGTGAACATAGGCATTCCGCTCCCTCTCCTTTATTAAAAGGTTTGCTCCAGAAAATTGAAGCAGAAAATAAAGAAATTAATAATAAAACCACAATACATAAAAGTGAACCGATTGAAGTTAAGGTTACACCACCATCTATATCACTTTCTGCTTTAAAGAAAGTAAACAACAATGATCACAAAAATCATCAAATACCACTCAAAGAGGCTTCCGAAGAGAAAAAAGCAACTTTAAAAGATGTATTAATGAAAGCAACTATGTCAGATACAAAGGATATACTAGACGATAAAGTTAATAAAGATATACCTAAACCAGAAGATACACCAATTGCTACAGTGCAAACTCCAGAGAATCAAAAAACAGATGATTCTAAAACTAGTACCTGGCAAAAACGTAAAGTTGGTAAAGAAGTCCCTGAGGAAGTATTACGTAAAGTATTAGAATAATTTAAAAAATATGAAATACACTAAATATTGTATTGTCGTAGCGCTGATATTATTTACCAGAGTGCCTCTTGCTTTTGCCGGTTTCGAGATAACAGAGATAATGTACGACTTAGACGGTACCGATACTAATCGTGAGTGGGTAGAAGTAAAGAATACCGGTTCCACTGAAGACGATCTATCTAAATGGTATTTATTCTCAGACAATACAAAGCATTCATTAACCCCAGAAGGTGAGTCGATGGTTCAAGCTGGTGGTTATGCTGTGATCGCTCAAAACCCAACAAAATTTAAAGTAGACTGGCCAAACTTTAGTGGTATGTTGTTCGACAGTAGCTGGACAGGGTTTAATAATGAGAGTGAGACTATCGCACTTAAAGACCCAGATTTAAATATTGTGAGCTCTGTAAATTTTACTTCAAGTATGGGTGGTGCAGGTAATGGAAACTCTTTGCAAAATATTGGCGGTTCCTGGGTTGATGCTACTCCTACTCCAGGTTTAGAAAATGTAATTGTCACCTCAAGTGGAGGTGGAACCATTAGCGGTGGAAGCAGTACTACAGTAGTCAATTCGACTATAACATCTTATGCAAAACCGAAAGAAATTGAGGCTCCTAGAATTATTGCAAACATTATAGTCAAAAATATTATTTCTTCAGGCGTTTCATTTCCGGTTAATGCAGTTGTTACAGGTTACAATAAAGAGTTACTTAAATACGGCAAATTCATATGGAACTTTGGCGATGGTAGTACAAAAGAAGAAAAAGAACTAAAACCATTTGATTATACTTACTCATATCCAGGTGAATATGTTCTAACATTATCCTACTACCAGAATTATTTTAATATTACACCCGATGCTACTGATAGACTTATAATAAAAGTTATACCTAGTGGAGTTTCTATTAGTTCTGTCGGAAGTGCTATTGATCCGTATGTTGAAATTGAAAATAAATCATCTATAGAGTTAGATTTATCTAAATGGTACATCCAAGGTGCTGTGAATAAATTTTATATACCGACAGGTACTATCTTATTACCAAATAAGAAATTAAAGTTCTCACCCAAGGTTACTTTATTTAATGACCAAGATATAAATTCTGTGAGTTTGTATAGTCCTACGGGAGAAGTTTTTGCTAATTACCCATTGCCAACGGTAGCACCAAATATTGTAAATTATACACCGAAATCAGATATTGTTGTGAAATCGGTCAGTAATACGAAAGCAAACATTCCAGAAGTTATAAATCTTGATAACTTAGAAGCAAGTGCAAGTACGATACCTTCCACAAATGGTATGTCAAACACAATGCTTGCATGGGCAGGATTTTTAGGAGTTATTGTTACTTCTTCTGTTGTCGTATTGCTTTTACAGAAGAAAAATCGTCCTCTTAATGACGATTTAGACATTAAGGCTGAAGATATGAAAATCATAGAATAATTTTCACAAGGAATTATAAAATTTTTTCTAACGCTTTAGGAATTTTTTTGAAATCTTTTATAAGTGTCTCACGTAGTCCTCCGTTATAGAGTGCAGCAGCAGGGTGATAGAGTGCTAGAAATGCTTGTTTTTCTCCTAATTCTGGAATTTTCTTAATAAGAAGCTTGCCATGAATATCTGATATTTTTTCAGTAGGGAAGAACCGTCCCATGGGGTGGCGACCTAAAAAGACAATTAATTTTGGTGATATAATTCGTAGCTCATTCATAAGCCATTCATTACATTCCTCTTTTTCTTCTGGCAGGGGATCACGATTATTTGGTGGACGGTATTTTACAATGTTTGTAATATATACATCTTCTCTTTTTATTTTTATACTCTCGAGCATTTCTGCTAAGAATTTTCCTCCGGCTCCAATGAAGGGTTTGCCTTGTAAGTCTTCATTTTTCCCTGGAGCTTCACCGATAAATACTATATCGCTATTTGCATTTCCATCACCAAAAACAGCTTGTGTTGCAGTTACTTTTAAACCACACTCGCAATTCTCTTGCCAGTATTTATTGAGCTCATCAAGCTGTTCACGTTTTGTCATTACTTCAGTATTGTAATATCTGCACCTATAGAGTTCAAGCGTTTTGCTACATCTTCGTAACCTCTACTTATCATATAAACATTTCTTAGTATAGATTTGCCAGAGGAAGCAAGCATAGATATAAGTATGACCATAGATGGCCGTAATGCTGGTGGGCAGACTATCTGGGCTCCTGTGAGTGGCGTTCCGCCTGTTATGTATATACGGTGAGTGTCAGCTAGAGTGACATTTGCCTCTAATCTATTTAACTCAGTTGCGTAGATAGCGCGATTCTCGTAGAACCAATCGTGAATAATAGTAGTACCCTTAGCACGTATGGCAATAGGTACGAAAAATGGGAGATTGTCTATGTTTATTCCAGGGTAAGGATTAGCATGAATCTTATCTTCGGGAGCCTTTAGAGTACTTGGCATTATTTTTATATCGACAAGTTTAGTTTTTCCATTTTTAGAGAAATATCTTTTTAGGATTTTATATTTTAGTCCCATTTTTTTAAGTTTGTATAATTCGAGAGTCAAGAAATCTATAGGGCAACGATTTATGGTAAGTTCTGAGTCAGTCGCAATGGCAGCTGAAATGAACATCATTGATTCTATAGGGTCCTCACTATTTGTATATTCTACTCTTTGATCAATCTCACTGACACCGTGGATGGTTATTGTGCCTGTGCCTATACCTTCTACTTTTACACCAAGCTTTTCTAAAAAGAAGCACATTTCTTGAACCATATAGTTGCCACTCGCACACTCTATCGTGGTTTTACCTTTTATTTTAGATGCAGCCATTATGATATTTTCACAGGCAGTATCACCAGTCTCATACATGACAATATTTGCCGGCTTCAACTTACTAACTTTTACCTCATAACTACTTGCCAATGTCTTTATTTTTACACCTACTTCCTCTAGGGCGTATGTATGTGCAGAGATTGTGCGTTTACCGAGCTTGCAACCAGAAGCATGGGGGATAGAGAAAGAAGGCAAAATGTGTATTAGCGGACCTATTAGCATTATAATAGAGCGAGTTCTAATTGCAGATGCTACATTTAACTTCTTGAGATTAAATATTTTTGGTGGTGTTATCTCTATAGAATTTTGGTCAATCCATTTAACTTGGACACCAATACTCTCTAGTATTTCTATAACTCTGTACACTTCTTCTATTCTTGCTATCCCGTGTAATATCGTTACTCCTCTGTTTAATAGTGAAGCACACAAGAGTCCCACTGATCCATTTTTTGAATAGCCAGTAGATATGGCACCGTGCAACTTTTTACCACCAACAATCTCAAAGTCTATAGAATTATTAATAGACACTATTTTGTGTTCAAGAACTGTGCTTATTTTAGAAAGTAACTCAGTGCTAAAGTTTTGTTGACCTTTTTCCATCCGAGCCACTGCACTTTGTGAAGTATTAAGTAATTTTGCAAATGCTCCTTGCGTTAAACCTCGTTGTTCTCTTAAATTTTTAATAAAGAAACCTATCTTTTGTTGATCGCTTTGTTTCATATTTGTGTAGTATATATCATATATGATATAATAGCAATATGCTCAAAATACAAGAATATGTGGACATCTCAGACTTTACAACCTTCAAGGTGGGTGGGAAGTTTCGATATTTTATTGAACTTAGTGATATTGGACAGCTAGTTGAAGTATATAAATTCGCAAAAGAAAAAAATCTACCAATCCGTATTTTAGGAGGAGGATCGAATATGGTTTTCTCGGATGGTGTGTTGGATATAGTAGCCTTACGAATAGAGTTCCTTGGCTTTGATATAGTAGATGATACAGAAAAGTTTACTGATATAAAAATAGGGGCAGGAGAAAATTGGGATTTTGTGGTTGCACGTACAGTAGATATGGGTTTATCTGGTATCGAAGCGCTTTCAGCGATTCCTGGTAGTGCAGGGGCAACACCAGTACAAAATGTTGGTGCTTACGGACAGGAGATTAAAGATACTCTGGTGTCTGTAGATGTTTTTGATATTAAAGAAGGAATATTTAAATCAATTTCAAACGAGGAATGTAATTTTAGTTATAGAAGTAGTATCTTCAAGGAAAGTGCACGTGGTAAATATGTTATTACTGCTATTTATCTAAGATTATTAAAAAGAAAGTACTCGACCCCAAACTACCCTGGAGTAAAGAAATACTTTATTGATAACAATATCAATAATCCAACTTTAGCTGAAGTACGCAATGCCATAATCGAAATTAGGAAAAATAAATTGCCAAATCCTAAAGAAATTCCAAATGTTGGTTCATTTTTCAAAAACCCAATCGTGAAAAAAGAGTTGGCTGACAATTTAAAGAGAGATAATTCCAGCCTAGTGGTGTATCCCGTAGATAATGAATTCACAAAAATACCAGCAGGCTGGCTTATTGAAAATAGTGGATTGAAGGGGCAAAACTTTGGTTCGATTTCTGTATATAAAAATAACGCCTTAGTTTTGGTAAATAATGGCAAAGCTTCTTTTGCTGATGTAGAAAAAGTCAAAAATGAGATAATAGAAAAGGTTTATAATACCTTTGGTATTAGGTTAGAAACCGAACCAGAATTTGTCTAAATTCTTATATTAATGTATATTTCTTGTATTGCCGTAATAAGCAAAAGGCCGGAGTGGGTAAAAAATAAACTGCTTTATTTTTTACCAGCGCATGCGCGGTGAGGACCGCCACTCCGGTAGCTAGGTTTTAAAGAAATACGAAGTATATTTCTTTTAGTTGCCGGAGTGGCGGAATTGGTATACGCGCGCGACTCAAAATCGCGTCTCGCAAGGGATGAGAGTTCAAGTCTCTCCTCCGGCACAATGAAAAATATTCCTCTTTCATACGTAGAACTTTCTAAAAAAAATCTAATTCATAATATTGGGCAGTTTCGTCGTATTGTAAGAAAGGGAACTAAGATCGCGGCAGTGGTCAAAGCCAATGCTTATGGCCACTCTGATATTGAAGTCGTAAAAATTCTTAGTCCATATGTAGATTATTTTCAGATTAATAGTATAGAAGAATTAGTAAGAATACGGCCACTGACGAAAAAACCTATCCTCGTGCTTGGTTATGTAGATAAAAACGATATACCTAAAGCTATAAAGCTCGGGTGCATTCTTTCTGTTTTTGATTTAGAACATGCTCTACTTATAAACGAGTCTGCTAAACGTTTGCATATAAAACAGAAAGTTCATATAGCTATTGATGCTCATTTGGGGCGAGAAGGATTGATTCCAGCTCAAGTCAGTATTTTTATTCAAGAAATTAAAAAGATGCAGCATATAAATGTTGATGGTGTTTATGCTCACTTCGCAAATATAGAAGATACTACAGATTTCTCTCATGCAAATCTGCAAATCAAAACTTACGAAGATGTAGTTAATATTTTTAAAGGGTCTGGGTATAGAAAAATAAAAACCCATCTTTCTGCTACATCTGGAATACTTGCTTATGAGAAGTGGAGAGGATTACATAACATAGTTCGTGTAGGTGTCGGGTTGTATGGTATGTGGCCAAGCATAGAATTACAAAAAATGTGGCAAAAAAAAATTACTCTTTCACCGGTGATGCGTTATATCACTCATATTGCACAAATAAAAGAGGTAGAAGCTTCAGAATTTATTGGTTATGGTCTAACTTACAAAACAAAAAATAAAACTACTATAGCTATAATTCCCCAAGGGTATTCAAATGGTGTTAGTAGGTTGTCTTCGAACAATGGCGAAGTTATAGTTAAAGGTAAAAAAGCACAAATAATAGGACGTATTGCTATGAATATGTTTGTAGTAGATGTGAGTCATATTAAGGGTGTAAAAACTGAAGACGAAGTAGTTATACTTGGTTCACAGAAAGGAGAAGAAATATCTGCTGAAGAGATAGCGTCTAAAACACAGACTATAAACTACGAAGTCACTACTCGTATAAGCCCTCTATTACCTAGAATTATTAAATAAAACTAGCCTTATAAAAGTTGCATTTTTGTATAGTTTATAGTATTCTTTACCCACTATGTCACAAGATAGACTTTTAAGATTGAAATGTAGCGTTTGTAAAAGCGCTAATTACTATACAAGCAAGAACAAAAAACTCGTCACTAAAAAGATCGAGCTTAAGAAATTCTGCAAAAAATGTGGTAAAAACACAAAACACAAAGAAGCTAAGATTACTGGTTAAGAGAGCTTAATTTTGTTACAATAACTCCGCAAGTTGCGGATTTTGTTGTTTTACAAGGGCGATTAGTTTAGTGGTAGAACGAAGGTCTCCAAAACCTTTGGTGGGGGTTCGATTCCTCCATCGCCCGCCATGAAAAAAGTTATATTTATTTGTCGAGGAAATATATTTCGTAGTCAAATTGCTACTGCTATTTATAATTCATTAGCAAAAGATGGCTCAATTATTTCAAAAAAACTTTTATCATTTTTAGAGCTTTAGCCTTCTCGTGAATCTCTTGAGAATTTACCCAGAGTATAGCTTTATCTCGCTTGAACCATGTTCTCTGACGCTTGGCATATTGCCATGTTTGTTTGCAAATCTGCTCAATCATTTCATCCTTGCTAATTTTCTTTTGAAGATAAAGTGCTCCATATCTATATTCCAATCCGAGCATTTCCATGCGTTTCCAAGAAAGTCTTTGCTTGTGGAGATTTGAAATTTCTCTAAGCATTCCTTTATTAATTCTATTAAGCAGTCTAGTTTTTATTTTACCCTTCAATATTTTATCTGGTAGGGTTAGGCCCACTTTTATCACTTCATATTTCCTTTCAATTTTCTTTGGATTTTGTGGAACCTTGCCAATAGCCTTAGCTACCTCTATCGCACGGACTAATCGTACCTTGTTCTGAGTATCAATATTTTTAGCTCGAGTTGGATCAAGTTTTTGGAGCATAGCAAATAACTGCAATGGTGTTTTGTTTTCAAGCGACTCTCTCAGTTTTTTATTTGGAGGAACTTCTGGCAGTGCTATATCATCAATGACTGCATCTATATAAAACCCTGTACCACCACAGAGGACAGGAGTTTTACCTCTTTTTATTATTTCTTCTATTTTTTTATCAGCAATTTTTTTGAACTCACTTACTGTGAATATTTTTGAAGGACTAGCCACATCAAGTAAATGATGGGGGATGCCCTTCATTTCCTTTTTAGTTATCTTACCAGCCCCTAGGTTCATTCCTTTATAAACCTGTCTAGAGTCAGCAGAGATAATCTCGCCACTTACTTCCTTGGCTATTTGGACAGCAAAGTCACTCTTACCGGTGCTTGTTTGGCCTAGAATTACTATAATTTTGGGTTTTGTTTTCATATGATTTACTCACTCGCATACTAACATTTTTTTTGTTATAGTGGCTATATGTCAATAAAAAGTTTTGTAGCTGAAAAATTAATACGTGCCAAAATGAAGGATTTGCCCAAAGCTCAGCAAGATATGTTTATAAAACTTATCAACGAAAATCCTGAGCTTTTTAAAAAAATAGGAGAAGAAGTGAAGGCTCTTACCAAGGGTGGTATGAGTGAGATGAGTGCTACTATGCATGTTATGCGTATGCATCAAGCTGAAATCCAAAAGGCAATGCAATAATACATTCAAAATCTGTTATAATATATAACTATAATGATTGAAACGAAATGGCATTCAATTTCAATAGTTGAAGCTCTAAAAAAAGCGGATTCCACTGAAAAAGGTTTGTCTTTAGAAGAAGCAAATAGAAGGTTTATTACTTATGGCCCGAATATTTTACCCGAAGAAAAAACTCCTGGCCTTTTCTACAATTTTTTATCACAATTTTTTAGTCCGCTTATAATTATACTTATAATAGCTTCTATTATTGTTCTCTTTATGGGAGAGTTTGTAGACGGAGTGATTATACTTTTTGTTATTTTCTTTAACGCAATTGTAGGTACAGTTCAAGAAGGTAGAGCGCAGAATACTCTAAAAGCCTTAAAGAATTATATCGAAGGCTCAGCTACTGTTATACGTGATAATAAAATTTCCATAATACCAGACAAGGAAGTAGTTGTAGGTGACATCATAATATTACAAGAAGGCGAGAAAGTACCAGCAGATGCTAGATTAATAATAACTAATTCATTAAAAGCAGATGAATCTAGTCTAACAGGAGAATCTATTCCTGTAGAAAAAAATGCTGATGAAGTATATTTTGAAAACGTACAAATTTTAGATAAAAGAAATATGGTTTGGAAAGGCACGAATGTTGCTAGTGGTTATGCTCATGGTGTAGTAGTAGCTACTGGTATATCAACCGAAATAGGGAAAATATCTAAATCTATAACTTCAATAGATGAAGATGTGCCATTACGTAAGAATATTGCCAATCTTTCAAAGATCATAATAGCCGCAGTGTTCGTAATTGGTTTGATTGTATTCTTTTTAGGTATTTCTCATGGAGATAGTGCAAGAGAGATGTTCGCTATTGTTGTATCAATGTCAGTATCTATTATCCCAGAAGGTTTACCTATTGTTATGACCATTGTTTTAGCATCAGGAGTTTGGAGAATGACCCAAAGAAATGTTTTAGTGAAGAAATTACAAGCGGTTGAAGCTCTAGGGCAAGTGAATGTTATCGCAGTCGACAAAACAGGAACTCTAACTAAGAATGAAATGGTATTAGAGAAAGTGTATGTGGATAGCAAGATGTATTCTATTGGTGGGTTAGGCTATGAGCCAAAGGGAGAAATATCATTAGATAATCTTGTAATTGACCCACTGAATCATCCTGATCTATTAATGGCAGGCAGAGTAGCCAGTTTCTGTGTTAACGCTAAAGCGGTTTATATAGAAGAATCAAAGAAATGGAAAGTTTCTGGAGATCCTACTGAGGTGGCTATGGGAGTTTTTGCACAGAAGATTGGTTTCAATAATTCAAAGAGTGAATCAGAAAAAATATTTGAAATACCATTCGATTATATAACAAAGTACCATTTAAATATTCATAAATTTGAAGACAAAAATTTTCTAACTGCTGTGGGTGCACCAGAGCAAGTGCTTAATCTATGCGATAGAGTTTGGAGGAAACAAAAATCAGAGAAATTGCTAAAAGAAGAAAAGGATGAGATTGAGAAAATATTCTTAGAAATGTCGAATCAAGGATATAGAATGTTAGCTATAGCTATAGATACTAATAGTAAGGAAGTAGTACATATAGACGAATTGTCTCATCTTACTTTCATAGGATTTTATGGATTAAAAGATCCTATACGTGAAGAAGTCCATAACTCTATCTTGCAAGCCAATTCTGCTGGTATTCGAGTTGTAATGATAACTGGGGATCACAAGATCACAGCCAGCGCAATCGCAAAAGAAGCAGGCATTTTACATGAAGGAGATGAAGTGATTCTAGGAGAAGAATTAGACAAATTATCAGATGCAGAACTTTTAGATAGATTTGATAAAGTAAGCGTGTTTGCCAGAGTTACTCCGTCTCATAAATTAAAAATAATAGAACTCTTTAAAAAGAAAGGCGATATAGTGGCTATGACTGGAGATGGGGTAAACGATGCGCCTTCGTTAGCTGATGCAGATCTAGGTGTAGCGATGGGTGGTATAGGAACAGAAGTAGCAAAAGAAGCATCAGATATAATATTACTTGATGATAATTTTGGGAATATTATTTTAGCCGTTGAAGAAGGTAGAAGTATATATAAAACTATAAAAAAGGTTGTTCTTTATCTTTTTTCTACGAGCATAGGTGAAGTGTTAGCAATCATTGGATCTATATTTTTAGGTTTTCCACTTATTGTACTACCGTCACAAATCATATGGTTGAATTTTGTAACAGATGGATTTTTAGATGTGTCGCTTGGTATGGAACCAAAAGAAGATGGATTGCTGAAGCACCGTGTAAAACATTCTAAATATATCCTTGATTGGTCTTCATCTAGAAGAATGATATTTATGGGTTTAATAATTGCATTTGGTTCATTGTTTATTTTTTCAAGATATCTTAATTTTGAATTAGATAAGGCCCTAACTGTATCTATGACGACACTTGCAGTTTTTCAATGGTTTAATGCCTGGAATTGTAAAAGTGAAAATCAATCAATTTTTTCAGTAAACCCGTTTAAGAATATGTATTTAGTTGAAGCGACATTATTAGTTATTATTTTACAGCTTCTAGCTATTTATACACCATTTATGCAAAGTATATTACATACAGTTCCTTTGAATTTATATGATTGGTTGGCTGTAATATCAACTGCCGCAAGCATTATCTTCTTAGAAGAAATTAGAAAATTATTTTATAGGAATGGGCAAAAAAATAAATAACTGAAAATTTTTAAAAATTATATTTCTTCTATTTTTTATTAATTGCGCACTGGCTATTTATCTGATGTATACATAAAAATCTGACTAACATATAAGAAAATAAAACAATAAGTTATAATACCTTTTATGTATTATTTATATATTGTTCAATGTAAAGATGGCAGTCTTTATACAGGTATTACGACTGATCTAAAACGACGACTCAAAGAACATAATACTTCTATCTTAGGAGCAAAATACACGCGAGCCAGAGGTCCAGTTAGACTTGTCTACGTAAAAGATTTTCCCGATAGATCATCGGCTTCAATAGCGGAAGCGACAACGAAAAAATTATCACGAATAGAAAAAGTTAATCTAATAAAGGAAGCTAGGAAGGAGCATCTTTTAAAATTACGATTAAAAAGGAAAGAGGAGAGGCTAGAATATTTGAAAAATAAAGAAGAAGCCCGAAGGGTTATTCTTTCTGATTTGGAAAGAATAAATGAAATATATAAATTCAAATATGCTAGAGTTGCAATTCGTGATCAAAAAACTCGATGGGGAAGTTGTTCAAAAAAGAAGAATTTAAATTTCAATTATCGTCTGCTATTTGTTTCAAAAGAGGAGAGGGAGTATGTTATTGCCCACGAGCTGTGTCACTTGGTTGAGATGAATCATTCAAAAAATTTCTGGGATTTGGTAGCTTCATTTTCTACAGAATACAAGATACATAAGGCCAAACTCAAAGCTCGAAGTTTTTCGAAAGTTTAATTACTTATAAGATGCTTTTTTATTAGTTTTCTGTTATATTCATTCTATTATGTCACTATCAATCGGAATTGTAGGTCTGCCAAACGTGGGGAAGTCGACGCTTTTTAATGCGCTAACCAAAAAAGGTGTGCCCGCCGAGAATTATCCATTTTGTACGATTGATCCATCTGTTGGTATTGTGCCTGTGCCAGATGAACGCTTATGGAAACTATCAAAATTCTCAAATTCGGCTAAAACTATTCCGGCAGTTATAGAATTCGTAGATATTGCTGGACTGGTTGCTGGAGCTTCAAAAGGGGAAGGGCTCGGCAATAAGTTTTTAGCAAACATTCGCGAAGTTGATGCTATTTTAGAAATGGTTCGTATTTTTCCAATCAAGAATGAAGGTAAAGGGAATGATATCATACACGTCTATGGTGATATAGATCCACTACGTGACATAGAAGTTATAAATCTAGAACTTATTTTAGCAGATCTTGAGACTGTATCTAAACGCAAAAATAATATTAATAAAGATGTAAAGAAAGGAGACAAGGAAGCTATTATTGAAAATGAAGCTCTTGCTAAACTTGAATCTACTTTCGAATCAGGTAAACTTGCTAATGCTTGTGTGCTAGATGAAAAAGAATTAGAAAAAGTTAAAATGTTAAATCTGCTTACACTAAAACCTTTCATCTATGGACTTAATAAAAAGGGCGGAGTTAAAAATTTAGACGAAATGAATCCAGAAATTTTTAAAGAACTTACGGATTATATAGAAAAGTCTGGTTCACGTTATGTAATACTTGATGCGAAGATCGAAGAAGAGTTAAAAGATTTTGAAGGGGAAGAAAAAGAAATGTTTAGAAAAGAACTTGGTGGAGAAGATGATGGTATAAATAGTCTGATTACTGAGGGTTACAAGCTGCTCGGTCTTGATACTTACTTTACGACAGGCGAGGATGAGACACGAGCCTGGACTATAAAGCACAATTCTACAGCACCAGTTGCAGGTATGGCTATCCATACAGATTTTAAAGATAAATTTATCAGAGCAGAAGTTGTCTTTTGGAGTGATTTGTTGGAAGCTGGTAGTTATGGTGAAGCTCGCTCAAAAGGTAAAGTTCGTACTGAAGGAAAAGATTATATAGTCAAAGATGGAGATGTTATAGAATTTAAGATATAAAAAAATCCAGCATATAAATGCTGGATTTTGTTTTTTAATAAATTATTACCCAAGATAGGCCTTAAGATTACTGCTGTTTTTTGATCTCTGCATTCTCTTTATTGCTCTATCTTTGATTTGACGTATACGTTCTTTAGTAAGGTCATACTTCTTACTTATTTGATCAAGACCTTCCCCGTCTTCGTTATCAAGGCCAAAATAAGCTTTTATAATCTCAGCCTCTCTTGGACTCAATTTTTTTAATGTACGTCTAATTTCCGTTTGTAATGAATTGTTCATTACTTTTTCATCTGTTTTTCCGTCAGAATTACTTAAAAGATCACCCATAGGAATATCTTCAGCTTCCTGTACTGGTGCATCAAGGGAAGTATGCCGGATATTGCTTTGAAAAATGTTGTTGATTTCGGTCTCGCTCATTTCGAGTATTTCTGAAAGCTCTTCGGTGGATGGTTCTCTTTCATGTTCCTGCTCAAAAGCTATAAAGGCCTTATTTGCTTTGTTGTAAGTGCCAATTTTGTTTTGAGGCAGGCGGACTAATCTGCCCTGCTCTGCCAGTGCCTGAAGTATAGATTGACGAATCCACCATACAGCGTAAGAAATAAACTTAAACCCTTTTGTTTCATCAAAGCGTTGCGCTGCTTTTATTAAACCGAAGTTACCCTCATTGATAAGGTCACTTAAAGATAAACCCTGGTGTTGATACTGCTTGGCAACAGATACTACAAAACGCAAGTTGGCAGTTGTAAGACGTTCCAAAGCTTTTTGATCACCAAGTTGAATCTTTTTAGCTAGAATAGTTTCTTCTTCTGGGGTAATCATTTTAATTTTTGAAATTTCCTGAAGGTATTTCTCTACTGTTTGTGAATTACGGTTAGTAATCTGGGTTGCAATTTTTAGTTGTCTCATTTGATATTCTTTTTTGATTGAAAAAATGTTTTTTTCATAATAATATAAAAAGCTATTTTAGTCAAATATGATTATATTTTACAATTTGTATTGTATAATTAAACTCATGAATTTAACTGAACAAAAATGTGTAGCTTGCGAGGGGAACGTCATACCCTTTAACAAAGAAGAGGCTGAAATATTATTAAAACAGATTCCAGGATGGGTAATATCTAATGATGCTAAGTCAATAAGCAAGCATTATGAATTTAAAAATTTTGATCAAGCCCTAGAGTTTGTAAACAAAGTCGGAGATATTGCAAAAACTGAGGGCCACCATCCAGATATTCATTTAGTTGATTATAAATATGTAAATATAAATCTTTCGACTCATGCCATAGGAGGATTATCACAGAATGATTTTATTATGGCAGCGAAAATAGACAAACATGATTAGTGGACTTTGGAATAAAGCAGTAAATATTTTAAAAAAAGACGGGGTAATAGTTGCTCCGACTGATACCATTTATGGTGTCATAGCCAGCGCACATTATAAAAAAGCAGTTAGTCGAATATATAAATTAAAAGGGCGTGATGAAAATAAACCATTTATTATTTTAGTGTCATCATTTACACAGATAATAAAGCTTGGCATTTTCTTGTCTGAAGAGCAAAAAGAATTTTTAGATAAAGTTTGGCCAGGACAAATAAGTGTCGTGCTATCTTGCTCGCAAAAGAAATTATCATATTTACACAGAGGTACTAATACCATAGCTTTTCGTATGATTGGAAAGAAAAATAAAAATTTATTTAATCTAATAAATAAAGTTGGTCCACTTGTTGCACCGAGTGCAAACCCTCAAGGACTTCAACCGGCTAAAAATATCAATGAAGCTAAAATGTATTTTGGTGATAAAATTGATTTATATATAAACAGTGGATCTAGGGTAGCCAAGCCTTCGACTTTAGTGAAGTACACTAATCACAAGCTTATTGTTTTGCGTAAAGGAGCAGTTAAAATATGACCTAAATTTTTATTTTATTGGTTGTTTATTATGTATTCGCTTTCTGGTATAATACTTAATTATGGATATGCAAAATCAATCAACTAATCAGCCTGAGAAAAAGGCTTTAAAATTTATTCACGTTGCTATTATTGCAGCTATTGTTATAGTTTTGAATCTATTTTCAAATTACACAGCTTCCCTTGTTTTCAAAGAACCAGTTCGCGACGAATTCATACCGCAAACACAAGTGGTTGGAACTATTACAACAAAAGATAAATGTATTTCTGTTGGAGGTCAGTGGAATGAGAATATTTTTCCTACTGAAAAAGGGCAAACAATGGTTAGTGGATCATGCGATCAAAATTATACAAATAATATAAAGTACAACAAAGCTCACGTTTCGTATGAGAAAAAAGTATTTATAACATTGATAGTGTTTGGTGTCCTATTGCTTGTGCTTGCAGGATTTATATCTGTACAAATTCTTTCTATATCTTTTGCATGGGGTGGAGTTTTGTCCCTTCTTATTGCATCAATGCGATATTGGTCACTCGCTGATAATTTATTTAAAGTTGTTATATTAGGACTCGCACTTTCTCTACTGATATGGCTTGCTATAAAGAAGTTCAATAAATAATAAGTAAAATTTAGCAAGTTAATGAAAGAATATAATCATAAGAAAATTGAAAAAAAATGGCAGAAAGAGTGGGAAGATAAAAAACTCTATAAAGTCAAAGATAATGTAAAAGGGAAAAAGAATTTCTATGAGTTAGTTGAATTTACTTATCCTTCTGGTAATCTCCATGTGGGTCACTGGTATGCTTTTGCAGTACCAGATATTTTTGCGCGCTACAAACGAATGCAAGGTTTTAACGTGCTTTACCCTATGGGTTTTGATGCTTTTGGTCTACCAGCTGAGAATGCTGCTATTAAGCTAGGTGCTGATCCTAAAATATGGACATATAAGCAGATGGACAAAATGCGTATGCAACTACGCTCTATGGGTGCTGTGTTTGACTGGGATAGAGAGGTCGTATCGTGCGATCCAGAGTATTATAAATGGACTCAATGGATGTTTAACCAATTCTTAAAAAAAGACCTTGTTTACCGTAATGCAACAAAAGTTAACTGGTGCCCAAAAGATCAGACTATTCTCGCTAATGAACAAGTTGTAGATGGGCGTTGTGAACGTTGTGGTGCCGAAGTAATACAACGCGACCAAGAGCAATGGATGCTCCGTATCACTAAATATGCAGATAAACTAATAGACGATCTAGATAAATTAGATTGGCCTGAAGAAATAAAAACATCACAGAAAAACTGGATCGGAAGAAGTGAGGGAAGTGAGATTACTTTCAAGTTATCTACGGGACAAAAAGTAAAAGTATTCACTACACGTGCTGATACTCTCTTTGGTGTAACGTACTTGGTTCTTGCGCCAGAACACCAACTCGTAAATGATTTAATAAGAGAAATTAAAAATAAAAAAGAAGTAGAGAAATATATTTCAGATACTAAAAAGAAATCCGAGCTTGACCGTAAACAATCTAAAGAAAAAACAGGAGTAGAACTAGAAGGTATCAAAGCTATAAATCCAGCCAATGGGGAAGAAGTTCCTGTATGGATAGCTGACTATGTTTTAGCTGGCTATGGAACTGGAGCAGTTATGGCCGTACCTGCCCACGATGAGAGAGATTTCGAATTTGCACAGAAATATAACTTGCCAATAAAGTACGTCATTGCAGAAGAGAAAATAGATACAAGGCCAGAGATGTCAATGCGTCCAGGATTGCCTTTAAATAAAAGAAGAGTCATAAGAGCAGTAGTAAAGCATTGGAGTGAAGACAAATATTTAATACTAACTTGGAATTCTTTTGGTTGGAAGACTTTTATTAGTGGTGGTATAGAAGATAATGAAGATATTGTTTCTGCGGCAAAGCGTGAAGTGTTAGAAGAAACAGGATATAAAAATTTGTCTTTTAAATATTTAATCGGTGCACCATTTAAGGTAAAGTTTTTTGCACCAGGGAAAAACCAAAATAGGGATGACATACAACAAGGCTTGTATTTTGTTTTAGATAATGATGAACAAGAGGCTATAGCAGAAAAAGAAAAACAGATGCATGGATTTGATTGGGTTTATAGTAAAGAATTAGAAGCTGTATTAAAGAATAATCTTGTTGATCCAACTATATGGGATAGGGTATTAAAGCAAAACTTTTGTTTATTAGAAGAAGGTGTTTTAATTAATTCTGAAAAGTTTAATGATTTAACTTCAGAAGAAGCAAGGGTAAAGATTACAAAAGAGGTTGGTGGAAAAATAGTAAATACTTATAGACTACGTGATTGGGGGATTTCGAGACAGCGATACTGGGGCACACCTATACCCATAGTTTACGATCCTAAAGGTAAAGCTCACCCTATACCAGACAAATATTTACCGTGGATTTTACCTACCGATGTGGATCATACACCAGACGGTACAGCTCCACTTGCTAGAAGTAAGGAATTATTTAAAAGAACTGAAAAGATTTTTGGTAAAGGATGGAAACCTGAAGTTGAGACTATGGATACATTCGTAGATTCATCATGGTACTTTTATCGATATTTAGATAATAAAAATAAGAAAACATTTTCAGATGTAAAGCATCGTAATGCTTGGATGCCTATAGATTTATATATGGGTGGCGCAGAACATACGACCATGCATCTTTTGTATTCACGCTTTTGGGTCAAAGCACTTCATAGTTTGAAATTAGTTAAAGAAAATGAAAGCTATAAGATAAGAAGGAATAGAGGACTTATTTTAGGCCCAGATGGCAATAAGATGAGTAAATCTAAAGGTAATGTTATTAACCCAGATGAGATTGTGGATCGACTTGGAGCAGATACTGTACGTATGTATCTTGCTTTTATGGGTCCGTACGGTGTCACAGTTAATTATCCCTGGGATCCCAATGGAGTGGTGGGAGTTCATAGGTTCCTGGAGAGAGTATGGAAAGTTTCTTTTAGAATAGATAAAAATTCTAATACTTCATCTGAAAAATTTATAAACAAATCAATTAAAAAAATAACTGATGATATAGAACAATATAAATTTAATACAGCTATCGCACAGATGATGATGGTTCTCAATGAATGGGATAGGGTTGATACAATTTCTAAAAATGATTACAAAATTTTCTTACAATTACTTGCACCTTTTGCTCCGCATATAACAGAAGAAATTTGGCATAGCTTAGGTGAAAAAGAATCTATACACAAAAGTAAATGGCCAAAATGTAACAATAAGTTAATAGCAGAAGAAACTACAAAAATTGTAGTACAAGTAAACGGCAAAGTTAGAACTGAATTGCTTGTTGATGCTGATACAAGCGAAGAAGAAATTAAAAATATAGCTCTGAAGAATAGTGTTGTTTTACCATGGATTAAAGATAAAGAAATCAAGCGTATTATTTATGTAAAAAACAGATTACTAAATATAGTTGTCTAGTATTATTTGTTTTTTTGTAATATAATATATATCATTAATATTAAGAAGAAAAAATATGGAATCAAAAAAAGTTGAATTTTTTAATAAATTATCATTTACTACTATTTTAGCAACATTATTCATATCTTTGTTTTTCTTTATACCATATATTCCTGTTACTCTAGATGCAAGCAAAGGATTTCTTGTGTCTATAGGTATGACTTTAGCGCTATTCTTTTGGTTAATTGCACGTCTTGGTGAAGGAAAATTTTTAATACCAAAAGATAAGATAATAATATTTGCATCCCTAATACCAATTGTTTTTTTGATTTCATCATTCTTCTCATCTTCTAAATATGTATCTCTATTCGGTAGCGGTTTTGAAATAGGTACTTTTGGTTCTGTACTTGTTTTGTTCATACTTTTTTTCTTATCTTCTATTTATTTTCAAACTGAAAGACGTTTGTGGTCTTTCTATCGAGTTATGTTTTTGGGAGCAGTTATATTAGCTGTTTTCGAACTCATAAATATATTTGTTGGTTTTGGACGTTTTGCCCCTGGTTTACTTAATGGTATTTCATCAGGTAATTTAGTGGGTAGTTGGAATGATTTCGTTTTGTTTTTTGGTTTAATTGTTTTACTGTCTTTATTTACAATAGAATTTCTAAAAAATAAAGGACTTTTCCTAGTAATGCAGTATTTCTTATTAGTAGTAGGGTTATTCTTCCTTATTATTATTAATCTACCACTTGTTTGGGTAATGGTTGGTTTGTTTTCCATAATTATCTTTGTTTACAGTATCTCAATTCAACAAGCGGGAATAAATATTATTCATGATAGTGATAATAAAAAGAAGTTTCCATTTACCGCACTTATTGTTGTATTTATATGTTTGATTTTCTTGGTTGGGAATAATTCTATTGGTGGATTAATAACTAGATACATTAATGTTCCTAATACTAGTGTTCGTCCACTTATCACAACAACATCAGAGATTGCTCTTAAAGCCATAAAGCATAATCCATTACTTGGTACTGGACCAAATACATTTAATTTAGATTGGGCTCTTTGGCAACCAAAAGCAATTGCACAATCTCAGTTTTGGAATATAGATTTTTCAAATGGTTACAGTTCACTGCTTACATTTGCAGTAACTACTGGATTGCTAGGTATTTTTGCTTGGTTACTTTTCCTTGTTACTGTTCTATTAAGAGGTATTAAATCTTTGAATAAAGTATTACGTAATTCACTTTCAAATTACTTTACTATGACAGCGCTAATGACAGCAATTTATTCGTGGACGACAATAATATTCTATACTCCTAATATAATTATGTTCGTTATTGCTTTCATCTCAAGTGGAATGATTATTGGTATATTGGTTTACCATCAATCGATAAAAGTTAGAAGTTTTTCATTCTTAGGCGATCCACGTAATAGCTTCTTTTCTATCTTAGGGCTTATGGTTCTAATGATGATTACTCTTTCTACTACTTATGTTTATGCTGAAAAATTTGCTTCTATCATTTACTTCTCTAAAGGTTCTACAAGTAATGCAACTGATTTAGCTTCTCTTTCTAAATCTGAGAAAATGTTGTCAAATGCATTATTGCTTGATCAGAATGATATTTATTATCGAACTATTTCTCAAATATATTTGGCCGAGATGAGTGTAATGTTGAACGATAAAACTATTTCGAAAGACACTTTAAAATCAAATATCCAGCAGCTTGTAAGTCTTGCTCAACAATCGGCACAGTTAGCAATCAATCAAAACCCAAATCAATATCAGAACTATGTTAATCTAGGTAACATTGATAGCTCTCTATTACCTTTATCTGTACAAAATAGTTATGAAAATGCTGTCATAAACTATAACAAAGCTCAAGCTCTAGCACCGAATAATCCATCGATAGCCTTATTACGTGCTTCACTTGAAATTGCCAATAAAAGCAATGATGAAGCCCGTAAATACATAGCAAATGCTTTAGCAATAAAGCCTAACTACACTGATGCTATGTTCTTGCTTGCGCAGATTGAGACTGACGAAGGAAATCCAACAGCAGCTATCGCTGACGCAGAAAATGCTAGCCAAGCGGCACCGAATGATCCTACCGTATTCTTTAAGCTTGGATTGTTGCGTTATAATAATTCTGATTACCAAGGAGCTATTAGTGCTTTCGAACAGTCAATATCTCTTGACCCAAGTAATGTAAATGCCCATTTCTTACTTGGTCAGTCATATAAAAAAGTAGGACGTACAGATGATGCAATGGCACAATTTAAATTACTAAGCCAAGCTTTGCCTGATAATCAGGATGTTAAAGATGCTATAAATTCAATCTCAAATCCATCTTCAAGTAGTAATACAACTCCACCAACAAATCTTAAAACTAGTACAAATACAACAACCAAAGCACAAAAACTACCATTACCAGTTCAGCATTAATAATGTAGTTTAAATGGTTAAGAAAATACTGACATTCTTAAATAAGGAGTTCACGGGAGTGAACGAAGCCGCATTGCTTCTTGGTAGTTTTGCTTTTATTTCTCAGTTATTAGGTTTACTTCGCGATAGAACACTTGCTCATATAGTTGGTGCAGGTCCGATGCTTGATATTTATTACGCGGCATTTCGAATACCTGATTTCTTGTATATATCTATTGCTTCACTTGCTTCTATCACAGTTTTGCTACCATTCCTTGTTGATAAAATACATTCAGATAAAGATGGATCAGATCAAGCTCGTAAGTTTCTTAATAATATTTTTACTGCATATATGTTATTTATGGTTGGTATTAGTGTTATCATTGCTATTCTTATGCCGTATGTTGCACATTTTATAGCTCCCGGTTTTTCTGAAACACAAACTAAACTATTAATAACCACGAGTCGGATTATGCTACTTTCGCCTATATTTATTGGTTTATCAAATCTAATCGGCACTATAACTCAGCTATTTAGGAATTTCTTTATTTTTTCTTTGTCTCCCATATTTTACAATATTGGAATTCTTACAGGAATTATATTTATATATCCATATATGGGTGTCTACGGTCTAGCGGTAGGAGTAATAATAGGTGCAATAATGCATTTATCAATACAAGTACCAACTGTTATAAAACATGGATTTTTCCCAAAGTTCGTCTCTCATATTGATTGGAAAGAGATATATAATGTCGTGAAATTATCAGCTCCACGAACATTTACTTTATCCTGTAATAGCTTAGCTTTCATTACTCTTATTGCTATGGCTTCGACTCTCAAAGCAGGATCAATTTCCTTATTTACTTTTTCATATAATTTGCAGTCAGTGCCTGTGGGTATTATTGGTATTTCATATTCAGTTGCTGCTTTTCCTGTTTTAGTAAAATCATTCTCTGTAAAAGATATGGAAGGTTTTATTAATCAGATAATACTTGCTGCTAGACAAATTATATTCTGGTCACTACCTGTCATTGTTCTTATTGTTGTTCTGCGTGCACAGATTGTGCGTGTCGTGCTTGGCTCTAATACTTTTTCTTGGTTTGACACAAGATTAACTGCAGCTGCCGCTGCATTATTTATTATTTCACTTGCATCACAGAGTCTAGTTTTATTATTTGTTCGAGGCTATTATGCTGCTGGAAACACTAAAAGACCTTTATTGGTGAATGTTTTTTCTTCAGGAATGATAATTGTTTTAGCTTATTTTTTCATCCACATATTCCTTGTATATCCAAACGTTCTATTGAGTTTAGAAAATCTTCTTCGCGTACAAGGCGTCCCCGGGACTATAATGCTTGCTTTACCACTTGCTTACGCTCTTGGTTCACTTTTGAATTTTTTCTTAATATGGTTTTTATTTAGAAGAGAATTCTTACGCAATCGTTCACTTAAATTATTTAAAACGTTTATGCAAAGTACTATTAGTGCTCTTATTATGGGGGTAGTTACTTATTTTGCTCTATCGTATTTTGATGATATCTTTGGACTTACTACTGGACGTGGGGTATTTTTACAAGGATTTTTATCGGGAATTATAGGTATTAGTTTTGGAGTATTTGCTTTGGCTATGATGAAAAACAAAGAGTTATCTGATCTTGCTCGTGCTCTAAGTCATAAATTCTGGCGTGGCCGTGTTCTTGCCCCAGAACAAAAAGAATTATAATAAAACCTTTTATTTTCAATGCTTTTCTGATAGTATAAAACAATGTCTTTATTTGGAGATATCTTTAAATATATCTGGCCACAGATGCGTAAATATGCATCTGCTTTTTATGTCATAATAATAGCATTTAGTCTTAGGGTTTTTTTAGAAAATATTCTAAGACCTCTGTATTTTAAGAAAATTATAGATATTCTTTCTACTACAAATATAAATCATATTCTTCTAGCACATAGCCTTATGAATGTTGTTTTTATTATTATCGGTATAAGTATTATTGCTTTATTGCTTGCTAGAATATTTAAATTTGTTTATTACTCATTTGAGATAAACGTAATGCGTATGTTGCGTAACTATGCTTTCCAGAAAATCGAAAATCATTCCCCAACATTTTTTACGAATACTTTTGCTGGAAGTTTAGTGACAAAATCTCGACGTTTTGTAGGTGCTTTTGAAACAATGTTTGATATATTCCTTTACGATTTTTTAAATTTTTTTATTATCTTAGTTGGAGTTTTTTATGTATTAACTCGACAATCATTAATAATAAGCATTATTTTTATAAGTTGGATAATTATTCATATATCTGTTGTTTCATTTTTCGTTAAAAAGAAAATTAAATATGATTTATATGAAGCCGAACAAGATTCGAAAATAAGCGGACGTCTTGCCGATGTTTTTAGTAATATTTTAGCCGTGAAATTTTTTTCAGCAAGAAAAAATGAGGTAGATTCATTTAAAGAATACACTGATGAAGGTGCAATTCGTAGTAAAAAAGCTTGGTTCTTTGCTGGAAGAATCGATATTATTCAGGGTGTATTTATTTTCATTATTCAAAGTGCCATTCTTTATCTAATGATTACTTTGTGGATTAAAAATCAGATTAGTACAGGAACAGTTGTTTTAATACAGACATATATGGTTATTGTTTTTGATAGGCTTTGGAACCTTGGTAATTCTCTGACAAAATTTATGAAATCTGCCGCAGATATGAAAGAAATGATTGATATATTCAATGTGATCCCTGATATTTTAGATCCCCAAAATCCAGAAATTTTACAAATGAAACAAGGCCATCTTGTTTTTAGTAATGTTAATTTTACTTATAAAAATGGACAAAAAGTATTTAATAATTTCAATATTGATATCAAGCCAGGAGAGCGTATTGGCATTGTTGGTCATTCTGGCGCTGGTAAATCAACATTCACAAATTTAATCTTACGTTTTTCAGACGTAGATTCAGGTGCTATTACTATAGATGGTCAAAATATTAAATCTGTTACCCAGGATGATCTTAGAAGTGCTATATCTTATGTACCACAAGAGTCTATCTTATTTCATAGAACAATTCGTGAGAACATTGCCTACGGTAAACTAAATGCAACAGAAGAAGAAATAAAAGAAGTAGCAAAGAAAGCGCATGCTCATGAGTTTATAGAAAAGTTACCGTATAAGTATGATACATATGTTGGTGAACGAGGTGTAAAACTCTCTGGCGGTGAACGTCAACGTATAGCTATTGCTAGAGCGATGATAAAAGATGCACCAATCTTGATTCTTGATGAAGCAACTAGTTCACTAGATAGTATAAGTGAACAATACATACAGCAGGCCTTCAATGAACTTATGAATGGTAAAACAACCATAGTTATCGCTCATCGTTTATCAACAATTCAGAAAATGGATAGAATTATTGTTTTCGAAGATGGAAAAATTTCGGAAGAAGGAACTCATAATGAACTTATATCTAAAAATGGCAATTACGCCAATTTATGGAATCATCAAATTGGCGGTTTTATAATGGAATAAATTTTAACCTTTTATTTTCAATGCTTTTCTGGTAGGATAGATTTATGGATATTAAGTCTATTAGAAATTTTTCAATAATTGCACATATTGACCATGGTAAATCAACCCTGGCTGACCGTATGCTTGAAGTCACAGGTACTATTGAAAAGCGAAAGATGAAAAATCAGGTTCTAGACTCAATGGATCTTGAACGCGAACGTGGTATTACAATAAAGATGCAACCAGTTAGGATGGAATATGAATGCGACGAGCATAAATATATTCTAAATCTAATAGATACACCGGGACACATAGACTTCTCATATGAAGTATCTAGAGCTTTGAAAGCTGTGGAGGGATCTCTGCTTTTAGTAGATGCTACACAAGGTGTACAAGCACAGACTCTAACAACGTTACAACTTGCACGTGATACTGGGTTAGTAATTATACCTGTAATTTCTAAAATAGATTCACCACTTGCACGTATAGACGAAGTTAAAATGGAAGTAGCTCTTCTTCTTAATATTGACCCAGATAGTATTATTTGCGTATCTGGTAAAACTGGTCAAGGTGTATCAGAATTACTAAATGAAATCGTTAAAAGGATTCCAGCTCCAAAAGAAAATGAAATAAATACTTCGTCTGGAAGAGCTTTAGTTTTTGATTTCAAGTATGATAATCATCGTGGAGTTATAGTCTATGTTCGTGTAATAGATGGAATGTTTAAAAAAGGGGAATCGCTTCTTTTTGCAGTGTCATCTGAAAAATTTATTTCACTTGAAGTTGGAACTTTTTCACCTGAAGAAACAGCTCGTGACAGTATAAGTACAGGAGAAATTGGTTATATCGTCACTGGTATTAAGAAGCCAGGTATAGCTTCTGTAGGGGACACTATAACCTACACAAAGAAGCCTATGGAGGCACTCCCAGGCTATATGAAACCTTATCCAGTTGTTTGGGCTTCTATATACCCTGAAAGCCAAGATGATTTTCCTAATCTTAAACTTGCTTTAGGACGACTTCGTTTGTCTGATTCATCATTTTCATATGAAGAAGAGACCTCAGGTACTTTAGGACGAGGTTTTCGATGTGGTTTCCTGGGAATGCTTCATCTTGAAATTATTACAGAAAGATTAAATCGTGAATTCGATTTAAAACTTATAGTTACGATGCCTTCAATTACATATAAAGTATTATTGCGTAGTGGTCCATCTGGACAAGCTGGCAAAGAAGAAATAATATATTCACCACATCTTTTTCCAGATGATGGCAATATAGCTAAAGTATTTGAACCGTGGGTTAATGTAAAAATTATTGCACCAGCTATATATATGAGTCAGCTTATGCCTTTCCTGTATGATCATGAAGCTGAAGTAGAAATGACTGAAGATTTTGGAGATAATAGATCATCCATTGATTTAACTATGCCTTTGCGAGAACTGATGCGTAACTTTTTTGATGATATAAAAAGTATTACTTCAGGTTATGCATCGATATCTTATGAAATATCAGAATACAAAGAAGCTGATGTTGTAAGATTAGATATAATTGTTGCTGACGAACCAATGATTGCTTTTACAAGAGTAGTATCTCGTCGTCGAGTAGAAGAAGAAGCCAGGTCTCAAGTAGAAAAATTGCAGAAAATCATCCCACGTCAACAATTTGCATTTAAAATTCAAGGCAAAGCTTTAGGTAGAATTATCGCTTCAGAGTCAGTGTCATCTTTCCGTAAAGACGTTCTTATGCATGGTAGTAAAGTTGTGGGAGGAGGTGACGTTAGTCGTAAAAAGAAACTATTAGAAAAGCAAAAGAAAGGTAAAAAGAGAATGCAATCACAAGCAAAAATAAACATCTCTCATGATGTATTCTTGAAAATGATGAAAAATGGTAATGATTAATAATTAACTAAAAAATGAAGGCAATGTATAAAGCAAAATCATACTTATGATAACTATGATTGAAACTACTGCAAAAATCGTACTCATTCTTTTTTTGTTTTTCCCGCTGAAAATCATGTTATAATTATACTAGTTTTTATGGCACAATTCAAGAAAAAAGATAAATCTAAATTTTGGCATTCACCTATAATGCTTCTGTTGATTTTTTGTGTTTTAGTGCTTTTTATTTATAATGTACAAGGTCTTTTTGAGAAAGAAATAGAAACCAATAAAAACAAAGTAGCTGAATTAAATAAAATCAATGATTTGCGTAAACGAGAAGATAGTCTACAAAGTGATATTAATAAACTAAATACTACTCAAGGTGTAGAAGAGTCAATAAGAGATAAATTTCAAGTTGTTAAACCTGGTGAAAATATGGTAGTGATTGTTAATGATGGAGAAAATAATAATGTTTCCACGCCGACTAATACTAGTCACAGTTTTTGGGATTATGTAAAAAAGTTTTTTGGCAAATAAATGCGGAATTAGTTTAGTGGTAGAACTAGTGCTTCCCAAGCATTGGGCAGGAGTTCGATTCTCCTATTCCGCACCCTGTCAAGTGTTGCGCTATTTATTATTGTGATATAATAAAAGTCCATTATTAATTATCTGCCAATTTAGGCTAAAATATTATGAATAAAGTAACAATATATAGTACTCCGACCTGCCACTTCTGCCATATGGCCAAAGATTTTTTCAAGGAAAAAAATGTAGATTTTCAAGACTTTAATGTCGCTACCGATATGGAAAAGAGACAAGAAATGATTACAAAAAGTGGTCAGATGGGAGTGCCAGTCATTTTAATAGGTGATCAGCTAATAGTTGGTTTTAATAAACCAAAAATTTCTGAACTTCTAGGTATTAAAGAGTAGCATTTCTTTACATAATGACGTAATATGAAGACACCAGCAATGGTGTTTTTATATTGCCCTCGTAGTTCAATGGATAGAACAGTTCCGTCCTAAGGAATAGATGTAGGTTCGATTCCCGCCGAGGGCACAATGATTGTAATCACGGTCCCGCCGAGGGCACCCTTTTAATTGAAAGTTAAATATGTTAAAGTATGTGACATGGATCCTGAGACAAAACAGCTTTTACAAGAAAATTTAGATATTGCTAAAGAAAATAATCTAATGCTCAAAAAGATGGTTCGTTCTCAAAAATGGACCAATATATATAGAGTAGTTTACTGGGGTATTATTATTTTATCATCAGTAGGGGCATATTATTTTATACAGCCATTTTTAGGAAATCTGCTTAATGTCTATGGAGTTTCAGGTGTAAAGAACTATGGTGATGTTGTTAATAATTTAAATAGCAACAAGCAACAAGTTCAGGATTTATTAAATTCACTTAAATAAAAAATAATTTAATTTTGCATAAGTAGTTTTTAGTTGAAAAAACAATACGAATGTGTTATTTATTATAAAATGTTTCATTAAGTATAATATGCCTAGGTAGCTCAGTTGGTAGAGCGCTCCCCTGAAGAGGGATAGGTCCCCAGTTCGACCCTGGGCCTAGGCACAATAATAAAACCCCGTGTAAACACGGGGTTTTATTATTGTGCCTATATTGATTTAATTTTAAGAACAGTTTTCTTATCTTTATTTATTTTTGGAAGTTTTATAATAAGTAATCCGTGCTTTTCTACTGCTTCTGCTTCTTCAGGATCTACTTCTTCAGGTAAAGAAACGACTCTTGAGAATGATCCCCAATATAACTCTTGTACGAAATAATTTTCAGTGTTTATAGAACGATTTTCTTCACGTTTGCCACGAATCGTAATCATATCGCGAGTTATAGTAATAGATAGATTATCTGGAACGACACCTGCAATCATTGTTTGGATTATGATATCGGTAGGAGTCTGGTAAAGATCAATAGTTAATTGCGCATCTTCTTCCTCTTCAAATTTTGAATCCTTTTTTTCATCTTCATCAAGCATTTCTTTGTTTAATGAACTTAATCCATCTTTTTTGATATCGGGCAGACTGAATGATTCTTCATCCTTTTCATCATCATCAAATCTTATACCACCAGTTATACGTTGTAAAAATGATTTCTTTTTTAGCATATATAATTTATAACATTATTATACAGGAAGATATTTTCCCATACGTCTTAATTTTTCAAAAATAAGTATATTAATAATTGTGACGACCCATAGAAAACCAAAAACACTCAAGAAATTTTCACCACTGCCTTTCATTATAAAAAAATTGAAAATACTATGCAATAGTATAGCACAGAATAGACCGCCTATGAGGTATATTGTTCTATATTGTTTTATGTAGAAAGACAAACCAAGTGCACTACCAACCATACTACTGGCGATAGCGTGCAATAGGGTAGACCCTAGAAAGCGTAAGTTGCCCGTAAGAAGACCGACAACAGTTCCATTCGTATCAAGTGGGTGTATAAGATAAAGGATGTTTTCAAGTGCTGCAAAACCTAGAGCTGTCGCTATAAAATACATTGGGTAATCTATAGGTTTACGAATGATATTTGTCCCTAATATTATAATAAATACCCCTAGCAACTTTAATATTTCTTCAATAGCTGCCCAAACAATTATCTGCGTTGTGTGATTACTAAGATATACTAAGGAGTATTTTTCTAAAAGTATAGCAATCATAACCATAGCTCCACCAATTATAAAAGCAGAGGCAATAAGTATCCTAGGTTCAGTTTGTTCACTATCCTCCTCTTTTAGCCAAAACCAAAGCCAAAATATTGCAGGTATTAATCCGCCTAATATTGCATAGATGAGTATTTTTGGCTCTTTAATTAGTTGTATCATTTATTGGCCATGGTGTTACCATGAGTAGGTTTTTATTTTCGACTGGTAGTAATGACCATATCTCTTCGGTAACGAATGGCATAAATGGGTGAAGGATAATATTTATTTTTATGAGTGTATCAAGCAAAAATTGAGCTCTAGAACTTTTATCTTCATCATTCTCTCCATTCAAAATTGGTTTACTTTCTTCTATTATTATATCGGCAAAGCGAGCCCAAGTGTATTGGTATATTTTATCACCAGCTAAATAAAATTTATATTCTTCCATTTCTTTTGTAATTGTTTTAAATATCTCATCTCTCTCAGTTAGCAGCTCTTTATCTTTTTTTGTATATTCTTGGAAGTTATCATTGTATTTAATTTCATTCGTATTTGAAAGTACAAAGCGTGTAATATTCCAAAGTTTATTTGCGTAATTTTTATATGACTTAATTTTATCCTCACTCATCTTGCTGTCATTTCCTGGTCCGGTTCCCATGACTAAAGACATACGAACAGCATCCGCTCCATATTTCTTGGCTACATCTAATGGATCAATAATATTTCCAAGAGATTTACTCATTTTCCTCCCTTGCGCATCGCGAACAAGACCGTGAAGATATACAGTTTTAAATGGTATTTCATCTAGAAGATACTGGGACATAAGTATCATTCGGGCGACCCAAAAGAATATTATATCGTAACCTGTTTCTAGTACGGTTGTAGGATGATATATTTGTAAATCTTTAGATTCTAAATCTGGCCAACCTAAAGTTGAGAATGTCCAAAGTCCAGAAGAGAACCATGTATCAAGAGTATCTGGGTCTTGTTCCCAGTCAGCTTCTTTCGGTTCTTCTACGTCACAATATATTTCATTTCCTTTGTACCAAACGGGTATTCTATGCCCATACCATATTTGTCTTGAAATACACCAATCTCGTAGGTTTTCTACCCAATTATAGTAAACCTTCTCAAATCTATCTGGAAGTATATTTATGTTCTTACCACGTATTGGTTCAAGCATAAGATCTTTTAGGGTCTTATTATCACGGTCTTTAATTGGTTTGTTTACATTTATAAACCACTGAAGTTTTGGTAATGGTTCTATAATTCCACCAGTTCTCTCTGCTGTTGAGACATTCTGAGTTATCTCTTCTTCTTTTTCAAGTAAACCTTCAGTGCGAAGCCATTCGACGATAATATCTCTTGCTTCAGTTGTTTTTTTACCAAGCAAGTTTTCACCACCCACTATCATTTTGGCGTATTCATTTATAACTTGGACAGTTGGTAAGTTATGTTTATATGCAATATCAGCATCTATTTGGCTATGCGCTGGAGTGACACCAAGCGCGCCAGTCCCGAAATCTTTTTCGACAGCAGCATCAGCAATTATTTTAATGTGTATTGGTACACCACAAAATATTTCATCATATTCTTTTCCTACATATTCTTTATACCTAGCATCTTCTGGATGGACTGCGACAGCCACATCACCAACTTTTGTTTCTGGACGAGTAGTTGATATAGAAATAGGGAAGTCTTTTGAGTATTTAAATGTATAAAGCTTTGCCTTACGTTCCTCATATACTATCTCATCATCTGAAATAACCGTCTGGCCTTTAGGGTCCCAGTTTACGATACGGTTACCTCTATAAATCAAACCATCGTCATACATTTTTTTGAAAGCAGTTCTGACAGCTAGGCTACGTTTATCATCAAGAGTAAAAGCTTCACGCGACCAATCCAGGGAGGCTCCCATTTTTTTTGCCTGGTCAATGATAGTGTCGTGACTGTCCTGAGCAAAAGTATTAACACGTTTTAAGAATTCTTCGCGACCCAAATCATTTTTCCTTTTACCTTCCTCTTTCTCAATAATTTTTTCTACTTTTGATTGTGTGGCAATCGCAGCATGATCTGTACCAGGTAGCCATAAAGTACGTTTACCTTGCATACGTGCAAAACGAACCATAATATCTTCAATAGCGAGCATTGAGGCGTGGCCTATATGAAGCGTACCCGTGACGTTTGGAGGAGGTAAGACTATTGAAAAAGGTTCAGCATCTTTATCTGTCACATTCTTTTCAATACAAATATCAGGGTTAAAAAAGCCACTCTCTTCCCAAAGTTTATAAATGCGACCTTCTGTTTCTTCTGGGTTATATGGTGAAAGTAATTTAGGGTTTATGTCCGGTTGTCCATTATTCATATGTAAAATATAGCATTTTAAGGTTATTTTTCCAATATTACAAGGCTAGATTTCCGTTTGCTATTATTTTAGAATTCATATTTTTAATTTTTTTACTTTTTGACTGAAAATATCCAGCTATGGCTATCATTAATGCATTATCTGTGCATAAATCTTTAGTCGGGAAGTTTATTTTTGAATCTGTTTCTTGTAATGCTTTTGTAAGATTTTTTTGTAAATGTGTATTTGCTGATACTCCACCACCTACTATCAGGTTTTTTGCTTTATAAAATTTCACAGCGCGAAGCGTTTTTGCTGTTAATACATCCACAGCAGCATCTTCAAATTCTCTAGCAATTTTTTGTTTCATATTGTCGTCAAATTTACCTTTTGGCAAATCACGAATAAAATACAATACTGATGTTTTTAAACCAGAAAAAGAAAAATCATAATCTTTGGAATGTAACATCGGACGAGGTAGCGTTATTGTGGATGGTAAATCGTTCTCTCTTTCTATTCTTGCTAGTTTGGAAATCTCTGGCCCTCCTGGATAAGGAAGTCCAAGCATACGGGCAACTTTATCGAAAGCCTCACCTACAGCATCGTCACGAGTTGATCCGATTATTTTATATTTCATAAAATCCTTCATAACTACTATTTCTGTATGGCCACCAGAAACAAGAAGTGAAATAACAGGAAACATTTTTTTATTCATATCTACGGTAAATGTTTTTGTTTTGTTTGGGAATATTGAAAAAATATGACCCTCCATATGATTCACTGGTATTATAGGTATATCCCAGAGCAAGCTTAAGGCTTGGGCAAAATTAATACCTACCCAAAGTGCTGGTTCAAGTCCAGGTCCTACTGTAACCGCAATGGCATCAATTTTAGGTTTTGCTATATAAGGCATAGTTTTATGCCATTTTTTTATTAGCTCTTGTTCACGTACTAGTGTATCTATTATTTTATTATTAAGTTCTATGCTGTATTTAATTTTATTTACTTTTTTATAAATTTTGGCTTTCTTTAGAGCGCTAACAAAAATAGGAATTATATTTTTAGAGTGTTCACGTTTAGCCATCATAGGGAATACACCACCGTACTGTGTGTGTATTGCTACTTGTGAAGCCAAATCGTTGCCTAGGATTTTAAAATTAGTTTTAGTTCCATTTTTTTTAACATCTACAATTGCAATTGCAGTCTCATCACAAGAGGTTTCGATAGCGAGTATTTTCATAAAAGTATGATACCATAAGGGTTTTTATTTGGCTATTATTATGATAAAATATAAAATAATGAAAAAGAAGCATATTATTACAATCGCAGGTAAATTAGGAAGCGGTAAATCTTCCACTGCAAAAAGCTTGTCTGAGCTTCTTAATTATAAGCACTATTCGACAGGTGATTTTATGAGAGATATTGCCAATAAGAGAGGTATCTCTCTTAACGATTTAAGTTTACTTGCTGAAACTGATACATCCATAGATGAAATATTAGATAAAAATAATATTGAAATTGGTAAGCAAGAAAATATAGTTTTAGATTCACGTCTCGGTTTTCATTTCATACCTGAGTCATTCAAAGTTTTTCTTGACTTGGACCCTACGATCGCATCAGAAAGAATTCTAGAAGATAAAAAGGTTAATTCAAATAGACAAACTGAAGCTACTGGAAGTTTTGATACAAAAGAATCCATAACTGAAAAAATTAATAATAGACTTCTAAGTGAAAGAAAAAGGTATAAGGAATTATACAACATCGAAGATCATACTTCTTATAATAATTTTGATTTAGTAATAAATACAGAAAAAATTCCATTAGATAAAGTTGTTAATACAATTATGGAAGCTTATAAAAAATGGTTGATAAATTAATATATGAAAATCCTAAGCAATCTACTAGAAGGAGTCTCTATTTTAAGTTCACATGGGAATGTGGACGTTGCAGTTTCTTCGATTTCTATAAATTCAAAAGAAACTAAACCAAACTCACTTTTTGTAGCACAAGTAGGGAATAGCACTGATGGTCATCTATATATTGATCAAGCTTTAGAAAATGGTGCAATAGCTATCGTGTATGAAAATGAACCAAAAATATTTAAAGAAAATGTAACTTACATAAAAGTTTCTGATAGCCATAAGGCCCTTGGGTATATAGCAAATAATTTCTACGATAATCCGTCTCATAAATTAAAATTAATTGGAGTGACAGGTACAAACGGTAAAACAACTACTACGACACTTCTATATCAACTTTTTAAGAATCTTGGTTACAAGGTAGGAATGATTGGTACAGTTGTTAATAAGATAAACGATGAATCATATGAATCAGTACGTACTACACCGGACCCAATAACTTTAAATTTATTACTTGATAAGATGGTAGAAGCGGAGTGTGAATACTGTTTTATGGAAGTTAGCTCACACGCTGTCAGCGAAAGCAGAATAGAAGGGATAATTTTCTCAGGTGGAGTTTTTACTAACCTAACTCTTGACCATCTAGATTACCATAAGACATTCGAAAATTATCGAGACGCTAAAAAGTTATTCTTTGATAATTTACACGAAAATGCATTTGCTATTTCAAATCTTGACGATCCTAATGGTGAATA
Organism: Patescibacteria group bacterium; assembly: GCA_028865035.1. Lineage (GTDB taxonomy): Bacteria > Patescibacteriota > Minisyncoccia > Phycocordibacterales > UBA9973 > UBA8515. The sequence goes on along the minus strand of JAGWLB010000004.1, from coordinate 23,781 downwards.
TATGCTCAAAGACACAAAAGCAAAAAAGTATTTTTACTCACTCAAAAATAATACAGACCTGCCTGCGCAGGCAAGTTTCACTGGTCACTTAGAGACAAAGTTAATTGGTGAGTTTAATGCATACAATGTACTTGCCATATACGGAACTGCTATAGTTCTTGGGTTGAACCCACAAGAAGTTAAAGAAGAAATAAAAAGTCTCGAACCGGTAGCTGGCAGATTCCAATATATAAAAAGTAAGAATGGAATAATTGGTATAGTAGATTATGCTCATACACCCGATGCATTAGAGAATGTTTTAAAGACAATTACTGGAATGAAAAATAAAAATAAAGTTATAACTGTGGTTGGCTGTGGTGGAGATCGAGATAAAACAAAAAGACCAATAATGGCAAAAATTGGTTATGTTATGAGTGATATCCTTGTTCTTACATCTGATAATCCTCGAACTGAAGATCCAGAAAGTATTTTAGATGATATGAAAAAAGGCATAGAGTCACTTAACCAAAACAAAGTTTATATCATTCCAGATCGTAGAGAAGCTATACGAAAAGCTTGCTCGCTTTCAAATAGCGGTGATTATATATTAGTGGCAGGAAAAGGTCACGAGAATTACCAAGAAATAAATGGTAAGAAAATACATTTTGATGATATGGAAGAGTTAACAAATTGTTTTGAATATTAAAATATCTAAATGATAAACTACAATAAATATTTTAAAGATAAAAAGATTACCGTTATGGGTTTGGGTCTTTTGGGGCGAGGGATTGGTTATACAAAATTCTTAGCCGAGTGTGGCGCTGACTTGATCGTGACTGATCTGAAGACTAAAGACCAGCTTAAAACTTCTGCAAAAGAATTATCAAAGTATAAAAATATTAAGTTTGTTTTAGGTGAGCATAGACTAGAAGATTTTAAAAATAGAGATATGGTTATAAAAGCTGCCGGGGTTCCACTTGATTCTATTTATATAAAAGAAGCCAAGAAAAATAAAATCCCAGTTGAGATGGATGTCTCTTTATTTGTGAAAATTGCAGATAAGGTAATGATAGTCGGAGTGACCGGAACACGTGGAAAGAGTATGACCACAGCCGTTATCTTTAAAATATTGAAAGATAATATAAAAGATAGAAATGTCTATATAGGTGGGAATGTACGAGGAGTCGCAACCCTACCTCTTCTTAAAAAAGTAAAAGATAAAGATATATTAGTCTGCGAGCTCGACTCATGGCAACTACAAGGATTTGGGGATAGTAAAATTTCTCCACATATTTCAGTCTTTACGACTTTTATGCCAGACCATATGAATTATTATAAGGGTTCGATGAAAAAATATTTTTCTGATAAAGCAAATATTTTTAAATATCAAAATAAAGAAGATCTCCTAATAATCCGACCAGAAATGAAAAAATTCATAAATAAATCTGATACAAAGGGTAGGCTGATCGTTGTAAACCCAAAGAATTTTATGAATTGGAAATTTAATGTTCCCGGTAGACATCATATAGAGAATATGTCATGCGCAGTGGAAGTTGCAAAAGAATTAAAGATACCGATTACAAAAATTCAGAAATCAGTGGAAAGCTTCAAAGACCTAGAAGGAAGAATGCAATTACTCGGGACTTATAAAGGTATAAAAATTTATAATGATAACAACGCTACGACTCCAGAGGCGACAATAGCAGGCTTGGAAGCTCTGGGCTCAAAAAATAAAAACATAATCCTAATAGCAGGTGGAGCAGATAAAAAGCTTGATACTAAAAATTTATCCAAAACTATAGATAAATATTGCAAAGCTTTAGTTTTGCTTTCTGGTACTGGTACCGATTCTTTTTTGAAAAATAAAATCAAGATAAATAAAACAATAGTTCATAATCTAAAAGATGCTGTCAAAGAAGCTATCAATACCTCACGAAAAGGGGATATAATACTACTATCTCCAGCTTTTGCATCCTTTGGAATGTTTACCAATGAATACGATCGAAATGACCAGTTTATGAAAATTATTGAAAAATTAAAATAGTATGAAAAGTAAACCACAAATATTAATGATTCATGGAGGAGAAACTTTTAAAAATAGAAAGGATTATTTACATTATTTAAAAACAAGAAATATATCAATCAAAATGAAGAAAAGATGGGCAACTGATTACATGGATGAAAAATTAGGGAGTAAATTTGAAATTATAAGACCAGAAATGCCTTTGAAACAAGATTCAAAATATGAAGATTGGAAAATTCATTTCGAAAGGTATTTCCCTTATTTAAGGAATAATATAATACTAATAGGGAATTCTCTAGGTAGTATATTCTTGGCTCAATACTTATCTGAAAATAAATTTCCTAAAAAAATATTGGCAACTTATCTAGTTTGCCCGCCTTTTGATGACACTTGTTTTACAGAAGATTTGGTGGGGGGATTTAAATTGAAGTCTGATTTGTCTTTAATTGAGAAAAATTCTAAAAATCTTACATTATTATTCTCTAAAGATGATGATAGTGTTCCTGTTTCTCATGCTGAAAAATATAGAGCTAAGTTAAAAAATGCAAAAATTATAATTTATAAGAGTAAAAATGGCCATTTTAATATATCTACATTTCCTGAAATTGTTAAAATGATTAAGGAAGATGCAAAGAAAATATGAACTTAAATCTATCAAAAATTAAACACGTTCATTTTATTGGTATCGGTGGTATCGGGATTTCGGCGATTGCAAGGATGATGATCCACGAAGGGAAAAAAGTCAGTGGCCAGGATATGCAAGATTCTGATGTTATTTCTGCGCTTAGAAGTGCTGGAGCAGAGATTTCTATAGGTCAATCATATGAGGCTATTCCAAAGGATACAGATTTAATAATTTATACTATAGCTATTGAGGTTCATGATAAAAATCTTTTTGAAAAAATAAAAGAACAGAAAAATATACCAGCATATTCATACCCACAAATGCTTCATATTGTAAGTGAAGGGAAATACACGATCGCCATATCTGGTACTCACGGTAAAACTACAACAACAGCAATGATTGCAAGTATTCTACGTGATGAGAATATAGATCCGACAGTTATTGTCGGTAGTCTACTTATCGGTGATAAGAGTAACTTTATAGCTGGGAAGTCAAAGTATTTTGTCGTTGAAGCCTGTGAATACAGAAGATCATTTTTAAATATTAATCCAAAGATTTTAGTAATTACAAATATAGACGAAGATCACCTTGATTACTATAAAGATATAAATGATATCAAAAATGCTTTTAGGGAGATTGCTATGAAAGTCCCTAAAGATGGCTTTATTGTTTGTGATCCAAATGATAAAAATATAAAAGATGTAATTGCAGATGTTCCGGCTGAGATTGTAGACTACCAAGATTTCTTTGATAAAAATCAAATTTTAAAAATACCAGGAATTCATAATAAGAAAAATGCCGCCGCCGCCAAGGCTGTCGCAAGCTTGCTATCTATTTCAAAAGAGGATAGCGACAAGGATCTAAGTACATTTCCAGGGACTTGGAGAAGATTTGAATTTAAAGGAACCTTACCATCGGGTGTGTTAGTTTATGACGATTATGCCCACCATCCTGTGGAAATAGTGGCAACGTTAGAAGGTTTTCGAGAGTTATACCCCGAAAATGAAGGTTGGCATATAACTACAGTGTTTCAACCTCATTTATTCAGCCGTACCAAATTATTACTCAAAGATTTTGCAAAAAGTTTCAACCAAAGTGACAGTGTTCTTATTTTACCTATTTACTATGCTAGAGAAGAAGACGACGGTACGATTTCACCTGCAATTTTAGCGAAAGAAATAATGGCTAATAATCCCAATGTGCTATCTTTTGATAATTTTAAAAATGCCGAAGAGTATTTAATGTCTATGGTTACAAATATGAATAATAAAGATGTTATAATAACTATGGGAGCAGGTGAGGCATTTAAAATAGGTGATAATTTATTAAATAAATAATTTATTTTTAATAAATGACACTATCATTAATTTTTATACATTTATAAAATGAAAAAATATTTATTCATAGCATTTGTTTGTTTTCTTACTCTTTGCTCATCTGTATCTTATGCTAGTGTTGTGCCTACTACTGGATTTATACCAGGACCTATTTGGTATTCAAAAGAAACCCTTAATCAGAATGATAATGTAAAAATACATACAGCAGTTTGGAATGGCGGTAGCGAAAGTCTTTCTGTAAAAGTTGAATTTTATGACAAAAGTACGATTTTAGGTACACGTGATGTTACAGTCTTACCATCAGAATTAAAAGACGTTTATATTTCTTGGCAAGTAACATCAGGAGATCATATTATATCTGCTCAAATAGTGTCATCTACTACCAGCATAAGTGGTAAGAACGAACCAACTTCAGTAAGCGTTAGTCAGACAATGCAAGATCATAAATTTATTCCTGTGACTATCGAAAAAGTCGATGGCGTACCAATTTCTAGTGCTGAAATTATTAAAAATCAGATTAAGGCTGCGACTGCAGGATTAGATAATATTATTCCTACAAATATTTCTTCAAAAGTATCAGATAAAATTAATACAATAGATGGATTAAGAAGTGATACCTATATTAAAATAAAAGACGCCAGTACAGCTACTCAAAATGAAATTAAGATACTTAATGATCCAAAGAAATCAAAAACCATAAATAATTCGAAAGCATTAGATGCAACACAAGAACCCATTGCTTATGTAAAACTTTTCTTCCTTTCAGTTTTAGAATTCATTTTTGGGAATAAATTAATCTTCTATGGTTTAGGCGCATTCATTTTGTTTATTATTCTACGATATATTTACAGAAAAATAAGAAACATATAGCAGTGTTTGTCAATATCGATATTATAAAGTATAATTGTCTTTATGAAGCGAGTTATTTTTGATTTATTGCTTTTTATTTCTGTGTTTACTATGCCTTGGTGGATATCCACGATTATAGTATTTATAGGTATATTTATATTCAAGCAGTTTTATGAATTTATATTAATGTGGATTATTATATATTCACTATACTCTATACCTGGACATCGATTTATATCTTCACCCATTTGGTATTTTTTAGCTGTTGGCTTGGTCTATACAGGTATTCAGACACTTCGCAGATATATAATTATATATAAAAATGAAATTTAAAATTAATAAAAAAAAGATAAAACAGGAGATTGATCTGGATGAAATTTTCCTTGATTCTAAGAATTTACCTAATTTTAATACTCAACAGTTTGAAGGAAGACTAGAAAAGGCAATCCCTAAAAGCTCTATCTTTTTCCTAGGAGCATTTTTTATTTTTACTGCTTTTGTATTTATATTTAAATTAAGTGATTTACAAATTATCCGTGGTGAAGCTTTTTATAAAAAAAGTGAAAATAATACTTTATCTGAGCAACCTATCTTTGCAGACAGGGGATTAATTTATGATAGGGATAATGTTCTATTGGCTTGGAATACTTGGGATAAGAATGATATTAATAAATTTTCAGCACCGCAAAGGACATATATTGCTGATCCTGGTTTTGGTCTTTTACTAGGTTATACAAGCTCACCGTCTCGTGATTCGTCAGGTAATTATTGGCAAGATACTTTCATAGGAAAAGATGGTGTGGAAAAATACTACAACGATCAACTTACTGGAGTAAATGGTGTACGCATAACAGAGACAGATGTTCGTGGTCAGATTCAATCTGAAAATACAGTTTCATTACCAAAAGCTGGTGAAGATATTAAGCTCTCTATAGATTCACGTATAGAAAAAGCAATGTATAACTACATCGAATCTATGGCCAAAGATGTTTCTTTCTCTGGTGGAGCCGGTGCTTTAATGGATATTAAAACAGGAGAGCTAATAGCCTTAACAAGTTACCCAGAATACAATTCTACGATTCTTTCTTCTGGTCAGGATACAAAAACAATTAATGAATATTTTTCTGATAAAAGAAAGGTGTTTTTAAATCGTGCTGTTTCTGGTCTTTATACTCCAGGTTCGATCATCAAACCATTCATCGCTTATGGAGCACTTGCAGAGAATGTTATTGATCCATTAAAAAAGATCTTAGCAAATGGTTCTATCTCAATACCTAATCCATTTTTCCCAGATATGAAAACAATTTTTAAAGACCACGGTTCATTTGGATATATAGATATGACCAAAGCTATTACAGTTTCATCTGATGTTTATTTTTATGAAGTAGGAGGAGGTTTCCAAGATCAAAAAGGATTAGGTATAGATAATATTGATAAATATGTTAGCTTGTTCGGGATTGCTGCAAAAACAGGAATAGATCTTGGTGGAGAAAAAAATGGTATTATCCCAACACCAGAATGGAAAGCCAAAACCTTTAATGGAGAAGAGTGGAGAGTTGGTGACACTTACAATACCTCGATTGGTCAATATGGATTTCAAGTCACACCCATACAGATGGTTAGAGCTGTAGCAGGAATTGCAAATAATGGCATAATTCCTACTCCACACATAAGATTAGGGGACAAAGAAATGGAAGCAAAAAAGACAAATATTAACTTAAATCCCGATTATCTTAAAATCATCCAGAATGCTATGCGTGATGTTGTCATAGAAGGAACTGCTAGAGCCCTTGATCTACCTACAGTAAAAGTAGCAGCCAAGTCTGGTACTGCTCAGATAGGCTACGGCAATACGAATACTAACTCTTGGATTGTTGGATTTTTCCCATATGATCACCCTAGATATTCATTCGCTATTTTAATGGAGAAAGGTCCAAAAGCAGCTTCTGGTAACGCAACGAGAGTTATGAGTGAAGTTATAGATTATATGACAGCAAATACACCAGAATACTTTAAATAACCTTTGACTTATTCATTAAAAGTCTATATACTATAGCGATTATGGATGAAATACATTATATAACAGAAGAAAAAAAACAAGCATTAATAGTAGAACTTAATAATCTAAAAACCGTTAAACGTAAAGAAATATTAGAGTCTTTAGAGGCCGCTAAAGCCTTAGGGGATCTTTCTGAGAATGCTGAATACCATCAAGCTCGTGAAGATCAAGGTAAGACTGAAGATCGTATAAATCAGATAGAGTATATGTTGCAGTCGGCTGTAGTTGTAAAAAAGCATCATAGTAATAAAGTAGAAATAGGCACGACAGTAATCGTAAAAAAAGAACATTCAAAAGATACAGTGTCATACAGTATTGTAGGATCTGAAGAAGCAGATATGACAAAGAATAAAATTTCAAATAAATCACCACTTGGAGAAGCACTTTTTGGTAAGACTAAAAATGATGTTGTATCTATTAGTACACCTAAAGGACTAGTCAAATACACTATTGTTGATATACAATAGAAGATATGGCCTCACTAGAAGAATTAAAGCAAACTAGAATTGCAAAAATTGAAAAGTTAAAAGAAGCTGGAATGAACCCATTCTCTTCTTCATCGTTTCGTACACATACTATAAGCGAAGCTGTTACTGGTTTTCCTTTACTTTCTGAATCATCTCAAAGTGTTACACTTTCTGGTCGCATTATGATTATACGCGGACAAGGAGCAATAATGTTTTTTAATTTTACTGATGGTACAGGTACTTTCCAAGCATTAGTCAAAAAAGGAGAGTTAGATGATAATCTATTTTCACTTTTCACTCAGACAATAGATAATGCAGATTTTATTGAAGTCACTGGAACTTTATTCTTGACTAAAACAAACGAAAAAACTATCCTTGTTAAAAATTGGAGAATATTAACTAAAGCACTTGCTCCCTTACCAGATAAATGGCACGGATTACAAGACATAGAAGAACGTTTCAGAAAAAGATATTTAGATATTCTTACAACATCAGAACTTCAAGATCTTTTTATTAAAAAATCACGCTTCTGGGAAGTAACAAGATCTTTTATGAAAGATCACGGATTCTTAGAAGTTGAGACACCTACACTTGAGATTACTACCGGTGGGGCAGAAGCTAATCCTTTTAAGACTTATCATAAAGACTTTGATATTGATATATTTTTACGTATTTCAATAGGAGAATTATGGCAAAAGCGTCTTATGGCCGCAGGTTTTCCAAAAACATTTGAAATCGGTCGCGCTTATAGGAATGAAGGTACAAGCGCAGATCATATACAAGAGTTTACTAATATGGAATTCTATTGGGCATATGCGAATTATAAAGATGGTATGAAGTTAACCCAAGATTTATACCAGACTATTGCAAAAGAAGTTTTTGGGACAACCGTTTTTTCAACACGTGGCCATACTTTTGATCTTGGTAGCGATTGGCCTATTGTTGATTATCAAACAGAAGTTCTGAGACAAACAGGTATAGATGTATTAAGATCATCAGATCAAGATATGAAAAGTAAGCTAGATGAACTTGATGTAAAATATGAAGGAGATAATCGTGAAAGATTAATGGATACACTTTGGAAGTATTGCCGTAAGAATATTGCTGGACCTGTGTTTTTGGTTCATCACCCTAAACTTGTATCGCCACTTTCTAAATCTTGTACTGATAATCCAGAATTAACAGAGAGATTTCAAATAATTATTGCTGGAAGTGAAGTAGGTAATGGATTCTCAGAACTCAATGATCCTATTGATCAACGTGCTCGTTTTGAATTACAACAGAAACTCATTGATAAAGGTGACGAGGAAGCAATGCAACCTGAATGGGAATTCGTCGAAATGCTTGAGCATGGTATGCCACCAACTTGTGGATTTGGATTTGGAGAGAGACTATTTTCTTTTATGGTAGATAAACCAATTAGAGAAACACAACTATTTCCATTAATGAAACCCAGAGAATAAAAAAATCGCTTTTTAAGGCGATTTTTAAATTTACACACTGCATTTCTGTGTATTTATTTTTTTAATTACTTCATCAGCAATTTTTACTAATTGATCTATAAAATCTTTAAAGAAGATGCATTGATGTGGGTCTTTTAGAAAGAAACAATCAATTTCATCATTTAAAGTATTCATAACTTTTTCGTTTTCTTCTAAATTGTTTAGTTTTAGTTTTGATTCCTGAAGTATCTTTGATATTAGCCATCTTTTGTAAGGATGGTTAATGTCTAATTTTGTCCTCATTTTGACCTCCTTATTTTAGATAATTAATATTTGATTTTGTGGAATTTTACAATAGTGTAGAAAAATTAGCAAGCTTAATAAAAAACACCCGTAGCCTTAAGGATACGGGTGCTGTGTTCTTTTTGAAAATTCCAATTACGGCAGTGTTTATCGGGAAGTAAGTTTTGTAACATGCCTAAATAATTTTATTTGGCACAAGTACCTCCTTATTGAAATTTTAAATCTAGATATTTTAAGTAGCTAGATTTATTCTTGAAAGAACAATTGTTTTATACCTAATCATATAGTAGCATATTTTTAATATAATGTCAAAGTAAATAATTTTTCTAGTTATCCACAGTTAAAGTGGGGGATTGTGTTTGTATTGTGGGACAGAGTGGTATATAATTAAATGCAGTGGGATGAAGTGGGAAGTAAATAATTTCATCCCTAAAAATATTATGCTCATCGGAGAATACACTCACACATTAGATGACAAGAATCGTATGTCATTGCCAGTCAAATTCCGAAAAGAAATGGGGAAGAGTGTTGTGGTTGCACCAGGCTTGGATAATTGTCTCTCGATTTTTACTGCAAAGGAATGGGAGAAAATATCAAAAAAGCTTTCTGATTCATCGATGCTAGCAACAGATAATAGAAGTTTCTCGAGATTTATGTTTGGTCAGGCTGTCGTTGTAGATGTAGATGTAAGTGGCCGAATACTAATCCCGGAAAATTTAAAGAATCGTTCAGGCTTGTCTAGTAAGGTGACTGTAATAGGAGTTCAAAACCGAGTAGAAATCTGGAATGAGAAAGCATGGAATGATTACAAAAAGATTGTAGAGACACAGGCTGACGCCCTCGCTGATAAATTAGGGCAAATAGGAGTTCTTTAATATGACACATATATCCGTGCTTAAAGATGAATTAATCGATGGTCTACAGATTAAGCCAGGCGATACTATAGTTGACGGTACTTTGGGTGGTGGAGGTCATACTCTTGAGATCATTAAGCGTTTTGGTTCAAGTGTGAAGATAATAGCTCTCGATTTTGATTCCGATGCTATTGCTAGGACAAAAGATCTTATCGCTGATATGTCTTCTGATATTACTTTCAAGACTGTTGGCTTTCAAGATATCTGTAAAGTCTTAGATGAGTTACATATCACATATGTTGATCGAATCTTGCTTGATTTAGGTTTAAGTTCATTCCAATTAGAAGACGCAGGGCGAGGATTTTCTTTCCTTAAAGATGAACCACTTTTAATGACAATGAAGAAAAATCCTAATGATGAAGATTTAACAGCTCTTGATATCGTAAATACCTGGGAAGAGAAAACACTAGCCGACATTATCTATGGTTTTGGTGAAGAGAAGTATTCTAGAAAGATTGCTAAAGCTATCGTCGAAGCCAGAAAAGAGAAAAAAATTGAAACAACTTTTGATCTTGTAGACATTATTGACAAAGCAGTGGGCAAAGCTTACCGAAATATGAAAATTCATCCATCTACTCGTACTTTCCAAGCACTACGAATTGCTACTAATGCTGAACTTACTAATCTAGAGAAAGTTATCGAAAATGGCTGGGAAAAGTTATCGAAAGGAGGACGCATAGCTATTATTACCTTTCATAGTTTAGAAGATCGTATTGTAAAGAAAGCGTTCATCTCACTTAAGCAAAAAGGATATGCAAACATTATTACAAAAAAGCCAATTATACCAACATCATTAGAAATTAATCAAAATACACGTTCACGTAGTGCAAAATTAAGAATAATAGAAAAGATATGAATAAAGCAAAAACATTAACTATAGAAATTGTAAAAGATAGAGATACTCGAAAAGTTATATTTCGTGTATTTGTCAGTATGCTTATTGTTCTATCTATAGTTTATGCGTATTTAATTGGAGCTATTACTTTTAATATTCTTGCCCGTAAATCTTTAGAGTCTACTGTATTAACCCTCAGCTCTAAGGTTAGTAATCTGGAACTCACTTATTTGAATAGTACAAATAAAATTGATAAAAGTTACGCTATGTCTTTAGGGTTTGTTGATGCGAAAAATAATATATTTATTACTCGCAATAACACCGATAGTGTCGCGATACGATAATGAAACCATCGTTGTTCAAATCAAGAATACGATTTATTTCGATAATCATATTCATCTTTTCTAGTATACTCATCACAAAACTTGTTTTTGTTCAGATAATACATAAAAATTATTATGCCGAGCGTGCAGATAAACAATACGCTACACCTGCTGGTAATATTTTTGACCGTGGAACAATCTTTTTCTCAAAAAAAGATAATACTCTTGTCGCTGCTGGGACTGTCGCTAGTGGATATAAGCTTGCTATAGACCCAAATGAAATAGTAGACAAAGAAGCTATATATGCAGCACTAAGTCCATATATAAAAATAGACCATACCACTTTTATTGATAGAGCATCAAAGCCTAACGATCCATATGAAGAAATCGCTACGCATTTGACTAAAGAACAAGCTGATCAAATCGATAGCTTACATTTGCATGGCGTATCTATTTATAAAGATAATTGGCGTTTTTATCCAGGAGGTACACTTGCATCACAGACACTAGGATTCTTGGCTTATAAAGGTAACGATAAGGTTGGTCAGTATGGTTTAGAGCGTTATTATGACTCTGTTTTATCTAAACCTAAAAATCAGGAAGATGTGAATTTTTTTGCTGAAGTATTTTCAAACTTACGTGATTCTATCTCAAGTGATAAAGTAAAACAGGGTGATATTGTTACAACTATTGAGCCATCTACTCAGCATATACTAGAATCTGAGTTGTCTGGAGCTCTTAATACTTGGAGTGCAGATCAAGCCGGCGGTATTATTATGAATCCACAAAACGGAGAGATATATGCAATAGCTGGACTACCTGACTTTGATTTAAATGATTTCGGAAATGTATCAAACGTTGATTATTACAGAAACCCAGACATTGAAAATGTATTTGAATTTGGATCAGTAATTAAACCTCTTGTTATGGCAGCTGCACTTGATCTGAATTTATTAACACCAGATACAACTTACTTTGATAAAGGTGTAGTAACTGTGAATAATCATGATATTTATAACTTTGATAAAAAAGGTCGTGGTCTCGCAACTATGCAGACTGTCTTAGATCAATCATTAAATACTGGAATGGTTTTTGTTGCTGGTAAACTTGGGCATGATAATATGCGTACATACCTGAAAGCTTATGGTTTAGGTGATAAGACCGGTATTGATTTACCAAATGAAACATCAGGCCTTATAAAGAATCTAGAGAGTCCACGCGACATAGAGTATGCCGATGCTGCTTTCGGTCAAGGTATAGCTATTACACCCATAGAGGCAGTACGAGCTTTTTCTTCTATTATAAATGGTGGTAATTTAGTAACTCCGCATCTTGTGAAGCAGATTCGTTACAATGATGGATCATCTAAAACTATTGACTATCCAATAACAAAACAAGGTATAATAAAAAAGGAGACATCTGTGACTATCAGTCGTATGCTTGTGCATGTCTTTGAATCTTATTACAATGGCAAGTATAAATTTACGCATTACAGTGTTGGTTCAAAGACTGGAACTGCTCAGATAGCTATGGAGAATGGTAAAGGTTACTACCCAGACCGCCATACTCACTCTTTCTTTGGATTTTTTCCAGCTTATGATCCCAAATTTATAATTTTCCTTTTCCTAAAGAATCCTAAACATGTAGATTACTCTTCAGAGACACTCATCGGACCATTTGTCGACATTACTAAATTCCTTATGAACTATTACGATGTTCCACCAGATAGATAATTATGATTAAAAAAACATTTAAAAAAATTACCGTTACTATTATTACTTGGCAAGCACGTCTAGTCCTCAAACGCTACCATCCGAAAATCATAGCTATCACCGGATCTGTCGGTAAGACTTCTACTAAGGATGCTATTTTTACTATACTTTCTAAATTTAAAACCGTTCGCAAAAGTGAAAAAAGTTACAATAGCGAAATAGGTTTACCTCTTACGATATTAGGTTGCCCGAATGGATGGAACAACCCATTAATATGGTTTGAGAATATAATACGTAGCTTTATTTTGATTCTAAAAAAGCAACCATATCCAGAGTGGCTCATATTAGAAGTCGGAGCAGGGAAGCCTAATGACATTAAGAATGTTACCACTTGGCTATCCCCAGACATTGTTGTAATAACTTGCTTTCCAGATAAACCAGTCCATGTGGAATTCTTTGGTAGCGTAGATAAAATTATTGAAGAAAAAAGTTATTTAGCTTTTGCTTTAAAGCCGGATGGTATTTTGGTCTTAAATCATGATGATGAGAAAGTCTATGCTCTTCACGAGAAAGCAAATCGTAAAACTATATCATATGGATTTCATGAAAATTCTACATTTCATGCTACTTATCCGGCATACAAATATAAAAATGAGAACGACTTAACTTTACCGGAAGGCATTAGCTTCAAGTTAGAGTATGATGGGAATACTTTCCCAGTAATGTTGCCTCATCTGATTGGTATGCATTATATTGGCCAAGCCCTAGCAGCAATTGCGGTTGCACACGAAATTGGTTGTGATTTACTCCAGTCTATAAATGCAATTGCTGAGTATACAACACCTCCTGGCCGTCTGTCGTACATAGAAGGTATTCATAATTCAATTATCATTGATGATACTTACAACTCTTCACCTGTAGCTATGGAAGCTGCTATTAATGTGCTCGCCGATATAAAAAGCAAAAGAAAGATAGCTGTCTTGGGTGATATGCTTGAGCTTGGGAAAATGACCGAAAGTGCTCATCGTGAAGTGGGGGAGAAAGTTTTTCCTATAGTTGATTTACTTATAGTAGTAGGACCTAGAGCAAAGTACATAGCTGAAGGAGCTTTTGATCAAGGTTATCCTGATAATAAGATAGAGATATTCGATACTTCGACAATGGCCGCAGAATTCCTTAAAGGATATATAAAAGAAGGAGATGCAGTCTTACTTAAAGGTTCACAAGGAATACGCTTAGAGCGCGCTGTAGAGGCCATTATGGCCCACCCAGAGCTCAAAACTAAGCTTTTGTGCCGACAAGAACCAGAATGGAAAAATAGATAGTATTTATTGACATAAATACAGTAAAATGTATAATACTTATCAATTGTATAAATTGTATTGTTATTTTTTAAAACCCAAAAAATATTGTTAGTTATGAAATTAATGAGAGTCTCTAATCCCGTCCAAAAGTCAAAATCACAACTTGCCATTAGTGCATCAAAAAATGTACAAACCGTAGTAACATTATTACGGCAAGCCGGTGCTTCTAAAAGCATTATAGAGCAAGCAAAAAAATCTTGTAATACTAAAAACAATTTTGCTTTTATTTCACAAAGTAATAATGCTTCTGCTGTTGTCTAACAATTATTTATAATCTTAAAACCAGTCACTACACTATGTGTGGCTGTTTTTTTTATGATAAATTATTTTTGATTTTTCATATAAAAATGCTATATTTTTCTTGCGTGTACATATGGCCCTATCGTCTAACCAAGTTAGAATATAGCGGACATCGCTGCATGGCCCTATCGTCTAACGGTTAGGACATCGCCTTCTCAAGGCGGTAATCAGGGTTCGATTCCCTGTAGGGTCACCCAATGGTATATCTACCAAGTAAGTAAATATCCTTTTAAAATAAAGGATATAGAAATTGCTATTTCCCACAATTTGAGTTAAACCCTACAGGGAGTCGAACTTTTAATTTAATTTATGTGCTTGATTTCTATGTAAATAGGCATACAATTAAATTGTTATTATTTTTTGCAATAAATGATGAAAATATGACAGATATATCAGATAAACATAAACATTTGGATTTTATACAGATAATTATTACAAGAATGGCAGTTAATTCTTTCTTGTTAAAAGGATGGACTATTACTCTTATTGCGGGTATTTTTGCTTTGTCTGCAAAAGATGCCAATCATAAGTATATTTGGCTTGCTCTATTTCCGATTTTTATTTTTTGGGTTTTAGATGGATATTATCTACTTGAAGAAAGATTGTTCCGTAGTTTGTATAATCATGTAAGAAAACTTGAAGGAAAGGAAATTGATTTTTCAATGAATACAAAACCCTATAGAAATGAGATAGGGAATAATCTTTGCGCTACTTTTTGTGCAAATACTATATCATTTTTTTATCTTTCTTTAATTATAGTTTTAATTATTATTTATTTTTTTATATAAATTATGGCCAGGAAAATTTTTGTAAGTTATAAATATAGCGATTCTAGTGTATTACATATTCCTAGGTACGGAGAAAACGACCCCACAACAGTTAGACACTATGTTGACTTTATTCAAGGTCTTATAGATTCTAATGATCACATAAATAAAGGTGAAGATGACGGAGAAGATATGAGTGGATTTAAAGACGATACGATTGCTTCTAATTTACGAGATAAAATTTATGATAGCTCTGTTACAATAGTCTTAATTTCTAAAAATATGAAAGATAATTATATGCCCGAGACAGATCAATGGATACCCTGGGAAATAGCTTATTCTTTAAGAGAAAAAACAAGATGGGATAGGAAAAGTAGAACTAATGCCATGTTGGCTGTAGTTATTCCAGACGAAAATGGAAGTTATGAATATTTTGTTGAGCCATCAGGATGCACTAATTGTAATAATACTAGATGGAAACAAGATACTTTATTTAAAATTCTAGGAGGTAATATGTTCAACAGGATACAACCCAAAACTATAGGATGCCCTAATGGAATATGTGGTGTGATTCATACTGGTGATGATCATTCGTATATTTACCCAGTTACATGGGATAATTTTAGGGTAAATGTAAATTACTATATTGAGCATGCAATAAGGATTAATCAAAATATTGATAACTATAAACTTATTAAAGCAGCTTAATACTTATATTTACCACTTAAATTCGAATTATTTACACAAATGGTTACTCAATGGTATATCTAACAATCAATTAAAAACTATTTTTTATTCATACGCGAAATTATATAACTAACAACTAATCGGCAATGGGGGTGTTTCCCTTTTCCATTAGTTTATCATTCTCTACTCTCTCTTGCATTAGTTCTTCACAATTTAATGTCTCTATAATTTTTGCTATTGGTGTTACAATCGCAATTCCCATATTTATATTCTTACTCTCTTTTGCATCCTCAGTTGCTAAAAAAGAGTCTATATTTTCTTCTAGTGTGTCCCAATGGCCATGTATAAGACCTCCTAAATAAAATTCAACACCAGGTATAAATCCCTTATTGGTTTGTTGAGGCTTGCAAAAGAATACTGGAGAACCACTAACACCTCCAATTGAACGAGCTTCAATAAGATAAGCGTCCATGTTGCCAAAATCTTTAGTAGGAACCTTTTCATTAGGAATCATAGCAATATTACCCATTCTAATAATAGGTAAATTTTCTTGCTTCCCTGAAAGTCTAGTAAAAAGACCAGTTATAAAAACCTCGTTTCCGATTCCAAGCTCTCCACTATTTATCAACTCCTCAGTCTTTTCATACATAGGTGGAGGAACTGCTAGTGCGTCAATTTTATTCTCAAAGATAGGAAATCGCATAAGAGCAACATCGGCAGGGTTTTGTTCATGATTAGGGTTATAGAACCACTTAACATTACTATTACCAGGTAATTCTAATAATTTTCCGTCCTTACTATTTATTCTAAGCCAAAAATCTTTTTGTCCTATTGCAATAATATTATGCCTTGCGGTTACAAAGTATGTGTAAATCCTATTAGAATTTGTTTTAGATGCCACAGAGATAAAAAACCCAGTTCCTCCAGGTGTTATTACTCCCTCTTTGTTTTTTATACAAAGAAAGGCAACACACTTTTTCATTTCATCTGGTATCCACATATATATGAGTCACTTGGAGGACTTAAGAAAGACACCTCTCATCCTATCTAAAATATTATCAATGATATTATATCATAGTTTTTCACATACTTAGTGTGAGTGATCCTTACTATAATTACTTAATTCGTCTTATACTCTTCAGTGTATTTTGGAGGGTAGATTTGCAATTCTGAAGGGCAGGTTGTGTGTGGTACACCTGATATTATATTTAACATTTGATATATCTATAATTTAAAAATAACAGATCTATCTTTTGGGTCCTCTATATTCCACACTTCCATCAGGTGAATATAACACACCATCCTCAATCCTATAACCTTCTTTGATAAGTCGATTGCGTATTTTCTGTAAAACACTACCTAACTCATTCATAGTTTCTGCTATTTCATCTGTATGCAAATTGTCTTCTAAATTTAATAATTCTTTTTCTGTTCTCATTGGGCTAATAATAGTGTCCTCATCCTTTTTATAATATTTGTTCATATGAATAATATAAACAAATAAATAGGGAAGTATAAGAAAGGGAATAATCCTTAATTGACCTCAAGCATATTGTTAGGCAATAAAAAAACTGTTACTCATTTATTATAAGTAACAGTTTTAGGAACTTGCTTTATTTGGGTTCAAACCCATGGAAACTGGCTAGTCTTACCAAAACATCTTTACTTAATTTATCAAAAGGTTCTAATCCTAAATAATCATCGAGTGCCTCATGAAGTTCAGCCAATTCTTTAAGGTTGTGTGCTTTATCTCCCCATTTTTTAAAAAGCTCAATATCAACTTTCTCATACGCCCGGTCTTTTATTAAAAGATGTAAATCTTTTAATTCCTGTAAATTTGAGGTTTTAATTTTAGCGAAACATAATTTTTTGAACTTATTATTCGCTTTTGTGTAAAGTTCACCCCTGTTGTCATTTCCTTGAGCTTTATCTGCACTCAATTCATCAAAAATATCTGAAAGTTCTTCCGGGCAAGTGGCTAATTCAATCCACTTTTCAGCATAAAATTTAACTTCATCGCTGTTATCACCACTGGCTCTCATAAGCCCATTTTTTGCTTCAGATAACTGCCTGACTTTTTTAAATTTGGCTTTAGGAATCTTTACTCCCAGCTGATTAGCTGTGCGTTGAAGATCCAAGTCGTATTTTTTGCAAAATTCTAAAAGATCAAATCCTTTAGATAAAGAAGACGTTTTTTCCATTTTTTAAGGTTTATAAGTTTCAAAATATAGGTTGATTACTGAATCCATTTATTTAGGAATGGCTCCAAAAATCAACCTGTATTTGTTTTGCTTCATTATACTTAATATTAGGTAAAAGTCAAGTTTACTATCTGGCTTAAATATTCAACTCCGGATACAATTCTCCAGGATGCACATTAAACAACTTCGCTAATTTCAATGTATTCTGAAGACTAGGGAAGGCTTGTCCTTGTTCCCAACGACTGATCCTATCTTCGCTATTAAATCCCATATAACTGGATACTTGTCTTTGTGTAAGACCTGCTTTTAACCTATGTTCCTTTAATGTATTTGGATGTAAAAATTTTGTGTTTTTCATATGATTTTAATATAACTAAATTGATAAGAAGAAATAAGGCAGGGTATACTGCATTAGTTAAGACATATGGGAGGTGAGTGAGAATTTAAATATATTTTTAACTAATTTGACTTAAATTTATTTTATGATAGTATTCGACAATATTCGTTCTTTTAAATAAACCACAATCTTATTGCTATTGATTAAATAATCTTGAACTTCACTATTGGAGAGCAAGATTATTTAATCAATAAACAATATTAATTCATCTAAAAACTATTTTTATGCACGTAAATGAAGCTAAAAAGATTGCTAAAAATCTTTTATACAACAAAGAGTTAAAAGGATATGATCCAAAAACTGGAAAAGGGGATTTTAGACTAATAATCGCTAATAAGGATAAAAGGTTTTCTGTTTTAGGTTTAACACTAGGATTTCAGGAAAGTATGGAATCTTTATGTAAAGATTTTAGAGAAAAACTACCATCTGGTTCCTTAATTGAAATCAAAGGAGATTCAATTAGTGTTGTTAATAAGTCATGGATATTCGATGAAAGAAAGAAAAGAACTCTTAACTCTGTTTCAGGTAATTTATCAAATATTAGTGACCAGGAAGATGGTAGCTATAAAAGTGATCAAAAAGTTGATGTTCCCAGAGAACTGTTAGATACAGTAATCCACAAAAATGGAAATGGAAAACTTATTGAACCACCTGAAAAAGTGAATGAACCTACTGAAGTTTTTAACTTAGAGTTGGTTCGTCTTAACAAACTGGGTAATCGATTAGAAACAATAATGGATGAGTTTGTTTTAAAAAGGCTTTCGTTGAGAGAAATGCTGGGACAGATATTTGACAATATGAAACAAAGTAATGTCGAATTCTATTCAACTGATGTTCAAATTCAGATTGTCGAGGGCAGAATTGTTATTCCTAATTTAACAAGAGATGCATTTATTGAAACTGGAATAAAGTCATTGAAAAAAGAAACTTAATATCTTTTTATTACAATATAAACTAGCAAAGCGGAAGTTTTGCTAGTTTTTTTATTTAAAATTTTGTTTCAAACTCGTAGAAATGTTAAAAAAATTTTTCAGTCTAATATTTACTTTTTAAAACTAAGAAGCCAAATTGGAAGCATAATATTCATGGCTAGAATTATTCAATCATGCAAAGGAATATGATAATTAATAATCATTAAATGACAACTTTTTTGTTGTCATTTTGTCGGTGATTTTTCATTGTAAAATAAGTGTTTTTTTAGAGTCCATAATTTTCATTGAAAATTATGGACATATTTAGATATCAATACGAAAATTAAAATAGTGCTATTAATATTAACTATTAAATATTATGAAAAATAAAAAACAAAAATTAAATACGTTCATGTTTACGTTTACTCTAGCACTTATAATTACGCTGTCTTTTGCACAACATGATGTGTTTGCACAAGGTGGGTCAGCAGGTGGAAGTGGCACAACAGCAGCAGGTTCAGGTTCAGGCTCTGGGGATCAAATACAGGATAGAGATAGAATCCAAGATCCTACTACCCACACAGGAGACGAACCTATTCAAGATCAAACACGGGACCAGGATCGTATACAGGATCCCACAAGTAGTACAACTACTGCAGTGCCAAGCCAAAACCAGATGCAACAGCAAAACAGAAACATTATAAATGTTGATTTAGAAACTCCTGGAACTCCTGCAGGAAGTCCTCAACAACTTCAGAATACAATACAGAATCGAGAACAAGAACTAAACCAAGAGGCAACTAACGAAACACAACAGTATCGCGAAGTTATACAAAATCAAAATAGGACTAGGCTTGCGGTACAGGCTATATATTCTTCGGAGGGTTTACTAGGAACAGTTGGGCCACAAGCGATGCAAATTGCAAATCAAATAAATAATACCGTGCAATCAACGATTAATGCAGAAGCAGGGATTCAATCCCGAGGATTTTGGGCACGCCTATTCTTTGGTGGCGATAAGACAAATGCACGTATCATCCAGCAAGAACAAGAGCAGAATATGCTTAGGATACAGGAGCTTAAAAAACTTATAAATGAATCTACTAATGCACAAGTACAGGCAACTCTTATGGAACAGATTCGTAATATGGAGGCAGAACAGACACGCTTAATGCAACTAGCAGACAAAGAATTAGGGCAATGGGGAATCTTTAGTTGGAGATTTAGGGCACAGACCACTTAATTCTAAAATAAATAAAATAGATTATAAAGATTGATATCTTATACAAATTAATTAGCGTTACTATATATATGAATACTTTAAAAATTAAAAAATTAAGCAGCGTACGAGTGGCTGATAAAAAGAAACTCATACGAGAACAAAACCATTTAACTCGTCCTCCACGTCTTGATGGTAAGGTTAAGGATATGATGGTTCAACCTACTCACAAACAGCCAAAAATCAAGAAATGACCTGTCATACGACAGGTCATTTTCTAATTTAAATATTTTATATATATAAAAATGGAGTTATAGTTCTATACGTAAATGATTACATAAATATTTAGAAATAAAAAACAAAGGATATTACACCTTTGTTTTATTTTTTGCAGAATTATTAACTATATGGCTGGGAGAATTATCAATAAATTCTTGCTGAACAATTTTTTTGTCCATAAGCAAATTTCTCATCTCTATTAATGCCATTGCTACATAATCTGTTAATGAATGATTTGCTTCAATAGCGTGATTGTTAATAGTATTTGTCCTATAAGAAAGAACTTCTATAAAACGATTACCATCATTATGAGACCATCCTCTTGATTGCAAATTAGAAAAAATTTCAAAATCATAAGGATCCCCGAAGCGCTCAAGAGGCGGATACCATGTCATTAGAGTAAATCTAGTTTCAATAGCATCTCCATCATCTCTTTTTATAAAACTAGCAATTACCTGGTCATTTTTATATTCAGGTTTAATTTGTAGTCGATACCATAATCTAATTTTTCCATCACTTTCTATTCTTTTTATCTCTTCAGAAATTCTCTTTGTATAGAAGTGTTCGTAGATTTTTTTAGGTATTTCAGTAATGCTAATTTGATCACTCAAAAGTTTAGGACTAATCAGTTTCTTACGAATATCTGTTGTTTCCATAATAATTATATTTAAATGAATAGTTTTTCTATACATTACCATTTCCTTGGTATTAGTCAATATAGCATCTTAACTAGAACATAATAATGTTTATTTATTACTTTAGTGATCTAAGAACTTTTGTTATAATTTTATTATGGAATATTTAGATATGTGTGATGAGGAAGGAAATTTAACCGGAATTAAAATTTCCAAGAATGAAGCTCATGAAAAAGGTTTTTGGCATAGATCTGTTCATATATGGATCATTAACTCGAAGAATGAATTATTAATACAAAAAAGATCTCCATTGATGGATAGCGATCCCAATAAATGGGATATTTCAGTTGCAGGGCATGTATCTACGGGTGAAGATAATATAACAGCTGCTTTACGAGAGGCAAGTGAAGAGCTAGGTTTAGGACTTTCTGCTGAGGATTTTATTCTTATCGGAACAATACAACAAAAATATGCAAGGAAAGGATTTATAAATAATGAAATAAACCCTATCTATGTAGTTAGAATGGATTTAGATTTGAACAATGTTAAAAAACAGGAAGAAGAAGTATCAGAAGTGAAATATATTTCCGGTGTTGAGTTAAAAAAAA
This sequence comes from Patescibacteria group bacterium, assembly GCA_028865035.1. Lineage (GTDB taxonomy): Bacteria > Patescibacteriota > Minisyncoccia > Phycocordibacterales > UBA9973 > UBA8515. The sequence continues at coordinate 1,545 of JAGWLB010000004.1, read as the reverse complement.
TTATAGATAGCAAAGATACGTCTTTTGTGTCACGCCCAAAAGAATATGAATTACTTTTTAAATATCTTAAGTTGTAACAACTCGTTTAAATTCAAGTAAGTCTAAATATACAAATATATATTTGAAATTGACAAATTGATATGCATATGTTAATTTGCAGTTTAATCGTTCATTATGTTTATATTTATTTGTTCCCAGAGAAGATATAATTTTGTCTTTTGTGGAAACCAATAAATATCGATATGAATAAGAAAGTAGTTGAAGTTTTGCTTTATGCAAAACTTAAAGAAGTTGATCACATTGTAGATTATTTTGGTATAAAAGGAGAATTTTCTGAAAATTTAAAAGATTTAAAAGAACAATTCTCTGAATTATTTAGTGTTAGGCCTAGACCTAAGAATGTAATGAAAAATATCATCACTGAAACAATTAATAGTTTACGAAGATCATCAAAAGAGATTTTAATACTGGAAAGTACGAGAGACATAGAGAGTTTCATAAAAATTACTCTTTACAAGGAGGTATCAGAAGCTTTAACTCTCAGCGACATTCTATTCTCCCTTGCCTTCTAACTAAAAGGCAAAATCTAAGTCACCAAACCTGTAATAATATTACAGGTTTTTATTTTTTGTATTTCTATATAGTTTATTAATAAAATATATGACAGTTTCATTAATTATATGTAGAATATACAAATTGACAACCAATGAAATATATTATACTCTAATTAAAAACTACTGATTTTTCACATTAAAACTAAATTATATGCGTAAATTATTAATATCTATTTCTATGTATGTAGAAGCATACTTGAAATCAATAGAAATTTTATCTAAAGCAGTTTGGAGGAAAACCAAATCTACTAATAAATTTATTTTTTGGATAATTTGGCTAAAAACTTTTATTATTTCTTTTTTTCAATTCACACTTTTGACTATCCTTTTTCGGAAAAAGGGTGCTCTGCTTATTATAATGTATGCCTGGTTAAGACAGGTAGATGATGTCTTGGATGGCGAAGATAAGGTTGACATTGAGTTAATAAGAGAATTAATCAATGAAAAAAGTTTGGTTTTAGAGAAATTTAAAAATGGTACCTTGTACCTGAGAGGATTAAGCTATACAGATAGGCTTCTATATTTTATATACAAATTAGGTAAAGACATAGATGTATTAGATACATTACAGTCAAACCTGATTATTGTATGGGAATGTATGTTGCAAGACTTTTCCTGGAGAGTGGATAAAATTATTCCAGAACCTGAGGATTTATATCTATTCTCAATGAAGCAAGATGAAGCAATGTTTAGATTAATTGCAATTCCATTTGGAGTCAATTCCGAAGTATTCAAAAAGGTTAATTTGCATAAATTTGGCATTTTTACAAGAACTGATTGGCTATTAGATTTAAAATCAGACTTGAGGTTAGGTTTAATTCATATATATATAGACACACATTGCTATACAAGCTATGACAGTATAATGAAATATCCACCGGAAGTTCTCATAAAAGATGATTTAGTTGAAAAAAGGATTCAGTATGAGGTA
>JAGWLB010000017.1 GCA_028865035.1 Patescibacteria group bacterium | reverse complement strand
ACCGTCAATAATTTTTCTTCCACTAAAGCAAGGACAACTTCCTGAAAAATCTTTATTAAAAAACCGTTGAATATCCCATTCGTTAAGTAATTCTAGGGTTTTAATAAATGTATTTATTTTCATATTTATTGATATATTGCTCGTGCTGTCATAAGCTTAGTAAAGAGATTTGATTAGGATTTATTTTTAATTCCCTACAAGTTCGACAAAGTCCAAGAATAGCTCTTTTTTCTACTACAGAAGTGGTTTTTTTACCACATCTTGAACAATTAAATTTATATCTAGTGAATAATTTAAATTCCATATTTATTTATGAACACAATCTTCGCAAACTGAACAATAACAACTACATTCATCTTGAATTGAACCACTGCATGTTCAGCCTGATTAATTAAATCAAGCATCCCTTCAAGCAAATGCCTAAGAGCAATGTCTTTGCTAAGAGAATCTTGCATAGGAACTTCTTTCTTAAATTCCTCAAGTAATTGTTTAATTAAAAATTCATTATCCATATATTGGTATTGCTGTATTTCCTCTATAATCCCAATCAACAATTTTAGGCTTACTGATTATTTCTTTTTGACTCTGTTCTATTTTGGTTCTAATACGTCCACTCTTATGTCGTTTTTCAACTACTTCTTTTGTTGCTTGGAGTTTAGGATCATAAAGTTTGTCTGCTGGAGATTGTATTTTTTGTCTGTAACGAACAAGATCATAAATACTAACTGTAGCCTTTGTAGATGCCTGTAGGGTTCTTAATTGTTGTGGAGTGAGATAAATACCTATTCTACGAAGGTGATAGAAGATAAGTAAATTATCATCTGATCTTGCAGATTCATAGTTTTGAAGGATATATTTTGTGTACTCAGCTTTCATAAATCTCAAATTTATCGGCTTTCGCTTTTATGATTAATAATTAACTACTGGGGGTAAGGATTTGCCGTCCGCTTCCGCAGTCGTAAAGTCACCCTACAACTAATTCAGGCGATTGCATTTGTCATATTTCTATAAGAAATGTTTTCCACCAGCTTTATCTATTACGCCACCCCATGAGTTAATTATTAAAGAGCTAATAAACTTTTAATGGGCGGATACTATTCTGTTGCAAGTAAAGCCCTTACGAAAGTGCATACCATGCACGTGTCATATCCGACCAATAAAAACTTATTAAATTTACTAGGCTGTCGCTTTCGTAGGCGACTATTTACGGCTCTCAAGCGCATAACCGCACCTAGTATTAAATTCTCTCTACCCTCTCCCCTTTATAAAGCTGCCCAGAGAGACGGTGAACAAAATTTAACTTAAAGCCCTATGAGCGTCTTCTGCAATTTTCTCTGACTCACTTGCAAAAGGATCTCCCCCTTCATACAAAGCATTTAAATTTACTGCCATATCCTTAAACAACTGTAGGATTGCAGCGTCTAATTTCTTTGCAGGCTTAGGTTGTACCTGATATTCTGTTTCTAGCTTCTCGCCTGATTTGGTAACAACTAAGTCATAATTGAGTGGACTACCCCAGTCTTCGTCTTTAGCAAGAGCTTTGATTGATTTTTGAATACTCTTTTGAGTAATTTCAAGAATCTGAATTTTTTCTTCTTTATAATTCCATACAGACATAGCCCAAAAATGCCTTACTGTTGCTGGATCTACGCTATCTACTGGAATTTTAGTATCCATTGTTACTCGTATTGGTTTTCGTGTACCGTCTTCTTTTTCTTCCCACCATTCCCAACCGATTATTGGTGATGAAAGAATTCTAAAACGATTTTCTCCATCCTGAAATTTCATATAATTACCACCTTTTTGTGGAATTTCGTAATTATCCGGTAAAAATGTCATTTATTTTCACCCCCTTTCGTTGTTCATCCTGTCTTCTATATGGCTCTAATGCTTGTAACAGTCTTTCTATTGCTGTTAGTTTCTCTTTTTGTCTTCTTATTTGACGCATTTGTGATATTGAGAGTTTCATTTGCAGTCCTCCATATAGTTCAAATAGTTGCCAGATGTATATCCAGTCCATGGATTCCAACCACTTGTTTTAAATATCCAATAAGCGACTAATGTGTTATTCTGAGGATTCCATAGCCATTGTTCTTTCTCTTGAAGGGTAGCTCCTGGTACTCGGTCATATTGTACCTTTCCCCATTTATTTTTAAGATTAATTTGAAAAATCCCATTAGAATCTTCGAGTGTCCATTCTAATTTTGCTTTAGGATTATAGCCTGATTCTGCATGAGCTATTGCACAAGCTGTTTGAGCATCTTTTCCGAAAATAGTTTTTATATATGAGCGTATATCTTGCGTGTTGATAGAAGTAGTAAAGTTACTGGCATAAACCTTAGCTATCGGACTTATTAGAGGATGTTTTACATCTGCTACTTTATGTCCATAGCCTATGGCTAGTATCAAGAGAAATGCTACATAGTAAAACCATGCGTATTTAAGAGATTTTGCTTTGTATTCGTATTGATTGCCAAAAAATTTATGCTTCATATAAAATTTCCTTTCCGTTTATAGTGAATTTATTATTTTTATGTCTTGCAATTATTTCTCGTATAATTGTTGTGATTGCTTGTTCAAGTAAATTCCCCCAATATTGCTCTTGAAATTTACTTCCAAATTTTCCTTCAATGTGTATGTCAATATTTTTCATATTTATTTAATAAATGTATTAATCAAAATATTTCCCAGTAACATAAACCCTATGATAAAGATTATTACGATTGCGAGTTCTATTAAGTCGTTTTTCATATATTTATCTATAAATAATCTTTCCTTTTGTAATTAATCCCTGTTTTTTTAATTGATTTTTTGTTGGGTTTATAATTCCATTGAGTTCAGCGTTGGAGTAGATGGACAGGTAGCCACCTACACTCTTGAGATTTGGGAGTTCAGCGTTGGAGTTGATGTACAAGTTGCCACCTACACTCTTGAGATTTTCTGCCTTGAGTTCAGCGTTGGAGGAGATGGACAGGTCGCCACCTACACTCTTGAGATTTGGGAGTTCAGCGTTGGAGTTGATGGACAGGTTGCCACCTACACTCTTGAGATTTTCTGCCTTGAGTTCAGCGTTGGAGTTGATGGACAGGTAGCCACCTACTTGTTGTATTTTACCAAAATCAACTTTTTCTCTTTCTTTTATCTTAAAATCGCCTTTAAATAGACAAATTTTATTTCCTTTATAATGACTTGCTTTATGAAAATCAGTAAATATAATAACCTTATCACTATATTTGACTTCCTGACCTTTTTTTACATATCTATTTCGATAACATGGGGTAAGACAATATTCACCAAATTGTATAACCTCATATCCTAAATGTGCCATTTCGCTATCCCTGACTTTCATTCCTGCCCATTCAAGAAACTGAACAACATAATCAACATACTTAGGATGAATATCGCCATTACCTTTACCTTTTATTTGTTGATTTTTTTCCATTGTGCAATGCGGATTGTTAAATTTATCCCGGAGGGAATATATTTCTGTGTCCCGACCATAATAGGAGGCAACACAATTTCTCATTAAATTACCTTCTCTTTGATATGCGTTCTTTCCAATAAGCTGTACGATTTTAAATCCATCCTTGAAGTCTAAGACTACTTTTGTATCTTTTTTGGATTCTGTAATTTCGCTTGCCTGTTTTTGTAAATTTTCAGACCATTGATAGGCTTTTGCTACTGCCTGAATATAGGAAACCATGTGAAGTTTTATTGGAGCTTTATCAGATACTAAATAATCAATAACATGCTCTACTTCTTCTATAGTCGGTGTATATCTTTTTAACACATTATTGAGAGTAGTTTTACACCAGCTAATAACTTTTTTATTAGCTTCCATATTTTCTGCGTACTTAATATATTCCTGTGTTTTTGGTAAAAGTGTTTTCATAGATTCTCCTTTTCTAATTTTCGGCATTCTTCTTCGAGCGATACTCTTTTATTAACCAATTCTATTTCCAGCTCTAAAAGAGTAATTATTTTTGTTTTTAGCTCCATTATTTTTTCGTAATTTGTCATAGATTTTCCCTCACTGACTCGTACCATTCTTCTTGCGTAAGTTCATTTTCATTTTCATTTTGATCTCGAAGGGTATCATTCACAAATCCTTGTACCGGACGATTAAGAACTCTATCGCACTCAATATCTGTGAGAGCGTTATCTGCTAAGGCTGCTATTTCTTGAGTTAAGAAATCAATTGAAGGGCTGACAAGTTTGTCATGACATCTTGCTATAGCACTAACTGAGAACATTCTATAGACTCTGGCTTTTTGTACGTCAATTAATTGATTGAATATGTCGTTCACAGTCGTCCCTCCTTTTTTTTCTTTCGATCAATTCGCTGTTGAAGAGCTTGATGACTAATTCCTATCACATCTTCTGCTATACTAGGGACAGATAGCTTGTGAACAAGTATTAAGATTTGCTGAATAGCATCAGCCATTTCGATAAGCTTAGCTAT
>JAGWLB010000001.1 GCA_028865035.1 Patescibacteria group bacterium | reverse complement strand
GCTTCGCAAAACTAGTCATTTGTTTGAATTAGCACATTAGTAGAGCGTAGTAGATAGATAGGAGAGAATTATAAAAGTCGAGCGTAAGATTAGAATTCATTTGGGTTTTGTTCGAAATAAATTCGAACTTTGTCTAATACAGACCGCAATAAAACGAAATCAGGCTCCCCGCGAAAAAATACGGCGTCGCGAAGCGACGACGACTGGGCAGAATTCCCGCCAAACCCTGCACCCGCAAGGATTTCCCAAGGGGTGGAGCGCTCTTCGTTACCAATACAAAAATATGAATCAAACCAAAAAATTTTTTATTTATACTCGCAAGTCTACGGACGACAAAGACCATCAAGTTCGTAGTATTTCTGATCAGCTTGCAGAGTTGAAAGAATTAGCGATGAAAGAACGATTAGAAATAGTTGATGTCTTTGTCGAGAAGCAGTCTGCCAAAATACCAGGCCGTCCTATTTTTAACGAAATGCTAGAGAAAATGGAGCACGGCGAAGCTTCTGGTATTTTGGCGTGGCACCCAGACCGACTTGCGAGAAACTCGGTAGATGGTGGAAAAGTCATCTACCTCGTTGATACTGAAGTAATTAAAGATTTAAAATTTTCGACTTTTTGGTTTGATCCGACACCTCAAGGCAAATTCATGCTCTCAATCGCTTTTTCTCAATCCAAGTATTATGTTGATAATTTATCAGAAAATATTAAGCGCGGACAAAGAAACAAAGTGAAGGAAGGAATATGGCCTCAAAATGCTCCTCTTGGTTATGTAAATAAAGAAGGTGGTGGAATTGAGCCAAATATTATTCTTGCTCCCCTTATCAAAAAAGCATTTGAGGCCTATGCGACTGGTAACTTTACTTTGCGACAAGTCCGCGACAAATTTAACGCTCTTGGCTTAACTGGGAAAAGCGATGGAGACCTTCCGGTGTCTAATTATCAAAAACTTTTGAGAAATCCGATTTTCACGGGCATGATGAGGTATAACGGCGAGATATACGAGGGTAAACACGAACCGATTATTTCAAAGAAACTTTTTGATTCCGTTGCCGAAGTGATGAGCCGTAAATCTAAACCGCACAGCAAAGGACTGAAACCATATATTTATCGCGGATTTTTCCGTTGTGGCGAATGTGGCTGTTTTATCACGACCGAAACACAAAAAGGTCATAATTATTTACGATGTACGAAACGGAAAAATCCTTGCACTCAACCTTACGTTCGCGAAGAACTCATCACTTCTCAAATAGAAAATGAAATCAAAAAAGTTTCTTTGCCACTTTATTGGTTAGAGTGGATGATTGAAGAAAACAAAAAAGATCAATCATCCGAAATACAATCGAGCGAGCTTTTTGTAGATAATATAAAATCCGACATTTCTCTTTTGGAATCTAAAATTGAGAAGCTGATGACGATGTATCTAGAAAACGCTCTAACACTCGACGAATATCGCGATATGAAAAATAAACTAATGAACGAAAAACAGCTTCTCAAAGAGAAATTGTCGGATTTAGAACAAAAAGAAAATAATCGGTTCGAACTTACCGAAAAGTTTTTGAAATTCAATATGGAATTGGTAAACGATAGAACAAATGAAGAAAATATTCATTTGTTCAAAAAAGTCGGTTCGAACTTTAAAATTATGGATCGAACACTCCTTTTTGAGCGCTCCGCCCCTTGGGAAATCCTTGCGAGTGCAGGGTTTGGCGGGAATTCTGCCCAGTCGTCGTCGCTTCGCGACGCCGTATTTTTTCGCGGGGAGCCTGATTTCGTTTTATTGCGGAGAGGAGAGGATTCGAACCTCCGAAGGCTGTAACACCTTGCTGCCTTTCCAAGGCAGTGCACTAGACCACTATGCGACCTCTCCATTTATTTTTCATCATCCATAATACCCCATAAATAAAGGGATAAATATGTGCGCCTACCTGCGTATGGTTTGGCAAGTGCCACCATCTTATCATGACTTGGTACATTACGTAAATTAAACGCTTTCATAAATCCTTTCCGAATAGCTAAATCCCCTGTCGGCAATATATCGGGGCGATTTAGTGCAAATATTAGGAACATATGCGCTGTCCAAATACCGATACCTTTAACTTTTACCAAATGCTCCTCTATCTCACTATCAGTCATCTTATGAAAATTCTTTGGGTTGATTGTACCATCAAGAAATTTAGCGGATAAGTCACGAAGATAATTCATCTTCTGTGTTGAGACCCCAGCACTTTTAAATTTGGAATCAGAAAGTTCTAATACATCTTTTGGTTTTGGAAATTTATTACCAAGAAGAGTACCTCGCTTGTTAGTAAGATTAAAAACTTCTGGGTAAAATAATCCAAAAAATTTCTTTTCTATTGAAGCTGCTGCCTTACCTGAGAGTTGTTGGTAAATAATTGAACGAACAAGTGATGCGAAAAAATTATTGGATGGTTCGAGTTTTCTAAGCTTATTTTTTTTAATTATTATCTTCTTAGTCATTACAAACTACATAGCACGAAGGATTTTAATACGCTCTTCTATTGGTGGATGAGTAGAGAAAAGTCCTCCAAGCTTTTTACCAAATGAGCCTGAACCAAAAGGGTTAGCTATATACAAGTGAGCTATAGCTGTAGAATGATTGATCATTGGTTTATTGTATTGACCTATTTTCTCCAAAGCCGAAGCTAGACCTTCTGGATAACGTGTGAGTAATGCTCCAGAAGCATCTGCTAGATATTCACGTTTACGTGATATAGCAAGTTGAATAATAGTCGCTAGTATTGGTGCTAGAATCGAAAGTAAAATACCGATAATCATAACTAGACCATTCCCATCTCGATCATCGCGTTGACCACCAAAAATTGTCATTCGCATTAGCATATCTGAAGCAATAGCGATAAAACCCACAAGAACTACTGCTACTGTCGAGACTAGCATATCACGATTACCAATATGTGATAGTTCGTGAGCTATAACACCTTCAAGCTCAGTCTTGTTCATCATAGAAAGTAATCCAGTTGTAGCAGCCACAACAGCGTGATTCTTATCACGACCAGTAGCAAAAGCATTAGGAGCTGGATCATCTATAACGTAAATTTTTGGCATAGGCAGACCTGCAGTAATAGAAAGATTTTCGACAGTTGTATATAAATCAAAATATTCTTCACGTGTGGCTGGGTGTGCACCTGCGATAGATAAAGCAATTTTATCAGAATACCAATAACCAACAATATTCATAACAACAGAGAAAATAACGAATACATATAGTATTGTCGGATTGTTATATAATCTTGCAAAGACAAAACCAAGGCCTATAACAATGATTAAGAAGCCACTCATTAGGAGCCAAGTTTTCTCAACGTTCTTTGATTGCTGTGTGTATAGTGTAGCCATAATTTATTTTATCACAATAGGTATTAGTATATACTTATCGTGCTCTGGAAGTCCAGAAGCATTGTCGTTATGGATCTGGATATATGCAGGACCTTTCGAAAGACCAGTAAAGTCTAGATTGCCAGCAAAAGACACTGGACCTGAAGTCATCCAATCAGTTGTCGCAGTGCTATGATCTGACTTTAATAATTTTTTATCTGCATCTAAAATATTAATTAAAATATTTGCTTCAAAGAAATAGCCACCTTTAATCACACCTTCATAAGGAACAATACCATGCACTTCTTCATTAGGAGAAATTGAAAATGAAACCAAATCACCTCTACTGTCTTCAATTTTAGGTTCTTCTTTCTTTGGAGAAACAACAAATCTTTGTCTAAATATAATAGGTACTAAAACCCCAATAATAATTAAAATTATTATAATCAGAAAGATTTTCTTTTTCATAGTTTATTTTGTATTGTCTGCCTTTATCATGTTTATTGCTTCATGTACTGTCGTCATGAATTGTGCAGGGAAAATAATGGTTGAATTTTTTTCAACACTTATTTCTGCCATAGTTTGAAGTGTACGAAGTTGAAGTGCTACTGGATGCGCTGCCATAATATCAGCGGCCTCGGCTAGTTTAGTAGACGCTTGCATTTCTCCTTCAGCTGCAACAATTTTCGCACGTCTTTCTCTTTCTGCTTCAGCTTCTTTAGCCATAGCACGCTGCATATTCTCTGGAAGTGCAATATCTTTAATCTCTACCGCTGTAACTTCTGCTCCCCATGGCTCAGTATGAGCATCTATAACGTCTTTAATCTGAGCATTGATATCTGTTGTTTGGGATAGAACCTGATCAAGCATAAATTGTCCGACAATATTACGCACTGTTGTCTGACTAATCTGATTAACTGCTTTATAAACATTCTCAATAGCAACGACACTTTTCATAGGATCAACTATATGATAGTAAGCCACAGCAGCTATGTCGATGGATACATTGTCTTTGGTAATTATTTTTTGAGATGGGATATCCATTGTCACTGTCCGAAGAGTTACCTTTACCATATTTTCAAATATAGGAATAACAAATATAAGCCCTGGGCCTCGTACAGCTGTAGCCTTACCCAAGAAAAATATTACTCCTCGTTCGTATTCTTTAACGACACGAAGAGAAGCAAAGATGACAGCAACGATAATTATGATGATGGTGTATAACAACATATTGTTTTAGAATTTAACTGCAACAGGCTCTTTTGCTTCACTACCCTCTTCTAACTGGAAGAAGTCCATTTGATTAAAATGAAAAATTCCAGCTATAACATTTCCAGGGAACATTTGAATTCCTGTATTGAAATCGCGAACATTACCATTATAGAATCTGCGAGCTGCTTGGATCTTATTCTCAGTATCTGATAGTTCACTTTGCAATTGAAGAAAGTTAGTATTTGCTTTTAACTCTGGGTAAGATTCAGAAACAGCAAAAAGTGACTTTAAAGTACCAGAGAGCATATTCTCAGCTGCTCCTTTTTCTGCTGGAGTACCTGCTTGCATAGCTTGCGCTCTAGCTTCAGTAACTTTTTCAAATGTCCCCGCTTCGTGAGAGGCATAACCTTTGACTGTCTCTACTAAGTTCGGGATCAAATCGTAACGACGTTTGAGCTGGACATCGATGTCAGCCCAAGCTTCTTTTGCTCGAGTACGTAAAGTAATAAAACCGTTATATTTAACAACGAAATAAAGCACCACTGCGACAATAATTCCAAATATTATATACATATAATTTATAAGATAATTAATTAATAGGTACTTATATTATACCAAAAATGCCCTAGGACATCTAGGGCATTTAAAATACAATAAGGTTTATTTCTTACCCTTCTGCCAGTTGTTGACTATAACTAGAAGTGGTGAAGCTAGGAATATAGATGAGTATGTTCCAAAGAACATTCCTGCTGTGAGCATCATTGCGAACACTTTTGTACTTGCTGGACCAAAGAAGACCAAAGCAAGAAGTACTATAATAACAGTGGACGAAGTGGCTATGGATCGTGTGTATACTTGCTCTAAACTTTTACCAACAGTTTCTTCGAAAGTTTTAAAATGTCCTACGCGGATATTCTCACGAATACGATCGAAAACAACGATAGTATCAGAAACAGACAAACCTAAGATAGTAAGAACTGCCACCACAAAGAGAGTATCTACTTCAGTACCATAAGTATGACTAAGCATAGCGAAGGCACCAACTGGAATCATCATATCGTGTATCAAAGTGACAATTGCTATCAAACCATATTTCCAAGAAGAAACAGGTTTTGAAACTTTACGGAAAGTATAAGCAATGAAGAAAATAATTCCAAGCACTACAAGAATAAAAGAAATTATGGATTTACGTACAAGCTCTGCTCCGACAGATGGACCAATAGATGTAAAACTCTTCTCGGTAGCATCAGACCCAAGAGCTGTTAGTATACCAGCACGCTCTGTTTCACTGACGGCTCTAGTTTTAATACTATAACCCATAGTGCCAGTAGGCTGTATAATAACTTCACCTAAAGAAAGTGGAGCTAACTCTTTGGTTATTGTAGCTTGATCTGGGCGAGAAGTTTTATACTCAACTTCAGAAAGTGAACCACCTTTAAAATCAATTCCTAACTTCAACCCGAAATAACTTATAGAACCTATGGCAAAAATGACAAGGATAATTGAAATGATAACGAATGTTTTTTTGTGTTTAATTACGAACATATATTATTTTTGTTGCTCTGCGTGTACAGGCATTGCTTTAGCACTACTAAATCCCGACCCGAATAAAAAGTTCGTTAACCTGGTTGTTTTCTTGATGTTAAGTGTATAAAGGAATAATCGTGTAATAGATATAGCAGAAATCATAGAAACTAATACACCGATTAAGAAAGTAAGAGCAAAACCTTGGATCAATGGAGTTCCGAACCAGAACAATATAAGAGCAGTAATCATACTTGAGACATTTGAATCACGTATTGAAAACCATGCTCTAGAAAAACCATTCTTCATTGATTCGAAAACTGTACGTCCAGAACGTAACTCTTCCTTGATACGTTCGAAAATCAGCACATTGGCATCGACAGCAATACCTATAGATATAATAAACCCAGCAATACCAGCAGCAGTAAGAGTCACAGGAATTAACTTAAACAATGCAAGCATTAAGGCTACATAGATAGAAAGTGAAACAACAGCAATGATACCTGGTAATCTGTACCAAATAATTAAGAAGAGTGCGATCGCTAAAAATCCAATAATTGCTGCTTTGACTCCAGCGTTTGTAGCTTGAGCTCCAAGAGATGGACCGATAGTTTGAGTAGATATAAGACTAATAGGCACTGGTAATGCTCCTGAATTCAAACGGCCGACAAGAGTCTTTGCTTCTTCGGGAGTAAAGCTACCAGTAATCTGAGCCTTACCACCTGTAATAACTTCATTAACAGTAGGAATGGATATTGGTTGTCCATCTAGGAAGATTGCTACCGGTTTACCAATATTCTCTCTAGTGATCTTCTCAAATAAAGCAGCTCCAGTATTATCAAATTGCAATGATACAACAGGTTCGCCAGTAGTTTGATTAAACTCTAATGTTGCTTTACTTAAATAGCGCCCAGTAAGATCGGTGGAAATATACGGATCTGGAATAGTAATAGGAGAAACTTTACCATCTTTACCTACTGTTACTTTTTGTGGAGCGTCTTTGTTAGGATTTTGAACCTTAAACTCTAGTAATGGTGTCTGACCAATCATTGCCACTGCTTTTGATATCTCAGTAACTCCAGGTAAATCTACAATCAAACGCTCTTCACCTGCATTAGAGAAACCGCCGTCTTGTACTTGGACAACGGGCTCTGATATACCGAAAATATTTACACGTCTCTCTATAACATCGCGAAGTGCAGCCATAGAATCCTTCACCTGACTAGGTGCAAGCTTTGATACATCCGCATGATATACCAAGTGTGTACCGCCTGATAAATCAAGCCCTAAACGAAACGGGAAACGAGCAAGCCCCGTAGCGACTTTATTTGCAGGGAGACTTCGACTAGCTAATTCTGATTTATAAACAAAAAAACCTACTCCAACGCCCAATAAGAGTATAAGTAATGCTGTAATTCTGGTTTTCCACATAATAAGGCTATTTTATATGGTTTTAACAAAAAAAGCAACCAAGAAACCTATAATGTACCCCCCTAAAATATCTATCGGGAAATGTACTCCGCCCATAACTCTAGCTGCACCTATAAACAAAGCAACAACGAAACCTATATAACCAAGCTTTTTATTTTGAAAAAATAATGAAAAAGCGATAGCAGATATCACCGTCGAGTGTCCCGAGGGAAAAGCATAACCATTTTCTGTAAAAAGAGTATGTATATTCGACAACGCAATCATTGGACGATCTGTATGAACCAAAAGTTTTACAATTTTTGCTATACCTAAAGCTAGAGCAGCAGTAAAAGGTATTAGTAAAATCCCTTTAATATTTGAACGTAAGATAGTACTGATATTTTTCAAATCATACATCTTATATTTATAAATAATATAAATAACTACTAACACTAAAACTATGTAGATCAAATCCACTGCCGTAAAACGTATAAGACTATCTAACCATTGATACTTAAATGCGAAACCATATAAAAAATAAAATAATGAAATATTCATAGGTGTGATTATAACATTTCTGATACTTTTAGAACATTGTTAAGAAGCATAGCGACAGTCACAGGCCCCACTCCACCAGGTACAGGCGACACATAGCTAGCGATATCTTTGACTGACTCTAAATCAACATCGCCAACAATACCAGAAGTAGATTCAGATGTTCCAGCATCGATAATAATGACATCTTTCTTTATCATTTCACCTGTAAGGTACTTCCCTTTTCCAATGGCAGAAATAATAACATCTGCATTTTTTAAAATCTCATTTTTATTCTCAGTCTGACTATCTATAGTGGCAACAGTAAGACCACGAGAGCGCAGTAAATGTGTGACTGGCTTACCCACCAAAGTCCCCTGCCCAGAGACAACTATATTCTTATCTGATAAATCTATATGAAGAGAATTAAGTAATTCTAAACAAGCAAGCCCTGTGGGGTAGCAAAGTGAATTCGGAACATTATTATAAAAATCTTCACTCGCTTTTGATCCTAGACAATCTACGTCTAATTCTGGCCGAATCGCATCTAGAACCTGGTTTTTATTGATATGATCTGGTAGTGGTAATTGAATAATAATTCCACGCATATGTGGTACTCGATTTAAGTTTTCTATTTCTGCTATCAGTTCATCGGTCGTTATCTTATCGGTAAAGTTAACAGTACGAAACTTAATTCCTACTTGCTCAGCTAATCTTGATTTAATTCTTACATATGAAGCTGAGACAGGATTATCTCCTACCAAAATATCACAGAAGACCGGAGTGAATGGCAACTTCAATACTCTTTCTTTTACTTCTGCTAAAATTTCATCTTTTATTTTTTTTCCATCTATAATAATCATATTTTATATTCCTAAAAATTCATTCCTCATATCATCACGATGAGCCACACGTCTATAACGATTCATACCCATAAGTATACCCAGACCTATAAACTCAGTTAATAAATGAGATCCACCGTAACTCATAAACGGTAAAGTAATACCAGTCACAGGCATAATTCCTATATTCATACCTATGTTAATAATAAAGTGACTCATAAAGTAAATTGCCAGACCTACTCCGTATAGCATTTCAAAATTTGTAGCTCCGAGTAGAGCAATATGTAGAATGCGCCAAATAATTAAACCAAAAAGCAAGAATAGTATTATTGCTCCGACAAATCCCCACTCCTCACTAAATGCAGCAAAAATAAAATCAGTCTGATACTCAGGCAAAAACTTTAAACGTGATTGAGTACCGAAGCCAACTCCTTTACCATAAATCTGACCACTACCGACGGCAATTATAGACTGGTATACATTATAACCTGAGCCATGAATATTTGAGAGTGGTTGGACAAAGTTCACGACACGCGACTTCTGATACGGCTTTAAAACAAACCCCCAAAGAAGCAAAAAAGCAATCAGTCCACCACTTAATACTATGAGCAAGTGCTTTTTTGAAATTCCAGAAATAAGAATCATTCCTAGCCATATGAAAAATATAATTATAGCTACACCAAAATCTGGCTGAAAAAATACAAGAAGGAATGGTATCAAGGCATAAATTCCAGAAATAAAGATATGCTTAAAATTATCTATCTCTACATGACGACGTGAAAAATATTTCGCTAGCATCAGAATAACTACAAGATTCATCATATCTGAAGGTTGAAAAGAAAAAGATCCGAAAGAGAACCAACTTTTTGCTCCTTTAGCCACGTGCCCGACTATAAACAAAGATAACAATAATGCAGAAAAAACAGAAAAAAGTATAACCAAGACATCAGTACGTTTCAGAAATCTAAAATCTACCATTGAAAGTAGAAAAAATATAATAAATGAAACTATAATCCATACAAGTTGGTGAGAAAAATATGGAGTTTTTTCGGTGAAAGATTTCATCGTTAAAAGACTTGCTCCTAGTACTGGAAGTACGAACAAGAATAAAAGCCAATCGATCTGTAAGAATTTTAATTTCATGACGATCAAAAGGAAGTAGTGAATGGATTTAGCATAATTATCATATCTTTCGTTACAGGATTATCACTAAAAGGTTGTGGCCAAGTAAATATCAGGGATGAACTAGCATTACTTGCTAAACCATCTTTATGTGTTTCCGAAGCATTAATAGCATTATGATCTGCATCATAAAGAATAGTGACAACATTAAATGCTGGTAAATCGTAAATAGAATTATTATTTATGCGAGCTGTAATAGAAGGATTACTTTTATCAGAACCCATTAATACATTATCTATCGTTACTGGCAAAGTTTGGAAAGTAGGATTCTTTTTTAACCAAATAAATGGTGAAGTAAAATCAAAAGTAACACTTTTTATATCACTTGCTCCGCTATCAAATCTGGGTTCAAAAATTGCGAATTGTTGATCAGGTGGAATAAATGTAGTACCCAACCTGCGTCCAATAAGGATATTAGAAGAATTATAAATACGAAATTCGTATGAAGCTTGAGCAACTGCAGCTTGCTTATTTCTATTCTCAACTAAAGCAACTAGATTATAATCACTACCAGTGACAGGAAATGCTCTTTGCCACAGTACGATAGGTTCAGAAGCATCAGCATTACAAATTCTCTGACAAGAGCCACCACAGTCTATACCTGTCTCTGTACCATTCTGTTTACCATCTGAACATGTTGGCTTTCTTGAAATAGAAGGCCAGGCAATAATAAAAACTACTAGTCCGATAAAGATAAGCAAGCCCGAAAGATATTGAGTTTGTCGATGCGATGCCCATGACATATATACACTACTATAGCAAAAATCCGCTCCAATGTGGAGCGGAAATCAGCATAGAACTAACTAATAATTCAACGGAGTATCTGTCATCTTCATTTTTAACTCCATTCTTTTTGCTTCTCTGGCATGTACTTTTGATTTAATTAAAAGATTAATAGACATTATTGCTGAGCCAAGTACAGTAGCTGAGCCAGCTAAACCCAGTATTGTTGGATCACTATGTAAATTAAATGCCTCTGTTAAATAATACAAAGATGTAGCACCAACTGCTGACCCTCCAGAAAATACCGCTAATGCTTTTGCTAATTCTTTCTGATAATAAGATAGAGAATTCTCTTCATGTATTTCTTCACCACCTTTTGTCATACCACTTGTGCCACTATCACTAGAAAATTCTTTTTGAAATTTTTCTTTTCCACCAAAAACATTTATTTCTTCATTAAGTTTTTGTAAATTTATTTCAAGCTTTTTAGATTCTTGTAAAATATCAGCATCAAACTGTTCTGAGGTTTGTTCTGATAAATTTATATCTTCTTGTTTTGACACTGGTATATTTTTTTCAAAATTAAATTTCATATATTACTCTTTATTTGCAACTTCTCTGATAAATGTACTAATTTCATTAACCTCTTTATTTAAAAACTTTAAAAGCGCTAACTCTTCCTCTTGGGTAGATGTATTATTAGTAATTTTTTCTGTAATACTCTTAATTTCCTCTTTAGTCATATTTTGAATATCCATATGCACATATTACTTTAGGTATATAAAACTGTCAATAAATAAATATAATAAAAACTCTTATTTCTAAGAGTTTTTATTAGTTAAATTCTTTGTTCTGGCGACAACCTACTTTCCCCGTTTATAGAGTATCATCGGCGCAGATGGACTTAACTTCCGAGTTCGGAATGTAATCGGGTGTGACCCCATTGCCAAATCACCAGAACAAAAAATTCAACATATTTATATTTGCTATTAAGCACTCTGTACTGAGAAGCATTGCTTTTCGCAATGCTTCTTTTGTCGTGGTGGCTAGGATTCGAACCAGCTTCTCTTGAATCAAATCAAGCTGCGTAAACCACTTCACGCTACACCACGTTTTTAAAAGTACTAATACTGAGAGTTTTTATTAAAAAATAATTTCTCAGTATAGAATGCTCAATAATTTTGAAAAAACAGATATATATAATATCTGAAAACTGAATGCTGTACAAAACGCAATAATAACTTGCCCCGCAGGAAACACTCGTTCCTTTGGAGTGATTTCCACATTTCCTAATAGGAATCGAACGATTAGTACACCTTGGCTGAACACATTACTGTGCGTACACCTAGTGCCTATCAACCTAATCATCTCTTAGGTTTCTCAAACGATTCCTCATCTTGAAGCTGGCTTCCCTCTTAGATGCTTTCAGAGGTTATCCATTCCCGACATAGCTACTCGGCAGTCCAGCGGGCGCTAGAGCCGACACACCAGAGGTCAGTTCACTCCGGTCCTCTCGTACTAGGAGCAAATCTTCTCAAGAATCAACGCCTGCAGTAGATAGGAGACCAACCTGTCTCACGCATCTATATTTTACTTCTCTCATTATCGCGTTTCAATAATAATGATCGAACCTTTATTACTAAAGGGATTGGACTATAACTTTCATCCATAACAAAGTTATGAACTATTTCACATTTAGTCTCTACGGGTAGTATGAATACTTTCCCTCGGTATTATCCTCTTTTACAAGTAGGATTTCACCGATATAAGTGAACTTCTCATACAATTTAATGTATGCCGCCGTGAGTGTACCACAGTACACACGGTCTTAATCTCAGATTAAAACATTTCTGAGAAAATTTCTTTTCTCTTCTTCCTCGATTGGTTCAAACTGTCCAATTCTCAATCATTGTTACATGATTAATCTCTGAACGGTTTGAACCCAGCTCGCGTACCTTTTTAATTAGCGAACAGCTAAACCCTTGGCAGCTTCTCCACCACCAGGATAAGGTGAGCCGACATCGAGGTGCCGAACTCCGCCGTCGATATGAACTCTTAGGCGGAACTAGCCTGTTATCCCTAGAGTAGCTTTTATCCGTTAATCTTCATCCGCATCTAATGCGAAATGTCGGTTCACTATGTTCTACTTTCGTATCTGCTCGACAAGTACGTCTTACAGTTAAGCCAGCTTGTGCCATTACACTATCGGCACGGTTTCCATTCGCGCCTAGCTAACCTTAATAAACTCCTCCGTTACTCTTTAGGAGGATACCGCCCCAGTAAAACTACCCACCAGATACTGTCTCTCTAAGTTTTTGCCTTAGAAATTAGAATATGCAGTCACAAAGAATGGTATTTCACTGACGAGTAGATCCCAACCGAAATCGGAACCATCAAACCTCTCCCATCTATGCTACGCAGTATAATCACATACTCAATATCAAGCTGCAGTAAAGCTTCTAGGGTCTTTTCGTCTATCTGCAGGTAACCGGCATCTTCACCGGTATTGTATTTTCACCGAGCAGGTCTTCGAGACAGTTCTCCAGTCATTACGCCATTCGTGCGCGTCGGAACTTACCCGACAAGGTACTTCGCTCTTCTGTACCCCTAAGAAGGACTCTATCTTCATCCTCTCTTTGCAGAGTTCGGATGCTTGACGTTGGTCTCTCATTCATCAAGTTTGGACTAAAGATATATTACTACATCAATAGGTAGCTAAAATGGTTCATGAAATTTTTATAAATTGTTTATCGTTTTCTATAACCGTCCTAGTCCGTTTTACATTCCAGCTTTCGCTCGAATGCAAAACCTTAGGACCGTTATAGTTACGGCCGACATTCACCAGGGCTTATATCAGCCAGCAATACAACCGAAGTCATATCACCACCGATAGTTGACCTTCTGGCATTGGTCAGGCGTCACCCCCTATACATCCTCTTGCGAGTTCGCAGGGAGCTGTGTTTTTGATAAACAGTTGCCAGAGATACTTTCGCTGCGGCCGATCTTAATAAATTAAGAACGGCAAGCCTTATTCCAAAGTTACGGCTGCTTTTTTGCCGAGTTCCTTGAAGACCTCTCACTCGTTCGCCTTAGTCTGCTCGACCAGATTACCTGTGTCGGTTTACGGTACGGATTCTATTGTATTAACCTTAGATACTTTTCTTGGAAGCGTGCTTTATAAAATTTACATGGGCGAACCCACATATTTATGCTTTGCTTAGATGTTACTTTAACGTCAGTTTCCGGATTTTCCTAGAAACCATCTTCACTCACAAACTCAAATCCAATAATGAGCTTTATATACTACACTCCGTCCTATCTTCGAATACAACAGAAGTCATGGAATATTAACCATGTGCCCATCGAGTGCGGCTTTCGCCATTCCCTTAGGACCGACTAACCCTTGGATGATCACCATTGCCAAGGAAACCTGAATCTTTCGGCGGGAAGGGATCTCACCTTCCTTGCGGTTACTTGTGCCAACATTCTTACTTCTATACGCTCCACTATGGGTCACCCCTTTAGCTTCGACGCTGTATAGAATACTCTCCTACCGCTCCGCTTTTCCGAAGAAAAGCAAAGCCCTCAATTTCGGTATTACGCTTAGCCCCGATTATTTTCGGTGCGAGATCTCTTGATGAGTGAGCTGTTACGCTTTCTTTAAATGATGGCTGCTTCTAAGCCAACATCCTCATTGTCAGAGAAATTTCACCTCCTTGGTTTGCACTTAGCGTAAATTTAGGGACCTTAATTAGAGATCTGGGCTGTTTCCCTTTTGGCTGATGGAGCTTCGCCCCCATAGCCTAACTGCTACGTTCTAACTCTTGGTATTCGGAGTTTGATAGGTGTCGCGAGATTGCTCCCTGTCGAAACCTTCCAGTGCTCTACCCCCAAGAGGAACACGTAACGCTAGCCCTAAAGCTATTTCGGAGAGAACCAGCTATTACCAGGTTCGATTAGCTTTTCACTCCTTACCACAAGTCATCCGAGACTATTGCACGGGTCACCGGTTCGGACCTCCCCCCATCTTTCGACAGGGTTCATCCTGCTCATGGCAAGCTCACCTGGCTTCGGGTCTTATCTAAACTACATAAATTTCGCGCTATTAACACTCGGTTTCCCTAAGGCTCCACTGTTCTAACAGCTTAGCCTGCAGCATAGATAAACTCGTTGGCTCATTCTTCAATAGGCACGCCGTGACGGATCGTATAAATACGTCCGCTCCGACTCCTTGTAAGTATATGGTTTCAGGTCTATTTCACTCCCCTTATCGGGGTTCTTTTCACCTTTCCCTCACGGTACTAGTTCACTATCGATCTAAAAAAGTATTTAGCCTTGCCAGTTAGTTCTGGCGGATTCGCTCAAGCTATTCGTGTCTTGAGTTACTCAAGAATAACAATCAAAGAGACATATTATTTTCGACCACTGGGCTATCACCATCTATGGCACTCCTTTCCAGAAGTTTGATCTAATAATATATTTTTTAACTCCTCTAGATAAATCTACATTGTTATCTTACAACCCCGAGGTATCACACAACGAATAAAATAATTACCAATTCGTAATTATTTTCCGCACTGTGTGATTCCTCGGTTTGGGCTTTTTCCTTTTCGCTCGCCGCTACTCAGAAAATAAATATTTTTCTCTTTTCCTCCAGGTACTGAAATGTTTTACTTCCCTGGGTATGCTCTTTCATATCAAGTATGAAAGTACTTGCGGTTTACGCAAGTGGGTTTCCCCATTCAGAAACTTCCGGATCACAGGTTGCTAGGCACCTCCCCGAAAAATATCGCTGCCATGCCACGTCTTTCATCGCCTTTTTTAGTCTAGGCATCCACCATATACTCTTAATTTCCTATTAGGAAATCTGAAAACCATCTTCATCTTTCTTTTCGAAAGAATCAGACAGTGCAAGTATTCTCGGGAACCGCTTCCTCTAATACTTGTACACTTTATTATTATTGCGTTCTGTTTCTCGCTCGATTCAAAAGACCCTTAAAATAAAGGATAACAGTGAGCGAGAACAGCATTCAGTTTTCAAATATCATATCGATGCCTTCAAAAGAAAAACCGCCTTTTCGGCGGACAAAGCGAAACCAATTGGTTTTACTTGAACCGCTTTTCTTGGTGATTTTTATTCATTAACATCGTGTGACCATTCTATACTAAGATAAAAAGTAAGTCAAGTATTTTATATATACTAAATATGCTTATATACACTACATAAAAACCCCCTAGATCTAGGGGGTTTTTATGTAGTGTATTAGCTAATATAAATTAGATATTAACTAAATTAACGAGAAGAAATATCTTTTGAGATATTCTCTATTGCGCGAGATGCTGCGTCTTTACCGCCAAGACCAAAGGAAAGGCCGAAAGCGATAGCTAGACCTGCAACAAGTCCTGTGAATAGAATTTGCATAAATGCAGTTGCGATACCAAGCTCAGAAAGAGCGATGATAAATGCAAATGTCCAGATAGCATAGCGAGTAATTGAGCCTAGCATATTTGCTGAGCGGATGTTTGCTGCTTTTGCTGAAGCTTCAACAAGCTTTTTCATTGTGTCAGATATAACAGTTGCTATAACTAATACGAATGTTGCGATAATAACTTTAGGCAAATAGTACAAGACTGTCTGACTAAGGAAATCATTAACCTGAGTAAGGCCCATGATTTGTAGTGAAGCCATCAAGAAAACAACTATGATAAACCACTTTACAATGCCGCCGATAAATCCTCCGACATTTAATTTAAGACCAGTGCGATTCATAAAATCTGATGCACCAGCACTGTCGAAAAGTTTATCAATTTTAAGTGCACTAATAAGTTGAGCAATCGCTTTACCTATAACTGAGCCGACGATCCAACCTATAATAAATAAAATTATCGCGCCAAGTAGACTAGGTACGAAGCTCATGAATCCATACCAAAGACCGATTAATGACTCATTGAATGCTACTCCCCAATTTTGTAAAAAAATCATAATTAATAGATGTTTTGTAAAAAATAATAAAGGTACTTACAAAGCTTCGACCTTTTCAGTACTGGCTTAATTATAACAGATTTTGCTATTTTTTAGAAATATATGTGGATAACTGACCATTATCTATAAGCTTCAAATGCGGTAAATCTATCACATCGCAAACTAGCTTATCGTACATATCTAATCTATATTTAAATTCATTTGTATCAAAAACTACGTAATCGAGCTCTTTACCAATCTCAGCTTCGAGTCCTTTTATAACTTGTTGGATGACATTCTTTTTTAATCTATCACCGACGATAAGGATATCTACCCTACTGTCGCTATCACCTATAAAGACTCCTGAAGTCACCATTAGCTTTATCTTACCGATTGGTTTGAAACGTTCAATCAATCCATCACCTGCTAAAAGATTTGGGTCAATAAGAATATCTCGGACTGGCTCAAGGTGTTTGAATGATTGGTTTAAATAATATGCAGAGACTTTCTTTTTGCCAGTACCGCGTGAATTATCCACAGATATGATTTTATGTTTAATAAAAGTCATAGCTAAAAGTGTATTAATCTCTTTGCGTACATTTGACTTGGTTACTCGACTTCTGCTGGATATCTCTTCTATTTGGAAAAAAGTGTTTTTATTTAATAAAAAAAGGCGCATGATTTTCACTCGTGCTTGCCCACCGAACAATTTAGCTAGTATTTCCATATGAGTATTAGTATACGCCAAGTTCCTTATCCTATCAACCCCATTATCAATAACTTGTCAACAAGCAATATATGTGTTAATTTTAAGAAAAATCTACAAATAGTGAAAAGAAAAAAATTAATACCGGACGTACCAGATCCCCTGGTGCTTTCGGAAGAACTCGAACAGAAATTAGTTGGTTGGAAAATGTATTTCAGAAATATGTCCTTTAGGATAAAAGTAATTGATCCTAGTGACGAGGGTTTTGATCTAAAAGAGTACGAAAATAAATGCAAGTTAAACTTAGGATATTCAGATGATGTGGATGACATAAAACTCATTGATTGGCCATCTGAAAAACAAATTGCATTCATTGTTATTTATAATTCTGCTTTTCCTGGTCAAACACCTCAATTTCTGGTAAAGGATGCTACAATTTTTTGTTATTATGATTTTGCTTTTTCATTTAACATAAATAATTTTGAGCAAAGCGAAGAACTATCTTATGACACTAAAGGTAATTATTATGTAGAATATTATCTATATGATTGGCGAGAAGATTTCTTTAGTTGGGAACACCAAAAAAATATGATAATAAATGCATTGATAAATATTGAGGAATCAATACCTTCAACTCCAACACAATAAAAACAAAAAGCGCTCTTTACAGAGCGCTTTTTTTCTTGATAGTAAATATTACTTAAGAGTAACTTTGTCACAGATATTTTTCTTGCTAGAAAAATTCTGCAGACCCCACCTCAGCGCCGTCGCGCTTCCGGCCGTAAAGTCACTTTACTTAAGAGTAACTTTACCTCCAGCCTCTTCAATCTTTTTCTTTAGTTCGTCAGCTTCAGCTTTCTTCATACCCTCTTTAAGTACTGAAGGAGCACCGTCAACTAAATCTTTTGCTTCTTTCAAACCTAGAGCAAGAGCTTCTTTGACAACTTTCATAACTGCAATCTTTTGTTCACCTGCAGCAGTAAGTTCTACTGTGAATGCATCTTTTGCTTCAGCAGCTTCGCCACCAGCAGCAGCTGGACCAGCTGAGGCTACAGCAGCAGCAGATACGCCGAACTTTTCTTCTAATACTTTTACGAGTTCGTGCAAATCAATAACAGACATTTCTTCAATTTTTGAAACGATGTCTTTGAATTTTGCAGGGACTGTTACTTTTGTTTCTTCCATAATGATTTTAAATTAAATAATAATTATTTTGTTAATGCTATCTGATCAAGCACTACAGTTATGCGCTGTATAGGTGAGTTGATAAGATTTACGAACATACCACGAAGTGTCTGGAGTGGAGGGATAGTTGCAATGGACATCATCTCAGAAGCACTCATATATTTATCTTCGAATACTCCCCCGACAATTTCAACATTTTCTTTGTGACCTTTTGCAAAGTTATATATCTCACGTGCAGGTGCTAACAAATCAGAACCATAAGCGACAGCGATCTGTCCAGGCATCTCAGGTATATCACCTGTGAATTTATGCGTATCAAGCGCACGCTTAAGTAAGGTCTTCTTTGTAACTACATATCCGACATCTTCACTTTGTAAGCTTCGGCGTAGTGTGTTCACATCTGTAACTTTTAACTTATCAAACTTCACAAAGACAACTGATTTTGCACCCTTGAGTGACTTCTCCAAGCCAGCCACAAGTTCTTTCTTTTTGTCTAATGTATTAGGCATGATTGATTTTGTTTAAATTAAAAAGGCCCGTTAGGGCCGTTGTGTAGTCTATCCTACTAATAAATAGTAGAACAAAGTTCGACCTCAGCAGGACTTATAAATGCCTACTTTCTACGGCTACTAAACCAGAATAGCAAATAATCAGCATTTGTCAAATACACCGATTATCCCTTACTGCCTGATATTTTAGAAAAATCTTTCGAATCTTCATCTCTTATACTAACATCTTTGCTGTCTTTTAATTTCTTTTTAGACACTTCATTTTCTTTATTTTCATCTTTATCTCCTATATTTCTATCGTCTTTATTCTTCCCTATTGTAAAGTTAATCGATTGTTCACCTTCATTATTGCCAGCTCTGTCCGTCGAGAAGAATTTCAGAGTATGTAAACCTTTTTTATCAATATGAAATGACCTACTGTATATCTTATATCCTGTATTATCTAAATTATAATTTATATTTAATAAACCTGAGGTTTGCTCTGGTTGCCCATCTACAACTGGGTCAATAGCTGCCAAGGTAATAGAGACATCATCTTTATAATATCCATTTTTCTTATTCAAACGACCATGGATATTTGAAGTTGTAATTGGTGGGACAAGATCCTCAGATTGATTTGCGTCTAGAGTCGAAGATGGATTAATATTACTATCTATAGACCCATCACCATTTGTATCTAAAGACATCGTAGTAGCAGCACCAAGATTAAGAGTACCTGTTAGATTTGTAGTGACTGGAATATTGCTAAAGATCTCACTACCCGTAACAAGATTATTATTTATATTTGCATTCTTTAAAGTAAAATCTCCATCTCCAGTTCCTGTAACTTTTATGCTATAAACTTGCCCTTCATCTGTAGGAAGATAGATAAATTTATGGTCACCCATCAATTGAAAATCAGCGTTGGGTATATCGTTATGCATAACTCCATCGCTCGACAAACCAGACTGCCGACCATCTTGATCTGTAACTTCTATAGATAAGGGACTGTATATAGAGATTGCCTTACCATTTAATTTACATTGTGATATATCTTGCGTAATTCTGTTTGTGCCAACATCTAAGTTGCTTCCAGAAATTAGATTCACAATCTCTTGCTTGATACCTTCTTGGCTAAGCATTTCGCCATGAGACGCTTTGAGCGCAAAATATTTATTGGCATTATTAATGGGTAAATTCGTGGCGCTTTCAAGTGGGACTGTGCCATCGCCAGGTGTTTCTGTGGGTTGATCGTAAGAAACAGAAATATTCCCAAGAATATCTTTCTGACGACGTTCAATGACTTTACTCAAAGTACCAGCTTTACATCCATCGATAGCATATAAATCCACGCCGGCTGTACGCATATCAAAGTTATCAAAGCTTGCAGTATGTAAGTTGTGCGCATTAGTCAGTGCTTGAGAATTTAAAGAATGATTACTAGTTAAAAAGTTGTTAGATTGGTTGAAATCTAAATTATTTTTCGTCTGAGTAAAGTAACCAGAATCTATAGTTTCTATATAGCTACCTTTGTTATTAAAATATTCTTGACTTGGAGATAGATCATATACTACTGGGAAATTCTCTGCTAGTTTTTTCATTTCACTATCTGCCAAAAATGGATTACCAAAATTATCACCTTGCAAAAGTACTTTTATGGCTTTCGGCGCCCCAGTATTTGGAACACCTACGAATACAGCTTTGCCTATATGATTATCAGTAGGATGATCCATAACATACTTCTTTACTAGAAGACCTCCTGTACTATGCGCTACAATATCCACTTTATCACTGCCAGTCTGATGTCTTATGTCATCTATCTTTGCTTCAAGAAGAGTAACAGTGGAATCGCTTACTCCATAACGCCAGTCGTAAGGAAATAAAAACAAATTATCATTCGAAGTTGCTCCTTGAGTGTAACCTTGATTTTTAAATTCTTGAATAAGACCGTCGGAATAATCAGAAGTAAATACCAAAGCAACAACCTTACTTAAAACATTTCCTAAGCTTATATTTATATTACTTGGAGTTAAATCACTATTGAACTTTAACGGGTCCATAAATTGATCTCCTACGTCACTGATATTATGACCTATGTCTAACCATAATTTCTGACTACCTTGCCACAAATCTGTCCCCATCACGCCTGGTATTATAAGTACTGGTGTTTTAGCAGAGACTTTTTTATTAGTAATATCACAGTCTATAGAGCTGAAGCCTTGGGCATTTATATTGACACCATTTGCTGTCGGAGTACTAGTTACCAACGGATTACTACTAGAACAAACAACATCAGGGCTTTGCCAACCAGCTACCTGATCTTGAGTGACATAAAAAGTAGTAGGACCAAAGCTGGCATCACCTACACTATATGTACCGTTACCATTTAGAGTATCGATAGAGAAATCATCCAGAGGATATGATGTCCCATCGGGTGGATTGCTATATGAAATATGAAAATTAAATGTGCCATCCCCTCCCACAGTATGCTCAGTGATATTTATGTTAAAAAACGGAAAAGCTATTTGTGCCTGAGCTTTATTGGTAAAAATTAAAATACTCAAAATTGAAACAAGGAGTAATATTTTTTTATTCATTATTTTAAATTAGTTTAATAATTTTAGAAACCTATGCCATGGCGCATTGAGAAACCTACATAAAAGATAAATATGGTAAATAATAATAAAATAGACAAAATTAAACTCAAAATTGATTTTGAGTTGTTTTTATTAAATCTTATATTAAATATTAATAAGCCTAAAATACCGAATAATTCAATTAATATTAGTAAAAGATTAATATCTTTATTATCTACAAAGAACTGTGGGTTAATTAAAAATCCTATTAAATAAGGTCCACTTACACCAAAGAAGAATAAAAATGAAGATAATAAAAAAGAAAATAGCACTTCTGGCACTATAAACATCGCTAGAGATATCCACAACCAAATCTTTTGTTTTTGGGTCATAAGTTATAAGAATTAGAGCCCCTAGTAAATACTGTATTAAGTATAGCATTCAGCTCATAAAACAACTCTAAGTTATCAACAGTTTTGGAAATAGATATGACAGCGTTCCTCTGCTTGTAATTTGTGCATATGCACAAATTACAAGCAAAGGAAAAGAGGAAAGAAAGTATAACAAGTTAAAGAATCAATAAAATAAAATAATTAGGCCAATCTGAAATGCTGTTTTAATTTTTTGTCATTAATAATATTTTCAATTGTAAGTATTTCTATAAAATTTCGAATTTTGTAATAATCTGTAATATAAAGCAACTCATCTTCACAGGGATAAGGATAGATCCACACACTTTTCTGCAATTGTATAAAACCAATTTGCTTTAATTTGATACGCAAAGAATTTCTTGCTTGCTTGTATCGTATAGGTAAGTCAAACATAAAAGCACGCCACTTACCATCCCATTTGAGTGGTTTTTTTATAGATAACATATCAATCGAAAATGATTTAACTTTAGACTCCCCTTTCTTAGTAATACGCAAAGTTGTAACTCCATTATTCTCAGACACAAACTCGATCAATCTTTGCTTCTTCAATCCAGTAACTGCGTTGCTTAATTGCCTTTTAGTATATCTTTTATTCTTTTTAAAGATTTGCACAGCATTACCCATCGCCACTCCACCAGCAGCTATAAAAGGAAGAGTTCCGAGAGCAACAGCTATCAAAACCACTTTTGTAATTTTTGCTTTTTGAGAATCTGATTCTAAAAATTTCTTGAAAGTTTCAATATCATTTTTATTAATCATCTGCTTGTAATTTTAGCATATGCACAAATTACAAGCAATAAATAATAAAAAAGAACCCACCATAATAATGGTTGGGCTCAGGTGTTGTTCACGGAGATCATTTCAAATTATTTTTACGATTGATTCTTGTTCATTCTTTTTCTTTATAATTGGAAATCTAATATTCTCCTTGCGAGTTGTATGTGGTGTGATTTTCCATTCACCTCTCTTCCTTCTTTTTTTTATACGATGGAAGGTGTGTACTCTAACAATTCCTTTGATAATGCAGTCGCCGTGAGAATCCTTTTCTAGAGTGCCATTTGGTTTTATAAAATAAGCTCCTCTAGGATTTACCTCTATTGCTATTAAGCTCAGAGAGTCAGGGCTATTTGGCTCTTTTATGAGCGTCGTATCATACAAAGACAATAGATCATCTTTCGAACCAGTAAATACATGATCGTTCAACCAGAGTATTCCATGTATATTTATACGAACATCTGGGAGGTTACAATTACAACCAGCGCCTGATTGTGCAACAGATACCATCGGTAAGATACTGCCGATGAGTATAAATGCTAATAATTTTTTCATCGTTGGATAATTTTAGATTTTGAAAATATTTATCAATTTAAATTCAAATTAACATATAAAACACATAAATGTCAAACTTATATTCTTTGCTTGTAATTTGTGCATATGCACAAATTACAAGCAAAATAAAAAATACCCGCACTGTATGACAGTACGGGTAATATTTGTTTCTTATATAGACCTTAGCTCATTATTAACGGCTAATTTAATGGGGCCATCTCTGGTTCTTTGACTATGCCCTTTGTAGGGTATGACGATTAATTCTTTTTCCTCGATAACTTCGTTTTCTCTTTTGTAAAATTTTTCAATGTAGATTAGACGCAACGGAGATAGGTTTGTGTCTTTTGGTATAACAATAAAAATCCTAACGATATACCTTGCTTTAGGCATTACTATCAAGACTTTCTTATTAACCAACAAAGTATTATTATTGGTGGAATCTATCCGATTATCATCTACAGTGATTTTTACAGAGTGGCTGTTTGAAAAAATGATTGGCAACATAATGCCAATCAATATGATGACTGGCAATACGTTTTTCATTTTTTAAAATTTAAGCTTGAGGAATGTTTAAGTACGATATTAACATAGGAGATGACAATATGTCAATGATGTAAATGGTTTGGTTTGATTCGTCTCTCTGCTTGAGATTTGTGCATATGCACAAATCTCAAGCAGAGAAAATACAATAATGCAGTATTTATTGATTTACTGTCTTGCTTGGATTAATTGATAATACGAATATACTAATTCAAAGACTTTTTGACAGGGAGAGGAGCATTTGTAGAAGTAGCTGTTTTAGAAGCAGTATCTGCTTGGACTTGAGTCGATACATTTACAGGATTATCTTCCTGTTTGAATGAATCGATAACGACGAGCACCACCAGACCGATAATTATCATACCGCAGAATCCTATGACTACTTTGAATAAATGCTTGTTAAACATACGGATATTATATCATAAAATCCCCTTTCGGGGATTTCAGATAAAGAATTTATTACTCGACAGTAAGAGTAGTGACATTCTGAGCGACCTTGCAGTCCACAGTGTAAGTAGCTGGAACTTTCGGAATATCTAGTGTGATAACTTTGTAACCATATGGAGCTAGATCGTACTTTGTATTACCGATAGTGATAACTTCAGAGTTATCGGCACGATTATCGAGTAACATTTGAGAATTGTTGGGAACAACGATAGATGTAGGATGTGCTTGGCAACCATCCCCTAGCTGGATAATATTACTACCACGGAACTTCATAAAAGCATTGGTGTAAGTAAGAGTAGCAGTAGATAAATCAGGGTTTGTGCTCACTGTAGTGTCTGTAGCTTTGCCCAAGTTGCTACTTGTGTATATAGAATGATTATTCAGTAAATCTTTCGATATATCGAGCTTAGATAAGCCAGATGACTGATCTACGGGAGCTTCTACTTTCTTGTTCTTAACAGCGAAAATAAAGGCGATGATAATGGCTACGGCTAATATAATGGCACCAATAACAGCGTTTCTGTTGTATTTCATAATGAAGATATATTAGCATTTTTAGAGATTTTGGCAATGCTTTGAGGGCTATTTCACTATAGTTATCGTGGCGGCATTTTGGATATTATCACAGCCGACATTGATAGTCTTCGGGAAGACAACTCCGAACATATTTACGATTTTGTACTTATGAGCAAGGATATAGGCTGGCTCGTCTAGCAGTAGGGTGTGATCCTTGGTGGAGATATTGTCTAGCATAATATTCGTACCGTCTTTGAAGGTAGCTTTGTCGGGAGTGATATGGCAAGTGTCGCTCACTTCAAGACGAGCATTGGCGTATCTAGTCAGAGCTCTCCTGTATCGAGGTGTAATCGGTGTGGATGAAGCCAAAACATCTGCAGGAATACTTGCTTCGGTCTTCTTGACACTCAGTATGCTAGGAATACTATCTATAACACTCTGCATTTTCTTCTTGGCAGAGTTCGTAGAATACATAAACATAAAAACGGCGACGAAGATAACAAACCAAGCGAAACCAGATTGAATCTTTTTGTTTAATCCTTTTTTTGACTTCATATGGTAATTATATTTTCTTTAATAAATAGTAAGAGTACAGTGTGACAAATAAACACTGTCATACTTTCGATACAGTGAAGCACAATGCGATTAACGGAATAAACCGTAATGATTTGAAACTACGATAAAAAGAATAGCTAAGACTGAGAAGATGGACATAGCTATAACTATGGCTTTGGTCGGACCAACTTTTGGAGAAAAGTAAGTGATCGCAATCATATACGGTACCCAAGATACGATAGTCCCCCAGAGGACGAACTTCGCATGCTGACTGACAGCGAGCCCACCTTGCGACTGACCAATAAAAATATATGAGACAAGAGTGAACACCGGAAGAAGAGTCATAAAACCTGACAACTCACGAAAACCGCTCTCTTCAAGAACAACAATTAAAGCTGTGAACACCCCTCCTGTCATAAAATAAATTAATATTTTTTCCATATTCATCGTATTATAGCAAAGTATTTTTCGTTTTACTATTTTGTGGATAAATATATTTACAATATATTTACATAGTTTTGAGAGCTGAGAAAGTACTTGCTTGGAATTTGTGCATATGCACAAATTACAAGCAAGTAAGCATATGGAGAGTTGAATGCGGATGGTTTGAAGTGGATTGTGGGAGGGTTGAATGGTTGCTTGCTTTTTGAGCATATGCACAAATTACAAGCAAGTGTTGATGAGGAGCTACTTAGGAAAAGATCAGATTCAGACAACAAAAAATCCCCTTTCGGGGATTTTTTGGTTCGATTTAAAGTTTCGAGAAACTTACTCACTGAGCACTTACCTACTATACATTAAGTATTAGTTATGAATACTTGCTGTGTTTGTAGGATATGTGTTCATGTAAGTTGTGTCTGTGATAGTAGGATTGTTTCCTGACACATCACCCCAACTAAATCCTGTACCTGTTGCAAGTGAAGTGTATACATACGTATTAGGTAATGTACCTGTACTTAGATTTGCAATAGGGAAGAATATCTTAAACGTCTGTGAAGTACCAGCGGCTATTGTGTAACCATTAGTAATTGTAAGAGTTTGAGAACATGTAAGGTTAGTTGCTGTTGCAGGACAAGCTGCAGCAGTAAGAGGAACATTAACATTGTTTGAATCTTTCATAGTAACCGCACCTGCATTTGTAAAGTATGCAGCAGCACCACTTGAAGAGATTGTAGCAACTACAGGAATACTGTTTAGAGTAATTGAACCTGCAGCATCTGCAGTAACAGTTACATCTGCAGTCTCAACTGAACCAGTTGTAAGGATTGCTCCTGTTGGTGCAGCGATAGTCACAGTAGGCTTTGTAGCTACTAGAGACATATTCTTTTCACCAGTGACTGTAACAGCTGTTGTTGTTACTGTGTTACCAATCGTGTACTTCATAGAAGTAAGATTCATTTGAACAATTGAGTTGGAAGCCTGTTGGCCAATACCAACTTTGTTGAATGTTGGAGTAACAGTAACATTCGCGCCAGCGTAGCCAGCAGGGATTGTTATGTTTAATCCAGCAACAGTTGCAGTACCACTAACTACTGGTGCACATACTGTACCAATACATACTTGACTGATAGCAGCAGGAGTAGTAGCGATTGTAAAGATCAACTGTGTGATAGTAGCATCACCGTTTGTTGCGACAAAGTTATATGTAGCAAGTGCAGGTGAAGTACCACCAAGAACGAATTGAGAAACCAATGAATTTGTTGTAACTGTAGGTGTAGCAAGACTACCAGCAGCAACAGTCATAACTTGACCTGAAAGAGCTGTAGCTATACCAGTACCTGTTGTTAGAGCAACATTTGTTGAAGCACCAACTGCAGTAACTTTCAAAGTAGCTTGAACTGTTCCTGCTTTCAATCCACCAAGGTCTGCGTAGACATCGATAGTTCTTGAAGTACTTGCAGGGATAGTGTAGTTAACTGAGAAGTTATTGTTTGAAGCAGCTGGGTTACCGATAACATTGTTTGTGTCATCTGACGTGTACAAATTAGAAATATTTGTAATTGTCATAGGACCAGAAGTACCAGTAATAACACCTGCTGGTGTAGCACCAGCTGTTGTAAAGTTAGCAGTGAATGTTGTAGCTGAATCAACAGATGTAACAGTACCGACTGCAGCTGTTGCACCTGGGATAGTGATTACATCACCAACACCAATGTTAACAGTAGAACCAGTAACAGTAATCTGGTGTGAACCAGTTGTAACAGTACCACTAGCATAAGTAGCATTTGTTGCACTACCGAATGCCAAACCAATGTTTAGGTTACTTACACGAACACCTTCTGTAGCACCAGCTTGGATAACGAATGATCCAATCTTAGTTTTAGCAGTGTTTGCGATAATATTTTGGGCGTTTAGTGAAGTACTTACAGCAACGGTTGCTGAAGCAGAACCGATAGTAAGAGCACCACTAGTTACACCTGCAGTTGAAGGTGCTGTAGACAAACTCTGTGAAGATTGACCTTGCGCATTGTTTGTAGAACCAGCAATCTTAGTAGTAATTGTACCACCAGTGTAATTTACGTTTGTATCGTTGATTGTATCAGCTTTGACAGTAACAACTGTTGTTGTACCAGCTGGGATAATCAATGATGAACCAAGAGTAAATACTAGAGCTGTACCTGTGTAGTTAGCACTTGAACCAATCTGACCACCGTTTGCATATAATGCAACGTTATTCAAATTAGTAGCACTTCCTGAAGCAACGATACCAGTAGCTACTGTAGGAGTAACAGTAAGAGAACTGATTTTCATATCTTCACCGTATGCAGCGAACTTGTACTGAGCGATTGGTACATTTGTAGCACCACCTGTGATAGTACCAGTTGTGTTGAATGAAGGGTCAACAGTAACAGTAACTGAACCAGCATTAACTGCTATTGTACCAGCAGCACCGTTGCTGACAGCGTTAGTAGCGTTAATACTAATACCAATCTGTGAGTCAGTAAGCATCAAGTCTGATGCGTTCTGAAGTGAGAATTGTAAGTTACGGTTTGAACCTTTCATAATGTCACCACGAACTTCGATAGTGTGAGTACTGACAGAAAGGTTAACACCTGCACCAAGATCGAAGAATGCATAACCGTTAGCATCTACACCTGATGATGTACCAACTTGTGAACCGTCAACGTAAAGTTTAAGGTTTTGAACTGAATCATAAGGAGCTGAACCTACGTAGTGTAAGTTTAGACCTTTGAACATAGCTGCACGGCCGTTTACTTGAAGACCGTTTGACCAAACTGTGTAATTCATAGTACCAGCATTAACAGCACCAGATGAAACTGTTGTTGCCTGCAATGTAGCAGTAGTGACACCAGCTGGAGCTGAGCTAACTACGAATATGTTACCAGCAACATTAACTGTTGTTGGAGTTGTAGAACCTGAAGCCATGTAACTTGTAAGAGTCATACCGAGGTTGACAGATGAAGTTCCAGTATTCATATCTACACGGACTGAAAGATTACGTGAACCGTTGATAGGGATGTTTACATTATTGA
The DNA here is from genome assembly GCA_028865035.1 of Patescibacteria group bacterium. Lineage (GTDB taxonomy): Bacteria > Patescibacteriota > Minisyncoccia > Phycocordibacterales > UBA9973 > UBA8515. The sequence continues at coordinate 174,340 of JAGWLB010000001.1, read as the reverse complement.
AAACAACATCACCAGCGGTATTCACACTTGCACCATCAGTAAGACGATGGTTGCCATCGTACAAGTAGACATTTGAAATATCTGCACTTACTGAAAGACCAGTACGCTTTAGAGTAACTTGTGAAAGTGTACCGTTACCTGTGAAAGTAAAATGAGCTAGGTCAGCTAAAGCTTGACCTGAGATGATATTACCAGCTGCAGGATTGTCTTGTGAAAGTTGAACTGCTAGAGGACCAGTCTGAGTTGAAGTACTTACGCCAGTTGCGCAAGATACACCAGTCAAAGGACTGAAGCCTGTAGTTGAAGTACAACCAGCAGGTAGAGTAGTAGTAGGGTTACTTACCGCACTATTACATGGCTGACCTGTTGTAGGACTAAATCCTGTTGTTGATGTACAACCAGGGACAGTTGATGTACTCATTGATCCATTTGCACCAGCCGCATTTAATGCAGCGATAGTCATAGGACCAGCGATACCATCAGCAGCACCTGCTGCAGGATGAGCCTTTTGGAAAGTGACGATAGCAGCTGTAGTCTTTGGACCGTACAAACCGTCTACGACAAGCATAGCGTTTTGAACATCGTTCAAAGTTGACTGAAGCCACTTAACGTTCACAGATGAAGAACTTTTTGTGATGTACTTCGCTGATGTAGGTGCCCAAGCTGCTGAAGCAAAAGATGCTGCAGTAAGAGCGAACAACGCTACCATCAAACCTGTGAAAATTTTTGATTTGATTTTTAACATAATTTTTTTAATCATATGCACGATTAGATTAGCTTCGACTCACTTTTAAATCTTGTATTTTAATAATGTATAAAAGTGAAACTAATATTGGGTGCATATCTTTTTTTATTTATAAATAACTTTGGTTCGTCTTCCCGCCTTCGCATCATAACTCTCTATCAAGCTACGGACGGACACGGTATCAACGAACGGGCTATCTATAAATATTTTAAATAATTGAACTCGCCTCTATCTGCGCGAACAAAAATTTATGAACTAACTAAACTAAATGAATACTTGCTCACCTCATAAATGAAGTGGACAAGCTATCTGCCTTGTCGACAGGGCCGATGACCACAAGTATAGTCTCGTATTATTTTCCTCCGCTTCTCTATCAAAAGCAACGGCGAAATAATAAAATAAATACTAGTGGATGCGACCAAATTGAAACAAAATTACGAGCTATGAAATACAATCTTGAATGTAAATAAATACAAACAAAATCCGTAATACATAACTAGGGCTAATCTAACTCTTGGTATTAGAGAAAGAAAAGTATTCTGTTTTCAATGATCGCCTTCTGCACTTTTTCGAGTGTAGAAGCAAACCTCTTATGTAAAGATTTCTCCACACATAAAAGATAATACAATATTAGCATATAGGATAAAAATATACCAGTGCTAATATGCTTAGATATTATATATTAAAGGCCAGTGGTCTGTATAGTAGATATAGAGGATAATGTGGATAACTAACGCGTTATCGCTAAGTATCTGCTCCAACGTTTTGCGCCTATTTTCTTGATTTGATTCTTGGCGACGAGAGTGTTGAGCTCGCGCTGAATAGTCTTCTCTGAATAGTCTGGAAAGCTGATAGAAATGTCCTTTATGGAAATGCCTGCGGGTGTGTTGTTGAGTGCACTTTTCTTGCTTGTCTGCTTGATAGTTAAGTCCTTTATAATATTTAAAATCTTATCTGTTCTATCTTTTTTACTGACTAAATGCGAGTGCGAGTTCTCAGTCTTTTTTGTCAGAGACAATGGTTTGTAATCATTTTTATTTGTAAAGGACATATTGTTGTACTGTGTCCTTTTGTCCGTAATAGCAGAATTGTCCTTTATACCAGTAAAAGACTTATTCTCTGGTAGATCTGTAGAAGGTCGAGGAATATCGAACATCTTATCATTGAGTGTGAATGTGAAGTGATTCTCTTTGGATTGATTCGACTTCAGCTCGCCTGCCAGAGATATTAACTCTTTGCTTAAGATAGTGTAATTCATATCAGATATAAAGCCGATATTGTTTGCGATACCTATAAGAGAAAGTATCTCGCCGATGTACATAAGTGAGTCGGATATAGCGGTGCGATTATCCACAGGAGATGAATATGTGAAAGAGAGCTTGTGGATATAAGACAGAAGATTTATACCAAGTGAGCGGACTTTTCCTTTGAGGGCATCATCAGTCTCCATACAGTCTGTCACCATATACAGCGCGGTGATAAGCTTTTCTGTCTTTTTGTAGGAATACTCGTAAATATCTTTATTTACTAATAGTTTATTACCAGAGACATTTGATTGTCCGTAAGAATTGGTATCAGTATTTTTTGTGTCTTTTTGATAGTCCATATGTCTTTTTCGAATATTCGAGTGAATATTTATGTCTTTAATGTGTCCATTATATACTCAAATAAATGTAATGCAAATGTAAAATAAATGTGTGAGTATAGATATAAAAATATAAATTATATCGGTAATATTCTAGAGAGAATTAAGATAAAAATTATGATATAATTAACGGATAATATGGCAAAAAGAAACAATGACGACGAAGAAGAATCCCCTACTCGTAGAAGCAAAAAATCTGCAAAGAATAAAAAGTCCGAGCCTGCAATAAACGATGATACAAGACACACTGTGTGGGGCGTCAGTCTTCTTGTTCTTGGATTAATTCTAATACTATCAATGTTCCAACTAGCTGGACCAGTCGGTAACTTTTTATATGATTTATTTAGTGTGTTTCTAGGTGTCGGATACTACATACTACCTGTCTTACTTATCGTCGTGGGGGTATCTTTTATGCGTGGAAGTACACCACAAGTCGCCAAGCTTCACGCTCTGACTTCTACGATAGCCCTACTATCAACTCTCGGCATACTAGATCTTGCCGTCAATGGCACAGGCCCATCGAGCCAGATAGCTTTGGGTGGATACTTGGGGAGTATGGTGTCTTGGCCTTTCTTAAAACTTTTCGGAGTATATGCAAGTATTCTGATACTCGGGACACTGCTTATCGTCTCACTCATACTGATGATGGACGAGCGTCCGAACTTGATGGAGCTATGGCAAAAGATACTATCAATATTCAAGAAAGATATCGGCTTACCAAAACTCGGATTTGGGAAAAAGTATCACTACGATGAATCCCTAGATGAGATGGAAGAAAGTGAACCAGAAGAGACGATAACTGAAGGTCAACCTATAGCATACGAAGAGAGTGTACCTAAAATTAAAAAATTAGAAGAAGATGAGGATGAAGAGATATTCTCCGCAAAGAAAAAGTTCCGCACAAGCTACGTACCTCCCCCACTATCGCTACTCGAGAAAGATCGCGGTAAACCAAACGTCGGTGACTTGAAAGGTAATATGAACATTATCCAAAGAACTCTGATGAACTTCGGTATCTCAGTAGAGATGGATGAAGTGACCATCGGTCCGACAGTCACTCGCTACGCACTGAAACCTGCTCAAGGAGTGAAGCTCTCGAAGATAGTCGGACTTCAGAATGACCTAGCTCTTGCACTAGCTGCTCACCCGATACGTATCGAAGCCCCTATCCCTGGCAAGTCACTTGTAGGTATCGAAATCCCGAACAAAGTGAAGTCAACAGTCGGACTAGCTACCCTACTCTCTGATGAGAAATTCCAGAACTCACCGAAGCCTCTAACTGTGGCTCTCGGTCGTGGACTCTCTGGCAAAGCAATATTCGGCAACCTAGCCAAGATGCCACACGTACTGATAGCAGGAACGACTGGCTCTGGTAAGTCTGTAACCATACACTCAGTCATCACTTCTCTCTTGTACCGCAATGGACCAGAAGATTTACGTCTTATAATGGTGGACCCAAAAAGAGTAGAACTTACCCTTTATAACAAAATCCCTCACCTGCTAACCCCAGTCATAACTGACTCGAAGAAGACAATACTTGCCCTCAAGTGGGCAGCTAGAGAAATGGATCGCCGATATGATATACTAGAGACAGAATCAGTTCGCGATATAGAGTCTTACCATAGTAATGTCTATGGTAATAAATCTAAAAATAAAAATTCAAAAGACGACGAAGGTGGGGCTGAGCGTATGCCTTACATTGTCATTATCATAGACGAGCTAGCAGATATTATGCAGACTTACCCACGTGAACTTGAAAGCTCGATAGTCAGACTGGCTCAGATGTCTCGTGCTGTCGGTATACACCTGATACTTTCTACTCAGCGTCCATCGGTGAACGTCATCACAGGTCTGATTAAAGCCAATGTCCCTACTCGTGTAGCTCTACAAGTATCTTCACAGATAGATTCACGAACAATACTTGACCAAGGTGGTGCCGAGAAGCTCCTGGGAGCTGGAGATATGCTCTACGCTTCAGGTGAAATGTCCCAACCAGAAAGACTACAGAGTGCCTTTATCTCTGAGGAAGAAGTGAAAAAAGTGGTAGAATATCTAAAGAACGCCTACATCGACGAACTGCCTGATACGATAGAACTTTCTGGCTCGATAGAAAAAGGTAATAATCTTTTCGAGAGTGGTATGGATAATGGAGATGACGATCTATACGAAGATGCTAGAGCCACAGTAATGGAAGCAGGCAAAGCATCGACATCGTATTTACAACGTAAGCTTGGTATCGGCTATGCGCGCGCAGCAAAACTTATAGATATGCTAGAAGAACGCGGTGTAGTAGGTCCAGGTAATGGGGCAAAGCCTAGAGATGTATTAGAGAAACCTGTAGATCACACAGAAGGTATGTAAAATATGAAAAGTATAAACATCATAAAAAACAAAAGTATAAAATGGTGGGTTGGAACAATGGCATGTTTTATGTTGTTCGGGTTCATAGGAGTCTTTGCTTATTCGAAAACAGCTTTTCTTATCAAAGGAGTCAAGATTAGTGCGACCATAAATCAGAATGATGCATCTTCACCTATCGTAGAAGTAAAAGGTAATGCAAAAAATGCAATCTATCTGAGCCTAGACGGACGAGAAATATATATAGATAGAGATGGATCTTTCGCTGAGCCAGTGGCTCTCCTACCAGGTCTTTCTGTAGTGACTTTAAATGCACAAGATAAATTCGGAAAAACTTCTGAGAAAAAATTCGAAGTCGTATACAAAGAGAACAAAGGTGTAGCTGTAGCAAATAAAATTATTAATACTAATTAATTAGTAAACCCTAATTATATATATGCAAAAAAAAGCAAAGAAAGCAGCAAAAGAAATGGGAGGTGCTATAGAAGACACTATCCGATCTATCCAAACCAAATTCGGTGAAGGAGCGATTATGAAGTTCGGTGACTCACCGAAAGTGGATATCGATGTCATCCCTACTGGATCAATAGGGCTTGATATGGCTCTCGGTGTCGGAGGTGTACCACGAGGAAGAATGATTGAAATATTTGGACCAGAATCCTCTGGTAAGACAACCCTAGCGCTACATATAGTCGCTGAAGCTCAAAAGAAAGGTGGAGTCTGTGCCTACATAGATGCCGAGCACGCTATGGATCCTGAATATACAAAGAAGCTTGGAGTAAATATTAAAGACCTTCTCATCTCACAGCCAGACAATGGAGAACAAGCGCTAGAGATAACTGAAAGTCTGATACGATCAGGGAAAATAGATGTGATAGTTATAGACTCAGTAGCAGCTCTGACCCCACGCGATGAGATAGAAGGCGATATGGGCCAGTCGCACGTCGGCAAGCAAGCTCGACTGATGTCCCAAGCACTTAGAAAACTCACAGCCATTATTGCTCGATCAAAAACTGTAGTGATCTTCATCAATCAGATACGTATGCAGATAGGTATAATGTTCGGCAACCCTGAGACTACACCTGGAGGTAAAGCGCTTAAATTCTATACATCTATCAGGCTTGATATACGTCGTATCGCTCAGATAAAAAAAGGTGAAGAAGTAGTAGGCTCACGTACTCGAGTGAAAGTCGTGAAGAACAAAGTGGCTGCCCCATTCAAACAGACAGAATTCGACATACTATATGGCGAAGGTATATCTCGCGAGGGTGAGATAATGGCTCTCGGTGAGAAGATCGGCATAATAAATAAATCTAGTGGAGCTATATTCACCTATCTAGGTACTGCCAAGCAAAGAGAAAAAGGACCCGTAGAAGAAATCAAACTCGGTCGCGGATATGATGCAGCTCGTACATACTTAAGAGAGAACAAGAAACTTTCTGATGAAATACTGAAGGAAGTACGCTCACGCTTTGGAGAAATACAAATATCTAGCAGTGCAGAATAATAAAATAAATAGCATAAAAAAATGCGCTGAGGGATCAGCGCATTTTGATTTATACTTTTGGTCTTCCATATAATTACTTTTCTTAAAAAATGGAAATTTTACCATCCTTAGGCCATATAACAGATAAAGCTAAAATAGCTAACAGAATCATAGAGACCAAACTTACAGCCATACTCGCCACAAACTCCATAATGATATCTTTATCATAGTTTAAGATACTTCCTATAACGTGTAACCAACCAAGCACACCTACAACGTAGATAATTGACATGATTGAGATAACATATTTATCGCTGTCATTATTTTTTATAAAATAGAAAAAAATAATGAAAAAAGCAGCAGCAAGCACAATTGAAGAAATATTGGCTATCTCTTTTATTTTAGGATAGGTTAACCCTAAAATATTGAGATTAAAATACTCAGAGATTGAAAATGAGCAAGGTAGCATTGCCAAAATGATTAGCAGTACTAAAAATAATCTTTTTTTCATAATTAAAATTTTTATAAGGTGATGAAATGTCGATGTTTTCTGAAATTGTAAAACTTATTCAAAATATAGTCAACGACTTGAAAATGCTTAAGATATAAGCTAGAATGGGTTTATGCTTGAATATAGTGAAATAAGAACAAAAAAAATAATAATTTTTGAAAATGAACCATGTGAAGTATTAGATAATCACGTGGCTCGCACACAACAAAGGAAACCTCAAAACCAAGTAAAACTAAAGAGTTTACTTTCAGGGCGCACGTGGAATACTGTATTCCACGCATCAGACAAGGCAGAAGAAGCTGATGTAAATAAAAAAGATGTAAAGTTCCTATATGAGAATAAAGGTGAATACTGGTTCTGTGACCCAGAGGATCCGAAGGATAGATTCCAGCTTGATGCGAAAGTAATTGGAGATAGTGCAAAATTCCTAAAACCCAATGAGCTAGTCACTGCTCTCGTCTGGGACAATGATGGTGAAGAAAAAATAATAAATATAAATCTACCTGTAAAAATGGAATTCAAAATTAAAGATGCTCCACCTTCTATTAAAGGTAACACTGCTAACGGTGGAGGAAAAATCGTCACTCTTGAGAACGGAGTTAAGCTAAGTGTCCCCTTCTTCCTTGAAGCTGGAGATATAATCCGAGTAAATACTGAGACTGGTGAGTATGTAGAGCGAGTTCAAAATTAAAAATTTGTATTAAAAAAGCCGATGTAGTTATACATCGGCTTTTTGGTTTAATTTAATTCGTTGTGTGTTTGCTGAGCTTCGGCTATAGCTCTTTCACAAATATCGATAAGCTCTGTGTTTGTAGAGTAAGTTTTGAATGTGTATTTTGGGTTGTTATTCAAATCGGTCCATATCCTAAACCTAAGAGCTTGAGCTTCGTTGGATTTGCAAAGAACGAGTACTTTTCTACCATACTTCTCTACGGCAATGTAGATCTCGTTCTTAAGTTCAGTAGAACACATAGAGGCTTCCAAGATAATTAAATCAGCAATATATACCGATCTATTTATTCTTTTTTTATATTCAAAAATATTTTGAACGCCTTTGGGTATCTTCTGCTCTATAAATTCGACTCCGTGCATAACCCCCTTTAATTTATCTTGCAAACTCATCATTGCCTGGCAATAATTACTACCGGCATTTTTAAAACAAGTACTTATATAAACTTTTATCTTTTTCATAGAAAAATAATTTTGTTTGAGGACAAAATAACATAAATATATATAAATGTAAATAGCTCTCACATACGATGTGAGAGCTATTTAGTATAAATATTTAGTCTACTATGGTAATACCTGCTGAACGAGCTGAACCTTCTACTATCTTCATAGCCCCTTCTATATTCTTCGCATTTAAGTCTGGCATTTTCTTCTCGGCTATTTCTTTGACTTGAGCTTTCGTAATCTTGCCAGCTTTAGAAGTGTTTGGCTTACCTGAACCCTTCTCTATACCTGCGGCTTTAAAGATAAGGCCAGAAACAGGAGGAGTCTTGATCTGGATGTCGTAAGTGCGATCTTCGTAAACAAAGATAACACAGCCGACTATCTCACCTGCCATAGATGCAGTCAGTGCATTGAACTTCTGACAGAATTCAGCAATGTTGACTCCAGCTTGACCTAAAGCAGGACCAAGTGGTGGCGCAGGTGTTGCTTTGGCTGCAGGAATTTGTAATTTTACTTTTTTTGTTATTTTCTTAGTTGCCATATAATATGTTTTTACGGATAAATTTGAAGCTTTAGCGTAACAGGTTTAATTTAACACAAAGGTCTATTTTAATCAAATTGATAAAAATTAAAGTTTTTTAATCTGCAAGAAGTCTAGCTCTACTGGTGTCTCACGGCCGAACATTGATACTAATACTTTCACTTTACCACGCTCTTGATCTATGTCGTTCACCTTTCCTTCTAACTCTTTGAATGGACCATCAGCAATACGCACTATCTCATCGATCTCGACATCGATCTGGTGCTTATTCTTAGTATTTGCTTTCTCCATACGGCCAAAGAGGTCATCGACTTCTTCTTTGTTGAGCGGGACAGGGTTAACTCCAGCTCCGACGAATCCAGTCACACGAGGAGTATTACGGACAACGTACCAAGAGTTATCATCCACAATCATATCAACAAGGACATATCCTGGATAAACTTTCTCTTCAACTTCTACGCGCTTACCACTCTTGATCTTTATTTTCTTCTCGGTTGGGACAACGACATCGAAAATCTTATCGTTCATACCAAGTGAATCGATACGTTGCTTTAGATTACGCATAACTGCATTCTCGTAACCTGCATATGTGTGAATTGCGTACCAATTCCTTTCTCCTCTTAATTCTTGTTTTGCCATATGTAATATTGAAAATTATTTTGCTAAAAAGCGTTCTAACCCCATAGAAAATACTTTGTCGAAAAATCCTAGATAGTATGCGATAAAAGCAGATACGATAAGAACAGCTATTGTGAAATACATAGTCTGACTGCGAGTAGGCCAAGTGACGTGCTTCATTTCAAGTATTACTTCTTTGATATATTCTTTAGTTTTATTCATATATGTATTAATCCTCTCTTATTAAAAACCACCCCGAAGGGCTTATCTGTATATAGTACAATATTGAACCGAAAGTTGCAAGGTCGGTAATATACCCATATAAAAAGGCCTTGAAAGGCCTTTTTAATAAGAATATGTAATTTTATCTACTTTATCTCGTAAGTGACAGTGACATTGGAAGTTATCTTATTCTCGCCTTTTGGTAGCTCTGGAGCAGGGACAGAAGATGAAACGGTGTCTGCACTCATAGCTTTTGCGGCATACATAATAGGATAATTATTCTCAGAGAAGCTAGTAACTTTACCTAGACGGACTTGAAGCTCTTTAGCTAACTTCTGTGCTTTCGTGCGTGCGTTATCTATAGCGATAGTACGAGCTTGATCCATATATGAGTCTTGGTTATCGATACTAAAAGTAGGACCAGAAATATTCGTAATACCAAGATCTGCTAAGCCAGTACGGATATCGTTGGCACTATCTACAGCACGAACCTTCACAGAAATAGACTGAGTAGCAGTGTAGCCAATAATCTTTGACTCTGGCTGTGGAGGACAAGGATAACTAAAGCAATTCACAGGAGCGACTGGAGCATACTTCGGACTTATACCTCCGTACTCGGACTTAATATCTTTATCAGCAATATTCTTTGTCTTTAAGTATGCAAGAGTCTTAGTGACTTGGTCATTAAGGTCACTTTGAGCTATCTTGGTGGTAGAACCATCTTTACTAAGAGTTAAATCCAAAGTAGCGATATCTGAGACAGCGGTCACTTCCCCTTTACCAGTAACAGTAATAACATCGGGAGGACGATTACCTCTATTATAATCTCCACCTGATTTAACTTCATTCACTAGCTTTACTAAAACGAATAATGATAATAATCCGACAAATACGACGGATATTTTAATAAAATTTTTATTGTTTAAAAGTGTTTCCATAGTTTCAATTATAACATATAAATAATCTTATTCACCAACATTGACAAAAGAGAAATAAAGTTATAGAATAACCCCAAAATGTATTTTAAACAATTTTCCTAAACAATTTAAAACTTAAATTATGTACGAACACCCTCTTGAAGCAATCAATATTGCTAGTCTTCTAGTAGTGAACAAAATCGTGGATATTCACGAAAAACCTATTTTTTTCATAGAGAACACAAGGACAGCAACGCCATTGACGATCAACTATGACAAACTCTGGCAACCGCGTACCCTGTATGATTTAGCGATCTATGTATCGCATAAAATACAGAACCATAATGCCAAAATCAAAGAAGGCCAAAAAGGTAAAGAAATTGTTGCTATTGCCGGGCCTGTAAATGGGTACTTGGCTTTAAAGGTAGCTGAGATACTTGGTGGTGAGTTTGAATTTCTGCCAGAAATTCATGGTGGATACAAAAATATCCACTTAAGGGAACACGAACAAGTGGCACTCATAATGGATGTTGTTAATACCGGTAACCGGATGGTTGAGTCTCTTTACAAACTTGGAAATGCTAATATTCGCTGTACGGATATCTTTAGCGCATTCCATTATGGTTTTTTTAACTACAAATTAAGAGAACAGAATAGTAAAGTAACAGAACGACCACTCGTGGATACATATGATTTCCAGCACCATGCATCAGTGAGGGAATGGGTATCGAGTAACCCTAATCTGTTTCACCGAGACAAGATTGAGCAAATTGACAAAAGTGCTCGAATTTATAATTGAAAAGTTGGAAAGCAAAAAGCAGATTACCCTTGCTATATAAATAGTGAGGGTATTTTTTATTCCTTATTTAGAGCTTCGATCGGGTTTAACTTTGCAGCATTACGCGCTGGGAAAACTCCAAAAACAACGCCAATAATCATCGAAACAGAAACAGAAATAATAATACTAGAGATAGGAACTATTAACTTCCAAGTGAGGCCGAAACTCTGAGCAATCTTAGAAACTATAAAAGATAAGAATATCCCCCCGATGATACCGATAACACCACCGATGAGAGTAAGAAGAATGGCTTCGATAAGAAATTCATATAAAATATCTTTATGTCGAGCACCTAGAGCTTTCTTCAAACCTATCTCGCCGATACGCTCAGTGACAACAACGTACATAATATTCATCACTCCTACCCCACCAACAACAAGAGAGATGCAAGCGATGGCTATCAGTAAGTATGTTATAGCTTGCAGAATAGTATTAAAAGTAGCTAAGCTTTCAGCTTGAGTAGAAACCTTAAAATCGTCTTGCGCTGGATTTGTAATGTAATGATTGCGTCGCAAGATATCTGATATATCTAGTGCAGTAGTATCTGCTTTGTTATTATCGACTAACTCTACTACTGAGTATAATAAATAATCTGTACCTAGTATTTTCTTTTGGAGAGTACTAATAGGTATAAAAATCTGCTCATCATCGTTCGAGAAACCAAAACTTCCACGTCGCTCATACACACCGATAACTTCAAAATTATAATTACCTATGCGAACAAATTTACCTAAAGGATCTGAATCACCGAACAAATCTATAGCGATATCGTGACCAAGTACTGCTACTTGAGATAATGATTTATCTTCTTCTGTTGTGTACGGTCGGCCTCTGGCAATGACACCTTTATCAATATCAAAACGTGAAGCATCAGCACCAAAAACAAAAATATTCTTGGAGACATTACCATAAGTCGCAATCTGCTGACCAATCGATGCGCCGTATGCATTCTTTACATTTGGTAACTGCTTGATGTCTTCTACGTCTCTGTTCTTAAGAGTCGTAATAGGTACCGCATTCACCGCAGAACTATTTGCTGTGCTAGAAGACTGACCACTCGAACGATCTTTGGTAGATGGAGGAACAGAGGTCTCGATAATAACTGTGTTCGAACCGAAAGCATCAATCTGAGCATTGATATAACTTTTAAAACCTTCTCCGGCTGAGAGAACAAGGATGACAGTACCAATACCGATCATAATACCAAGAGTCGTCAGAAAAGTTCTTGATGGACTTGCTTTTATACCTTTTAGGGCTTGTTGAAAATATTTATTCATAACGTAGTGCAACAATAGGGTCTAACTTGGCGGCCTTTAAGGCTGGATATAATCCAAAGATAACTCCAGTAATAACAGAAAAAAGAACAGCTAGAATAATGGACAATGGTGAGATAATGAACGACCAATCATAACCAAAATACCTCACACCTAAAGCAAGGATATAAGAGATAAGTACTCCGACAACGATACCGATGATGCCACCGGCGAAAGTTAGGACAACAGCTTCAAGCAAGAATTGATTCCTGATCTGCTTACTAGTAGCACCTATGGATTTACGTAGACCTATCTCCCGTGTTCTTTCAGAGACAGTCACAAGCATAATATTCATAATACCAATACCTCCGACAACAAGTGAGATACCAGCCATAAGACCCAAGAACATACGCAAGGCATCGGTAATACTTGTCAGAATTTTTATCGCATCAGCCAAATCGCGAACAGAGAAATCGTCATTATTCGGATCAGTAATACGATGCTGTGAACGAAGAACATTCTTAATATCTTCCATCGTTGATGGTAAATTATCGGCGTTATCAACTTTGATACGGATGAACTGGATATAATTTATTCCAAGTAATTGACGCTGACCTATCGAGAACGGTATGAAAACTTGATCATCTTGATTCTGGAATGCGACAGTACCCAACTTCTTCTGAACTCCGATAACTCTAAATGGAATACTGCCAATATCGTTGTTCGGTGACTTCAACTTCACTATCGCACCCATATCTCCCCCATTTGGAAATAATGCTTGGTAAACATCATAACCTAAAACTATAACATTTGCTCCGGCTTGGCTTTCTTCATTTGTAAAAAATGAACCGTGATCCATTTCTACATTTTGGACTTGAGGATAACTACCATCGGTAGCAGTAAAACTCGTGTCGACACTCTGACGACCAGAGATAACAGTGACATTCCCTCTAACAAAAGAAGCTACTGCCGTCGCGTGAGGTACTTTATTCTTATCTTTAATCGCATTAGCATCAGCAAGCACAAGAGTCTTCACTTGAACACCAAAGACTGCTGCGGGTGGACCTTTCTCGTTACTTTTACCTGGAAGGACTCCGACAATATTTGAACCAAGCTTAGTGATCTGCCCTAAGACAAGTGTCTGAGCACCAGCCCCTAAAGAAATAATAATAATTACACCAGAGACTCCAATAACAATTCCTAGAACTGTTAAGAATGACCTGCCTTTCCTGGAGAGAAGGTTTTTAATTGTTCTTTCAATATTTAAAAAGAAACTATTCATAGCTAATCCGAAATTATTTTTGAATGGATACGGTCTTTGGCGTCTACTTTCTTATCAGAAATTATTTCTCCATCTTTGATAGTCACTATCCTATGAGCGTGAAGGGCTACATTCATATCGTGAGTCACGAGTATAACAGTGCGACCTTCTTTGTTTAGTTGTTCTAGAATACTCATAACAGTCGAACCACTTTTTGAATCAAGGTTACCAGTCGGCTCATCAGCAAATAAAACTTTCGGATTACAGACAAGTGCGCGAGCAATAGCGACACGTTGCTTCTGTCCACCAGATATCTGATTACTCATAAAATCTATACGGTCGCCAAGCCCTACCGCTTCTAGGGCAACTTTGGCTTTATGTCTATGCCCTGTTTTAATATTGCTATAAAGAAGTGGCAACATAACATTATCTATAACAGTTGTTCTGGGTAAAAGATTGAACGATTGAAAAACAAATCCGATACGTTCATTCCGAATATGAGCCAAGTCGTCGTCGTCGAAATCTTTTGTATTTTGTCCATCAAAGAAATATTCTCCGCTGGTTGGCCTATCAAGAAATCCTATGGTGTGCATAAGAGTGGATTTACCAGATCCAGAGGGACCCATAATAGCCACAAACTCACCTTCATCAATCGACAAATTAACACCTTTCAAAACGTGAGTGATGATACCACCATTGTCGTAGTCTTTAACAATATCTTTGAGATCTATTAACATAATTATGATTTCACAAGAACAACAATCTCCTCACCATCAGATAAACCACTAGTTACTTCAACCATACCACCATCACCAACAAGACCAGTAGTAACAGGAACTTCTTTGTATGCTTTTGTTTTTGTATTTGTTATCAGACGAACAGTCTCTTTGTTATTCTTATCAGTCAGAATTGCTCGAGAAGGTACGACTAAGACATGATCTTTACTTTGAACCTTGATAGTCATATTAGCTGTCATACCGGGTTTCAAACCTGGTATTTTCTCAATACTTGCATCTAATTTATAATTTACAACTCCTGATATGAGAGTCGATGATGGGTCAATCTTCACTACTGTCCCCTTAAAGTTTTTATCAGTTCCGAATGCATCGAAATTCACATCTACAGGCATTCCTACTTTTACACTAGCAATATTTGCTTCATTAATATTCGTCTCGAGATACATATTCGATACATCTTGAAGAACAATAGCTTCATTCAAAGCAGTAGCTAACTCTCCGAGCTTGATATCAACACTTGTGATAGTGCCACTTACAGGTGCTCTTATAATAGTGTCATCGTATTTAGCTTGAGCCGCTTGAACTTGACCTTCGGCTGTAACAATATCTGCTTTTGCTAAATCAATATCAGGCTGTCTAGCTTGAGCTTTCTTTAGATCGAGAGTTGCTTGAAGTTGGCTTATAGATAACTGCGCTTGTGAAAGGGCTGTCTCGTAAGCATTTTTATTCACCAAATAGTCAGGTGCTTGTTTGTTGGGCAAAATAATAACCCAACTTGAAACATTGTTGTTGGTTAATGATGGAAACTTAATGTATAAACCTGAATTCCCTAAAGGTTGTGGGGTTGTAGTTGTCACTACACCAGATCCAGAAGCAAGACCCGAGACGGAAAAACTAGAGCCACTACCAGTGGCATAGACATTTACCTTAATAGTACCTTCTTGATCACCATTATATGTACCACTTATAGTAGGAGCAGTGTAGTCACTGACTCCACCTTCAGGAACTGCCTGAGGAGTAGAGTTTAATAAATTCTTGTAAGCATTTTTAACTAAAATATCTTGAGTTAATTTTGTTTGGTCGAGGTTAACTTGAGCAAGTCTTATGTCTTCATTTGAAGCACCGTCTAGAGTTTTCTGAAGTCGGGCTTGAGCAGCAGCCAATGCGCCACGAGCCTGAGTAAGAGCAGCAAGTTGAGCCCCTTGATCTATGGTAGCTAATACTTGTCCAGCGTAAACTTTGTCCCCAACAGATACATTCAACGTTCTAACAATTCCACTCGAATTAAAAGATAAATTTAAATCTGTATCAGAGGTTACTTGGCCTGTCGCTAATACGGTCTGGCTAAGATTGGCGTACTTAACAAAATCACTAACAATATTCTTAGAATTGTCTTTAGGTCTAAAAATGAAATAAGAAAGAAGAATTACTACAATACCGAGAATAATCCAAGTACGCTTTTTTTTAAATATTCTCTTTAGGTATGGTAATTTTTTCTTGTCCATAAATTTTATTTATTTTATTCCGACTAACTCAACATCAAAGACTAGATCTGCATTAGCAGGTATACCTGAGCCTGGTGGTGGTGTAGCTCCGTAAGCTTCAGCTGCTGGGATTAAAAGTCTACGTGTACCACCAACTTTCATACCTGGAATACCATCGGTCCAACCTTTAATAACTCCTGATAGTGGGAATGTAACAGGGGCTGTACCAAAATCTTTTGAACTTTGGAATATCTCTCCAGTCGCAGCCACGGCTCCTGTGTATTGGACACTTACTGTGTCTCCTGGCTTAACTTCAGCACCGGTACCAACTACTAAATCAGTTTTCTGTAGGGAATCTACTTTTGAAACTGGGGTAAAGTTTTGTAATAATCTTTTATTTGTATCCATAGGTTTTTCAATTGGTTTTGACTGAGTGGTATCAGTCTGGTTAGTATTAATATTGTCTTGCTGTGTTGTCTTATTTATTGTTGTATTATCAGTAGGAGTAACATTTAGCTTATTGTTTAAAAGCATAAAAATAATGAAACCCACGAAAGCCACAACAATAACTAAAGAAACTATAACACTTATATTTCCTTTTTCGTTTTGCATATTTAAAAAGTTAACTAATATACCTTGTATTATAGCATTTTTCTGAGGATTAGAGAATATCTAATTATTATCTATTTTCACAGGGATACCTGCACGTAAAGCATATAGAATAACAGCAACATCTATACCTTCTTGTATTAAAGCTCCTAGGAATGGAGCCAGGTAACCGAAAAGGGCAATAATCATAAACACAGAAGATAATCCAATACCTATAAATATACCTTCACGAGCAACTCCAAGCGAACGCTTTGCTATCAGATAAGCATCGTGAACAAGTCCTACGGAGCCAGAAATAATAACAATATCTGCACTATCACTCGCAGCTGTAGCCCCGTGTGTACCTAAAGCAATACCGACATCAGCTTGAGCAATTGCTGGTGAATCATTCACACCGTCGCCGACCATCGCTACTATTTCTTTATCTTTAGTTTGAATGTTTTTTATGAAGTCTAATTTCTCGTCTGGTAAACATTCAGCTTTGTATTCACTAATGTTTAAAGAATCAGCAATAGATTTCGCAACGAACTCTTTGTCGCCAGATAGCAAAACAATACGTTTAGCTCCACTTTTTTTCAAACCAGTGAAAAGTGTTTTTGCATCCTTACGAACTTCATCACGGAAAAATACGGCTCCAAGTAGCTCGGTGTCTTTTGCTAAATAAACAGGGATTATACCTTCAGTTCTTTCTTCTTCATAATTCTTTAAAACTTCATCAGGTATTTTCACTCCTAAGTTTCTCAAGAAAGACAACTTGCCAAATAAATATTTTACTCCATCTATCTCACCACTGACTCCATCTCCAAATGTTTCTTTAAATTTTTCAGGGTATGAAAGATGGACTTTGTCGTCTTTCTGGATATGTTCAACCAAAGCACGAGCTAAGATATGAACTGATGGCTGGTCGACAGATGCTGATAATCGCATAACATCTTTATCTGATAAAGATGAGAAACTATGAACAGTATGGATATTGGGAGTACCTAGAGTCACGGTTCCAGTCTTATCGAAAACAAAAGTTCGTGCTCTGTCTAACGTTTCGAGGGCTCCGCCATTCTTTACAATAATACCTCGACGCGAAGCCGAGCTCATACCCGACATAAAAGCAATCGGTGTAGCAAGTATTAAGGGGCAAGGTGTAGCAACCACAAGAACGGCTAGCAGGCGCACAACATCACCAGATATAAGCCAAGCAAGAAAAGCGATGACAAGAGTGGAAATCGTAAAGTACACACTGTATCTGTCAGCTAAACGTACAAAGGGAGCTTTATTCTCTTCTGCTTGCCGAACCATTTTAATGATACCTTCAAGTCTACTATCAGAAAGAGCTTTAACTGTCCTGATTTCTAAAATCGCGTCTGTATTTACAGTACCAGCTAGAACATTTGATCCTTTACTTTTCTTCACTGGCATAGATTCACCTGTCATAATAGATTCATCTACAAAAGATTCTCCACCTTCAACTACCCCATCGACAGGTATTACTTCACCTGCTTTAACTAAGATAACAGTCCCTGTAGTTACTTCACGACTTTCAACTTCGACTATACCGCCATCTTTTTTAACGTGTGCTTTGGATGGTATTAAAGATAGTAGTGAAGATAAAGATTTACGAGCACGAAGCATTGCATATGTCTCTAGAGCTTCTCCCCCTGAGAGCATCAGAAGAACAATTACTCCAGGAATATACTGACCGAGTAAAGCAGAACAAGCAAGAGCAAGACCGGCGATAAGATCAATGCCGAACTTACGCTTTATAATATTTACAATGATATCTATCCATATAGGAATAGAAAAAACGACAAGTACAACAAACAGAAGCTTGTTCATAATAATGATCTGGTGATAAAAATATAAGAAAATAGAACAAAAAATAGTCAGACCAACAATAATCGGTGTCCATTTGTGAAATATTTTTTGTAATTTTGATAACATATACATATTGTATATTAAATTATATATAAATAAAATAACCTCAGACTAAGTCTGAGGTTATTTTATTTATAATGTTATTTGCGAGATTCAATGATAGCAGTAGCGACGTTCTGTGGAACAATATCGTAACGCAAGAATTCCATTGTGAAACCAGCTCGGCCCTCAGTCATAGAACGGAGAGTGGTCATATACCCGAACATTTCAGATAAAGGAACGATGGCTTTAACTACTTGATTCATACCGCGATCTTCCATACCTTCTATAAGACCACGCTTTGATGAAAGACTACCAGTGACATCACCCATAAATTTGTCTGGAGTAACAACTTCAACATTCATCATTGGCTCTAAGATAACTGGCTTTGCTATTTTACAAGCATCCTGAACTGCCATAGAAGACGCTATCTTGAAAGCCATTTCATTTGAGTCCACATCGTGGAATGAACCATCCCATAACTCAACCGATACATTCACAAGCTTGAATCCAGCTAATACTCCCCTGTCGAGACCTTCTTTAAATCCTTTTTCACAAGCTGGAATATACTCCTGAGGAATAGCTCCACCTTTAATAGTATTGATAAATTCAAAACCTTTTTCGCGTTTGGTATTCTTTGGAAGATCTTCTTCTTTCACAGACAGATCCATAGGTTTAACTTTGATCTTAACGTGACCATAGTTACCTCTACCTCCTGACTGTTTGATGTATTTACCTTCAACACTTGATGTACCAGTAATAGTCTCACGATAAGCAACTTGTGGATTACCGACATTTGCTTCTACAGCAAACTCACGCTTTAGACGATCAACAATGATTTCAAGATGTAGTTCGCCCATTCCTGCGATGATTGTCTCATTTGTTTCTGGGTCAGTAGTAACACGAAAAGTAGGATCTTCTTGCACAAGACGAGAAAGTGCCATACCCATTTTTTCTTGATCAGCTTTTGTTTTTGGTTCGATGCGAAGAGAGATAACTGGTTCAGGGAAAACAATACGATACAACTCAATAGGATGCTCTTCATCACAAAGAGTATCTGAAGTTACAGTATCTTTTAGACCTACTGCGGCAGCTATTTCTCCAGCATAAACTTTCTTCACTTCTTCACGTTCGTTGGCATGCATTCTTAAAATACGTCCAATGCGTTCTTTGTTACGAGTACGAGGGTTGTAAACATAACTTCCAGCAGAAACAGTACCAGAGTACACACGGAAGAATATTATTTGGCCAACGAATGGATCGGTAGCAACTTTAAATGCTAATGCAGAGAATGGTTCGCTGTCAGATGCATGACGCTCCATAACTTCATCTGTATCAGGATTTATACCTTGAATAGCAGGAATATCGAGAGGACTTGGAAGATAATCAACAACTGCATCAAGTACAAGCTGTACACCTTTGTTCTTCAGAGCACTACCAGCAAAAACCGGGAAAAGCTTATTCGCAATAACAGCTTTACGCATTAGCTTCTTTAGTGTATCTAAGTCTGGAGTCTTACCTTCTAAGTAATCACTCATCACTTGATCATCTTGTTCAACGATTTTCTCAATAAGCTCAGCATGATACTTTTCTGCATCAGCTAATAGATTCTCAGGTATGTCTTTTTCAACGACTAAGTTACCCATAGTACCTTCAAAATAGTAAGCTTTCATACGAAGCAGATCGATAACTCCTTCGTGGTTCTCTTCCAACCCAATAGGTATCTGCATACGAACAGCATTTTTATTTAAACGGTCAAGAATAGTTTTATATGAATGCTCAAAAGAAGCACCTGTACGATCAAGTTTGTTGATAAAACATATACGAGGAACTTGAGCTTCATCGGCATAGCGCCAGTTCGTCTCTGATTGTGGTTCTACACCAGCAACACCATCAAATACAACCACAGCGCCATCAAGAACACGAAGTGATCTTTTTACTTCTACCGTAAAGTCGATGTGACCAGGGGTGTCAATAATATTAAAACGATTTTTTTTATTTTTATCTGCGAGAGCATATGTAGGTGTCCAGAAACAAGTTACTGCAGCTGAAGTAATAGTGATGCCACGCTCTTTTTCTTGCTCCATCCAGTCTGTCGTAGTCTCACCATCGTGAACTTCACCTATCTTGTGTGACACACCAGTATAGTAAAGAACACGCTCGGTAGTTGTAGTCTTACCTGCATCAATGTGGGCAATAATTCCAAAATTTCTAACTTTCTCTAAAGGATAATCTCTTTCCATATATATAAATTACTTGATAAAAATAAAAAGACACGGATGTCTATGTCCCTAGAATATACAATATATATGCTAAATTTGCAAATAAAAAAAGCCGTCTTATTACGACGGCTTTAACATTAGAATGAAACATTAACATTAAGGTAAAGTACACACAACACATCCTTCAGTAAACGGACATTTACTACAATGTCTATTGTAATTCCCATCAAATTTACGATAAGGTTTAGGGCTGTCTTTTACTAAGTAAATCCTTTCTCTTTCTGACTTTTCTGGATTTAAACAACTGAAATTTTGATTTAAGTGCACCCCCTCAGTTAAAATAACGAAACCAGAAGTATTTCTTGTAACATTATCCGGGTCAACGGTTTTCTTTCTCGCCCAATTGTTCACATTACCTATGTCTCCAATTTGACGTGTATCATCAACAAAATATGAGTGCTGATTTGTTTTCCTATTGCCCATAATATATTGTCTAATTTTCTTTTCACCTACAATTGTCTCAGATAAATCCCCGAGATCTTTGAGCTGCATTGCAGATAATCCACTTGTTATACTTTGAGCAATAGCCAAAAGCTGCGGATCATGTTCGATTTTCATTTGCGTTTGTTTTATCGAATTTGAATTGTCTTTAACAACTTCAAAATCATAAATATTTTTTACACAAAAATCCTTTACCTGATTTTTAAGTATTTTTTCTTTTTTCAAACCTATAGTGGCAGGAAAAATAAGTGTTACTTTCTTCATTGCTATAATTTTAAATTTTTGAAATTAGGTTTATTTACTTTTAAACTACTCTTTTTTGATATTTTGTCAACAAAAAAACTCCTTACAGGAGCAGTACATCTTTTGGGTCCCAAAACAAAACTCACCCCTTTGGGTGAGTTTTGTGAGCGTATATAAATTGTATTACCAAGCGAAGTGAGCGAAAGCTTTGTTGGATTCTGCCATTTTGTGAGTATCTTCACGCTTTTTAATAGCACTACCTTCATTCTTTGAAGCAAGGATAAGTTCTTCGGCAAGCTTCTGGTGAATAGGTGCGCCTTTCTTACCACGAGCAGCGAGGATGATCCAACGCATAGCAAGTGCAGTACGTCGCTCTGGGCGAACTTCACGTGGAACCTGATAGTTTGCACCACCAATACGACGTGAACGAACTTCAACCATAGGACTTGCATTCTTGATAGCAGTATCGAAAACTTCAAGAGGATTTGGGTTACCAGTCTTTTCTTTGATAATATCAAAGGCCATATAGACAGCTTTTCGTGCAGTCTCTTTCTTTCCGTGAATCATAATATTATTTATAAACTTCGCTAACTTTTGCGAATTATACATAATATCAGCTTCTACTATATTTCTATTTTTTATTTTTCGTCTCATTCGTAATTTGTATTAGTTAATTCTTAATTATTTCTTTGTACTTTCTTTAGGAGTTTTCGTACCGTATAGACTTCTTGATACTCTACGCTTATCAACTCCAGTAGCATCAAGTCTTCCACGAACTATGTGATAACGTACACCGATTAAGTCTTTCACACGTCCACCACGAATCATAACCACTGAGTGTTCTTGTAGGTTATGCCCTTCACCTGGTATGTAGGCAGTAACTTCCATACCATTTGTGAGTCTCACACGAGCAATCTTACGAAGAGCTGAGTTAGGCTTTTTAGGAGTAGTAGTAGAAACTTTAGTACACACGCCACGCTTAAATGGTGCAGGGTAAAAAACTGGTTTGTTCTTAATTGAATTAAAACCACGAGCCAAAGCTACCGCTTTGGATTTTCTTTTCGTTATTTTTCGGTTCTTTCGAACTAGTTGATTGATTGTAGGCATAATATAACTGAATAAAACAAAAATAGTCGCTCTTGGACTAGTCACAACACTTTACTATAAGGTAAGTAAAAATGCAAGCTGTCTTGTATAAATCTATAAATTATAGATTTATACTTTAAACTTATTATTTATATGACCCTTTTTAACAATAATAGGACCAGATGTATAGATTAGGCTATAAGTAGCATCTAGATTTTTCTTTTCAATTTCAACATAATATGTTCCATTTGGCACAATACAGTAGTACTTACCAGTTTTATTTACAATCTTATGTGCAACTTCATAATTATCATCTGCTCTGAATATTCTCATAATAGCAAATGACACAGGATTACCGTTCTCACTGAAAACTACAGTACCAAGGGAACTAGGACTGATGGTTACATTCTTAAACACCAGCAATACCATATAAGCAACTAGAGTCGCTATATTGTAAACATTTGGTAATCCTACAACTGCAATGATGGTAAGCAAAAGTCCAAAATAGAAAAGAGCGCTTGAAATACGAACAATCCAGATGTCGCGCCTTGAGTAGAACTTCATTAATCTTTGGTCTTGTTTTGCAAATTCATTCCAGTCAAAATTAATTGCATCCATAGGAATATTTTTGATAATTACTCCTTCGTCTTCATTCACGTTAATAATATCTCCAAAATACAAATCTTCATATAACTCATCACTGCTTTTATCTTTCATCTTATCTGATGGGAATAAATAATTAGTCTTGTGAGCTACCATTCTGTACTGACCAGCTGGGGCTAAGAATCCATATCTACCATCAATATCCGTTATAGAAGTAGCTACTTCCTTACCTTGTAAATCTAAAAGTGCAACATATGCTGGATCAAGAGGTTCTTTGGTGACACTATCATATACAGTTCCCCAAGGTCTTCTGCGTTTTTTAAATCCAAGTGCTGATAATAACAAACTCCAAAGACGGACAGGGAGATTAAAAATATCGGATAATGAAGTTGGCGTTGTAAATACAGATGTAACTAAACTCAGAGCTATACCTGAAATAATACCAGCAGTAATCATAATAGAACTAGCTCTTTTAGCAAAAGGAATAGGAGTAAGCATAGTCAGATTATTAATTATGCTTTTTATATAACCAGGAGAAAGGCATTGCAATCCTTTGCAAGTAGGTGGTGGAACACATAGCTCGGGGTGAGTAGTACAGAAACTAGCCGGAGAAACACACGAAGCTGGATCAACAGAACAAGCATCAGCTGGAGGAGCACAAAGTTTCGGATTTGTAAGACAAAGACTAGCAACACAATTACCTTGAGAGTCATAAGACATTCCTTTAGGTAAAGTAGTTTGTGTTCCAGCAATATTTGGACAAGCATCTATCTTCATTAATGGTACGCAATTACCTTGTGTATCATAAGTCATATCACTAGGTATTCTTAACTGTGTTCCATCAATATTTGGACAGGCGTCGGGTACTGCTGGTGGCACACACTGTCCTCCAGTATTCACAACCATACCACTTGGAATCGTTGTCTGATTTCCTGCAATATTTGAGCATAGATCAATAGTAGTATGAGGTACACAATTACCAGATGAATCATACATATCCCCTGTTGGGATAGAAGACTGAGACCCTGGTATATTCGGACACGCATCAGGTACAGATAAAGAGACACATTGCCCTTGTGTATTTAATGACATACCACTTGGAACTGTCATCTGATTTCCTACAATATTTGGACATTGATCTATCGCCGCCACAGGAACACACTGACCTAAAGAGTTATAACCATAACCATCTGGTACTGTAAGCTGTGATCCAGGAATGTTTGAACATACATCTGGTACTATATATACACATTGACCTGTGGTGTTTAAAGCCATACCAGGTGGAAGCGAAGTCTGTACTCCATTAATATTTGGACAATAATCACTAGGATTAGGAGTACACATAGTAGGAACTGTAGTAGACCCTGCTATATTCGCAGTTTTAAATATTGGAACAAAATTTGCTAGTGAGCCATTCGTATAATAACCAAAGACAAAACTATTGCCAGCAAATTTATTTATGAATTTTGTGCTGACGGTAACAGTAGTATTTTGTGGAATGTCCCATACTTGATATTGCTTCTGATCAAGTATTGTATTTATGTTATATCCTGCATTATTTAAAATTGTTTGGAGGTCTAGTTCACCTGACGGCGCGTGATTTATAATTTCTGAAGTTGTATCTGAAAGAGAAGAAGGGTTAGGGCAAGTGTTACCCGAGAGAGGATCGCAAGATAAACCAACACCAACGACAAGATCATTATAATCGTAATCTCCACCGACAACATCTTCAAAACCTAAAACATATTTGTTCAATGAAGTATCGTAAACAACAACCTGATCACTTGAATTTTTATTTAAGGCATTTTCTGTAGCAATATCCCCTTCTGTATGAGCAGGATTTATCGTATCAAATACTTTAATAGCAAAACCGATTTTCGTTGTATTT
This sequence comes from Patescibacteria group bacterium, assembly GCA_028865035.1. Lineage (GTDB taxonomy): Bacteria > Patescibacteriota > Minisyncoccia > Phycocordibacterales > UBA9973 > UBA8515. The sequence goes on along the minus strand of JAGWLB010000001.1, from coordinate 149,491 downwards.
TTTACATTTACAGTAAACGGCCCAGAAGAAGATAGTGGTACAGAGTTATAGTTTACAGTGTTGGGACATATATTATCTACACACTGTCCTGATGCATCTAAGATTTTACCATCAGGAACAGTAGATTGTACTCCAGCAATATTGGGACACATATCATTACCGCCGCCACTTGGAAAACCTCCACCACCTGTTCGATTATATTCACTGTTGAGAGTCGGATCATATGAACTAGAGTTGTTTGCATTAAGATCCGTATGACAACCAGGGTCAGCACTATCAATGAGGCCATCGTTATCATTATCTATACCATCACTACACTGAGGTCTAGTATTTTGTGGACGCCAATCAGTCTGAACACAATAACTTGGATTAGAACAATCGAATTTTATCCAACCATAATTCTGACTCCAAGCATAACCGTTAAACTGTCCAGAACTATTTATAACTACAGGGGAAGTTGTACTGTTTACAAAAGGTCCAAAGTTAATCCATCCAGCATTCTGTCCCCAAGCATAACCAGAGAGATGTCCGTTGCTATCGTTGGCAACTTTAAAATTATTGTTCGTAGAGGTGCACCCACTTGCAGTGTTGATACAGTTAAGTACAGCCCAGCCAAATGATTCTCCCCAAATATATCCTTTCAGTGCAGTATCTGTTACGACAACATCAGACGCTGGAGTAGTTGAGAAATTACCAAAATTTACTGGAGATGTAGTAGACACAGCACACGAAGCTGTCTCGCAAACTTGAGCCGTGTAATGTGAAGTACTGATACTTCCATTAATAATAGAAGCATTAGCTTGGAAAGCTATACTAAATAATATTATTAATAAGATATATTTTATAAATCTTTTAATTGTAATTTTCATTTAGATAAATTAATTTACCGGTGTTGGGGTATCTGTTGTTGTAGGTGTGGGTGTAGTGCTAGGAGTTGGGGTTGATGTTGCTGTTGTTGTAGGTGTTGTAGGTGCGGGTGTAGTAGTGGTAGGAGTTGGTGTGGTTGAAGAAGTAGAAGTTGTTGTGGTGGTAGGTGTAGTTGAAGTGGTACTACTTGTATTTGTAGGAGTAGGAGTTGTATCGGTATTCTTAATATCTGTAGGTGTTGTGGTGGTGGTATTGGTAGATGGTGTAGTTGTGTCTGAGGTTGATGTGGTTGAAGAAGTAGAAGTTGTTGTGGTGGTGGTTGGAGTGGTTGAAGTGGTACTACTTGTATTTGTAGGAGTAGGAGTAGAAGTTGTATCGGTATTCTTAGTATCTGTAGGTGTTGTAGGTGCAGTAGTGGTGGTAGTAGGTGTAGTAGGTACGTATATTACTGTAGAGAAATTCTGAGGAGAACTTTGGTTGACCATTAATTGTTGTAATTGATCTCCAGTAAGACAAACTTCATTACCATCAGATTTATTAATACAAAGTTTGTTGGTATGCACTACACTCGCATACAAATCTTTTATACCATTACCAACAGAACCTAAGAAGCTTGTAATAAGTGAACCGAGTGAATTGGATTGCGAAATATCTAATGATGATAACTTATCAACTTTTAGATTCATCTCTTGGATGGCTTTAACAAGAATTGGGGTTATGTGAGAGTAGTAGACTGACTTGTATCCATTTGAATCTGTAGCTACTAGTTCTGGGAAGATTGGTTCTAGGTTTTGAGCGATGAAACCTATTTGGGGGTTAACATTAGGAGTAGCTAACCAGTTGAAAGTTACAGTACGAACTCCAGCAAGTTTAGCGAGTGTATCATCTGATAGATCGACAATGTTTGTTTTTAATCTTTCATCGGATGTACAAGCTATACCTGTACCTGTAGTGATAGTACATTGTGTACCTCCGGTACCGTTGATACGGGTACTATCTATTGGACGATTTGCTGAACCAATCATAAATTGATTAGTGGCAGTGTTAGTGGCATAAGCACCAATAGCTATAGAGTTGGAGAAACCACCGGTGGAAGTGTTGTAACCTAGTAGTATAGATGTGTTAGCAAAAGTGGTTGTATTGTCAAATGTAGCAGTGTTATTAACAGTGTCATTTTTACCAGAATTCATTCCAATAAAAATAGAATATGCGGCATTAGAAGCAGAACTTCCGGCATTTTCGCCAAAAAAAGTTGATTGGTTAGCATTAGTAGCATAACCACCAGCATTGAATCCTACGAAATTAGAATTAGTGGCATTTGTTGCATTATAACCAGCACTTGATCCTATAAAATTTGAATGATTTCCAAAAGTTGAATTTGTTCCTGTATCAACACCAATAAAAACTGTATGATCTGTCGACGCCGTTCCCAACCCCGCAGCACTTGTACCGAGCCATGTTTCAGTGCCTGTGCCTGTTGAAGTAGAACCAATAAGTGAAGCTCCCTCTATCACATTTCCACTTGCATCTACTTGGAGGGTTTTAGCTGCAGTACCAGTATGAGTACCAACACCATAAGTACCAAGTTTTAATAATCCTGTGTTATCAATATTAATTCTCTGATTCCCTGCTCCATCGGCAATAATGATGTTGTTTGAAAGTCCTGGCGCAAGACCAGTGACATTGGCACCGATGATAGTGTTGTTGATACCAGTAGTGATACCACGACCGGTGTTGTAACCGAGAGCGGTGTTGTTGCCGGAATCATTGGCCGTAATGCTATTAATATCATATAGGGCTTGCATACCAATAGCAGTATTATATGAACCTGTAGTATTGTTATGCAAAGCATACATACCAATAGCAGTATTATAATTACCAGTAGTATTGTAATACTGGGCGCTGTGCCCAACAGCTAAATTATCCTTTCCTGTCGTATTTCTAGATAAAGTAGTTACTCCAAGTCCAGTATTATATGAACCAGAAGTATTAGCGGTTAAAGAATAAGTACCTACTGCAGTGTTTTGTGCACCAGCATCATTAACTTTTAAAGCTTCCTCTCCTAGAGCAGTATTATAACCTCCAGTAGTGGTAGCAATCAAAGCACTACCTCCTACTGCTGTATTCTTAACACCCGTCCCCGTCAAATTCCCGGCATTACCAAAGAAATAATTATTACTAGCTGTCTGAGCAGTAATAACATTTACCCCGCCATATTGATACGCAGAACCAGAATTAATATTTACGTTTCCTCCGGTGTAACTAATACCACCAGCAACAGTAGTCCACGGAGAAAAAACTGCAGGTCCTTCAATCACATTACCGCTTGCATCAACCTGTAATGTATAAGCTGCGGTACCAGTGTGAGTACCTACACCATAAGTACCGAGTTTTAATAATCCTGTGTTATCAATATTAATTCTCTGATTCCCTGCTCCATCGGCGATGATGATATTGTTTGAAAGTCCTGTCGCAAGACCAGTGACATTGGCACCGATGATGGTGTTGTTGATACCGGTTGTGATACCACGACCGGTATTGTAACCGATAGCAGTGTTGTTACCAGAACCATCATTAGCAATAATATTTAGGTCATAAAGAGATTGCATTCCTATGGCTGTGTTATTTGACCCGGTAGTATTTTTAAAAAGAGAGTAATATCCCATAGCCACATTATTATTACCAGTAGTATTACCATAAAGAGCTACTGAGCCAGTAGAAGTATTAGCATAACCAGTGGTATTGTAATAAAGCGAATCAAAACCAGTAGCAGTATTATCGTACCCAGTTGTATTGTGAAGAAGTGCACATGTTCCCAGCGCGGCGTTGAAATAACCAGTCGTATTATTTAAAAGAGCGCAGTATCCGAAAGCGACATCACTGTTCCCTGTTGTATTGAGCTGTAGAGCGTCATACCCCACTGCAGTATTCCATGCACTTGTCGTAGTTGACGAAAGTGCCCCAGCCCCCACAGCCGTATTTTTAATGCCAGTTCCAGTCAAATTTCCAGCATTACCAAAGAAATAATTATTTTTACTTGTCTGTGCAGTGATAACATTTACTCCACCATATTGATAGGCAGAACCAGAATTAATATTTACGTTTCCTCCAGTGTAACTAATACCACCAGCAACAGTAGTCCACGGTGAAGGAACTATCTGCACAATACAGTTTACATCCCCTGGTGCACAAGCAGGATCTAAGGTATCTCCTGGATTATATGGTGAGGCAATGGCATAAGCTTTAGTGTAAATACCGACAGATAATACGAGCAACAACACTGATACTATTACCAGGTGAGATAATTTGAAAAATCTGAAGAAATATTTTTTTTCACTCATTTTATATGTGTATTATATATAAAATTAGGAGTAAAAACTAGTGAATTAAATATAAGTTATTAATGTATACCTGTAATTAAAGAGAAAGCTCCGTAAATAATCGGTGAAACCTGACTCCAAAGAAAGATAATGAAGAAAAGTAAAATAAACATTCCCCATCGTTCTAAAAAATTTTCAATTTTACGGAATTTATACGGCATAAATGAGAATAATATTTTTGATCCATCTAATGGTGGAATGGGGATAAGATTAAACAAAGCCAAAACAAGATTAAGGAGAACAATAATACTAGCTATTTTATAAAAAGGATCCATTAATAATGGATTAGAAGTGTATGGTGGCAAACCAAAATACGGCGCAAACCTAATAAATAAACCAAATAAAATAGCAATAAAAATATTGGCGAGAATACCCGCAAAAGCAACCATCAGAGTTCCTCTTTTCCTATTTCTAAGATTATTCGGATTGTAAGGCACAGGGCGAGCCCATCCGACAACAAAACCTGCTTGCATCAATATTAGAAGTAAAGGTAAAACAACTGAACCGAATGGATCTAGATGTTTTAGAGGGTTTAGAGTAAGTCTTCCTTCAAGACGAGCAGTGTCATCACCTAAAAGATACGCTACATAACCATGAGCAAATTCATGGATGATTACCGACATTATAAGTATAATTACATAGAATATTCCATCGACAGCTTGCATAGGCATGTTTTATATGATAGCATAATCCCATCTATGGCAAAAGTTTGTGCAATAACTAAAAAAGGTTCAAAGATGGCTGGAGGCTACTCCAACGTTGTTCGTGCTACCAAATTCAACCCTACTGGTATGGTTCGTAAATATCCCAACCTTCAAAAGAAACGTATATACGTACCAGAGCTTAAAAAGTACTTCCCTCTTACGCTATCTACTACTGCCATAAAAACTATTAACAAAAACGGTGCGTACGCAGTACTAAAGAAAGCTGGAATAATTAAATAACAAGCTTCATCAGAAAAAGCAATTTGAAAGGTCCTCGGGGTAAGTCACCAGACCATTTCAAATTGCTTTTTCTGATTTCGCTTTCAAATCTATTTTTAAATGGAGCGTTCCAATTAGTTATGGGTCAAAGTTACTCCATCAGTTTTAAAAATGATTGTTCCTTTTTGATAAGTCGTTAAGTATGGGATAGAAAGCTTCTTTAGTAAATCAAGAACTTCCTGATGAGGGTGACCGTAGCGATTGTTGAGGCCAGCAGAAATAATAGCTACATCTGGGTGAACACTTAGAAGCCAAAGCTCACTAGATGAATATCGTGAACCATGATGACCAAGCTTTAAAACTTGCGAGTGAAGAGTAGAAGAATTTTCATTTGTCATAATTAGATGTTCAGTGTATTTTGTAGCATCACCTGTAAACATAAAAGATTCATTACCATAAACTAATCGTCCTACTATGGATCCATCGTTTGATTCAAAATTAGAAATATCTCTGTCTGGAAATAAAATATCAAAATAAATATTTAGATTTTTATCTAGTATTATGCGAGTACCTCTAGTAGCAATAATTTTATCAATTTTATATTTATTTACTCTACTCTCAAGATCTCTAAATGTCCGAGTATCTGATGAAGCACCATTCTCGATAATATGCCCTACTTTGTACTTATCTAGAACAAAAGGAAAACCTCCGATATGATCAGCGTCGGTATGAGTAGCGAGAACTAAGTCGATAGATCGATCAGCAAAAGGCATAACTTGTCCTAGGCTCGACAAGACAGACGCTCCAGGACCACCATCGATAAGCATCTGCCTACCATTAGGTGCTTCTATGTAGATAGCATCTCCTTGACCAACATCTAAATAGGCAACTTTTAATATATTACTGTGAGTATCTTTTAGATATACAACATACCAGATAAGTGACAGAAAAATTATCAGAAATATAAATAAAATATAGGGTAAATATCTACGAAAATTTTTCATGCTATAATATACATATTAGCATTTAAGCAATAAAATAATATGGATAAATTTACACCTAAAACATTTAACATTCCAGAATTAGCTGGTATTAGCGCAAAAAACATTGAGGAACATTTGAAGCTATATGCAGGCTATGTGAAAAACGCAAATTCTATTTTAGAAAAAATACCTGAATATCGAGGTTATGAAAAAGAAGATATTTTTGCACCGTATGTCGTAAGTGAGCTTGGTCGTCGTTTCTCTTTTGAATATAACGGTATGCGAAACCATGAGATTTATTTCTCTTCGCTAGAAGGAAAAGCAACTCCTATTTCGGACGGAGATTTAAAATCTGCCATAGAGAAAACTTTTGGTTCTTTCGATGATTTTCTTTCTAATTTTAAAACTTTGGCTGCGACTCGTGGTATCGGATGGGCCGTACTTTGGTACGACAGAAAAGACAATATGCTTCTTACCTCTTGGGTAGATGAACAACATTTAGGTCAATTAAATGGATGTGAAATGATATTGGCTTTAGATATGTGGGAACATGCATTTGTATATGATTATTCAACAAGTGAAAAGAAAAAATATATTGAAGCATTCTTTGCGAATCTGAACTGGGAAGTTATAGAAGATAATTTTAAAAAAGCTCAATAATTATTAAGATTAAATAAAAATAATCCTAGATATATATCTAGGATTATTTTTATTCTTTTTTGCGTAATAACCACCAGACCATAGTGATATATATGATAATAGTGATAATTAATGGGAATGATGTAATAGTTACACTAGCAAATGATAGTGAAGCAAAGAAGTGAATAACCGATAAAATATATGCAAGTAATAAATGTGATAGATAAGCAAATGGTAAAGAGAATGTTGGGGAGATAAATCCAATCACACCAGTAATAAAAATCATTAACATTGTTAGCGGTATAAAAGGTAAAATTAAAATATTTGCTGGCAGTGACACGATAGAAAGAACTCCGGTAACATAAAGAAGAATAGGAAGCACAGCGATAGTGGCTCCGAGAGTTGTGGCCACAAGCTCACGCAAACCAAAACGCAGTGGTAAAAATCTAACCCAAATCATAACTTTCGGTGTTAAGAATAATACACCAAAGGTTGCTATAAAAGATAACTGAAAAGATATATCGGAGAGTACACGAGGATCGTATGCAACCATTATCAACCCTGCGATCACAAGAGCTCTACCAGCAGAATATGTACGACCAGTCATACGAGCAAATAGTGCAATAGTAGCCATAACCCCCGCCCTGATTGCTGTAGAAGAAGAGCCGGCCATTATAATAAACAAAAAAATAATTAGTATCCCAAAAATAATTGAAAATGTCTGGGCAAGAATCAAACCGAAAACTTTCATAACACCTTCTGCGACAACAGTCACGTTATATCCAGACAATGCAACAATATGAATCGTACCTGTGCTGATAAATTCATTCTTTATACCAGAATCAAAACCTCCGCGAGCACCTATGACTAACCCTAAAGCCAGATCACTTTCTGGGGGGTCTATAACATTATTAATATTATTTGTGAACAAATCCCGTAACTTAAATAATATAGCTTTCAGCTTGTTTCCATTATTATGAGATATTATTTTAATCTGTGCATTTTTTACAGTAAAGTAGATATCTTGATTTGCTAGATATCTCATATAATTAAATTCTTTACCGGTGGAGGTGGTGAAATTTTCTGGCGTTTCTAATATTCCACTGACTTGTATTTTATCTCCATACGACACTTCTTCTGTTCGGGGAACTACAACTAAAACATTCGCTTTTTGATTTTTGGGTTCAACTGTAAGCCTCTGATTATTCAAACGCACATCTGGAGGATCAACAACTATGCCCTCAAAAATTATATTTTTCCCTACTGCACTTGCGTAAGGTGGAGCTTTCGGTAAGAAAAAGAAAAATCTCACGAGTGCAATAATTATCAATAAAATTATTATACTAATTTCCTTTTTACTCATTCTTTTGTAAGTATAACAACTTTTTAAGATTGTATGTATTTTAAAAATGGAATGTCTGTCTGTATTACAAGCTAGTAAATTGCAACTAATTATATTTATTGTATGATACTACTATGGAACAACAATATAATGTTCAGGAGAAAAGAATGAAGCTTGTTGATAAAATACTAGTTATTATAATAGCATGCACCACTATTTACTTTGCATGGAAAGGATATGATCAAGGCCATAGGGAAGGATTTATATATATAATTGCCATACCCATATATTTCTTTTTGGGTCTCCTTAGTTTAATTAGATCAATTGGCCTTAGATTTGAAGATAGGAAATGGACAATCTTTTCAATCATTTTAGGTATCTTTGGATTACTATACATTACTATTTTCCCCGCAATATCTCTTACTGAAAAACTCGGTAATTTAGTACACATAAAAGATGTATTAAATAAAAAAGATAGACAAGAAATTAATACTCAAGAGTTTAATAATATTAAAACACAAGACTTTGAATATTATATAGGTACTAATGTTGTAATAAAAGATGTTCAAGGAGATCGCATACTTATACTAAATAAGAATGGATATTTTGTACTAAAAGTTTTAAATGCAAAAGATATAGGATTATTAAATAACCCTGAAAACTATATAAACAAATCAGTAGCAATAACTGTTGATCCTTCAAAAACAGAACCTGTAAATGTTTCAGTTAGAACAGTGTGTTCGAGTGAGTCCTTAATACTACTGCAACGCAATCTTACAGATAAATATTACAGTGATTTAAAAAATAATTTTAAATCAAGAGTTGGTATGGAAACCATGCCAGAAATAACAAAAACGGATTTATGCTGGTATGGGATTGAGAACACTGCTTATAGTATCTACATAGATTTTGAGACAGATCTACCCGTTGTTTTAAATAAGTAATTTTAAGAATTACTTCTAGCTAACAATGATCTTTATTACTATTTTAGAAAATATGGTTTTTTTGTAATGATGAATATTCTGTCGCTATCTGATCTGCACGTTCATTATGAATATGTCCAGCGTGGCCTTTAACTTTCTGCCATGAAAGCGTCCCTTTGAATTCTCGAACAAGAGCAATTAATTCTTGCCATAAATCTTGGTTTAAGACCGGTTTTTTATTGGCTGTCCGCCAGCCATTCTTCTCCCAATTATGAATCCACGTCGTGATTCCGCCTAAGACATAAGAAGAGTCAGCATATATAACAACATTTTCCTTTGGATGTTTTTTAATTACGTACTTTAATGATTCAATGACAGCTACTAGCTCCATACGATTATTAGTTGTGTTCTTTTCACTTCCACCAATTTCTAAAGAATCAGAGTCATTTATTACAACTATTCCCCACCCGCCTGGACCAGGGTTACCAAGAGATGAGCCATCCGTATATATTTCAATTGTCTTTTGCATAATGTTTATATTATATCAACAATTCGTAAACGTAACTCTGTTCGTCCACCAAAAGTACTTTTCTCAAATGTAGCAGTCAAATTAATACGCTCTCCTGCAGAGATAGACCTACCAAAACTTTGCCGATTCTTAAAAAATACTATAGCCTTCGCTGGTCGTCCGTATTTATTCGTAAACATAAGTTCTAAATGATTTTTATCTTTACCAAATTCTTTAACAGATGTGATGGGTAAATCTTCAAACAAAAATGTTGGTTTTGGATTACCAATTCCAAAAGGAGCAAGACGTTCTATAACATTATAGTTATCTATCGTTAAATCATCGATACTAATCGATGCATCAATATTTATTAATGGATTTTCTTCTTTTGTATTATTAATACCATCAAAAACAGTTAACAATCTTTCTTCTAAGAAATGAATTTCTGTATGGGATACAGAGAAACCGCCAGCACTTTTATGTCCACCGAATGCAAGTAGACTATTCTCTGGTAAACTATTCATAATATCCACAAGATTCACATTACCCCACCCTCTGCACGAACCACGTATAATACCTGCCTGCGCAGGCAGGTCGCTACCTTCTGAACCCCATACAAAAACTGAGCGTTTATACTCTTCTGCGATTTTTGAAGCTACAAGCCCAAGAATACCTACCCTCCAGCTAGGATTACCAATAACTATAATTGATTTGTCTTCTCTTTTAGATAAAGTCTTTTTTACATCTTTCATTATACGAGCTACTGTTTGTTTCCTTTCATCGTTTAGTTTGACCAAATGATCAGCTAGAGTACGTGCTTCTAAGCCATTAGTAGTTGCTAAGACTTCAAATGCCCTCATTGGATCTCCCATTCTAGATGCTGCATTTAATCTTGGAGCAAGAGTGAAAGTTATGTCTTCTTCGTTTAGTTTACTAGCATCAACACCAGCTTTTCTGAAAATCTCAGCGAGCCCTGGCCTTCGAGCTTTTTGTAAAACTTTCAACCCATAGTAAGCAAAAACGCGATTCTCATCTACAAGTGGCACTTGGTCAGCAAGTGTTGCGAGCCCAGCCATATCAAGAAGCCATTTTTCCCAACCATTACTTATCTTAAAATATTCTCCATATTTTATAAGCATAGCTTGAACAAGTTTGAAGGCAAGTCCGGCACCACAAAGCATTTTGTCTGGATATTCACATCCATCCTGCTTCGGATCAATAACCGCAAAAGCTCTTGGAATAGTTTCTTGAGGTAAATGATGATCTGTAATAATAATATCTACACCAGCTGCTTGAGCTTGAGCGACTTCATTAACTGCAGTAATACCCAAATCAAAAGTTATTAAAAGTTTTACTTCATCATCAATAAATTGTTTTACAGCATCTGAGTGAAGTCCATATCCTTCGTCGTGTCTATCAGGAATATATATAGAGAAATTTTTGTAACCTATTTTAGTAAAAAAATCATTCATTATAACTGCTGCAGGTATACCGTCGCAATCGTAATCACTATAGATAACAATTTTTTCTTTTGCCTCGATACTTTCAAAAATACGCACGACGGCACGCTCCATATCTTTCATTAAGAATGGATCATATAGATGTTCTTCGTACAAAGGATTTAAAAATTTCTCTCTATCTTTTGGTTTAATTCCACGATTTGTAAGTAAAAGCTCTAAAAGCTCAGTATGATTCGGCATACAGAAGATTGTAACATAAACTAGGTATTTTATTTTAATGCTTTAATACCAGGAAGAGTACCTTTTACCAAGAAGTCTAGAGTAGCACCTCCGCCAGTCGAGACAAAACCAAGCTTATCTTCAAGTTTTAATTTCGATATAAGAGCCACGGTATCCCCTCCACCTATAATACTTTTAACTTTGGTTTTAGAAATAATCTTTAAAATTGTTTCAGTTGCTCCTCCAAAACCAGTCTCATATTTACCAAGTGGACCATTCCAAAGAATGAATTTAGATTTTTCGATTAAATTTTTCAGAGTTTCTATAGATTTAGGACCTATATCTACAATATCTTCATCTGGTGAGACTTCATCTGCTTTGACAAAGTTATGCTTTGAACCTTTCGCAGTTTCGACATCCGAAGGAATTAATAAATTCTTGTGTTTCATTAAAGATTGGATTTGGAAATTACTATCTCCAACGAGAGATGTGCCTACTTCATAGCCTCTGGCTTTAAAGAAATCATTAGCTATAGCGCCTCCTATAAATACATTATCTGCATCTCGAAGGAATTTCTTGATTAATGGTATTTTTGTTTCGAATTTTGCTCCACCGAGGATAAAAAGGAACGGATGCTCTGGATTAAAAGCACTTGAAAGATTTTCAATCTCTTTGGCAAATTGTATTCCAGCGTATCCTTCCAAATGCTTTGTAATACCTACGATAGAGGCATGCTGTCTGTGCGATACAGAAAAGGCATCATTAACATAAATATCACCATAACGTGAAAGAGCCCTAGCAAATGATGGAGAATTATTCTTTTCTCCAGTTTCACTACGAAGATTCTCAAGTAATAAGATGTCACCTTTTTTAGAATCTTTAATTATTTTCTCAGTCTCATCTGAAAAGATTGATGTTGGAATAAATTTTACACTTGGAACATACTTTTTAAGTTTTGGGACTACGGGACTAAGGCTTTCTTTGCCATCTTCTCCAATATGAGAAAGAAGTATAACAATGGCGCCTTTCTTGTGTAGATACAATATAGTCGGAACAGCTTTTTTAATACGAAAATCATCAAGAACTTTCCCATCTTTCAATGGAACATTAAAATCAACACGCACTAATACTTTTTTCCCAGAAAGGTTTTCAATGTCTTTTAGATATTTCATATATTATTTAACGGATTTGATAATTAAATCAAATTTCTTTGGAATAAGACTATCACGACCAACTAGTAAACCATCAGCATCAACCAAGAACTCTGCAGAGTTTTCTGGGTGAACAGAGCCTCCATAAAGTACCATAACATTATGCGCTAGTTTAGAATTATAAATATCAAATATGATTTTTCTAATGAAAATTTTAATTTCTGTAAATTCTTCTGGCGTAGCTTCCCTCTGTGCTTTTTCACCTATTGCCCATATTGGCTCATAAGCAATAATAATTTTACTTACTTGTGGCTTAGGAATATTTGCTAAACATTCATGAAGTTGGTGTTTAATAAATTTAAGATATTCACCACTACTGTCTCTATGTCTTTCACCTATACAAAGGATTGGTATTATTTTTGCTTTTAGTGCATTAATAATTTTCTTATTAACAATTTGATTCGTATCACCCATAGCTCTGCGTTCGCTATGACCCACGATCACATAACTAACACCGACACTAGTGAGCATTTTAGTAGATACTTCCCCTGTGTATGGGCCACTCTGCTCTACTGATACATCTTGCGCTCCAATACTGATTTTTGAAAATTTTGTTTTTTGAAAAATTGATAAGAATGGATATGGTGGACAGATAACAACATCTGCATTTTTTTGTTTTTGGGCGGTAGAAACTATACCTTTAAAAATAATTTCCGCCTCTTTTTTTGATTGCGGATTCATTTTCCAGTTACCTATAATGAGCTTTTTCATATGGTAAGTATACCATAAAATATGATAGAATTAATATGAGTTTATATGGTTAATCTAATCGAAAAATATTGGAGAGATCAAAATAGCAAACGGTCAGGATTTACTCTAGTAGAGAGTATTATTGGCATTGCTATTTTTGTTATATTAGCAGGTGCAGTCTATCAAACATTTTTTATTATATCTAAAGAAGCATCTTTTAACTGGAGTAATACTGCTATCTCTAGCCTAGCAGATCAATACTTAGAAATAGCACGTAATCTTCCGTACTCGCAAATAGGTACTGTGCAAGGTAACCCTCATGGGAATTTACCTGATTTAACAAATCCGACTACTGTAGTTACAAATGGAAAAACATACCAAATATATTATGAAGTAACTTATATTGACGATCCAGCAGATGGGACTATAGCTCAAGGGACAGACCCGGCTCCAAATGATTACAAACAAGTTAAATTATCAATAAAAGATGTTGCAGCTAATACTGTTACAAATTTCTCTACAAATATTGTTCCTACGGGTCTTGAAAATCTAACTTCTGGTGGTGCTCTATTTATAAGTGTCATAAATGCAGTTGGCCAACCAGTACCAGGAGCTACAATAAATATAACCAACAATGCACTTAACCCTACAATAAACCTTACTCGAACAAGTAATAGCGTAGGCACATGGGCCGAAGTTGGTCTTCCTGATAGTTCAAATAGTTATCATATAGTTGTTACTAAAAATGGTTACTCGACGGACCAAACATATGCAATAACAACAAACAACCCTAATCCAACAAAACCAGATGCAACTATTTCTAATGGCCAAGTTACACAAGTCAGCTTTGCGATAGATCAGACAAGCAATCTTGTTTTTAATACTCTTAATCAAACGTGTGGTGCGATTGGAGGAGTAGGTGTTGGCATTGAAGGTTCAAAGTTAATAGGTACATCACCAGATGTATTTAAATTTAATAATTCATACACATCTGACTCAAATGGAAAAATACAATTAAATAATATTGAATGGGATAATTATATTCCTGCATTACTTGGTAGTACATATATGATTTACGGGTCTTCTCCAATACAACAGATTAATGTTATGCCGAATACATCTCAGACGTTTAATTTAATCTTAGGAAATAAAACAACAAATAGCTTGCTTACTATTGTTAAAGATGGTGCGACAGGAAATCCTATCGAAGGCGCAAGTGTTAACTTAACGAACACAAGTCCTTCGTATAACAATACTCTAATAACTGGAGGTAGTCTTTGGAGTCAATTATATTGGAATGGTGGATCGGGTCAAACGACTTGGACAGACACAACAAAATATTTTCAAGATGATGGAGGTGTCAGTACAACAGGTATTCCTTTAGCAATAAGACTAGCAAATAGTGGAGGTAATACTCTTACTAATTCTGGTTGGCTTATATCTTCAACTTTTGATACTGGGAGTGATACGACCTCTTACACCACACTTGGTTGGCAACCAACATCGCAAGATCCTAGTACTAGTGTAAAATTCCAAATTGCTACAAACAATGATAATACTACCTGGAACTTTGTCGGACCAGATGGTACAAGCAATACCTATTACACAACTCCTGATACAACAATTAGTACTACTAATAATAACAATAGATATATAAGGTATAAGGCTTATCTTTCAACAAATGACCCGACAAAAAACCCGACAATAACCAGTGTAGGCATAAACTATGTTTCTGGCTGTTTCACTCCGGGGCAAGTATTTTTCCCAGGGCTTACAGCTTCTGACACATATCAATTATCAGTTAGTATGCCCGGATACTTAACAAATACTATTACCGGTTTGCAAATCAATGGATATGTCGTCAAAGAAGTATCACTATCACAATAAATCAAAATATAATGAATTATTTTATAAAAATAAAAAATAATAAATCTGGCTTTACTCTTATTGAGACAATAGTAACAATCTTTATTTTTGGAATTCTTATGTTAGGCACTACGCTAATGCTTAAAGATATTCTTACGAATAGTAGACAGCAATCTAAAGGTATCAGTAACACAGACCAAGCCAGAAGAATTGCTGCTAACTTTGTAAATGAAATCCGTAACTGTGAATACGGAGTAAACGGTGCATATCCTATTAATCAAGCAGATGATACTCAGATCGTATTCTTCTCAACAGCACCTGATGGTAATGGTACAGTATCAAGAGTTCGATACTATATGTCGAATGGTATACTATATAAAGGTATTACAGACCCAACAGGTAGTCCTCTGTCATATAATACAAACAATGAAATAATTACACCGATTTTCTCAAGTTTATCTTTGGGTACTAATCCATTATTTTATTACTATGATGGCAACTATGATGGAAGTACTAATCCACTTGCTCAACCTGTTAACATAAATCAAATAAAATTCGTTAAAATTAATCTTATAGTATTAAAACAAGATACATTAAACTCGACTAATACTACTACTATAAATGCTGGTGCTGCTATGAGAAATTTAAAAACAAATTTAGGAAATTAATGATTTTAAAAAATAGAAAAACGAATAAGGGTGACATAATATTGCTATTGCTTTTTATTATTTTTATTTTTTCAGTTACAATGATGCCTATAATTAATTGGGCTGTTATAGAAACTAAAGTTATAGGATCAACAGTAAACAGAGAGCAAGCATTGCAGATCGCTGAAGCAGGTATTAATTATTATCAATGGCATCTAGCTCACTTCCCGACAGATTATCAAGACGGCACAAATACTAGTGGTCCGTATATTCACGATTACACTGACTTTGACAGTCAAAAAATAATAGGTCAATACAGTCTAGTTATAACTCCTCCAACTAATGGATCAACTATTGTCACAATACAGTCAACGGGTTGGACAACCGCGAATCCAACAGTGAAAAGAACAATTACCGCAAGATACGGCATACCATCACTCGCCTTATATTCATTCTTAAGTAATGATGTTATCTGGATTGGTCCCGATGAAACTATTAATGGTCAGATGCAATCAAATGGCGGTATTCGTTTTGATGGCACTGGTAATGCTCCTATTGGTTCGGCAAAATCAACTTATACTTGCCCAACCTCTCAAGGTAATCCCTGTCCGCATACCGAGAATGGAGTCTGGGGCAACGCAAGTCAGGCAGTTAAGAATTTTTGGCAATTCCCTGTGCCAGCAGTTGATTTCTCATCTTTAACTTCTAATCTTGCAAATATGAAAACTCTCGCTCTTTCTGGTGGTATTTATTTGCCCCCTTCAAATACTAATGGTTACTCTTTGGTATTTAATAGCGACGGAACTGTTTCGGTTTATAAAGTTACATCCTTAAACAGAACTCCTACTGGATGGGATGTTAATGATGTAGCTCATAATGAATATATAGATTATAAAAACAGAAGTTTACAGTACACCGTACCTATTCCAAGCAACGGAATAATATATATTGAGGATAAAGTATGGGTAGAAGGCACTGTTAGTGGCAGGGTGATGTTAGCAGCTGCGAAACTACCTTACTCATCATCTACTGCTCCAACTATATATATTCCTAATAATATATTATATAAAGCGAAAGATGGTTCAGACGTTTTAGGGCTTTTATCTCAGAAAGATATTGTTGTTACTTACGGAGCACCGTCTAACCTAGAAATAGACGCTGCCTTAATTGCTCAAAATGGTAGTGCACAATTTTTCTACTACAAAAACAACCCTCCAATTAAAAATAATATATCCATATATGGATCTATTATGACTTTTGGGCAATGGACTTGGACTTGGGTAGATAATTACAACAACAATATTTCTGGGTACACAACCACTACAGACACCTATGATATAAATCTTATGTTTGCCCCGCCTCCCAGCTTCCCTCTTTCTTCTATGGGGTATAGACAATTAAGCTGGACTAGTGATAAATAAATATGAAAAATAAAATATACATTCCAATAGTAATACTAATAGCCATAATTTCTATTTATGCTTCTCCTGCCTATGCGCTCAAAAAAGCAATTTTCCCAAACAGTAAGTCGTCACAGCCGATACCAGAGAATGCACATCCAAATTTATCTGGAAATATAAATTCAAGTGTGAATACGAACCTACCGATAGATGTCAGCCAACCTCAAAGCGAAGAAGTACCTTTAACCGTTGTAGACAAAACAACAAATCAAACCCAAAATAAAACATCTTTCTATATAAAATGGTTTGTAATTGGTTTTCTCTTAATTACAATAATTTTTACAATTTATTATAAAAAAAGGAAAAATATATAACTATTTAATATTACTCATCACAGAGTATATCGGGGAAATCATAGATACAGCAAAAAATCCGACGGCTCCGCCTATTAAAAGCATTAAGACTGGCTCGATAATAACCGATAAGTCTTTTGTTTTATTATCAACTTCGGATTCATAGAAGTTAGCGATATCTAATAACATTTTAGATAGATTACCTGTTTCTTCGCCTACTTCGATCATTTCTCCCATCATAACAGGATAAAGTTGTGTATTGTCTTTAAAGGAAGCAGACAGAGGGCTACCTTTTTCTATGGAAGTAATGGCTTGTGAAATTAATTTTTTGTAATAAATATTTTGCACAACTTCTTTTGTGATGGTCAAAGCTCTAGACATATCTACTCCTGATGATAGCAGTGAGGATAACGTGCGAGCGGTGCGGGCGGTATTCACTTCCTTAGATATATTATTTACAACAGGTACTCGTAAGATCAAATAATCAAGATATTTTTGTGTTGCCCGTAACTTTACAAATAGAATGATAGCGGCAGCAATCGATAGTAAGAATAATAAAAATAATATTGTATGGTTACTAACAGTATCTGACAACCAAATAATGAATTTAGTTGAAGCTGGTAAATCAGCTCCCATATCTTTGAATGTTTTAGTAAGAGTAGGGACAACGAAGATCATCATTAAAACACCAATCAAAATAATTGCGCAGAGAATTATTACTGGGTAGATTAATGCACTTTTAACCTTTTTACTCAAATCATATGCCTTCTTTAAATTAAGACCGACTTCTGATAAAGATTTTGGTAAACTTCCTGATTCTTCACCTGCATGAACCATAGAAACAAAAAGACTAGAGAATACCTTCGGATACTTACTCATACCATCTGATAGAGTATTTCCACTATTAATATCATCTATAAGGCTATTCAGAATTTTATTAAAAGTCTGATTTTTGTTTTGTTTTTGAAGAACTAACAATGCTCTTGTGAGCGGCAAACCTGCAGTTAGCATTCCACTCAAATTGTTTGTAAATATTATTTTCTCTGAGAGTGAAACCCTTCCAAAAAAATTCATTTTTAAAATGGAGGTTTTTTCTTTAGTTCCAGATTCCTCAATATATATAGGAGTATCACCTTGCTCTCTTAGATCACGAGCTAGTGAAAACTTATCTGGGGCTTCTTTATAACCTTCAAGAACCCCGCCACCATTTTTTTGTACTTTGTATTTAAATTTCATTTAAAATCATATGTTTTGCTAAATTTATTCAGAAACAACACGAAGAACCTCTTCTGTCGAAGTCAAACCCTTGCAGGCAAAGAAAATACCATCTTCGAGCATTGTCATCATACCCTCTTCTTTTGCTCTGGCTTCAATCTCATCCGTTGATGATCCTTTTAGAATCATATCTTTAAGAGTCGGTGTAACTTTTAAAACTTCGTGAATACCTAACCGTCCTTTATAACCACTCTCTGATTCTTTACTTGTTACAGGTTTGTATAATGGTATAGTTTTCCAAGTAGCATTTGGATCAACAATCTTTTCACTTTTCAATCTTTCAAGAACAAGATCGAGATTTGCAACTTTTTCTAGAGCTTTTTTTTCAGCATCGTCTAAGAAATATTTTTCCTTATTATCATCAAGAATTCTAACTAAGCGCTGAGCAATAATGGTTTTAACTGTAGAAACAATTAAAAATGGTTCGACTCCCATATCTATCATACGGGGAATAGCTCCAGCAGCGGAATTCGTGTGGATGGTTGATAGTACTAAGTGGCCAGTAAGACTAGCGTTGACTGCAAGTGAAGCTGTCTCCCCGTCACGAATCTCCCCTACCATTATAATATCCGGATCTTGACGAAGCAGTGTACGCAAACCATTTGCAAAAGTTAAACCTATTTCTGCTTTTGTTTGTGTTTGGTTTATACGTGCCATTTGATATTCTATAGGGTCTTCAACAGTGGAAATATTTACTTCTGGAGTATTTAAAATATCGAGCATTGTATACAAAGTTGTAGTTTTACCCGAACCCGTAGGACCCGCACAAAGCAACATACCACTTCTTTGCTTCATACCTTCATGTATAAGTTCTAGTGCATTACCGTGAAAGCCTAGAGTCTCTAGGGAAAAACCTTTAGAGTTTTCTCTTAAAATACGTATCACTGTTTTTTCTCCATAATACGTAGGCAGAGTCGAAACACGAAATGATACATTACCGTCTTCTCCTTCAATTTTGAAACGTCCGTCTTGAGGGAGACGTTTTTCGTCTAATTTTAGATTTGACAAAACTTTTATACGAGCCACTATTCCTGGTGCAGTGTCTTTGGGTAAAACCATCGCATCGTGCAAAATACCATCAATGCGATAACGAACAATTAGTGAATCCTCTTCAGGCTCTATATGTACATCAGATGCTCCTTGAGAAATGGCATGAGAGATAAGAGTATCTACTATCTTTACTATTGGTAAATCTTCTGCTAATTCTTTAAGTTCTTTTTCTGACTTTTCTTCACTAGAGTTATCATTTTTTAAAATAGTTTTTATCGAAGCGCTTTCTTTTTTGATGATATCTTCAAAGTCAGCTTGCAAACTTTTCTTGTATTGTGTTAAGGCTTCCTTTATTGAATCTGAGCTTGTTAGGCGCGGTAAAATCTTAAGCCCAACTTTTTTCTTTATAAAATCTATAACCGATAAATTATCTACGTCGAGCATCGCAACTTCTAGGCCTGCTTTGCTTTTTTTATAAGCAATTATATTACTGTTACGAGCAATCGGTTCTGGTATCAGAGATAGGACACTAGGATCAATCTTCTCACCCTTCAAGCTAACAAATGGAATACCTAGTGAAACGGCTTGCATACTGTTCCAATCTTTTTCTGTAAGCTTACCTTCACTAACTAAAACTAGGCCAATAGATTGACCTTTTTCTTTAGCTTTCTTTTGAGCCATAGCTACATCAGTTTTACTGACTAGCCCTGAACTATTTAATAGATCTATGATACTTTTCTCATCGAGATGCATAAAGATATTATATCACATCACTTCCTGTTAATAACAAGTTATTAGGTTAAATAATTATATTCTTCTTCAAGAAAATTATTTCTTTGATATATATTTATAATTTATAAGTAGTGACAAAATAAATACAGAAACTGTTAGAGCCATTACAGGTATGGTGACATATGTGAATTCATAAACATATAAAGTAGCACACGATACTGAAGCGCTACCACCGACAGCGCAAGCAAGAGAAGAAGATCCTCCGTGCTCTATATATATATGATACAAAGATACAAATGACCCGAAGATAGCAAGAGCAATACTGAAATCCACCATAGTCTGATCGCGCTTGTATAGCTCCATACCAAACAAGATAGCTTGTGGGTATATGAATATACGTTCTATCCAACAAAGCTCACAGGGAGGAAAACCTATCACTTGCGAATAAAAAAGACTCAGAGCAACTCCACCTAAGGCAATAATGAAACCTAAGTAAAAAGTATATTTTTTAAAAGAGATAAGAATAGGATTTTCTTTGGTACGGAAAAAAATCAAATTTATAACTATAATCAAAACAATAATTTGTAGAAATATCGTTCCTAGTGAAAGAATTTGATTAAATGTTTCAATGTATGCGGGCATATTATTTTGGTAGATTGGTATAACCTATCTCTTGAGCTAAGAATTCAAGCGGTAGCACCCCTTGAGTCTGAGCTCCTTTTTCAAATTTCCAAACATCACCAGTTTTCACTGGATCGGTGGGGCTTTTTATAGAGAATTGATATCCTGGGAAAAGCCACGTTTTATAATACTGCGACGAGACTTGAGCACATATAGCTGGTTCACCTGCAACTCCAGGTTTTACCTGACATACAGTAGGATTATCTTTTGATGTAATAGTTATGCCATCTTTGAACATCCAAGTAGGATAACTTTCAACTTTTGCATCTGTACAAGTTTTATTCATTGATTGATCAGGGTTAGAACATTCAACATAAGGCAAATATTTTTTTGAATTACTAAATAATGTTTTTTGTTCCATACAATGTGGACACCAAAAAGCGCCATAAAATACAGCGTCGTTAGACTTGAGAGCTTTTGCAAAATCATCTAACTTTCCAGGACCTTGGCTCTTGTTGACTAAAAAACCTAGACCACCAATGAGCAAAATAACGGCAATTACAAAGATTATAAATTTTGTTTTCATAGCCCATATTATATCAAAATCCTAAGTGTACGAAAAGCCATATAAAGGGAGCTTCGATAGTATAGATAATATTTTTTATAACTCTATAAGGTAAACTTTCAGAAGAAGAAGCATTAGCAGCACTTGCCGTAAGGGCTGTATTATTATCTTTTACGGGTTGTTTTGCAATTATAAGATTGGTTGGTTTTTTAATTGCAATTTTTGTTATTTTAGATATTATGATCGGTTTTTCTGGAGAAACTTTAATAACACTATTATTATTTGTTTTTTCTTTAGATGCTATTGGAGTATTACTATCAGTTTTAATATTATTTGCAACAGGTAAAGGTGTATTAACGCTAGCAGGTATAATAGATGTACTGACAATTGGCATACTGTTATTACTGATAGTCGATGAAATATTCCCACTGAATACTTGTGATGTTACTACAGGCTTACTAAAAGACTGTAAAATATTATTCCATGACAAATGAAGGGCTGCTGGTATGGCATATGAGGTAGACCAAACACGGCTATCCACAAGATTAGTAACGTCATCAACTCCACCATCACTTTGCTGCTGTAATGCTAGATATTTGTCTGCTTTAACAATTTCTGAGTTATAAGCAGAAGTATTTGTAGAAAAAGCTTGCAGCGCCCAGCTAGTAGAAAATGAGTTCCCAAACCCACCATCAGACCCTTGGGCTTTTGACAAATAATTTAAAGCATTTGAGACAGAAGACTGCACTCCGTCTATATCTTTAAAATTATTTAATGCTTGAACAGCAGCTGAAGTTAAATCAGTATCACTCCATGAACCATCTGGTGACTGTTTAGAAATTAAATAATTTACATCTTTTGAGATAATACTATCGCTGCTAGTGTATCCAGCTTTTGAAAGGACAATTAAAGCAAAAATATCATCATTGAGCAGAGTACTATCACCTATCTGTGTGCCATCAAAACTATCAGTAATTTTCTTAATATAGTCTACGCTTGTTCCAGAATATGGATTAATACCAAGAGACATAAGTGCCATAGCATGACGTTCGTTATCGGTTGCTATAGTTGAAGTCAGAGGGTTATTTTTTAAGAAATCTGAGACTTTTGATTTAATACTTGCTCCTTCTGGTGACGTCGCAACAGCTAAAGCTACCCAGTCAGTATAAAGGATGTTACCGAATGAACCATCTGGCTTTTCATTCTTGGCAAGGAAAGAAATTGCATTTGGGATAGAGAATGATTTTGATACAACGATTACTCCACCGCCACCACTACTTATTACAGGATTTATAGTGGTTACAGATCGTACCACTTCTTTAGCACTATTCCCCGCCTTGTCTTTCACATCGTAAGTAACAGTATAAGTTCCAGCTTTTGTGGTATCAACATTATTTTTTGTGACAATAGACGATGTTATGTCTCCATCAGTATCGTCTAATGCTGTTGATCCTGCATCTTTATAAGTATCACCGACATTGATAGTAACATTTACATTTCCCACAAGAGTGATGACTGGAGCGGTGGTGTCAGCATTTGAAACTTCTATTTTAACAGGGTCAGTCGGGACATATAAATCTTTAGTCCCGATTGCGTTTAGTGAACCAGATGTATTTAAAATAATTGAACAAGTCCCATCAGCGATAGTTGCGCAAGATTGAGTTCCTAATGTAACAGTCACTCCTTTTGATTTTGTCCAAACCAGATTATAGTTTGAATCAAAAGTACTTTCTTCTTCAGCTGTAAACACTACTGTATCCCCTATTGCTCCAGAATTTTTTGAGGCTGATATACGAAGTGGGTAAGAATTGTAAGTTAGAAGAAGTTCCTCTCCGGTAGAAAGTAAGTGTTGGTTAAGACCAGTTGTGCCTGGTGTAAGATTATTAAACCAGCTCCAGTATTTTGAGAAGTCAGAAGTTGTTGTATAGCCACCGAGTTCATCTAACCATCCACTTGGTGAATATTTCCATGTCCAAGTATTTGATAATTTGGATTGTTCTATGGCACATTTACCGTTCACTGTAATAGGAGCATCAACTGCAGGTGATTCTACGCATGCTGTAACCGTCTCAGGTCCATCGAATAGCACAGTATTCCCCGCATAAATCTTTAAATTGATAGTCACCGGAGCTGGAATAATATTCACTGCATACGTTGTTGTTTCTCCCCCAATAGTAATGGTTAAAACTTGATTGGTAGCGATTTTTGAACTATCAAAACCAGTAATGTTATTAGTTGTGATAGTTTCAACCTTAGCACTACCGTCATCATATGTTCCTGTCACTACCAATCCATCAATATTAAGTGGATCACCAATTACAAAAGATAGTTTTGTAGCAGGAGTAGTTATTGCAATACTTTTTAATGTTGGAATATTAACGACGTTAACATTACGAATCACAGTAGTAGCACTATTCCCCGCCTTGTCTTTTACATCGTAAGTAACAGTATAAGTTCCAGCTTTTGTTGTATCAACATTATTTTTTGTGACAATAGACGATGTTATGTCTCCATCAGTATCGTCTAATGCTGTTGCTCCTGCATCTTTATAAGTATCACCGACGTTGATAGTAACATTTGCATTTCCCACAAGAGTGATGACTGGAGCGGTGGTGTCGGTAACTACAGGTGTTGATGGTTGTGTATCAGTAGTAGTGCTAGCAAATACAAAATTTTGCCCGAGTAATATAAAGCTAAAAATGGATAAAACGATTAATTTTTTAAATGTATTTTTTTTCATAATTATTTTACATACCTTCTTGTTTCCAATTTATTACATCTCCTGATTTGAGAATATATTTTGAAACACCGACAGATGCTTTCTTATTATTAACATAATAAATCCAATATTTACCTGGAGAACCTTTGACTCCATCAATCTCATCTACAAAATAACCTAGACCTGAATAATTATTAGCTACAAATGAGAAATTATCATCTTTGGTATTTTCAATACTAAGCATTGCATCATAGACCGTTGCTCCGTTCTTTAGATTTGTAGTATATGTATTACCTAATACGCTAAGAGTAACTTCTGTATTTTTTAACGCTTGTGTGGTTTGAGTTTCAGATGTAACTTTAGGAATATTTTCATTTACAATTTTCTGTGTTTCGTTTGATGATGTTTTTACAGGTAATACAGATTCTGATTTTGGTACACTAGCTAACTTAGTTTGTATTTTTTTATGAGAATTATTATGTAAAAATAAGCTTATTGCTAAAAGACATAAGGATAAAACTATAAGATAAATATATTTTCTATTTTTCATAATAAAATAAAATTAATAACAAAAAAACTTCTGCCAAGACAGAAGTTAAAGTAAATGCATAAAAGCATCTATCTCCTGCTCGGGATACATCACTATATTAAGATCGGACTTGTCCTTTTCATAAGGCATTACCGTTGCGGCACAGTGGAGGAATTTTGATTTAATAAATCAAGAACCTCACTTCCAAATATAATGGGTTTAAATTTTAAAGAAACACTACAACACTACTGGGTTTAAAACTTGAACAGCAACTTCTCTTTTCTTTGCTGACCACGTTTCTATTACTGGTGAAAGTATAATAGCAAATGAAACGTTGCCAAGCAAGTGAAGAGCTGTGAATGGAATCTGTCCTATTAAAGCACCGCTCAATGATTGACCGAAAAATAATGGACCTAGAGTTAAGCCGGTTGCAGCATCATAAAGAATCGTAGCAATTACGGCGTAAGTAGCATAGCTCTTCCAACCCCCTCTGTTCTTGAAGTAAACACCCGCCCCTAAACCAACTAATCCATAAGCTAACGCTGTAATTACTGTCCACATACCTATACCTGAAGTTAAACTATCATAGACAACGATACTAAGCGCCCCAAATAGGAAAGCGGATAATTTACCATAAACCTTACCGAATGGCATTTGAGCAGCCATTATCGGTTCGACGTTTGGAGTACGAAACGGTATTAATCGCAGAGCAAGAACCATTATAAAAGTAAATGTATATTTAAACCAATTTTTTTTCATATATTTATAGATTAAACTATATCACAAACTCCGGCAACACAGGCAAGCTCTCTTTTAACTTCAGTCTCGTCTTTGATTTCGTATTTAATAATTTTTGAGAAATCAAAATCTGGCATTTTTTTCATTAATTCATTGTATTTTTTCTCATCGATTGTTTCATATGGAGCTAGTTGGTAGATATGATTATTCCTAGGCAAGAAAGAAAGGCCTCCGACAATATCCCAATTTTGATATAACCAATGTGCTACTTGTATCCATTCATTCTCACCTACCGAGACAGTTACTGATGGATTATGTTCAGTGTAATTTACTTTCACTATTTTCCAGTGTTCTAATTGCTCAATAGCAGATATATCGTCTTTACAAATTGCTCCTTCTGGTGACTTCATAGGAAACTCGAGAACAAAGGTAGTAGCATTCTCAAGAGTCTGTCCTACTTCTGGGTGGAATGGTACTCCTTGATCTTTTAGCATTTTAAATAGAGCATCATTGGCTGAGATACGAACTCGGCGTATATAGTAAGGAGCGTGACGAGGATGCATACCCGAAGCACAATCGACAGTTTGAGAAACAGTACCTGATGGTTTAATACAAGTAATACAAGTTGATTCGTTTATGCCGAACTTCTTGGCGTAAATCTTGTTAAGACGAATTGTTTCATTCTTTAATCTCTTTAGAACATCTGGATCGCGAGCAACTTTTGAATCCCATTGACCAGTAATAGATACGCCTAGCAAGCGTTCTTCTTCGCAATTATCTTTCCAAGCTTTAGAAAGATAACCTAATTTTGTAAGAGTAGACTGGTAAGTACCAAGGATAGTTGCAACTCGGATTTTTCTCATAAGAGACTCCTCGGTATCATCTGTACGAGCAACTACTTCAGAAAGGTTACAGAATTGCCTTGATCGTAAAATTATTTCTCCACAAGGATTAGTACCCATTTCACCAATATAATTCTTTGATACCTCTAAGCGTCGCTTTGGCAATGAGTTATATAGTGACCCACGATTAAAGATTCCTCTTTCTCCAGTTCCTGATTCCATAAGAGAAATCCATTCTTTCAAAAATTCAGTTTCAGTTGGCTTGGTATTATAAACAGCTGAATTATTAGCAAGCATTCTTTGACCTTCGTTAAGCCAGAATTGGCCGTTTTTAGCATCACGCATATCTTGGTCATCTAAATCAGACAGTGAAATAAGGGCGCTTCGGCGAACACCACCCGAAACGACACATTCACCTATTTTACATATAATGTCATGAGCATCGATATTCCTTAAGTGCCTTCCTTGACGACGTAAAATACGCTCTCTAGTAAAACCTAACAAATCTATCAGTGGTTGAGGACCTGAACTTTTACCACCCATTATTTTAAGTCTTGCTCCTGCAGGACGAAGTAGAGAGAAATCAAAATCCACATCGTTGCCATCAAACCAAGTCTTCATACCAAAAACCAAAGCGTCTGCCCAGCCTTCTTTGGTATCAGGCACTACATAAGTAGGTATTTTTTTACCATTTTGAATTTTTATTTGAGGAAGAGATTGTATATTCTTACTTTCAACAGAGAAACCAACTCCTGTGCCACACATTGAGATATAAACTATGTCGCCAAAATCTTGAAACGATGATGGAGCAACAAAAGAACAGTTATAAGCGCAGACATTTGTTTTCTCTGCAGCTGCACCTGCAAATTGCATTAGACGCATTGAAGGCATTGCTTCTTGTTTTAAGATAGCTTCACGCACTTCTTTGTATTCAGAATCTTTCAAAGTATTTCCAAGCTTCCCTTTCATAAAATTTATATAACGATCAACTGTCTCTATCCAAGTTTCTCTTCTACCCTCTTCTTCAATCCATTTGGCGTAAGTTCGATAATAAACAAATTCAGAAAGTGGGTTTCTAAAATATTTTTTACTTTCATCGGTTAACTTTTTTACGTGCTCAGGAACAGAAACACCATGAGAACGTAAGCGAGCTCTTTCTTCTCGGAAAAGAATGTAGTTCTTCGATGTCTTAACATAGTCGGAGAGCATTAAATGCTTCTCTACAGTATCTTGAATAATCTCAACTGTAGGGATAAAATCCTTATTTTTCTTGGCGAAAAATTCAATTTCAGCCAAAACTTTCTTAGCGACAGCTTCTGCTTCTTTGATAGACCCTTCATTCGCTGCAAGCATTGCTTTATTAATAGCATTAACTATCTTTTCGATGTCAAAAGGAACATTTGTACCATCTCTTTTTTGAATGCTTTTAATAAAATAATTCTTGTTAGAAATTTTTGTAGTTTGCGAGGAAACTTTTTTAGTGTCGACTTTTTTTGTACTTACAACTCTTTTTTTTGAAGGCATATTATTAAATTTTAACTGATAATTTGTTACCGATGACCTTGGGAATATATTATACTCTCATATCAAGTTTGATAACAAGTGTATAGTGACAAAAAGCACAAGTATGTACTACCTCGCTAATTACGTCAACCCTAAAAATACACAACGAGCGAAAAATCGTTCTATAAATAGCTTTCAGGCAGTAAAACAGGACATGATTTTAATAATTTCGAGATAGACAAAAAATTATAATTTTTATTGTTGTTTTAGAGTATACTATAGGCAGGTTCTGCAACAATTAAGTACCTTTATGTACATAAAAATATGCAAATTATCAGAAAAAACTTTAAGATATTATTAATAATACTAGTTATATTAGGGGTCGTTGTTATTTGGGAATATAGTATTTATTCTTCATTCAGAGAAGCATTATATAATTCAAATGTAGTACTTTCTCATATATTTACTATTTGTCTATTTATATTTCCGCTACTTCTCATAATTACTACTTTAATTGGCTTTAAGCACTTTTCAAAATTAGGATCATTCTTGTATATATTGAGTGCCATTTGGTTTTCTCTTTTGATTTATCTATTTATAGGTAGTTTATTGATGACACTTTATATATGGATGAACTATTACCTACATATACAAGTATCTACTAATACTGTAAGTGTAGCTATTTTTGCTATTGCCAGCATTTTAGTTGTATATGGTGTTTGGAATGCTTTTAATATAAAAATAATAAACAAAGAGATTAAGTCAAATTCACTCAAGAAAAATTGGGTTGATAAAAAAATAGTTTTAATATCAGATACTCATCTAGGGCATATGCAAAGATCTAGATTTTCAAAAAAGATGATTCAATTAATTAAAAAAGAAAATCCTGACATAGTGCTCCATGTCGGTGATATTATTGACGGACCAATTTTTAATTACGAAAAAAGTTTCAAATATTTTGAAACATTAAATCCACCTCTTGGATTCTTTTATGTTGAAGGTAATCATGAACGATATAGCCAAGACTATGATTCATTCCGTAAAGCATTTCCGAAAAATATTGTAGATATGACCAACTCAATAAAAATAATAAACGACACTCAAATAATCGGTGCTTCTTTTAATCAAAATGAATCCGCAGAAGAAATAAAAAATAGAATTAAAGATTTAGGATATGATACTAACATACCTTCCATTTTACTTCTGCACTACCCTAAGAATAATATATCTTTAGCTGATCTGGGTATATCTCTTATAGCATCTGGGCATACACACGATGGACAATTTTTCCCATTTAATCTTATTCTTAAAAGTATTTACAAATCACAATCATACGGAGTTACATATACAAAAGAAAATGTTGCTATCACAACTAGTGGTACAGGTATGACATTTATCCCTATGAGAATAGGAACACATTCTGAAATAGTAGTTTTGAAAATTATTTAAAACTTAATAATACATAGTATTATATTTTATTTATCATTAAAACGTTTCCCGTGAACAAGGGCAGAGAGAATTGTTGAAAATTTCATCGTAGCAACACCTACAACCTTATCTCCTCCGCCGTAATATATATATAGCAAGTCCCCTTTGCGGACCATTCCGCAAGGAAATACAACATTATTAACAATACCAACCTTCTCGTAAGATTCAATCGGTTCAAAAATAGGATCCGTGCTTTGCGAAAGGATAATACCTGGATCTTTCAGATCAAGAAGTACCGCTCCGACACGATAGGTACCGTGACTCTTTGATACTCCATGATAAAGCAACAACCAACCATATTTTGTTTTTATCGGTGGAGCTGTGATACCAACTTTAGCACTGTCCCAAGAATTTAAGCGTGGAGCAAGAACTCGAATGCATTTGTGAACCATATTCTTCTCAAAATCAAGTGATTTAAGATAATCACCACAAATATCATTCCCCACACGATGTAGAATAAAGTATCCATTTTTTAATTTCTCTGGAAACAAACAAGTATCTTTATCATCAAAAGCAGGAGGCGTCACAAGTGCTGGTTTAGTCCAGTTCCATTTGTGAGCTAAAAAATCTTTAACTGTTATAGAAGAGATAGCAACGTGTGGTGGGCCGATACTGTCGTAAGCGGTGTAACAGATATAAAGATTTTTCCCTATTTGAGTTATTCTTGGATCTTCACAACCTGAGTTACCTCCAGAAATTTTTTTCTTTTCAAAATCCTCGCGTGGTACATATATAGGAGAATTTAATCTTTCAATTAAATTAATTCCATCTTTACTTGAAGCATAACCTATATATGAAGTGTTATCACCAGAAAGAGTTCTGTATAAGATGTGTGTTTTGCCTCCGAGATATATTGCGGCTGGATTGAAAGTCGCTTTTGATTCCCAATCATTTTCACTTTTGGGAGAGATTATAGGATTTTTTGCTGAGCGTTTAAATTGAAAATCTGGAAATTTATCTGGACACATACTGAATATCAAATCATTTAAGTTTACGTGTGCAGTACAAGTTGTAGTATCAGCTGCTCCATAGTAAATAGTAAGTATATCTTTATTCACTAATGCTCCAGTTGGGAATACTACATCATTCACATACCCAGACAACTCGTATGGCTCGTTCGGTGCTAGTATTGGTCCTTTCGTTCTACCTATTACTTTTGTTAAATCATTTTTATCTAACAGAAGCGCTTCAATACCAAAAATACGATCAAGTTTCTCTGGTGATGGAAAATAATTTTGTATATGTGAATATACAAGTAACCATCCATATTTAGTAAGTATTGGTGGTGCTCCAACTTCTAGATGGTCGTATTGTGTACGACGAAAACTGATAGTGTGTTCATCTATATTTTTTATCCATTCTTCCCAGAAATCTATATCCCAAAGTTGTTCCATATGGTCTACTTGAGCAATAGACATTTTAGCTGGAGGACTATCTGTATGTGCTGAAAAAATGACAGTTATTTTGCCATTTATGCGTTTTGGAAACAATGTCATAGCCTTTGCGTTAAAAGGTGTCACAAAATGACGTTCATTTACTTTCTTTAAATCATTAGAGACTGCAACAGCAACTTTTATTCCTTCTGGTCCAAATGGATATCTCGAAAGGGCTGTATAAAATATGTAATATTTTCCTTCGAAGTATGTAATACGAGGGTCTTCACATCCATGAGCTTCCCATTCTTCAACCGGAACAATAAATGGCTCTCTATCTTCAAAATGAATACCATCACGACTCTTACCTATACCTATGGTAGATATTTGTTTCTGAATTGCCATTTGATCTACAGCTGAAATTGCTCTATATAATCCGTAAGTAACTTTACCAATTTTTATTGGACACATATTAAAAGTCGCAAACGCTTCCCAGTAATGATCACGATTAGGTATAAGTATTGGATTATGGACAGATCTTTTAACTACGTACATATGTTTATATTTATTTTAATATTTTATTATTCTTAAGTGTAACCTTTTTTTCTCTCTTAAGGGAATCTAATAATTTATCGAGCTCGATTGAAGCAACACAGACAAATTGATCAGATCCACCATAATAAACAAAAAGAGTTCCATCTTTAACAACCGCGCCACAAGAATAAATCACTCCCCACTTAAGACCTTCATTCTCGTATGCTTTTTCTGGTTCAAGTATCGGATAAGCAGAACGATAGATAACATTTTTAGGATTTTTATAATCTAAAACTAAAGCAAATAATTTATATCTTCCTGGATCATTTTTCTCTATTGCGTGATACAGTACTAACCAACCTAGTTTGGTTTTTATAGGGCTTGGACCTACTCCTCTAATTCCAGTCTCTAAAACATTCCTTTCTCTATCTTCATGAGAAATGCTTTCTATAAATTTATTATTTCTGAAATCATTCCAATCATCTATATAATCAATCAATATTTGAGGTGAAATACTATGTAGTATTGCAAATTTTCCATTAATCTTTTCTGGAAAGAGTACCCAGCTTTTTTGTATTTCTCCTGGTGGAGAAAGCAATATTGGTTTTTCCCAATTCCATTTTTTCTTTTTGAAATCGTCTAACTTTATTGAAGTAAGTGCTATACGTACAGAACTCCAGCCATCGAAAGCTGTGTAGAGCATATATATAGTATCACCTATCCTCGTTAACCTTGGATCTTCACAGCCACCATTTCCTCCTCCTCCTGAGATATAATCTATTGATAATCCAAAATTTTCAATTTCATTTTTTCTTTGATAGACAGCGTACGTTGGCCTATCTTCTATGTTGAGGCCATCATAGCTTGACGCGTAACCTAGGACAGATAAATCATTATCTCCAACAGCACGATAAAGAATGTAAACTTTACCGTTTGCTTCAAAAGCACTAGGATTAAAAGTAGCTTTAGATTCCCATTGATAATAACTTGGTTTAATAATGGGATTATTCGAATGTTTTTTTAGTTTAGTAAGTTGTTCTTCTTTTTTGAGAATTTTTCTTTTTTTTGTGACAACTTTTTTTATTTTTCTTTTTACAATAATTTTTTTAATTATTTTCTTTTTGGTTTTGGCTTTAGCCTTAACTTTAGTCTTAGCCTTAATCTTGGGTTTAGATTTAATTTTTGTTTTGGTTTTTATTTTTTGTTTTCTGACTGCTTTAACCATAATTTTTATACACGCCCATATTTATCTTCATATCTAACAATGTCTTCTTCATTGAAATTCCCTAAAGCTATTTCAAGAACTTCAATACCTTTATCTCCTGCTATTATTCTATGTTTGGCACCTACTGGTATTAGCTTTTCATCTCCAATATTAAAATTATGCTTTTCACCATTTACTTCACACACACCACCTCCGCCTGTCACTTTCCAGAATTCTGATCTTTCTTTGTGGCTCTGTAAACTCAAGGATTCACCGGGGTTTATGGTAATTATTTTCACTGTGGATGGAGTATTATTAGTGAATCTTCGAAAATTACCCCAAGGTCTTTCTTCTTGATAGATGTCTATTTTATATTCCATGCGTAGATTATAACATAGAATATTATTTTCGAATTGTTAACAAGGAAAATGCTATTATACTTTTGGCTGGAATATTTTCCCAGGTTGCCAATATGTCCCAAGGGCTGGAAGTAAGTATCTATCTATACCTATTTCACCGGCGATTTTCCAAGCAAGAACTAGTCCGATGCTAAGTGTAAATAAAATAGGATTTACACTAAGTGACCCAGCTAGCATAAAATTTAAATTCATAAATAATCCAAAAAATGCAGCAATACCCGTGAAGACACCCAAGATAAGGGCAACTCCTACTAGAATTTCGCCGTAAGTCACTAAATGAGACCATAGAGAAGCGTGTGGAAGAACTACATTTTCAAGAAATGATCCATACCAACCAGAAACATCTGGGTGTTCGCCGACAGTTTTAGACAAAGCACCTTTAATAAAACCAGAAAGTGCATTACCAGCACCGTCCCCTATCCAACCTTGACCATTGAATTTACTTAGACCAGCTTGGAGCCATTCCCAACCAACGTATAGCCTAGCGATTAACCATAGCCAAGACATTTTTGTATTACCAAAAATAAATTTTGCTACTGGAGCCTCTTCGTATTGAATATGATTCATATATAAAAATATTAGAACTAATAATGATTATATTATAACACAAACAATATGAATTAAGTGTTACTTTTCTGTTCTATTAGAGAGTATTTCCATGCTTTATAAGATACATATATAAATACAAAGAATAATAAGGTGTATAAATAAGCATCGACATAATTATATGGTTTCAGGATAATACGAAATATATTTGTAAAGAAATACGATGTATTTGAGAAAATATCCCAACTATTAAATCTCATAAATCTACCTAAATACATTCCAAAAGATGTAGTTAACATAATAAAGGCAATAATCAATGATGTCGTCTTATTATTATATTTAATATGTATAATCTTCTCTATATGTGAAATCGAATACATTCCTAAAAGCAAACCAACCCAAGCCGAAGAAAATACTAAAAATGTATCATAAAGCAAGGATGGTATATGGTTATGATTTAGGTGGATAATGTCAGTAATAATATAAGGAGCATTTGGTATTAATAATAACCAGAATACACCACCGATAATCAATAATGTTTTATTTAACTTTTTGTTATTAGCATACCAAAGAAGTACTGAGCTTAAGATAAAAGGTATGACTGCCAAGAATATATTCCAGATAAGATAGATAAAGTAATTTGAGTGAAATATAAGAACGCGGCCAATATTTAAGATTACAGCTAACAGAAGTAGTATTAGTATTTGCTTTGGGAAATAAATGTGTTTGATATCCATAATATATAAATTATTTTTTAATATGCTTAGAATAAGCTTTCAATAATTCTGATGAGCTTCTGATCTTCCCTCCTTTTCCTACATTAAAAACCATTTTAATATCTAGATCATTACACAATTTAAATTCTGGAATATTGTGTGCGAAACGGTCTCCCCCATTTGCAAAAATGTCTGGTTTAATTTTCGATATTTCTTTGCAAACACTTATATCTTTTGTATTTTTAGGATGAGAAGATATGACAACCTTATCAACACAGGAAAGTGATTCTATTATTTCTTTGCGCTCTTTGTCATGCATAAATACATGCTTCCCTTTAACCTTAAACCAGTTGTCATTGTTTAGAACGACAATTAATTTATCACCTAGTTTCTTGGCGGCCTGAAAATATCGTATGTGTCCTATGTGTATAGGATCAAAACCTCCGCTAACCATTACAATTTTAGGTTTTTTATTTTTAGAAATTTTAGAGACTTGTCCTTTTTTTTTCTTAATTTTTTTCATTAATATAAAAGATTAATCTACAACCGATGTACAATAAAGACACCTATGAGCACCAATAGGTATATCACTCATACACTCTTTGCATTTCTTTGTAGTTGGATCAATATTATTTTCTTTCTTAGCTCTAGCCACAAGAGTATTTATTGGTAGGATCACAAAGAAATATATCACAGTCGATATTATTAAAAATGATATAAGTGCATTTAAGAAATTTCCATAGTTAAATTTACTGCCATTGATAGTAAAAGTAAGAGCTGAAAAATCTGGAGCCTTAACAATTGCTCCTATAAATGGAGTAATAATATTCTCGACCAATGATTTCACCACAGCCCCAAAAGCAGCCCCGACGACCACACCAACGGCTAGATCGACCATGTTACCTCGAAGAATAAATTGTTTAAAACCTTTCATTTTATATTTAAATTAATTAAAAACAGTTGTGCATTTATTATATCAACTATATGTTTTTTTGTATATTGATTTGACATAATCATATTTATGAATTATAATGCAGTAAATAATAAAATTCAAAAACAAATAAACCCATTAAGAAAATGAACGTTAAAATTATTAATAATATCCTCCATTCAATAAATGGTGGTAATTTAATCCAGAAAGCAATTAATAATATCAACAAAGAAAAAACTCATTATGCTAAGAATCTTATATACCAAGATGTAACAATAGGTATAGCTTTATGTATAAATGGTGACTTTGTTAGATCTCACTATTTTGGGAAAAAAGGTAAAAGTTTTGAAACAGTTCGTAAAGCTGAGGCTAAAGCAATAAAGCTTATAAAAGCACCTCACAATATATGCCGTTCAATATTTCTAAATAACGACAATGATGGTGAGAAATCCTTAGGCGGGGCTCTTCGTTCAAACGTGGTTGTTATAGCTACTGCTGGATTGAAAAACGAACTCCAGGACGAATATTTGTCATGGTTAATATTAAATTGTGTAGAAAGAGATTTAAATGAACTTGAAGACACTCTTGGTGATAATAGATTTAAATCTATCGAAAACCATTATGTTGTAAAGGAGATTGAAAGGTTAATTAAATTTAATCTTAAATAAAAACCAAATAACTAACCAAATGGAAGACTTTGTTCTTCCATTTTTTTATTTAGGTAACACTTTCCTTCTTTCGAAAACCACAAAGAATAAACTTATAGCCATTCCGAATAACCCAATATCGCGTACAGCTATATCAGAGAGCCCAGTCTGAGTCACAAGAGTTAAAATAATTTCTATAAATACTAGGGAAAGAATTATTGATACAACATGCCTATAAGAATTAATAAAAAGAAGTATTCCACAACTTGTAAGTATGATACCGTGAAGAACGACAAGATTATTGGCAAGTGCACCATCGCCTAAAAAAGGAGGAGCAAAAGTCACCCAATCTTGAGGGTTAAACATCTCGTGCAATCCAAACCAGACAACAACAAAACCGATAGCATAACTCAGTATGTTCTCTGGACTCATTACAAGACGTAAAATAGACTTCATAAATTTATTATTTTAGAATATAGTCTTGCGCATCAACAGCTATTAATACATCATCAGTCGTGACTGAATCTTCATAAACACTATCATCAGCCTTAGATGGCTCTACGAAATATACAAATTGATCACCACTCACTGTCACACTTTGACCTTTGTATCCTTCTGCTTTATTTACGAGAGTGAACTTATACATATCATTACCCAAATCTGTTTTTGTGTAAGTAAAAGCACCTAGGGCTTTCTTTGCATTTGGACTTAATAATGGGAAAAGTTCATATGATTGAGCTTTGTATTTATACTTAGAAAACAATTGATTCGTACTTTGCATAAGGGGTGGAACACTACTAGATGAGGCACTTGAAGAAGCGACTTGCGGATTAGTACTTGCTTGAGTTGTAGTTGCAACAGCAGGTGTTGGTGTTGTATTTACTTTAGAACGATGGTTAATAAATAATATTATAATAATAATCCCCAAAACACTACCAATAATTATCTTTTTATTCATATGGTATATGCTATCACACAGAATATATGTACACAACAAAAACGAGACAATTCTTTACAAAAAATTTACAAAAATTATCTGTCTATTTATTTGTGCTGATATCTTTAATTGACACACTACTTTTACCAACTTGATGATATGGAGAAAATGGCCTTTTCCACCATGCTTTTGTTTTACGATGTTCTTTAGAAATTAAGTGATCAAGTGTAAAGATTTCTGGCTGGACGAGTAAGCTTATAGATATACCGTATAGAAGTAAATGAGGCCAGACTAATTCTCTGAAATATAAAAGCGAAAGTGTAATATAAAAAAGACTTATGAGTATAGTCAAACGCATCTCAAAACCAAATATTATAAATAGTCCTATTATAGATTCTACTATTCCCGCGCCAAAAGTAACCAAGAGTGGATCTGAGGGGAAAAGCCAGTGGAACTTTGTTAGATGCCAAGCATTTACGACACTTACTGTTAGATCGGGATGAAGAAGCTTTACTGTAATGGCCGCATAGATAAGGGCTATACCGTATAGTATTCGTACGATCACGGTCTCATATTTTTCAAAATTTTTAAAACGGTGCAAAGGTCCAAAAATATATTTATCTAAAGAAAAGACACGCATTCCAAAAAGGAATAAGACGATGAGTTCTCCTAAGTAATTCAAGTAAGTAAATACATATGGACCAAATATAAAAAAACTCATAATGAATATTATAATGCCAGCTAAAGCTGCGAGCTCTGTCATAAAACCGATTGCAATCATAATACTGATAGCAATTAGAGCTATCTGTAGTAAATGTGGATATGGGAATAAATTTCCATGTAATTCAGGCCCTAGGAAACTATTGCTTAATGCAGAAAAAAGAAAAGCGATAGCTATAGTGATACGCACAAAGTGTGGACCAAAGTGAGAATATCTTTCAAGAAAAGCCTGTGCTTTCCTACCAGCAGAACTTCGAAGAAAAAGAAAGTTCAAACCTAAGAGTATCCAGACAGATAAAACAATTATGATAGTTATGCGAATATTATTTGGATTCTTTAGAGCATCAAAAGCGTGACCGCTAAACGGTTTATGCAATCCACTCCAGAAATCATTATATGGAAGAACATATGCTTCGTGTGCAGATGCGCTGAAAAATACAGCTAAAAAACCTAAGAGTGATAAAGCTGTAAGTTTAAGGAATTTCATATGCTACTTTCTGTTTGCGAAATGGAAACTTGCATAAGCAAGGAATCCTGTAATAATAGCACCGATAACACTAAGCCATTGAGGCATCGAGATACCTCCTATAATCAAAGGCACAGAAAATGCAACGCGAAGGAAGTGTAGTAAAGCTACAATCGCAAGAAGAACTCCGACTGTGGTGTAGAAAACTTTGTGTATACGTGAAGGTGGTAAATCAATATGCCAAGCATAATGAAGAAGAAGCAGTAGTAGGGCAACATCTATAACAATCCAGATATTTATGAGTGGCTGAGTTAGAGGCATACCCAGGAAGATACTTCCATAACCCTGGCCTGAACCGACCCAAATACCTACTAGTATATCAGCTACGACTAACCCAGAAAAGAATTTTGATAATTCTCTTATAAAATGTGTATTTTTATTATTCATATATTCATTGTACATCTTGGATTAATATTTTTGCAAGAAAATTATCAACATTATAAATAAACTTATATATAACTATCAAACCATATGGCGTGACAAGTATATCCTCCTGGATTTTTCTGAAGATAATCTTGATGGTAGTCTTCTGCTGGCCAGAATTTTGTAAATCGCTCAAGGCTTGTGACTACTGGATCCTTCCATCTTTTAGATTTATTTACAATATCAATAAAATCTTCGGCTTCTTTTTTTTCTTCTTCATTACTATAAAATATTGCTGATCTATATGAAGTACCCCGATCATTCCCCTGTTGATTTAAAGTTGTCGGATTATGAATCTGGAAAAAGAAATTTAGAAGTTGCTTATAAGATGTTTTCTCTGTGTCATACTCTATCTCTACAGCCTCGGCGTGACCTGTA
Source organism: Patescibacteria group bacterium (assembly GCA_028865035.1). Lineage (GTDB taxonomy): Bacteria > Patescibacteriota > Minisyncoccia > Phycocordibacterales > UBA9973 > UBA8515. The sequence continues at coordinate 110,724 of JAGWLB010000001.1, read as the reverse complement.
TGATTCTCATAAGTAGGATTATCTACGACACCACCAGTGTAGCCGACTTGTGTTTTGACTACACCTGGTTCTTTACGTATTAAATCTTGTAATCCCCAGAAACAGCCACCTGCAAATATTGCCTTTTTAATCATATATTATTTTCCCGGGATAAATTTTAATGATATAGAGTTCACACAATGTCTAACATCTTTGTCTGTATAATGTTCTCCTTTGAACAAGTGCCCTAGGTGTCCACCACATTTAGCGCAAGTTATTTCAGTCCTTATTCCATCGGCATCTAGACTTTTATTCACAGCGCCACTAATCTCATCATCAAAGCTTGGCCAACCACAAGTAGATTCAAATTTATCTTTTGAATTATATAAAGGTGATCCACATTGTTTACAGACATAAACCCCTGTCTCTTTATTATTTACATATTCACCGACAAAAGGAGCCTCGGTTCCTTTATCGATTATAACTTTCTTTTCTTCATCGGTTAGTTTATTCATAATGGTATTATACCAATTTAAATCATTTTTAGGACCCATATACTACAAGAACTTCGGCTATTATGTTGAAAAAATATTAAATAAGAATAAAGATATCACTTTTTTAAATTAAGCAGTAAAGACAAATCATGCCTATCTTTTTCACGTAATTCACGTTTCTTCTCGTCGAGAGTTTTCAAAAGATGATTAATATTTACACACCGTACTCTAATACCATTAATATGACCTATACCATTGAGTGCATCCTCTGAATATGCATCCCAATATGGTTTGTCTATAATCTTGCTATTATCATCAAATTCAAAAGCATGAATATCTATTTCACTATCGTCATCACCTAAAACAATATCCCATTTATTTTCTTCTGATCTAGGAATTTCTTTGTATTTTAGAGATTCAAAATAGTTAATTAATTTATCTAAGTTTTTCCTTTCAACAGCAATATCTAAATCCCTATGTTCTCTTGTTTGTCTACCTATAAGAGCATCCTTTGCCCAACCACCATCAATCCAAATAGGTATTCCAATATTATCTAAAGAACTGTAAATCTCTAAAACTAAATCTGAAGTCATGATTTTTTCCATAATTTATTATACTACTTCTTGTTGATAACATTTTTCACAGTAAACTATATCGTCACCCTTAGGGTTATAACCAGTCATAAATATTTCTTGACAAGCATTACTTCCATGAGTATGCATTCTTGTATTGGAGTACTGATTAGTTTTATCATTTACCCCATTACACATGCAGCTACTATTGTAAAGCCTAAAAGACAACCTGTGAAATATTCGCTCCTGATAACGGCACTCAACACACTTAGTCGGAAGAGGTATATTTTCTTTTTTTAAAAAAGTCAGTTCATCTGGCATAATACGATAAGCCTTATGGCATTTTTCACATTCAATAATTTCTTTCAAAATACTATTATCTACTTCAGAAATAGATTGTGGTAAATCTGAATACTTTAATGATATATCATATTCATTTTTTTCTTTTTCTATCCATGGATATCCATGTTTTATAGCTTCTTCTTTATTCATAGAAAATTGTTGAATTGCTAAAGAATTATTATAGCCAAACGGAGAAAATTCTATTGGGAAAAATTCACCATATTTATAGATTAAACCTTGTGAATCAATATATGGAACTTCATCCATATGTTTTTTTATTTTTGAAACTAAACTAGTATATTCTTCTTTAGAATACTGCTTATTCAAAATACAATATTGTGCACTTTTTAAACCAACACACCCAAAACAATTTCCAGAGCTAAAATTATTCATACAGTACTCACTATCACGACATGAAGGCCAACTATTAAAACAGAATTTAAGATTATATGAATTTTCACCGCATATACTAGTCTCGTATGATAATTCAGTATGTTGACCCCATATACAACAGTCATAACAGTCTTTATTGTCTGGAACTAACATCAGCTGGCAATATTTTAAATTTTCACTACCACGTATTGCATATCCATATTTAACATTTTTTGAATCCGTTACATACGACCCAGTTGAATCTAAATTCCTCAAACCTTGATGGTATTTATTTATCTGAGTTTTCCAAAATTTTATAGATTTCTCATACATATTCTTATAGTCAAGAATACTATTGAGGTTCATGTCACTTATTAATTTTGTATATTCTTCCTTAGTATATTGTTTATTAAAAATACAATATGATGATTTACGTAAATTAGTACAGCCAATACAATCGTGACAGCTAAGGCAATCGCGAGAAAACCACACATTACTACAATCGACAGACATTATACTTCCATAACATTGATAACAGTTCTGAATCCAAAAACAATCATAACAACGCTCAGACTTATTAATATGAGAATTATCCACACAATCCCTAGAAGCATCTACCTCATTACCATATAAACAATTCTCTGAGTCATTTGATCCGAAGAGTAAATAACAATTTTTTAAGCCTGTGGCATTGCCTGAATATGGACTATTAAACATTCTTTGCACATTAAGATTGTAAATTGGGACTTCTTTTTCAAGTTCTAAAACCTGAGTCATAAATGGTCGAGACCAATCAATATCTTTTCCATAATCAAAAGCACTCCATGTGTCGCTATGCCATTCTTCTTGGGTTACAACCTTGCGATTTGCCTCTGGTGGATACAATGAAAAAATATCTTTTTTGGTAAAAGCATCTTTAACAAGGAAAAGTTTATTTTCATTACGAAAAGCAGCTCTTCTTTCAAATCTACACTCTGGGCAAAATGTAGGTGGAGGAACTTTGATTTTCTCATAGAAAGAGAAATCATCTGGCTCAATAGTGAAGTCTTGCTTGCAGTTTTGACAGTTTCTGGTTTCAGAGTTCATAGTTTTATTATACCAGTTTGAATCCCATTATGGGTATCAAAAATAACCTTTGTAAAATAAGACTCAGAATGTACGGGTGCCTACCGGGACCGCGAGTACGCTTTTTGATCCTTACAGGATCTGTATACCTTTTCCATTCGCGATGCTCAAACGGAAAAGGTTTTCAAATCCCAGACATAAGCAAAGCAGTTTGCTTGTTTAAGCACCCAAACAAAAATCCCCCGAAGGGGAATTTGTTGCTTGGGTGCCTACTGGGATTTGAACCCAGACTGAGAGTTCCACAAACTCTAGTGCTAACCATTACACTATAGGCACCATAATATGCTCCACAAGTGGCTGGAGCGACTATCCTGTTATACCAGAAAACAGCCTATAAATCTAGTTATAGACTGTGTTATTTAAAATGCGAGTGTAAGAATATAAGCTAATGAAGCTATAGAGATAGAAATAATCGCTGAAGATAAACACCAGATGCACCAATGTTTAACAACAAATGCTTGAATAGAAACGAGATATATCGAGAACAAGGTAGCGGATAAGGTAGCTCCGAGAAGTACTACAGCCACAGAGAAAGACCAAATATTAAGAGACAACAAAAGACTATATGAACAACTGATTATAAAATAATAAGTCATTCCTAGGACTTCAACAGGGATACCCATAATCTTTGAGTGATCGGAGTGTATAACGGTATCGCAGTTTGAGCGTCTAGGACATATCAACTTTTTCTTTGATTTCTTTTTTTTATATATATACGAAGAAATCAAAAAACCTATTAAGCCAAGAATACTTATTGATTCTATAATGATTATATTTTTCATATTTTATTTACAAGACGCACCGGTTGGTGGCTTATTAAGGATAATATCTTTACCAGTGTTATCAGAACAGTATAGAGTGGCAGGATCAACAGCAAGTGGTGCAGCAAGGGCCCAAGCGCTCGGAGTAGAGTAACAATACAGAGCACCATTTGTCGTGTTTAAAATATCATTCATCAAACTTGAAATATAACTTACAGCATTACTTGCTCCACTAGGATTACCAACTGGAGAGAACATAGAGCCAGGATTAGGGTTAGTACAGCTACCATTTGGATTACTACGACTACCGTAGTTACCTGTAGCATTATGGAAATTTGTTGCCAGGACTTTAAATGAAGAAATTTTATCTTTTATTTTCATATCACTAATACTTTTCATAAAATCGGAAACACTCACTGCATCTGTAGGTATAGAAATAGTATTCTTAACATCAAAATCATAGTAAGTAGTTTTAAAATCCAAGCTTACTTGATTACCGGCAATACCTTTATCGTCTAATCCTATCAATCTAGATAATGGTGTTGTGAGTTTGAATTCATATTGATGTATTCTGTTATCTTGTTCACCTACCCAGACTTCAAATGAATCGAGAGAAATAGCGCCCAGTCTTTCGTTCAAAGTATTTTTTTCAGCATCTGATAATCCAAAAGTAAAAGTATCTATGAACTGTGTAATGAATTTATTTGTATCTGTTTTGTTTGCATTTAATTCATAATGATACGACAATACTCCGCGCACGACTTCTGGGCTTTTTTCAATAACAGTACTATTATTTACAAAATCTCTGAAGATAGAATTTGTCTCATCGTTTGCATACGATGGCACTCCTATAGAGAATAATTGTTCAATATTAACTTTAGAAGCAATATCTTGAAGCTTGCCAGGAAGTAAAGGAATGAAAGCATCTAACTGACCTTTGGGTACTAAGACATTAGTCACTTTTGGTGCATTAGATCCTAGCAACTGGCTTAAATCAGGAGTTGTAACAAGAGAAATAAGACTATTATATTTAAGGTTTGCTACAATATTATCCTTAAACAATGAGCTACTGAAGATGGCGTTGTAATCATATACTGGCATAGATTCATTCTCGTGGTTAACAACACCTTTAGCTGAAAGAGATAGATAATCTTTATCGTTCGATACCACAGCTTGTCCACTAACCAAGCCAGAAGTAATATTTGCAAGCGGTGGTAGAGAAATAGTGGCGTTTGTTTCAATTTTATAATATTTTAATTTACCAAGAGATACAGGAGCATTAATAAGCAGAGTTTTTGGATCTTTCTTTATAAATGAAGGTAACTTTATGTAATTTCCACTAACCAAGAAAACGGCTGTAGTTAGAGCAACAATAATTATTAATATTACTGGTAACCATTTAAATAATTTATGTTTTTTATAAACAAATTTTTTCTCATTATTTTTAATTGCTTGTTGTAATGTTTTTTTATATGAATATATCATCGCACTACTTGCCAAGCTATCAATAGTAGGTACAGTGGGCTTTTCTGGCACCTTCGTACTGGAAGTCATCTTAAGTCCAGATAATACCGCTGAAGTAGGAGTTACTGGCTTAATATTCTTTTTGATATCGGAGATACTTGTCTTGGGTTTAATTGGTGGGATAAGCTCTTCGTTACGGACTTCAATATTCGCTTTTTTATTTATTACACTTGGTTGTATAGGTTGTGTAACTTTTCTTTCTATATTTTCTGGAATTACATAAATAACTGGTTCGACATTAGGCGATATGGGTGTATTAACAGTAACCGGTTCAAAAACTTTCTTTGGCTCAGGAGGAATAATAGATTCTACCTTGGGAGGAACTTTAATGGGTGTCCATATTTTATTTTCTATCTCTTCCTTTTTAGGCAACACTGGTGCTATTTCTTCATTGCGTATCTCTATTTTTGTCTCATCACTTTTTTGATTTAAGATAGATGCCGTAGTAATGATGGGTTCTGCTGCTTTTTTAGATAGTGGCGGAATAAGCGGCTCAACTTCTGGATGTACTTGTGATGTTGTTTGTGTTTTAGATTCAGTATTATTTTTTATAGGCTCAACTTGGATTTTTGGATTAGCTTCACTGAAGCTTTTTGCAAAGATAGGTTTTACTCTATCTGTCTCGGGATTAGGTTTAGTATTAGAAATAACTGGTTCTTGTTTTTCAACCGGTTGAGCTGTAGTTACTGTTTTTGGTTCTGATACTGGTTCTGGTTTTAATTCAATTTTTGGTTCAACCTTGATTGTATCTTTTATTTCTTCAATTTTAGGCTCGGGTTCATTCGGTGAGATTTTCTCACGATATGGATCTGGATTTTTAGAAAAGCTATCTATGGAAGATAACGTAGATACATAAAAAGATTTTGGTTGTGTAGGTTGTTGAACAACGCTTGGAGTGGGTGGGTTAATTTTTGCGAACGCTTCATCTACATCATCTCTATGCCACCCAGCAGATAGAAGACGAGATATAATTATATCTTTAGGAGTATTTTTTCTAAGCTGTGTCTGTATGTAGACAATCAAATCCTCAGTGATCATATATCACTTTATTATATCATCTGGGTTTAAAATTCATAGATATATATTTTGCGTGCGAGCTTGTATTTGGATCTTTTTAGATCAAATTCTTGTGAAGGTTGTTTCAAAGTAAATTTAAAAGTTACGGATACAAGTTTAGTACCTGGTTTAAGTTCTTTTTCCAATTTCGGAAGTAAATCATCCATAACATTAGGATAAAGATAAGTAAAAATATGAGTTGCATTTGATAAATCTTGTTTAAAAAAATCTTGATTGAGAATTTCTATTTGTGTTCCTGTTATCTTGCGATGCCACCAAGCTCTTAGGTGGGCTAGGATCAGAGGAAATGTAACATTCTCGATACCTATGTATCGAGCTTTAGGTACAAAATGTGATATATAAAAGAGAACTCTTCCATCTCCACACCCAAGATCATACACAACACTATCTTCTCGAACTTTCATTAACTGATATATATCTTTCAAAATAGAATTCGGGACTGGGACAAATGGAACCTTGGCGCGATAGCCAGTAACCATCCAAATAACAAGTAAGACTAGGACAATAAAAAGAATAATTACAAGAAACCAATTAAGTGCATACAATAAAAATAATGACATATGGATATTATACAGGAAATGATGACAATATAAGAACCTCGATACCTATAGGTTCAGTATATCTTTCATATTTTTATATTTGTGCCCAGGAGAGGACTCGAACCTCCACGCCATTGCTGGCTTATCCACCTCAAGGATAAATGTCTACCAATTTCAACACCTGGGCATAAGTAACAACGCTTGGAGTATATATGATTTATAGTATTTTTTCAATAAAAAAACTCGCTGTTGCGAGATTTTTTATTCTTCGGTTGTAGCTGATGGCTGTGAAGATGCTTCTTCTGATTCTTCTTTTGAAAGAGTAACACTTTTTAGACGCTTCTTAACTTCTTTGACTGCCTTAGTACGGATATAATATAGCTTACTTCGGCGAGTTTTAGATTGCCTGAGAATTTCTATTTTATCTACATTTGGAGAGTAAAGTGGGAAAATACGTTCTACACCTACACCGGAAGATACTTTACGTATGGTAAAAGTTGCTCCACTCTCAGTGCCGTGTTTTCGTGAAAGAACTAGTCCTTCAAATGCCTGAAGACGAATCTTGCCTTTTTCTGTAATTTTATTCCAGACACGAACAGTATCACCAGCCTTAAAATTAAGATTTTTACGGCTGTCTTGGTCAACTGAAGTGAATGTTTTCTTTGTTAATTCTGCTGCTGTCATAGGGCCTACTTTATCACATATGGGTATTTTACGCAAGAATTAGGTTTTATTGTATATATGTCTTTATTACTTTTTTAAAATCGGGAGGTAATGGAGCTTCAACTGTTTTAGTATCTCCATTTGGTAAACGAAAGGTTATTGAAAAGGCGTGAAGAGCAAGTCGTTTCATACCTAGAGCCATATCTTTTGACCCTCTATAAAGTGGATCTGAAACAACGGGGTGATTTATATAACGCATATGTACACGAATCTGATGAGTTCTACCAGTTTTTGGATATGCCTCTATGTATGTAAACTGATGTTCTACTGTTGATTTACTATTCACTATATCGCTGAATTTATTAAGAATAATATATTCTGTCACTGCTTCCCTCAAAGGTGGCCTTGCTCCGCGTCCTGCAGTCCACATACGAATATCTTTTGGACTACGACCAATGGGTACGTTTATGATTCCTCTTTTACCAGTGGCAAGTGAAGCTTTTGGGTCAGTAACTGGTCCATAAACAAAAGCTCTGTAAACTTTTTTAATTGTATGATTTTGAAATTGCTCTTTTAACAATTCAAAAGTTTTTTGGTTCTTTGCTACTAGTAATACTCCTGATGTTTCTTTGTCTAGACGATGAACAATACCTGGGCGTATTATTTTTACTTTTTCCCCTTTGTACTCTATCATCATTGGTTCACCGACTTTAGCAATTGATTTATCGTGTGCAATTATAAAATCAGAAATTGTTTCTTCGTCAGTACTTTTAGCATCTGCATGCACAGCAAGCCCAGCTGGTTTATTCAACACTAATATATTCTTATCTTCGAAAAGTATAGGGACTTTCATATGCATATATTAGCACGGGATTGAAATATACCGAAAATATGATATTATTCGACTTATGCGCTGTTAGCTGTCTTGGTAGGTATGAAACCCAGGTAAGTTATGGTGAGTTAAGCTTAAGTATAAAATAATATGCGCGATTAGCTCAGTTGGTAGAGCAACCCGTTTACACCGGGAAGGTCGCAAGTTCGAGTCTTGCATCGCGCACCGTCACCACAGAACAAGTAGACAATATGCCCTTGTAGTTCAATGGATAGAACTGCGGACTTCTAAGCCGTCGATGTAGGTTCGATTCCTACCAGGGGCACAAAATTATTTAATTATCTTACTTGCTAGGATCTTTAAATGTTGGAGGGTTTGATAATAAATCTTCTTCATTTTGAGCTTTTTGATCGAAAGCAGATGTTACATTTTTGAGTAGATTATATTTTAAAACAGTACTATTCCTTTGAATGGTAGGTGTGACTTGAAAAATTTCATCATTTTTTATTTTATATAAAAGATAAATACTTAATAGTACAAGACAAAATAATATCACAAAGAAAACTTTAAGCAGTATGATCCAGTGTTTATGCGGATTAATCACACTTTGCTTTTGGATGTTTTTCTTGTTAAAAAGATTTTTAATTTTGTTAGTTATATTTTGCATAATATTAGGGTAAAGTTATAACAGTGAATGATATAGTATTTTGCCATTGAGTCTTATTAACCGAGGATTTATTATTTGTTTTAGTGTTTGTATTCGTATCTTGTGGTATTTGTTCTTCTCCTAGTGAAATATTAGTTATATGTATATTGTATGGAGAATTTTCGAGGAGTAATATAGTGCGAATAATATCTTCAAAAGAACCTTTACTGGAAAGTCTTACAGATAAGACATTCTTTTCTTTGTCTGAAGTTTCAAAACTATCTACTTTTACTACTGCCCCACTCTTTGAGCCCAGGCCTTCTAGATAGTTCACGAAGGAATCTATTTTAGTTAAATCTACAAAATAATTATTAATAGAATTTTGAGCAGAATTAATTTCACTCATTTTGCTTTCAGCGATTTGCGAATCATTTTTGTCTGCAATTTTATTAGCAAGCGTAGTTAAAACTGCTGAAGTATGCTTGTTTTTATTTTCAATAATTCTAAAGAAGAAGATTAGTGTACCAATAGATACAACCATAACAATGGCTGATATAACAAGAGTTAAAGTTGTGTGATTTTTATTCATATTATTTCATTGTTATGGAAATAGTAAAATCAATATTCGACTTTTCAAGGAAGCTAGAGATTGGCAAATCAGTTTTAGCAATATGAGGGTTATTATCCAAGCTGGATTTAAAGTCACGTAAGGTTACACGATCAGCTGCTTTGCCGTGGATTTCAAGTTCTTTCTCATTTGCAGTCTCGTTATAAAGTATTTGGAATATAGTGATTCCTTTAGGTAAGTTAGATAATAAATCTTTCAAGATAATATCGCTTGCTGATGAACTAGGCTCTTTTGATGACAACAAATTTAACTTTGAATTAATATCATTTATGGATTTATTCAAATCTTGGGTTGCAATTTGCGGATTAGCTGCATTGAATGCTTCAAGTTTACTTGTAGCAATATTTAATTTAGAAACAGAAAAGAAATATAAAGGGAAAAGAAGAAAAGTAGCAATAACTCCGGAAAGTGCTAAGAAGTAAAATAATACACTTGCAAACCTCATCCAATATTCACGACGTAACCATTTCTTTTCATTATCTGGTAATACATTCATCATTTTCTGTGGATCTTTCATGTAGTCAGCAAGAGCAAGTCCTAAAACAGTGGTGTATCCGAAAGATTCTTCAAATGACATATCGGGGATAGATGTAGTCATCTCGGTAATATTTACCCACGCATTTGCATTTTCTACTTTGATCATCATACTAGCCTGAAGATAATTTGAAAGTCCAGTTAGATTTGCTTCACCACCACAAAGAATAATGCGATCAAGCTTTTCATGCTTCGTACCATCATCCTCGTGTGTTTTCCAATATATATAATGTCTATTTAATTCATCACGAAGAACTGATATGCCACTTAGTATTGACGGAAAAATATCTTCAATATTTGAAGTGCTACTTAAACCATAAGATAGCTTCATCTTCTCAGCTTCTTCAAATGATAATGAGAAATTCTTAGCAATCATATTTGTCAGAGCACTGCCTCCGATATCTAAAGTTGTTGTGAATAACACACGCCCGTTATTAGCAATCGAGGCACCAGTGCGAGCTTCTCCAAAATCGACAATCATTAAGGCACTTTTATCATTACGTGGTATGACTGACCTTGCTATAGCTTGAGCTTCTAGTTCGAAAGATAATGGTACAAGATTAGATCTTTTAAAAATAGACAAATAACTATTTATGACGGTATTTGATACAGCTAAAACTTCTACAAAAATAGTTTTAGGATTTTCAGATATTATATCGTAGTCGAAAGTTGTATCTGAGGCTTTGAGTGGTATATGCTCTTCGAGCTGGAAAAGTATAGTCTCACGTAAATCTGACCCAGCAGCATTGGGAAGTTCGATCGTAAAAAGATACATTTGCTCCTCTGGTAAAGAGATACGCACAAATCGCAGATGTTCACGTTTAGCCAAATCTTTTAGAAATTTAACTAATTCATCTTCCTTTTCTATTTTCCCGGAAACAATGATTCCAGATGGAATCTTTTCATGACCGAATCTTCCAAGGCGAAGACCATGTGAAGTTGCAAAAAGCTCTCCGTACTTTATAGATTCATCGGATATATCAAGAGCACAAGAATTCATCGCCAAGAATGGTGGTGTGGGAAAATAGCGATTATATGATTGCTTCATATTCTTTTATTATACGCTAGATACTCTTTAGATAAAAGTGATTTTTAATGTTTATTGCGTTTGAACGTACTGGTTAGGATTTTAAAAATCAGTGGCATAAAAGAAATCACAACTATTAAAAATATAACTGGTAGGATATATTTATCTGGATTTGGAATAATGGTGCCCAAGAAATATCCAAGTGAAAGCATTAATGTCGTCCAGAAAATACCTCCAATTATATTGTAAGTTATGAAAGTTTTATAACGCATCTTGCCAATACCAGCGACTATTGGACCAAAAGTTCTGATCATAGGGATAAATCTGGCTATGATAATAGTGTACTTACCATGTTTTTCATAAAAATCTTCAGCATCTTTTAATCTTTTTTTCTTAAAGAAAAAACCAGCGTCTCTTTCGAATAATTTCCTACCCATATGCTTACCTGTCATATACCCCGTTGTATCTCCTAGTATCGCTGCAACAGAAGATATAATTATTAAAAAAGGTAAACTCATAAAACCCTGCGAGGCAAATATTCCAGCTGTAAACAAGAGAGTATCTCCTGGTAGAAAGAAACCAAAAAATAAACCAGTCTCAGTAAATATAATTAAAAATACACCAATTACTCCAACTGTTTTTATTATAGTAATAGGGTCTAGCATAATATTATCTGACTTTACTTCCGGCATTAACTTCGACTTCTGGTACAAGGAAAACAGGATTGCCATCTACTCCTGCCTGCGTAGACAGGCCATCGACAGCCATAAGCATACCTTGGCTCTCATAACCTTTTATCATTCTTGGTTCGAGGTTCACTATATATAAGACTTGCTTACCTATAAGTTTTTCATATTCTGGATAATACTCGCGAATACCAGAAATTATTTGTCGTAATTTTTTATTCCCTTCTTCATCCTTCTCATTAAAATCAATTTGGCAACGTAAAAGTTTGTCAGTATCGGGAACTGGCTCAATTTCCTTTATCGTTCCAACTCTTATATCAAGCTTCTTAAATTCTTCGTATGTGATGTATTCCATAAATTATTTATTTAAATTCTTTTTATCCAAATATCTTTGTAATATTAATGCAGCAGCAGAAGCGTCAGCCTGTAAACTTTTCTCTTTAGAAACTTTCCTGGCATTATTCTTCTCTTTGCCTACCCTACCTGCCTGCGCAGGCAGGCCACGGGCATGAATTGTTGTCATAAATTCTTTTTGAAAATATACAGGTAAGTCGAGCTCAGCTTCTAGGTTACGCTTGAACTCTTCGATACTTCCCATTATCTTGTTGGGCTTTCCAGAAAGATCGTGAGATTCACCAAGGACAATAGCTGAAATATTTTCTTCGCCACATATATTATGAATTGCATCCACGAGCTCTAGGTTATTTTGTAAAATTTTAAAAGGAAAAGCAAAAACTCCTTCATCATCTGAAATAGCCAATCCAACTCTTTTACTCCCATAATCAATACCCAAGTAACGCATATATATAGATTATCATAATTGCGGGAAAAAGGTATTTCTGCTATTATGCGCCTATGGAATCATTCGGTCAAAATAATATATGGATCATTGTTTTAGCAATGTTGTGGACTATACCATGGAAAGGTTATGCACTTTGGACAGCATCGAAAAAAAGTCACAAGAGATGGTTCATCGCTCTTATTATCTTGAACACATTTGCAATATTAGATATTTTCTATATCTTCTATATTGCCAAGAAAACTCCAAAAGATTTTCTTAAAGCAATTAAAACAAAGATTTAAAACAAAATATTGAGAGCGTGCCTATGAAAAAATAAAACTGGAGGCGTGCCTGAGTGGTTGAAAGGAACAGTCTTGAAAACTGTCAGGGGTGAAAGCTCCTCGTGAGTTCGAATCTCACCGCCTCCGCAAACAAAGAAAACCCGAAAGGGTTTTTCTTTTTGCGGGCGAGAAAGAGAACTGCTTCTCTTTCGTGTGAGATTCGAAGATCTTTTCTATATGAGTGTACTCGCGAATGGAAACGGTGTATAGATCCTGTAAGGATCGAAACGTGTACTTGCGGTCTCACCGCCTCCATAGAAAAGTGGTATAATATATTCATGAAAAAAGGATATAAAAATAATATAGAAAAATTAACTCTCGAAAACGATAATTTTCGAAAGGTTTTATATACCGGGGCACATAGCCAGCTCGTGCTGATGAGCTTACTACCAGGAGAAGAAATTGGAGTGGAGATTCATAAGGACAACGACCAGTTTTTTCGGTTTGAAAAAGGTGAAGGTAAAGTATTGATTAATAATAATGAATACATTGTTGGCGACGGTGATGCTGTAGTTATACCATCCGGCGCAGAACATAATGTGATGAACATTTCTAAAACAGAACCTCTTAAATTATATACAATTTATTCGCCGGCACATCATAAGGATAGCGTAGTGCGAGCAACTCGTACTCAAGCAGAGACAGACAGTCCAGAATTTGACGGAATTACTACTGAATAATTTTTGTTATTAGAATAAGATACAATTATTAGAGTCTTTAGGGTCGAGCAATTTACTAACTTACCCAGCTATATAACTATGATAAAAGGAAACTTCCTCGGGGCAGCGATTATTGCAATAATCTACACTATTTATATATTGATGAATCGCAGTGCAATGCATTCAAAAACATCATTCGTAATTGCATTAGTGGTCTTGAATGCTTTAACTATAATATTGATGTCTTTCGCATTTAAATAATATATAAACTTTTTATATTGTCTAATTATGACTAGATATGAACTGGTTTTTTTATTTGTGCTATATTGAATTAATGAAAAATATAAATAACAGGACTACAGAATATAATATCGAAGATATATTTTTAAAAAGGTATTCTCCGAGAGCGATGTCAGGTGAGCCAATATCAAAAGAAGAATTAATGACGCTCCTTGAAGCTGCTCATTGGGCTCCATCAGCATCAAACAATCAGCCATGGAGATTTTTATACGCAGTCGGCGGCACAAGCGACTTTGATTTATTCTTCTCTTTCTTAAATGAACCAAATCAAGTGTGGTGTAAAAATGGTGGAGCGTTGATTATATTACTATCAAAGAAAACGACAACTGAAGGAAAACCAATGCCCACTCATACTTTTGACGCAGGTTCAGCTTGGGAAAATCTAGCTCTGCAAGGAGCAGCTATGGATCTAGTTATACACGGCATGGCTGGATATAAAAAAGATATTCTTGTAAAAGAATTAAATATTCCAGAAGATTACGATGTAGAGCTCATGATTGTAGTCGGTAAACATGGAAACATCGAAGATCTACCCGAACCACTTCGAGAACGAGAGGCACCAAGACAAAGAAATAATTTATCAGAAATGGCTTTCGAGGGCAAAAATGGAGCAAAGCTACTATAACCGAGAAACTATCTCTCGTTCCCCTTCTGTCAGAGCTTGGAGGATTTCTGCTGAAGATTGATCGAGAACATTCACCACTTTTCCGTCTTTTAATGTTTGAGTATAAAAGTTCCAACTTGTAGATGATCCAATATTTTCAAACTGTTTGTGGTCAATGAGGTATTCTAAAAGTTTTATTCTGGTTTGTTTTAAATAGTTAATTCCTGGATCTGTCTTATCTATGCCCGCAGATCTCTCTAAGTGACCATAAATATTTGAAAATGGTATATGGTACTGATGCATTAAAACAGCAGTCAGCTCTATAAGAGTATTCGTCTGTGATACAAGTGGAGGCTTATTATCATAGTCTGTGCCTGTTGTTTCTATTTGAATTCCGCCTAAGCTTGGTGTTTTGGTTACATCTTCTATCTTTGTATCATTAGTTAATCTACCTTGAGCAATAACACTGTTACCAAGTGGTAACATCTGAAGAACCGTATTCGGTCCGACGCTAAAGTGGGTAGCAACTGGGTCATTAGCATCAGTTCTACTTTTTAGAATCGCATACGTACTTAGAACTCTTGAGGGAATATTCTTGTCGGTGTTAGGTGTTGAACCAGCATCCCAATGCCACCATATCGATGTCGGAGTAACATTGTAAACTTTTTTATCATAAAGAATACTTTTGTCTGACAAATACTTTACTATATAGTTCACACCAAAAGTTGTCATTTCTTTTTGGAAAGTTATTTGTTCGGACGGAGTAATATCTCCTTCATTTATTTCTTCTACTTTTTTAATATTAATCTTGGGAGTTACTTGAGTTTTGACTACTGGAGGATTTGTAAGACTAGAAGGTATGGTACTTGTGTACGAAGACACCTCCAATCTAATAATAAATGCAACTATAAATATGGTTATAAAAATTAATATTAATTTAAATATTCTGGACATATGTCTATTATAATACATATTCGAATTCAAATATGTATGACAAGTTTACTTTACTTATATAAATATGTATACTCAAAATATAAAATATATGAGTGAATGTATCATAAACGAAGTAAGTAAACTAAGAACAAGTATGGGAATAACCCAAGAAGACCTTGCTTTAAAAGTAAACGTAAGTCGTCAGACAATAATTGCTCTTGAAAAAGGCCATTATACTCCTTCGATATTATTAGCGTTAAAAATTGCTGGATTTTTCAAAATGCCAGTTGAGAAAATATTTAAAATAAAATATGAAAAATAATATAAAAGAAATAATTATAACATTGTGTTTGATTGCTATTGCAGTACTATTATTGAATCCATTCAACTTTTGGATGCCTGATATGGTAGTTATAGGTATACTAGCTATCGCGCTGGTTTTATTTGGAATATTTGCAAGCTTTATCTTAAGAGAAAAAATATTCGATGAAAGAGATAGTTTACATCGCACACTAGCAGGAAGGAATGCTTTTTTAGCTGGATCGGCTATGTTAATGATTGGTATCATAATCGAAGGATATTCCCATAAAGTGGACGCTTGGCTTGTTATTACTCTAATAGTTATGATATTCACTAAGATTACTACAAGAATGTGGAGTGATAAAAACTTATAAAAAGTTATTCTATGTAAAGTCTACTTTACATATAGAAACATCTCATATATACTGTATTTATTATTAATAACAGTAAACCAATATGTTTCTTCTATTAACTTCATTTGTCGCAGGAATGCTTACAATTCTTGCACCGTGTATTCTCCCACTGTTACCAGTTGTTGTTGGCGGTTCTCTTTCCGGAAATAATATAAATAAGAAAAAGGCTCTAATTATCGTTTCATCATTAGGAATATCTGTAATACTATTTACATTTCTTTTAAAAGCTAGTTCCTTACTAATAGTAATTCCAGCATATACTTGGGTCATAATATCTGGGGGTATTTTACTATTATTCGGAATTGTAACTCTATTCCCCGCAATATGGGAAAACAGATTACTAGCTAGAGCCAATGCGAAATTCAACATCATCTTAGGTAAAGGTAATAAAGAGAATAATTTTTGGGGAGATGTTATAGTAGGGGCTTCACTTGGTCCTGTATTTTCAACTTGTAGTCCGACATATTTTATAATCCTAGCTACTGTCCTCCCAGCAAAACCAATCATAGGAACTGTATATTTACTTTCATATACCATTGGACTTTGCTTATCTCTTTTTGTTTTAGCTTTTGTAAGTCAGAGAATAGTGACTCGGCTCGGTATTATCGCAGATTCTAGAAGTACATTTAAAAAAGTACTCGGTATTATATTCATAATCATAGGTATAGTTATACTTACAGGTTATGATAAAAAATTAGAATCAGATATTATTGGAGCAAACTTTTTTGACGTTACCAAGATAGAGCAAAGTTTATTAGAGAAAAATACGACTGATTCGAATTCAAATATGGAAAAAGTATTAAATACTACGGATAACAAGTCACCAAATGTTAAAAACATAAAAACAAAATATCTGACTATTGCTCAAAAAGAAATATTGTATCAAAGAGCTCCAGATTTAAGTTCTATAGATGGATATATAAACACAGATGGTAAACCTATTACACTAGCAGAACTCAAAGGTAAAGTAGTGCTGCTTGATATATGGACATATAGTTGCATAAATTGCCAACGTACAATCCCCTACGTGAATGCTTGGTACCAAAAATATAAAGACCAGGGTTTTGAGGTTATTGGTATTCATACTCCAGAGTTTAGCTTTGAAAAAATCCAAGCCAATGTAGAAAAAGCAGTAGAGAATTTTGGTATCAAATATCCGGTGGTCTTAGATAATAATTACGCTACTTGGAAAGCTTTAGGTAATCAATATTGGCCAAGGAAGTATCTTGTAGATATGGATGGTTTTATTGTATACGATCATATAGGCGAAGGTGGATATGATACTACGGAAAAGGAAATACAAAAAGCACTTATGGAACGCCAATCTCGCCTAGATATAAACCATAACATTCAGATTAATATTTCAAACCCATCTAATACTATCTCTGTCGACCCTAGCAAAGTAAACAGCTCAGAAGTTTATTTTGGATCTGCTCGTAATGAATACCTAGGTAATGGTAATCAAACCGTCAACGGAGAACAAACATTTACTTTACCTAAAGATATTAACCTTAATAATCTTTATCTTAATGGTACTTGGAGTATCAATCCAGAGTATGCCGAGAATAAAAATGTAGCTAGTATCATTTTTAAGTATTCAGCAAAGAATGTATATTTTGTTGCTGGATCGGATGCTGGCGTTGAAGTAAATATTTACAAAGATAATGTATTCGTTAAAAAAATCGAAATTAAAGACGAAAAATTGTATCCTTTAATTCAAGACACTGATTATGGCAACCACACATTACGTATAGATATACCGTCATCTGGTCTTAAGGCATTTACTTTTACTTTTGGTTAAGATATGTCTAGCCTTGTAAATTACAACTATTAGTTGCATTCAAGTGAGTCATTTCAAGGAGAGTTTTACAAATAGTGTTTATACTAGAATCTTTCAAGAAAATATGATTCTCGCCTGGGATAAGAATTAGATTAGAAGATTTGTTAGCTTTATCAAGAAGATCTTTTAGAACAATTGCTTGTTTTTTAGGTATTGTTGTATCGACTTCACCTTGAATAATATAAATCGGATTTTTGAATTGTTTTATATAATTAAATATTGAAGCTTGATTGTAATATTTCCTGGTATAGTAAGACGGTAATCCACTGAAAAATGTATTGAATATAGAATTTCTGTAGAAGATCATAAGAGAAGACCAATCAGTGACTCCGTTTATTGATAAGACTCCGTCTATAATATTTTGATTCGCCTCAGCAGATTTTAAAGCAAGATAACCTCCATAGCTATTCCCTATTGTATAGACTCCGCTAACGTCATGATTTTCTTTAAAAGCATTTATCGTATCTATCACACTTTTCACATCGGCTATACCCACGTTATCTTTAATTTTTTCAGTGAAACTTCTGCCTGCTCCATAGCTACCAGGATAATCAACTTTCAATACATATGCTCCTTTATCGACAGCTTCTTCTAAGACCCAGTCATATACACCGTAGCTTATATATGTATGTCTTATGAAGCTTGTTTGTCGATACGGACCACCATGAAGCCAGACTATCAACGGATGCTTACCAGCGGGAAGGTTTTTGTTTTTCATCTCTACTGTGTTTGCTCCTGCTAATTTGTTGTAAGTATAATCTATAGAATCTGTATAGGCTGGAGCTTGAATAGGTATATTAAAATTCTTTAATTCTCCATTTTGATAATTAGTGAGCACTACAGGCAACGTACCAAGCGGGGAAAGTTTGGTGAAAACAATCGAGTCCCCTATTGAGTGAATAATAGAATCGTGAGCTAAATTGTCAGCTAATATGGCTTTAGTTTTTGTTTTTATATTATATGAATAAAGAATCCAGTTATATGGATCGGCTTCTGTGTTTGCTATATACAGGATTGTCTGTGGATTAACGTACGTAAAATCACTAACAGAAACACCAGATGTTATCTGAGTTCCTTGGAAACTTTTTTGTGATGGATTACTTAATGAAGATATATACAGTGAAGCATAACCTGAACGATCGCTTAGGTAAGTAAGAGTCGAATCATCAGGTGCAAAATGTGAAATATGAGGTTGTTCATCTAACAGATTCCAGAAATCAAGATGTTCGACAATAGAATAGCTCTTCTTTTTTAATCCATCTACCAATACAAATGTTCTGTATTTTCTATTAGTATCGGTAGTAATATAAAAACCAAATCTTCCCTTAGAAGAAATGTTCTGATGCATACTGCGTGACGGAAATCTAACCAAAGATTTTACAGAGGGCTGACTACCCTCTGGTAAAGATGGTCTTGGTGGTATTTCTGGAATTTCTGAACAAGTCAGAGTTTTTATGTTGCAAGAAAAATAGTGTTTTACTTCTAGGCCTCTAAAATCTAGGATAGCATTATCACCGTCAATCCTTATAATACTTCCGTACCAAAGAGGACTTGCGGCTAGTGAAACATTCGGCTTCAAAGATATGCTTGGGATTTGAGAATTGTGAGCTGTAAAAGAAATATTAAAAATAAAGTATCCTGCAACTAATATTAATGATACTAAAATAATTTTTTTCATAAAATATTAATTAGGAAATTCTTTTAATAATTGATTTGAATAATAGAAATCAAAAGCTAATCCTCCGAAAGTGTATTGTCGCCCATTAATATCGAAAGTGCTACCACCAGTCTCTGGGTTGGCATTTGGTTTTGAATGAAGGAAACCAATATTGAAAAGTGTTGCTAGAATCTCAGGACGGTTATCTATCGGATAACCGGCGTTCTGCCACTGTGTCATTTCTTCTTTGAGTAATAACCCGGTGTAAAGATATGAATAGTAATGATTTTTAGTATCTGTGAGTCTGTTCATTCTCTCAGTATCTTGATTTGGAGTACTAAAGTCAAGTAAATGCTCATAAGCAGGTCCGGGGTAGTAAGGACTTGAAACATCTTTTAGATTATCTTCTATCATTTTAGCTGTATCTGTTTTTATACCAGCAATACCATAAGAGAATTGTGTATTATTACCTAAAATCTGAAGCGGCTGGAAAAACTTTTTGAATGCTTCGCGATTTGAATTAAAAAATCGAAATTGTTCAGCAATAATGGTAGAGACAATTGTTCTAGGAGATACACCAGAAGCATCGCTCGCTTGAATTATAAGCTCTTTATCTTTTATAAAACCAATGCTCATAACTTGCCAATCTGGAGTATCTGTCCAGTATTTCACTGTTTGTTGAGCAATATTTCTGCGAGCAGCATTGTCTCTTGTGGAGTTAAAATATTGACTCAGAGAATCAATTCCACCTTTTACATTGAGTAGATTAAAGTGCATAGCAACAAAAACTCCTGAAAACAAAAGTCCGATTGCAGCAAATAAGTAAACTGCAATAGTAAATAAGCGATGTTTTAATTTAGTTTCTTTATTAAGATTAATATTCATAATATACAAAGCATAATTTTATATGCTTACTACGCTAAAGGTAAACTAATGTGAACTGTTGTCCCCTTACCTTCAGTACTTTCTATCGATACATTGCCTTTATGTTGATCTACTATTTCCTTTACGATAGAAAGTCCGAGCCCTATACCTTTTACAGAATCACCTTTATAGAAACGAGTAAAAATATGGGGTAAATCTTTTGCGGGTATTCCTACCCCAGTATCACTTATGTGAATAAGTATTTGCGAATTTCTATTTTCAGTATTGATATTAATAGCACCTTCTGAGGAAGTATGATCGATACTATTTTGTAAAATGTTTAATATCATTCGACTTAGTAAGTCACTAGCACCTCTCATAGCTATTGTACCTGGAGATATATATGAAATTTGAATATTTTTACTGTTGGCTAGGGGTTTAATTCTTGCAACCATATTTTTGATAATAACATCAAGATCGACATCTTTGTGCTCTTGTATTATTTGGTTATCCGATCTAGCTAGTAGTAATAAATCTTCCACAATACCAGACATATGCTTAATCTCTTCAAGGTTACTATTCATTACTTTCTTATTTAAATCTTTAGAGGGAGTAGGGTTTCTTAAGAAAACTTCAATATCATTTCTCATAACTGCTAACGGGGTTCTAAGTTCGTGTGAAGCATTTGCCGCAAAAGCTTTTTGAGCTTCGACTGACGCTTGTATAGGACGTAATGTTTCTCCAGCAAGAATAAAGCTTAAACCAGCCGCCCCAAGAAGAATGACTATATCAGCAAAAATCAAATCGTTCTCGAGAACAACGAGAGTATTACTAACAAAATGATGATGCGATTCTACGTCATTAAAATCACCATCATTGGCATTTATCAAATTACGTCCGATTGTCTGGTATAAGAAAAAACTAAAACCAATAACAATAATGGCTACAATAATCACATAAAAAGCAGTTAGCTTTAAACGAGCTTTGAAGAATACATTATGCTTTGAGCCGATATCCGACCCCACGAATTGTTTCCAAAATTGGTCCATGTCTATGTTTACTTAGCTTATTCCTTAAGTTATTAATATGCACATCCATTACTCGACTAAATGGGTTGAAGTTAAAATCCCAAAGATGATCAATAATTTTTTGGCGTGTTAGGACTTCACTTGGGTGACTCATAAAAAACTCTAACAAACAAAATTCCTTTAATGTTAAATCTATCTTTTTGTTTTTTAAATATACTTCTTGTGTTGATTTGTTAAGAGTAAGATTACCGACTTGCAGATTAGGAAGTAAGGTTGAACGTTGGCGTCGTGATAGAGCTCTAACTCGAGAGAGCAATTCTTCGAATGAAAATGGTTTCACTAAGTAGTCATCTGCTCCTATATCTAACCCAGTAACTTTATCGTCGATAGTATCCTTTGCTGTTAGCATGATGATTGGCGTCATAATTTCTTTCTTGCGAAGAGTCGCACAAATATCAAGACCACTTTTACCAGGAAGCATTAAATCAAGAATAAGAAGATCGTAATCACTATGACTCATAATCATTCTTTTTTCACCATCTAGGCCGTTAGTTATATAGTCAGTCGCATAACCCTCTTGTTGTAATCCTCGAGAGATAGAATCGGCTAGTTTTTGATTATCTTCAATAATAAGGATTCTCATATAATATAGCTTATCATAAATAAGGTAATGTTAATCGTTTGTAAAGTGGGTATACATTATAGTATAAGCCCCCTATTTGTGGGGGCTTATACTATATATTTAATTTTCAATCGTTTGAGGGTTAAACGATCTATTTTCGAGCACGTTATAACTTATTAACCTTTTAATAATCACCATCTATATGGTTATGGTGTGAGCTATAAAGTAATGACGACTTACACTACGCTCATATAAAGATAATGACATATGAATTGTAAATAAATCGTAAAGAAGAATTAGCCATGTATTTGTTTATACTATATGGCCAATTAATGATAATCAACAACAAAGTTGTACATCCCCATACCACAGATTCCCTGTATAGACGTACCAGCCACTGGAATACCTGCATCAATAACAGTTTCCCCAGTTTGAGGTAAAATCTTTTGGAAATTAAGAGGTCGTACGACTAGAGATGCTGAGCAATCATATGTACCGTTTGTTTTAACTATGAGTTTTGTTGTAATGCCAGATTTTGCATTTGTTACAGCTGGTATATATCCACCTTTTGCATTGATAGTAATATATTGTATTCCATCTTTTATAACAACATTTGAAATAGTTTTTGTTGTTGCATTATTATTTACTTTTCGGCCACCCCATAAAATAATACCAATACCTATAATAAGGCCTACGGTTATAATGATTGAAGCAGTTTTATTCATATATTAATTATATGTTAAACAATGGATTGATAATACCAAGACCTGCTAGACCACCAATTAAAGCAAAAATCCCTAGACCAACGACGACTACACCAGCGGATTTAAAAAACAATGGAGCGTTTTTACTGTGAGCAAAAGAAACAGAACCGAATGACAAAAGAGCTAGAACTGGAAGTGTTCCTAATGCAAAGAAAAGCATTATCAAAAACCCCATTGTGAAAGAACCACTTGAAAGCGCTGCGACTTGCATTGATTGAGTAAAACCACAAGGTAGAAAAAAAGTACCGATACCTACAACTATTGGCGCTAGAGTTGCATGTTCTACTTTACGAAAATATAGGAACAAGTTACTTGGTAAAGTTATTTTACTTTTTGTAAAAACTCCAAGTAAGTTAAGTCCGAGTAAAACCATAACTATAGAAGCAATAAGTCCAAGGATTGCTGAGAAAATAAAATTTATACCTACGGCTTTGCCGATTAAACCGAGAATACCGCCTAGCAAAGCAAAACCCAAAATCCGTCCGCTGTGGAATAATACTAATGGTTTTTTTGTTGATTCTGATAAATTATTGTTTTGATCATCTTGTGCAATTTTAGCTGAAAAAGAAAGAACTAAACCACCAACTATTGCCAAACAACTTGAAACAGAAGCAATGAGTCCGATAATCAAGCTAGTTAACGGAGTGGTCTTACCACCGATTCCCAAATTTAAAATACCTGACTTTTGGAGCACGAAAAATAATACTAGAAATCCTAACCCAATAGGTATTGCCTGCCAAATAATATCGTTGCTTTTATTTGCTTCTATTATTCTCTCGGTCGACAAAGTGTAACCATTGGCTTTTATTTTCTCGGTTAGAGTGATAACTAGATCTTCCGTTGTTTGGTTACTGTTTGTCTCTATCTCTACAGTTTCTTTTTTAAGATCAACAGATACTTTCTGGATGTATTCTTGTTCACCTAAAATATCTTCAATTAATATTTTGCATGAAGGACAATGAGTACCTTTAACGTGGAATTTATATTTTTTAAATTGTGTGCTCATAAAATTATATTTTATAAACCTTCAGTAAAAGCATATGAAGACGGCATTGGGTTGGGCAACTCTTTTGTCGTACCATAGGTAACAACAATTTCCTGATGTGAAGCAAGTACAATAGTGCGAGGATCTCCAGTGAATTCTTTTCCGTTTACAAATACTTTGAGTGTATTTGCCTGATCATTGGTATATCCGCCGATAGCTTCTTTAGAGAATTTAAGTCCCCAGATATCAAAGAACTGACCTAGTGTAAAATCTTGAACCTTCGGTGATTCAATATGTATTACTCCTGAACCATCGTGAGTATGGATAGGTGAGATAAATCCTGCCATAGGGTTTACTCCAATACCAGCTGGTACTGGTACTGACTTTCCATCTATATAAACGTCTAAGTGTTGATGTATGTGCAGAGCTGTACCTTCAGCCGAAAGGGCTGGAAGTTTTATATAATCTAAACGTTCCTTTAAGTTATCAGTTTCGGCAATCCAAGGAGCTGTACCCACTTGCATGCCAGCAAGGCCTAAAGCCGTTGTTGTTTGTATTTGAATTTTCTTATTCTTATTACCACCTAAAACGATGATGCCTATGATTACAACTATTCCGATAAAAATTATTGTGTAAATTATTTTATGATTTTTCATTTTATTTTAATTAATTAATTTATAATTCCATACTTTTTATTCTCAGTGAATTCGACACCACAGAGATACTTGATAGGGCCATAGCCATACCAGCAAAAATTGGATTTAATAACCATCCGAAAATCGGATAGAACATGCCCGTGGCAAGAGGGATACCTATAATATTATAAACAAATGCCCAGAAAAGATTCTGTTTTATTCCACGCATTGTTATTTTAGAAAGTTTAATGGCTTTTACTATTTTTGATATATCTCCATCAAGCAAAGTAATACCCGAGGACTCGATTGCTACATCTGTTCCTGTACTCATAGCAATACCTACATCTGCTTGGGCTAAAGCAGGGGCATCGTTTACTCCATCACCAGCCATAGCAACTATTTTACCTTGTGATTGTAATTCCTTGATCTTGTCTAGCTTATTCTGTGGTAGCACATTAGCAACCACCTCATCTATACCAATAAGTGATGCTATATACTTTGCTGCTCGCTTGTCATCACCAGTTAGCATTACTACTTTAAGACCAAGTTTATGCAGATCTATAATAGCTTGCTTCGATTCTTTTTTAATCTCATCTGCAACCATTACAAAACCGAAAACTTTTTCTTTGGTGGCGAGTATCACTGGCGTTTTACCTTGATTTGTAAGTGGCTCTATTGCCGATGAATCGAAATTAAGATTTAAATCTTTTATTAATTTTACATTACCAGCATAATAAAAGACACCTTCTATCATACTTTTTAACCCCATACCTTCTATGTTTTCAAAATCTGAAGTATCTACTATTGATATATTTTTTTCTTTTGCGTAGTTTATGATTGCCTGACCAATAGGATGCTCTGATTTACTTTCAAGTGAGGCAAGTATTGAAACAAGTTTATCATCCTTTAAATTAGAAAAGTTTTTAATATCAACGAGTCTTGGTTTGCCGAGCGTGATAGTGCCAGTCTTATCAAAAACAACGGTATCTACTTTATATAACTTTTCAAGAGTGGCAGCGTCTTTTACCAAGATACCTTCTTTTGCGCCTTTACCTACTCCGACAATAATAGCGGTGGGTGTAGCTAACCCAAGAGCGCATGGACAAGCGATGACAAGCACTCCCACAAAGGAAACCAATCCAAATGACATAGCTTGCGAGAATCCCATCGGTCCAGTGGCAAGTAGTATCCAGAGAGTAAGAGTAACAAAAGCAATAACAAGAACTATTGGTACAAAAATACTTGAAATATTATCAGCCAAGGTTTGTATAGGAGCCTTACTTTCTTGAGCATCTTTGACCATTTTTATAATCTGCGCAAGTAAAGTTTCAGAGCCGATTTTTGTTGCTTTAAAAACAAATGACCCGCTAGTATTTATCGTCCCAGCAATGACAGTGTCTCCGATGTTTTTATTGTTAGGGATAGGTTCGCCTGTGATCATCGACTCGTCTATAAATGATGACCCCTTAGAAATAATTCCATCGACAGGAATTTTTGCTCCCGGTTTTACTATTATCTCATCATTATGTTTCACATCGTTTATGGATAATTCTATTTCTTTCCCGTTGCGAATAACTAAGGCTGTTTTTGCTTGAAGATTTAAAAGCTTTTCTATTGCATCACCAGTTTTTGCCTTAGAGCGAGTTTCTAAATATTTTCCAAGAGCAATAAATGTAATCACCACAATGGTTACATCGTAGTAGGTGTGGTTAACATCAACGAATGGCTGAAGAACATTTGCAAATGCAGTCACCGCAAAGCTGTAGAGGAAAGCAGATGTTGTCCCTATGCCAACAAGTGTATCCATATTTGCTTTACCATGGCGTATGAATCGATAGAGTCCAAGTAAGTATGGCTTCCCCACTACAAAAAGAGTATAAGTAGCCATTAATGGTAATAAATGATGGAAGAATTCTTCTACCATTTGACTCATAACAGGTACAACATGGTATTGACCCAAAAGATCCCAGGCCATAATGAAAATACTTATGACTGCAAGTGGAATAGCAGAAATAACTTTAGTTTTCATATTTGTTAGCTCTGCTAATTTAGCTTTTTTCGATTGGCTTAGTTTAGCACTAGATTCTAGTGTGTCATCTAAGGCAGTAGTGCTATCATTAATTTCAGTAACAAGAGAATACCCGAGTGGCTCTAGCTTTAAATTAAGATCTTGAATATTTATTTTATCTTTAAAAGAAATTTTTGCATTCTCTGTTCCAGCATTCACAGAAATACTCTCGACTCCGTCGAGCTTAGACACTGTTCTCTCTATAATGCTTGCGCATGATGCACAATGCATTCCTTCAACTTTAAAAATTTCTGTATTCATATTCTTTTATTTGCGCTTGAGTCTATACACTTTGAGTATTTCATCAACGGCAGTGCTTTGCTTCCCCTTTTTTATTTGGTCGACTACACAAGTTTCTAGATGATTCTCGAGCAAAACATCTTCAACACCAGAGAGAGCTCTTTTGATGGCAGATGTTTGAGTAATAACATCTATGCAATACTGATCATTTGAAAGCATTTCTTGTAAGCCACGAACCTGACCCTCAATGATTTTGAGTCTTTGAACTAATTTTTGCTTTGTTTGGTTCATCTTATTATTGAATATCTTTTTTCATAGAATCAAATTGTTCTTTGGTGATTTCACCTTTTGCATAACGTTCTTTGAGAATATCGATAGCATTATTGTTATGAGTAGTGGTGATATGAGTGTCGTGATGATAATCTTTCCTGAAAAATATTATCAACTCATAAACAGCATAAATAATAAGAGCCCAGATAACAATCATAAATAAGGGACCAAGATTAAACATACCAAAAGGTGTGAAACCGTTATTATAGTAATACATCATAAAATTTAATTAATTATTTATAATGTCTATATTATACCCCCCTGGGGTATTAAGTCAATGGCCTTTTTGAAGTTGTGTTGGTATAATAAATTCAATGGAAGATATAACTATAAATACTATAGAGTGGCACGCTCCAGAATATGATCACAAGGAGCATACAGCTGACTGGTTTTGGTCTATTGGTATTATTGCACTTGTATCTATTGTGCTCATCATATACCTGACACACAACTATGTGTTTGCGATTTTTGTATTTGTCTCGGGAGCATCACTTATCTTGTTTACTATTCGGCCACCACACGAAATAGATTTTAGTATAAAGACAGAAGGTATCACTATGGGTAAAGATTCGTACAAATGGAAAAGTATCACTGGCTTTGATATTAAAACAGAAGGTGCTCACGGCAAACTTTTACTAATGACTTCTAAGAAATTTATGCCTTTGTATACAGTACCCTTCCCTCTTGAGCTATCTAGTCAAATACGAGAGGCAATAACAAAGGTAGTTCCTAGAGTCGATCTAGAAGAATCTCGTTCTATGGTTTTTATGGAAAAGCTTGGCTTCTAACTTGCGAATCACAATACAATAGTGTAGATTGTTCGTAGTATGGTCCCGTCGTTCAATGGATAGGACGCAACTTTGCGGAAGTTGCGATGCAGGTTCGATTCCTGCCGGGATCACAACAAAGCGCCTTGGTGCTTTTTGTGTTCCCGAACGAGCAAACTGCTTTGCTCGTGTGCAGGAATCGAAAAGCTTTTCGTTTTCCGATGATAGTCGGAACGAAAAGGTATACTGTTCTCGTAGAGAAAGATTACCCTGCCGAAATTATTTGTGGCCACAATAAACTTTTAAAATGTTTAGAGAAAGATTACCCTGCCGAAATTATTTGTGGCCACAATAAACTTTTATTCCACTTGCACTTTTATATCTGTTCTTTCTTTTTTAAGTTTTAGAAAAAGTGTTGCAAAGGAACCGACGAATATTATTATGGCTGCTACAAGGAAAACATAATCATAAGCATCTATCTGGGCTTTTAAAGCGATCAGTCCGATATATTTTTGAATGTCGATAGGTATATGACTTGTAAGCTTACTAAAGCTGTTTATCGTCAAGACATTAGTAGTAATTCTATTATTTAAAATTGTGGCAAATATAGCAATACCAAAAGCTCCAGCAACATTTCGAACAAGAGCAAGAATAGATGAGGCGACACCTATCTCACTTTGTGGTACAACCGATGCGATAATATTCGTACGCTGAGCCATACCGAATCCTAAACCGAATGCCATTATAGAAAGAGGTATCATAATATCTAGAGCTGTTGATTTGGCATCGAGTCCAGTGAAAAGGAATATACCAATAGCAGCGACAACCGTACTAGCAAAGATCACGTATCGTGATTGAACTTTCCCAGTAAGATTCCCTCCAAGCGGAGCAGCCAGCATTATAGCTGCGGCCATTGGCATAAAAAGATATCCTGACTCAGTGGCATTATATCCAAGAAAAGTTTGAGCAAAGACTGGTATAAGGAAAACTCCTCCCATCATTCCCATAAATACAACGAAGTTGTTGAAGAGCGCATTCACAAATGCAGGAATTTTGAAAAACTTAAGATCAACAATTGGTTCAGGGACTTTATTTTCAATTTTAATGAAAAGCCAGAAAAGAATAACAGTAGTAAAATAGCAAATCATACTTTCTGTTGAGAGCCAGCCCCAGTCGGGACCTTGATCTAAGACAAGGACTATTGCTGAGAGTACTCCGCCTAATGTTATAGCACCCCACCAGTCGAAGAAGATTGATTTTATTTTTGATTTTGACTCTTTAATAAATCGCAATGCCATATATATACCCAAGAGCCCAATCGGTAAGTTTACTAAGAAGACTGACCTCCACCCGAAAGTATCTATCAGTGGTCCGCCAAGAAGTGGTCCGATAACTGTGGCAGCTGCAAAAGACGATGACCATATACCGAGTGCTTGGGCGCGCTCTTTACCTTCGCTGAAAGTAACAGCGATAATAGCCATTGCTGTCGGATAGTCTGCAGATCCTGCGATCGCTTGTATCACCCGAAAGACAATCATCGAAGTCAGGTTCCAAGCGAAACCTGCCAAGACTGATCCGAAAATAAAAATAGAAAAGCCGATAATATAGACTTTCTTACGGCCAATAGTGTCACCTAGCTTACCCCAAATCGGTACAAAGATAGCGTTAGCTAGGATATAAGCTGTAGCAATCCAACCAGCTGCTGAAACAGTAATACCAAAAGTATTAATAATCTTTGGCAGTGCCAAGTTAACGATAGTCTGGTCTAGCCTGCCTAAAAAAGTACCGATAATAACAGTAAGCAGTATCCACCATCGCAGATTATTCTTTGGCGCGGTATCCATATTATTTTATTTAGTGTAGACAGTAATCTTAGCAGACATTCCATCTTTCAATTCAGGATAATCAGAAACATTAAAACGTAATTTTACATCGAATTTTTTAATTGGTCGCTTATCGGATATCGAGAAGACTACCCCAGTATCATCAGCTGTCTGACTTATACTATCTACAATGCCTACGTATGTCTTATTACCGAAAGCATCGACTGTAAATGTGGCTGGTTGCCCAACTTTTATTTTATCCAATCCTTTGTTCTCATCGATAGATCCTATGATACGCATATCTTCCGGATGTACGATAGATATAATAGTTTCCCCGGGAGTGAAGTAAGAACCTATTTTATTTGCAGCACTTACCACAAGACCACTTTGCTTTGAGTAGATAGTGTCAGTCCCCACCATTGCTACAGGTGTATCGGCTGATATTTTCTCACCCTCTTTCACATAGAGCTCATTTAATGTACCAGCTGTACTTCCAGAAATATTTATTAGCGGAGCATTCACTTCTGAATTTTCAATGTAGATAGTGCCAGTATTTGCTTGCCAGAAAAGAAAACCTCCGAGTAGCAAGAACATAGTAGCAGCACCAATAATACTTTTAGCGATTGGTTTTTTGAACATACTTTCTTTTTTTGTTATTTTTTCTTCATTCATATATATAAATTTATTGTAGTAAGAGACCAATAGCAGGTGTGTTTGGAGTTGCTATTTGTCCAGCTGTTATAGATACACTGGTGATAGTGCCATCAGCTGGAGCTGTAATAATAGTATTGTTATAAGTACCTTCAGCTATTTGCAAAGCACCTTTTGTGCTATCAACTTGAGCTTGAGCGATGGCTATGTCTTCTGATCTGGCACTTGCTTGCTTTTGATTTAGTGTAGCTTGAGCTGTATCCACCGTTGCTTGAGCGATAGCTATAGCTTGAGTCTGTGCTTGTAATGCTGATTGATAAGCATTCTTGTAAGTTAGATAAGAAGCAGATTGCTTATTAGGTATTGAGACTGTCCAGATATTGTTAGCATTTGTCGAGAAGTTATTTGGGAATTGGATATATAATCCATGAGTGCCGAGTGGGACTGGTACTGTACTGACGACACCACTACCAGTCTCAAGACCAGAGATTGAGAAGTAGTACCCACCTCCAGTAGCATAAACACTGATCTTATACTCACCTTCTGATTCTCCAGTATATGTACCTGAGATAGTTGGAGAGTTGGTTGTCGTTGCTCCGTTTATAGTAGAGACAGCAACAAGACCAGAGTTTAACATTGCAGAGCGAGCATTATCGACAAGGACTTTCTGCTGGGCGACAGTATTTGTGTAGCTATCTTTTGCATTAGCCAAAGCCACTTTGGCAACTTCTATGTCAGTAGTTGAAGCGCCGTTCATAAGCTTCTGGTATGCTACTTGGGCAGAAGCATAAGCGGCTTTCGCTTGATTCACAGCTCCGATTGCATTTTCAGCATCTAGACTTGCCAAGATATCCCCTTGTTTGACTCTCTCTCCAGTTTTTACTGAGACACTTTTAATGCGTCCACCGATGGGGAAAGCGAGTGTTAAGTTTTTTGAGCCATTGCTACTTGTAACACTAGAAGGTATCTTATTTATTTGCGTCAAAATGCTCGCCATCGACTTTTGATGAGCGAAATAACTTGTCACACCGATAGCAAGGGCAATAACAAAAGCTATGCTTATCGCTAGTTTAGGTGTGTTCATAATTTTCATAAATTGTTTTTTCATAATTAGTCTTTCGTTAAGATATTTAATATTTTAGTAAGTTGCCTCCTTTCAGTATCTTCTAGCTTTGAGAACATTTTTTTAAAGATATCTAGCTTTCTATTATGTAATTCTTTAAAGAATTTCCATGCCTTGGGTGTCAGAGTCACTCTGATAGTTCTTCGATCTTTCTCGTTTGATACCCTGTTTATGAGCTTCTTCTTTTGCATTATCTCGATAATAGCAGTCGTTGAAGGTGGAGTAATTTTCAAATAGTTGGCGATCTCTTTCATAGTCGGGTTACCTTTGTCGGCTATGTATGACAAGGTATCTATCTGCGATACAGAACAGTGCAGATCTTCAGCTTCTTGCCTTAAGATGCCAGATACTTTACGGCGGAAAGCAAGTAGAGCTTCTTCGAGGGATGGTTCTTTATTCTTTGTAATGGGGCGTTTTTTCATAAAAAAATAGGCTAACTAATAGTTAGTCTATCTAAGGATATCATAAATAAGAGCTATTAGCAAGCTACTTCCCTTCGGCCCAGTCTTTAATATCCTGGTAGGTTGATTCACCGCAGATAGTCTTCTTGGTTTTCTGATTTAAGAAAAATGGCACCCCACCACAAGGTTCAGGCTCGCAATCAAGACGCTCAAGCATTTTATTGTTCTCTTCATTGTGCCAAATCTCTATTTTCTTAATTTGAAATCCTTCTTTGGTAAGTTTGTCTACGAATTTCTCCATTCGTATGCAGTGAGGGCACTCTGTCCCGTAAAAGAAAAGTAAATCATCCATTGGTTCATTATATATGAGCCAGATAAAATAATAAACCCCGCGATGCGGGGCTTATTATTATTTAGTGATTTTAGATAATCTAGATTTTTTGCGTGAAGCAGTATTCTTCTTGAAGACTCCTTTCTTAGCTGCTTTATCGATAGTACTGTAGGCAGTAGGTAGAAGCTTCTTGGCTTCACTGGTTTTCTTTTCTTTTACGAGTTTCTCGATATCCTTGATAGCTTCTTTGACAGCTTTCTTGTTGCGGTCGTTAGCTGCTTTTTTGACAAGTGATCCACGTAGAGCTTTTTTTGCTGATTTTGTTATTGGCATAATTTGTATGTTTTATTAATATTCTCTTAACCCGAGACACGGACAAAAGTGAACTCGTATATAGTAACAGAAAAGTAAGCGAAAGTAAATATTCGGACAAAATTGTAAATTATTAGTATAATAGAATTATGATTGCTCACATAGAAGGAACTATTATACACACCACTGATAAATTCGTAGTTGTCGACGTTAATGGCGTCGGGTATAAAGTATCTACCACTTCCGATACTCTCACCTCCTGTAAAGTAGGTGCTCACATAAGCTTCTGGACTTATCTAGCTGTTCGTGAGAATTCACTCGACTTGTATGGCTTTACTACCAATGAAGAAATGTTATTCTTCGAACTCCTGCTCGATGTCTCTGGTATCGGCCCAAGATCGGCCCTGTCTATTGTTACTGTCGCCTCGGTTGATACTCTGAAGAAAGCTATCGCCACTGGTGATACTAGCTACCTAAACAAAGTCTCGGGTATCGGTAAGAAAACTGCGGAGAAGATAGTCATAGAGCTACGCGATAAACTTCAGTCATACAAAGGTGAAGATGGTGTCCCAAGTACACTGCGTGAAGAAAGTGATATTATCGAAGCCCTCAAATCTCTAGGATACTCACAGAACGAAGCTCGTGGCGCCTTGAAGAAAATACCTAGTAGTATAGATGGCACGAACGATCGCATCAAAGAAGCTCTAAAAATACTTGGAGGGAAATAATATGCCAGAACTTCCAGAAGTTACAACGACAACAAAAGGTCTACAGAGAATCTTGCCTGGTCTTACCATCACCGATGTCTGGACTGATTTAGCGAGCAAGAATCAAAAGTTAAAACAATTCAAAGAGACTATTAAGAATGATGTCTTCTTTAAAAAATTCAAAAAGGAAGTTGTGGGAGCAAAAGTTCTCTCTGTTACACGCCGAGCCAAGAATATCTTGATTAACTTATCGAATAACAAAACAATACTGATTCACCTGAAAATGACAGGTCATATAATGGGTGGCAGGTATGTATATAATAAGAAAGAAAATAAATGGTACCCCGACAAAGCTGAACGCTCATCGCTACACGATCCATATAATAGATTTGTCCACGTAGTTTTCACCCTATCGAATGGTAAACATTTCGTCATGTCCGACTCACGCAAGTTCGGCAAAGTCACTATCTTAGATACTCGTACTCTCGACCAGACTATCCACTTGAAAGATGTCGGCCCCGAGCCACTTGAGAAAAGTTTCACCTTTTTGAAATTCCAAGAAAGATTACTTTTGAAGAAAAACAAAAGTATTAAAACAGTTCTTATGGATCAGTCAGTCATCGCTGGTATTGGTAATATCTACTCAGATGAAATGCTGTGGCTCGCTGGTATTCACCCCGAATCAAAACCAGTTAAAATACCAAAATCTTGTCTAGAAATTCTCTATAAGAATATGAAGGAAGTGTTGAAGAAAGGTATAGATTTAGGTGGTGACTCGATGTCCGACTATAGGAATGTGAATGGAGAGAGAGGTAAGTTCCAGAACCACCATAATGTCTACCGGAAAACTGGGGAACGTTGTAGTAAGCGTGGTTGCCAAGGTGTTATAATAAGGAAAGTCGTGAACGGTCGCAGTGCCCACTTCTGCAATATTCATCAAAAACTATATAAATAATATGTTACACAAAAATAAAACAAATGGCGGTGAGATGGATTTCCTACTTATGATTATAGGAGTTTTAGTTATTCTTTTTCTAATTTGGGCTTTTACTGGTGGCCCGAATAGCGAGCGTAGCCAGAAACCATTCATCGTCCCTGGCAATGATCAGAACGCTCCTCTTCAGACTTACGGTCCGACGAATTAGGATTGCAGTATTCCAAACAGCGCCACTCCAGCGGCGACCGAGACATTTAGCGATTCTTTTTTACCGTGCATCGGTATAAATGCGATAGTGTCGCACTCCTTTAATATCTTTTTATCAAGTCCTGTAACTTCCGGACCGAGAACAATCGCCACCTTGGACGAGACTTTTACTTTTCGATAATCAATAGCTTTTTCGTCTTGCTCGAGAGCAACGATTTTAAAGCCATCTTTTTTCAATTTCTTTATTAGTGGGACCAAGGTCTTCTTGTATTCCCAAGGCATCCACTCCTCGGCTCCGAGGGCACTCTTGTGTATATCTTTTTGAATTCTGCCGAATCGGTCCGTCGGAGTCGGAGTGCAGCCAGTCAGATATATTTTTGAAATCCCAACCGCATCGGCTGTCCGAAAGATCGCCCCGACGTTGAGCGCCGAGCGAATATCAGGGAGGATGAGGATTGAGTCTCTTTTCATTTTTTTATATTTAGATAAGTAATAGTGAGTTGTAAGATAGTAGCAAAACTAACCCAAAGGAGGTATGGGATTTGGATATAAGTGACCCACTTCGCGAACGGGAATATGGCAACCATAGCCCAAATGAGCGTACCTAAGACTAGCAAGATATCGGTGGCGGCTAGTAGATTGTTCTTTAGGCTAAATTGAAAATATGTAAAAGATAGATTAAAAATAATATTTAGGATAAAAGGCAGCGCCACGATAAAAGGAACCTTCTTCTGAGCAAACATAATAAACACCTTGCCAAATGAAATGGCAATCATGATATAGAGCAGTGTCCACACCGGCCCAAACAGCCAGCTCGGCGGGCTCCACTTAGGTTTTATAAGTTGTGAGTACCAGTTGTATGTAGGCATTAACCTATTCTAACATTTTTCAAGGCAGAATCATTAGCATTTTATTTTTTACTCAATTCATAGGATTCATAAACCCTACTACTCATGACTTCCCTGTCTTCCATCATTTCCTCCGTCGCACTTATATAGCACAGCTCTACCTCTTTGCCTTTCTTGTTGTAAGTAAAAGGATGGCAACCTAAAGAAAGATATTTCTTTTTTAGATCATCATCACATTTAAAATAAAGTTCACCATCATTTATAAAAGCAACGATGACACCATCGAGGTAAACCCCCGCTCCGGAGAACATTCTCCTAGTGGCTATGCCATCTATGTGGCCCAGTACGTCGTAGACGACATATTCTGTGTATGAATTATCTTTCATAAGAAATAATTAGGACTGAGTTAACCGGTTTTGGTTTCATCGGGTGTTGGGATTTTGCTGATTTTATATTTTTTTCTTGATAGATATATTAATATGCTAAATAAAAATACATTGCTTAATATAACATATAAATCATCAGTAGGAGAACACAACTCGTTATAAGCATAATCTTTATTTGTATAATCAAAGATATCTGTCGGAGGATTTTTAATATAATTATCCATGAAGTGACTACAGAAATTCGAGCGCTCGTACGAGTAATAAGCATTGTAAAATACATTACAAATAAACAATAGACTTACAAAGACTAAGGATAGGTCCAGGAAAAAATGTTTATAATTTTTCATAAATTATTTTATCAACAAAAGGTTAATAGCTATCTTCATGTAACTCATCTTTATTATTTACATTTTTTACAACTCTATTTTTATTTACTTTAGTATCTTTTTCCATTTGTATATATGGAGTACCACACCAACCGATACCAGTTATTCTTACGATGATATTCCTAAAGAAGTTATTCATATAAGCATTATAACATTTATAAATCTTGCCAGATTTCTAAGGCTTCGTCTGGGTCAAGGTCGTTGTCATCTGCAAATTCCTGAAGTTCTTCTGCTTCTTCAAAACTTAGATCGTTGTCTTTAGCTATTTCAAAAATTTCTGGGTCCATGAGATTTTTTATTTAATGTATCATATGTCTATATTCCCTTGCATATTTTCTAACTAATCTTATTTTGTACCATTGCCATGGCCTTAGGTGTCTTTTCCAATGCCTTGATAAATACTCAGCATAGTTACATGATTCACATGCATAAATAAATTTTGGAACAGGCTCATATTGTAAATGATATTGAACTTTTGGATTCTTTTTACTATATGGCCTTCTACAAATTGGACAGATTTCTAATTCATTCATATTATATTTCTCCATAATGAGCCCAGTCTTCTTATAATAATAACCTTAAATACTTTCCTATTTCTGGTGTTTGATTATTTTTAGAGGCATATCTAATGTGGTACTCAAATCTAAGATTTTCTCTTTGTATTTAAAAGTTTCAACAAACAACATAATGTAAATATTCTACTGTTTTTGTTGCTTTGTGTTTCCTGTTATCAGTTTTATCTGCTTTAAAACGACCATATTCTTTCTTAAAATATCCATATTTACCTTTTAAACTCATTACTTCTTTTATATCGTCTAAACTCATTAATCCCTCATTATTGTAGCTCAAAAATATATATCTTGCTTTTGCTTTTAAAATTAAATTTTTAAACTCTTCTTTTACTTGTACTTTTGAACAATATAGAGATTTTTCCTTTTGATAATCTCTTAAGCCAGTTTTTCCATGAATTTTTGGATTGTCATACTTAGCAATTGTCTCAAGTAAGTGATAATTTGTAGCATATTGTCTGTGGTTATAAGGTGGGTCTAAATATAAAATATCACCAGAAACTTTTTCCGAAACTTTATTCACATCCTCGTTGAAGACTTCGTGGTTGTGATCATTTATTATTAATTGAGCAGGTTTTAAAATTAAATTATTTTGAGCAGTTTTCTTTAATTTTTTAAGAAAAGCGCCATAAACAGAGGCAGTGTTTGCGTACTTATCAGTTGATTCAAGTAAACTTGTAATTAAAAAATAATATTCGTCGCTTGAAATTAAATTCTTTATTTTCCATTTTTCAATTTTTTTTCTAATTGCATCGCATTTCATTCCATTTTCGTTAGAAAAATATTGTCGTGTTTCTTTTTTATTTTTAGTTCCTCCTATACAATAATTGTTGTAAATGAATCCTTTTTCTCCTTTTATTTCAGATAAATAATTACAAACAAAAGTTTTTTTATCTGATATTTTTATATTTTTTAACTCTGGAATTTCTTTTATTAACTTAGTAAATTTCAATTCCTTATGGTTACCTATATAATGCCTATTCAAAACATAACTATAATATTGAATATCATTTGCAATTATTTTATAACCCTTCTTCTTAAAATGTCTTCCCACTACACCAGTGCCAGCAAATAAATCACAAAAAGTTTCGCAGTCTTTATCAATCACCTTATTTATGGATTCTTCTAAAAATTCTAATAGTGATAATTTGCTTCCTATGTAATTCATGCTTGTATTATAACATGTCTACAGTGGAACCTATATCGAAATATAAACTTTTATGCTAAGATTTGTCTATGTTAAATAATGAACAAATTGGTGTATCAGCTGAAATCGCAATTGCGGACATTTTTAATATTCCAGTCAATGGTCAATATCGTAATCGTGGAGTACAAGAAATTACTGACACAATAAAACCCATTGTTGCTGATATTTTTAATACAAATAATATCCCATTACCAATTAAGCATGCTGCTGAAAATCAAAACATTATAGATTTTATACTTCAAGATAATAAAACATTATCAGTAAAGACTAACAAACAAAAATTAGGCAAGGCGGCACCACAGAAAATTGGTCAAGCATCATCAAACACTTGGTATGCGATTTTAGCAGAAAGACTAGGTATTGCGTATATACCAACTGCTTACCCAGAAAAAGTAAAACTTTTCAAAATAATTGCCCTAACAAGGATTGAGGAATTGCTAGGTATTTATTGGGAGTATATGTTTGATTGTGATTTTTTGGTTCACATTTTTAATATAGTTGATTCTAATGACAATCCTATTGCTGATCCAAAATATATAGTAATCAAAAAAACTAGTAGCCCTATTTGGGATCCTGCAAAAATATCATTTACAAAAGCAACTGTTTCTGAATGGAATGAAAGTAATACCGTAAAATACGAATATGACAATGTGGTAATAGGTGAATTCCAAGTTCATAATAATAGAGATAATTTTAAATTTCGTTTCAATATGGCTGGGATTTTTAAATTGATCTCAGAAGACCGTCTTAATTTTTCTTAAAAATCATTATATACTCATGTTTAAATATATAATAATCGCTTGATAATGCTCTATATCTCCAAATTCCTTCCTTATTTTGTTTTGCCCTATTCCCTTCCATATTCTTAATGATAATACTTTTAAGAGTAAGGCCTAATTTTTGAACTTCATTCATACAGTAAAACCCTAGTGGAATCCATTGTCCATTTGTATATTTATCACCAATAACAATAGCTAAAT
This sequence comes from Patescibacteria group bacterium, assembly GCA_028865035.1. Lineage (GTDB taxonomy): Bacteria > Patescibacteriota > Minisyncoccia > Phycocordibacterales > UBA9973 > UBA8515. The sequence continues at coordinate 71,924 of JAGWLB010000001.1, read as the reverse complement.
AACGCCCATTTTCTAAAATTGAAATTGTATTCTTCAGAACTAAACTAAAGCTATTTAGAAATTCTTTTAAAGATTTTGAGTTTGATAGATCTGCATCTAAACCACTAAATTTTATAATATCCGCATACGGTGGATGTAAAATAGCTAAACTAACATTTTTCTTTTTCTTATCTGTAAGTATTTTATTTATTTTACTAAAAGTAGTATCCTTAGTGCTATCACCTGTGATTATTTCAGAAAAATATTTATCATTATCGACTTTTAATCTCACTTGATCAGTAATATTTTTTTGTATATCGACACCTATAAAATGTCTACCGTGTGTTTCAGCTTCATATGCAGTTGTTCCACTTCCCACGAATGGGTCAAAAACAACTTCTCCCTTTTTAGTATACCTTAGGATTAATTGACGAGGTATCTGAGGAACGAAGTTGCCGTGGTAAAATCCATCATGTTTTCCAGTTTTGTCTCTTTTATCAATAATCCAAAGGCTATCAGTCCAGATTTCTGATTCCTTCCAATTATTTAAATTTATATCATTAAAAAATGGCATAATTATAAAAAGTTATATTTTTATATTATAAGAAAAACTAAGGTTAATAAACTAATAATATCATAGTGGAATTATTTTCGCTCAACCTAAATCGAAAAATTCTAATTTTAAAATATTTTATGGTCACAAGTTACTAAGTATAATTCATCGCTTTGCTCGAATTCTACGTAAGTATCCGGTAGGGTAATCTCGACTACCGTCGCGGGTACTTTTCTCGCTTTGTAACCAAAGTATAGAAAAGTCTTTCGATTCCTACACACGAATGAAGCAGTTCATTCGTTCTCGGGCACTAAAAATCTTACTTTTGTGGTCAGGCATAGTTTTCTGCTGAAAACTTGCACGACCCTGGCTCGGCACGTCTGCCTCCGCCTGGCACAAAAGTGTAACACACTTTTGTGCCCTCGGTAGGAATCGAACCTACGACCATCTCCTTAAAAGGGAGCTGCTCTACCAACTGAGCTACGAGGGCATATACTGATTACCCAAAAATACCATATTTGCAGGATAAAATCAATTTATCCACAGGGTATTTGTAAGATAGTCGTAATAAGTGTATAATATACACAAAGGTACTAAGTTGTAATTTTCAATCTTCACCCCAAGATATGGGATTAAAATTTTTTAGAATAATTACACAATTTGTTCATCGCACTATTTATTAATGTGCACACTGTTCTTTCTTTAAAAGCCTAAAGGCCTAAGAGCTACTTATTTATTCAGTTTATGAATAGATGATTAACTCTTAGGCCTTTTCTTATTCCTATTAAGATAGAGCAGATAAGATGAATTGCTCAAGGCCGATAGAAAGGTCGCACTCACCTCGATGGGCCCGATGGTATAGCGAGACAAGTTCTCCAGATTGTTTTTTCAGATCATCGATGGTTGAACCTTTAGATCCGGTAATGCCATTCAGTAGCATTGTTTTAACTTTCCAGAAAAGAATACCCGATATTGCCTCAGGGCTGACCCCCGACTCTATGGCCTGCCGGTAAAGGACCCAAGTATTTACTTTGTCGTGTCTACCGAAAGCATTGGCAATAGCAAAAGTATCTGGCTTAGGTTTGGCTTTCTCTTTAGTTTCAAAGCGGATAATCTCCGCGAATTTCTTAAGCTTGGTCTGCTCGGCAGCCAACAACTTATCTTCTTTGAAAATAAAGATATTTAAAGAATCTTTTAGCCTGCTCAGATCTTCTTTCGTTAGATTTATTTCTTCATTAGAAATAGTATTTTCTGTAACGATAATCAGTGGCTTGCCGAACATACTGACACCTTGAGCATAGTTCTCTAGCACTTCTCTCGAGACTTCACCGTCAGACAGAGAAGTGATGTCCCCTTCTTTATCAAGTGTTCTTATATGTGCGTTCTTTTTTTTATTATCGTTACCGACAAGTATATAGATCATATCCAAATGCGAACTTTCTTTTTATAATCAGTGTATGGCTGGCCATACTTTTTCTCTAGCAAAGCTTCTTCTTTTCTTAAGAAAATATCTTTTGTAATAAAGGAAGCAATGATGACAAAAACAATTAGAGAGATAGAGTTAATAAGAAAACCTAAACCTAGAGTCATAATAGTCAGACCGACGTGAGTCGGATTGCGAGTGTACTTGTATGGTCCAGCAGCAAAGTTGCGAGTTGTCTTCTCTACTTCCATTTCTTTTTTTGTAGTACTCGATGTCGACTGGGCCCAATATATAATGAGTGACCCCAGGATAATCATCACCGCTCCGACGTACCCATAAACGTTTCCGTGAAGAATATTTATAGGAATAACTATATCTAAGATAAGACCGATGACAACGGCGAGTAGGAATGTAGTATATGAATGAGAAAGAATAAGGTGAACCATACCCTCTTCGTGTAATTCTTCATTCTTATTTTCTGTATTTGTATCTATATTATTCTCCATATAATTAATCCTACCACCGAACATTCATTATGGCTACTATTTCAAATCACCCCAAGTCAGGCCTTGGTTTGATGAGACTTCAAGTGGCACAGGGGTTAAACCAACTAAGAATTCGCCAGGTATGGCTTGCTTCATAGCATTCTCTATAATACCCATAGCTTGATTTACTTTGCTTTTCTTTATTTCATAAACGAGCTCATCGTGGACTTGTAGGACAAGCCTTGTATCCTCTAGAATACCAGCTTTTTGTAATTCATCTTCAGCTTTTTTCATACCAATCTTTATGACATCAGCAGTCGCTGTGCCTTGGATCGGGGCATTGATAGCCATGCGCTCGGCCATAGCTCGGATGAATGGTATCGATGAACGGATGCCTGGGAAGTAACGCTTGCGACCGAAAAGTGTCTCAGTGTATCCATTCTTCTTAGCAAAATTTTTAATACTTTCCAGATAAGCAACAATGTTCGGGAATTGAGCAAAGTAATTATCGTAGAAAATCTGAGCTTCTTTGCGATCGGTACCGATGTTCTGGCGAAGAGCATTTACCCCCATACCGTAGAGCATTCCGAAGTTAATAATCTTTGCCCGACGGCGCATATCATAAGTAACACTGTTCTCATCGACACCGAAAACTTTCATAGCCACAGCTTGGTGAATATCTTTGCCGTCTTGGAAGGCTTTGATAAAGTATGGATCTTGAGAAAGCAGGGCCGCTATTCGTAACTCAATCTGCGAGTAATCAAATGATACTAAGACATAGCCGTCTTCGGCGACAAAACCTTTACGAATGTTTTTCCCTTTCTCAGTTTTGATAGGAATATTCTGAAGATTTGGATTGTTCGAAGAGAATCGTCCGGTGGTTGTACCTGCTTGTATAAAGTGAGCGTGTAGACGTCCGTCTTTAGCTACTTGTTCTGGAATAGTATCAATATAAGTCCCAAGTAGCTTTTGTAGTTCGCGATATTTTAATATCTCATCTATTATCGGATGCTTGTCTTTGAGTTTCTCTAGCTCACTTTCGCGAGTTGATCTTGCGCCTCCGGCTGTTTTCTTTACGCTTGTCCTTGCACTCTTGTCCCCCATCTCTTGGATTTTCAATTCATCAAAAAGTATTTCGCCAAGTTGCTTTGGTGAATTTATATTGAATTCTCGTCCGGCCATCTCCCAGATATTCTTCTCTATCTCAGAAAGTTCTTTATGGTAGTTTTTAGATAATTTCTTTAAATATGCAACATCGACTTTAATACCTATTTTTTCCATATTCTCTATGGTGTGGATGATGGGTATCTCGATATTATGGTAAACATAGTCGAGTTTCTCTTTTTTAATATCTGATTCAAGAAGCGACAACGCCTCTTCGAAAGTTTTACTATTCTTATAGTTTAGTACATCTTCGAGGTGTGGGTCTGTCTTCTCGGAATTCAAAAGCCAGAGGGCGATCTTGGCACGAGCCAACTGTTCTTGATCAATAGATGATTCGTCTATACCGCTAGCAACATCCTTTTGGATATTTTCCTCTCCGTCTTTTTGAAAAATATTTATAAATCGGTTCTGTAAACTTTTAAATTCCATTTCTCGGAAAAATGCGAGGACATTCTCATTCTTTACTTCTTCCTGCCAAGTATCTTTCGGTAACTTGAAGTCGATAGGAGCATCACGCCTGATAGTAGCCAAGGTTTTAGAAAACATTGCTTCATCTTCGCCGTCTTTAAGTAGGTTAAAAACTCTCTCGGTCACACCCAGATCTCTGACTTTCTCTGGGGTCTTCTTTATGGCGGTATACATTTTCTCTATCGTGCCATACTCTGAGATAAGGGTTGTAGCAGTTTTCTCTCCGATACCTTTGATGCCGATAATATTATCCGATGGGTCACCGCGCAAACCTTTGTAGTCTGGTAAATATTTGGGGTCAAAACCAAATCGCTCTTTGACTTTATCTTCATCGTATAGAATTGTGTCATTGATACCTTTCTTGAGGGTGTAGACTTGAACTTTCTTATCATCAACAAGTTGAAGGGTATCCATATCACCGGAAGCGATAATAATATCTACATCTTTTTGTTTTTTTAAATGCTCAGTAATTGTGCCAAGTAAATCATCGGCTTCAAATCCTTCGCACTCATACATCGGTATAGATAATGCCCTGAAGAAATCACGAGAACGGATAAGCTGAGCCACCAGCGCGCCGTCAGTTTTGGCTCTACCGGCTTTGTAGTTGTCATAGGCTTCATGTCGAAAAGTTTTCTTTGGTAGATCATAGCAAGCGACTATGTAGTCGGGTTTGAGCTCGGTGATAATCTTAAAAAGCATAGTCGCCAACCCATAAATAGCTCCTGTTGGTTCGCCTTTGGAGCTTGTGAACTCTGGCAAGGCATGATAAGCCCTATGAATAATCGCGTGAGTATCAAGCAAAACAAGTCTTTTATTAGTATTTTTAGTCTTAGCCATACTAAGATTATAGCATTTTGAATATGAAAAAACGGAGCCTATGATAGCTCCGTTTGACTTCTTGATAATTGTCTTTTTTTAGACTTTTTTTGGAAATAAATTTTATTCATTACAAATTCAACTTCCACTTTTACTTGTTCTGGCGTTTTCCCGATTGTAGAAATAGGATTACCGTATACAACCTTTACAATTGTGGGATTTATACCTGTTTTGAAAAATTGGTGTAAGATATTAAATAAAATTTTAATATTACTTATTTTTTTATCCCCATTAAGGTATGAAGTTGTATCTTGCTCACCCGGCTTTCTCCATTTATTGGTATTAAATATAACTATTGGCACAACAGGAACACCTAGATCACAAGCAATTTTGAATGCCCCTATTCTAGAATCATGAACTCCGTTCTCTGGATGCCTTTCTCGTGTTCCTTGTATAAACACAATTAATATTGCTTTTTTAATTTTTGCTAAAAAAGCTTTTGCTTTAATTATAGCTTTCACTCGTTCCCTAACGGCTGTTTCATCTCTTTCAATAGGAATGCCGACAGCATTAAAAAACCAATGAAATATCCAATATTTCCATAAATTGGCGCCAATCATAACTCTCCAATTCCTGAAAATGGCAAGCAGAGCTGCGACAAAATAGTCTCCAGAACCCCAATGGGTTGCTACAAAAACTGCTTTGCCTATACGCTTTGCAGTTTTTACATTTCCTTTTTCTACTATAAAAAGTAATCCAGAGAATGCAGAGACTGCGGCAATAATTGATGTAATAGTGCATCCTACTTTAGAGTTTTTGACACTAGAACTAATTTTTGACAACTGATTGTTGATTTCAATAATTAAAGCTCCTATTGGCGCGAGCAATAATAGTATTGGCAAAAATTGTATAAATACAATTACAGCAAATGAAAATTTAATCCACCATCTTTGTACTCCTCCGCGTTTGGCAACCAGATAACCGCTGATAAATGATATGCATATTAGTAAACTGAATATTCCGTATGCTATTAAACCATTCTTAACACTGTATGCTGGTTGTATCAACCAAGAAGCAAATCTGAAGACTAAAATATTAAAACCAAGAGGTATCAAATAGAGGATAATCCCTATTGATATCTTATTTCTTAATAGATACATGAGATTTCCTTTTAATTTTGATGTGCAATATTGCTTAATTCTTTAAACAAAGAATACCACAAATTCACAAAAAATCAATCCTTGGATTTCAGTAGTCTAGTGTTTTCTTCTTTATGATGAAGCTCTATCGTATAGGCACCCTCTGGTATACATTCTGGCACTCGCTCAGGCCACTCAATGATAATTAGATTACTTTTGTCCGCAAGGAGCTTCTGCCAACCTAAGTTAAGCAACTCGCTGCTTTCTTTTAGTCGATAAGCATCAATATGGATTAGATTTTCGAATTGCTTATCTAGTATTTTGTATTTCTTCATTATAACGAAAGTTGGTGAGATAGTGTTTTCTTTGACTCCAAGCTTCTGAGCAATCACTTGAGTTAGAGTTGTTTTACCGCTTCCAAGATCCCCTTTAAGAGCGATAACTGTAGCCGTTTCACTTTTTATTTTGTGAATTTTTTTAATAATATCTTGTGCAACTTTCGGTAATTGCTTCTTGGTCACTATAATTTCCATAGAGACATATTAACATAAAACACCCCGACTAGCGGGGTGTTTTACTTCTATTAATAATTTGTTGTTGTAGTGGTGTGAGTTCCTGATGGAGTTGTTGTATGAACTACTGACTTATTATTATAGTATCTTCGAGTTATAAGAATAATAAGAAGAATTAATATTATAAGCAGTAACCATCCGATAATACCCATACCCCAGAAACCTGACCAGAATGCAGATGCTCCAAGAGCGTTCACAATATTTTTAGGAGTATTTAGAACATAAGCGATTGCATTTTCTTGTGCTCCGTTTGGAGTAGTGTAGACAAGGATTGCTGTAGTTACTATCTGTGCGACATTTGAAGAAATAGATTCAACTTGTCCTTGTAGATAGATAACACCGTCTTGTCCTGGATGCAAATCATTCAATGGGACTGTCAGAGTGTTCGTATCGTTCGAATATGTTCCAGCGGATGCATTAGTGATAATGATACCTTTAGGAACTATGACTTGGACAACGGGATTACTTAATAGCAGCTTACTAATATTTTTATAATACACAGTGTAGTCTACAGTATCTCCGACACCGATTGCTTGGTAACGATCTTCAATCTTGAGCATTATTGGTGATTGTGTACCGACGACAGTTGTACCTTGGACTATGATAGGTCGTGTTGGTATTACTATCTGATTATCTTGTGTGTTAAATATTTCTATTTTTCCATAAGATGTACTGTTCTGGCATTGTGATACAGCGCGGAAGTAGTAGATAGTATCTGGAGTAAGGCCAGAAACTGTTTCATTGAACTGTCCGTTTGCTAAGACTCCTTGTGAGCGTGATCCCATATTAATGGTTGTACCGTACTCGAAGTATGCATTTGAATTTTGACCGTTGTTGGTGATAAGACCATTAAGTTGAGCTGAGTATTTTGTTACGTTTGTCGCAACAGTTGTAACAGCACAAGTATTGTTGTAAATGATAGGTGGTGGAACAATAACAGAATTTACATTCACATAGACAGTCTGTGTCTGAGTACCACTATTATAACCATAAGCAGTTAAGGTGTAAGTTCCTGAAGAAGTTGGATAAATTGTTTGGTAACCACTTAATAGACTACTGTACATACCAGGTCCTGAGACAGTGGCTGTTGTACAACCAGTTGTGTTCCAAGCAATGTTCACAGCACTACCAGAATTTATCTGAGCAGTAGATGAACCATTAGCAGTGAAGTTACTGATGTAACAGTTGTTGATGATAGGATTAACACTCACCGTCACACTTTGTGTTTGCTGGGTACCACTTGTTCCGTACGCGGTTAAAGTATAAGTTGTTGTCTGAGTTGGGTAGATAACTTGTGAACCTGAAACTGGGACATTGTAACCGAGGTTTGAAATAGTAACCGTTGTACAACCTGTTGTGTTCCAGTTTAAAGTGGAAGTACCACCATTGTTAACATAAGTAGGACTTGCAGTGAAGTTATTGATGTAACAGTTGTTGATAGGGTTAACACTTACAGTCACGCTTTGTGTTTGCTGAGTGCCATTTGTTCCATACGCAGTTAAAATGTAAGTCGTTGTCTGAGTTGGGTAAATAACTTGTGAACCTGAAACCGGAACATTGTAACCTAGATTTGAAATAGTCGCTGTTGTACAACCTGTTGTATTCCAAGTTAGAGTAGAAGTACCACCAGTACTTACATATGTAGGACTTGCAGTAAAGTTTGTTATCGAACAACTTTGTGTTGGCTGTTGGACATAGACTGTAGTGCTTTGTGTTTTCTGAGTACCACCTGTTCCGTACGCGGTTAAGACATAAGTTGTTGTTTGACTTGGGTAAACTATTTGTGAACCTGAAGTATTTACACTACCAATGTTTGCGATACTTACATTATTACAGTTGTTAGTATTCCAAGTTAAAGTTGAGCTTGCTCCTGAAGTAATAGAAGCTGGACTAGCGTTGAAGTTTGAAATTGTACAGTATGTTTGAGGATAAGTACAAGGTAATGATCCTCCGTAGTTTGTAGCATTTGGGTCTTGGCAAGTTTGCACTGTAGAAGTTGAACTCACCTTGAAAGCAATGACAACAGATCCTTGAGTACTCCAACCTGGAGCGATAGAACCTATAGACAAGCCACTACTGTTGAGAACTTCGTTTCCACTTTGACCATCGAGTAACGGTGTTAGTGTCTGGCTGGTATTATTCGTATACCATTTTGCTGAATAGAAACTTATCGATTGTGAAGTCGAAAGGTTTGCAGTCACTGGACCAAAAGACAAACTGCCTTGATCTGAGACAATTCTTCCTGTGAAAGATTTTGTAGTAGAAGAACTACCTGTAGGAGCACTTAGAACAATACGAGTATTAGTCGCAGTCTGATCTCCTGTATTATGATAATAAATTCGCACGTTGATCATATCATTCGCATCGGCTTGGACCGTTGAAAGAGGCCAACATGGATTCTGATACCCTTGGCTTGTTGTAGCATTTATAATGCTAATACTATTACAATCATTTGATGCTGTATTCCAAGTAACAGCAGCAAATGCGCTTTGCGATACGAAAAGTAAAGCAAAAGCAAAAATTCCGACAATTATTTTTTTCATATAATTTTTCATACTGATTAATAATTAACTTTACAATTTTAAACCTTCAACCTTTCGACAAGTTAAAGACTTAAAAAAGTAGGAGATGTGTATTATTTGTTAATAATATTTTTTCATCTCCTAATTATTTCTTTAAAAACTGATTCTAAAACCAACTATGCTTGGTCTAAATCCATGCACTCCAGTTGTACTGGGTGCACCGCCTGGCCCTCTGGGGTCATTGTTCCCAGTTGTTGAGGGTGCTCCGCCGGGGTTACCACTGGCTGTAGATTTTCCTCCGGTTAGAGCAATATAAGTTCCAGTACCGACAACAACTGCAACTAAAGGTAGTATCCACCATTTTTTGTGTTTTACCTTTTGTTGAGGCAAAACTGGGTTGGTGAAAGTATACTTTTGTTGAGGCAAAACTGGGTTGTAATTTTCCACAGGTATGTACTTATTTTCTGTAGCTACTTGTGCAGGGGCTGTGGTTGTTTCTAACCCAACTGTACCGTAACTCTCAAGTGGATTTCCGCAATCTCTTTTGATTGTCGGATACCCATTGTGCAACAACACAGGACACTGTGTGCTTACCCCAGAGTAGTTCGATATAAACCGAACCTCGTGATGAACACTTGAAAAATAATAGTTTTTGACGGTCATATTGAGATTATTATCCCAATTTGTTTCGTCATCATTTTTTATTTTCAAATATAAATTTGAAGCGGTTGTTGAAGGGTCAATCTTTTGATAGACCTTAACCAAATATTCCAAGTACATGTTCGGTTTTGGAATTCTGTAGAGAACTCCTGTGCTTAACCTGTATGTATTTTTAGGATTAATACTGCCTGCATTTAATGCATAAGCAATATCACCAAGTTCTGATGCAGTTGCCACATGGTTGGGTTCATTAACCCACTGAATCCAGTGCAAATACTGTTGGGCTTTAGCCTGAAATCCTATGAATAGGATCGCAGACAAGATTACAATGATCTTTTTCATTTGATTTCTAGTTTAGTTACACTTATTGCCTAAACTTTAGGCCACAAATGTAACTAAGCTAGAATCTCATATTTGCGTGCATCATATCATAATATGATGGAATTGTCAATACGACACAGTTACTCAATATATATGCCGTATAGTTTCAAAAGATATTACTTTTTTATAGGTAAAAAATCAACTGCTAAAAATATTGTTGTTTTATTAATAAAAAAAGACCTAAGCAAAGCAATAGGTCTCTTTAACATTTTTAAAAATTAATTTTTTCTAATTTACCTCGTTCCCCGATAAAGTTCGGGTTACGCTAAATCTTTCCAAGTACCACACGAGCTTAACTAAAGGAAATCCTTCAGGACTGAAGGATGCATCCTGGTTCACAATAAACGGAACTGGAAATGGTGAATTTTTCTCGAACAAGACATCGAAACCAACAACCCTATTCCCTGCATATTTGGGGTTTCCGACAATTTTCCCCGGGGTCATAGGATTTACTATAACTATAGTGTCAACTTGTTGCACATGCCCGCCAACAAAAGCAAACTGTGACGGCCCGCGGAATTTTACGGTATCCGTTGGATATAAAGAGATTGTATCTTTTATAAGTTTCAGCGGAAAATTCGTAAAATACTGTTGCATCCACAGTATAGGCTTATTGGCTTCTTGTGGTGCAACCTGAGTTAATTGAGGAAGTTGCTGGGCTGGTTTTGTAGTCACGCAACCAACATCCGTAATAGCTATTAATATAATAGCTATTAATATTAAATTTTTATTTTTCATTTTTACTAGTTTTAATTGTTTTATTTACTGTCCAAAGATTGAAAAGCAAGTAAAACAATTAAAACTAATACATTTAGCCACATGATGTCATATTATCATATGTTTGTCAAGTATCTATTTAGTGATTTTATACGATATAATAAGCATATTATGGCTATTCAATTCGATGACGACAAAGAAGAAAGAAACTTATCTGATCTGCGTAAGCAAGAAGAAGAAGATTTAATACAGGCTTTAGCAGAATCAAAATATGGTGTCCCCCCAGTGAACTTGGCAGGTATGCCTATTGATAACGATGCTCTCCGTTCTATACCTGAAAAAGATGCTATTACTGAAGAAATCGCACCTTTTAAGGTTCTAGGTAAAGATCTTCATATTGCGGTACGTTCTCCAAGAGAAGATCATTTAAAACATTTAACCGAATATTTTGAAAGTCATGGTTTTATTCCTCACTTCTATATGGCTTCGCTTGCTAGCTTAAATAAAGCTTGGGAGCGCTATGGCGAGATATCTTACGCTTCAGAATCTAAGGCTGGAAGTATCGCAATATCAGGTGATGCCTTGAAGAAAATAATGTTTGGTATTAAAACTATAGATGATATTAAAAAGGCAATCTTAGAAACTGAAAAGGATAAATCTCATATGACTTCTCATATACTTGAGATTGCATTAGCAGGAGCGATAGCGATTAACGCTTCTGACCTACACTTTGAACCTGAGCAAGATACTGTGCGTTTGCGTTTTCGTTTGGATGGTGTGCTTCACACGGTAATGGATATATCGCCAGATGTTCATAAATTTATTAATTCTAGAATTAAACTTCTAGCTGGCTTAAAAATTACTTCTTCCGCGATTGCTCAAGATGGGCGCTTCAGTATATTCTTGGATCAAGACGAGATTAGTCTTCGTGTATCACTTATTCCAGGAGCTTACGGCGAGTCTATCGTTATGCGTATATTAAACCCAAAATCTATTCAAGTTAAACTTGAAGATATGGGGATTGAACCGAAATTATATGAGATATTTATGCGTGAAATCAAAAAGCCAAATGGTATGATCTTGCTTACTGGTCCTACAGGTTCAGGTAAGACAACGACTCTTTACTCTTTTTTACAAAAAATATACTCAACAGAAATAAAGATAATTACTATTGAAGACCCTATTGAATACCACTTACCTGGAATTACTCAAACTCAGACTGATAATGAAAAAGGTTATACATTCCTTGAGGGCCTACGTTCAGCTTTGCGCCAAGACCCAGATGTGATAATGGTTGGAGAAATCCGAGATAGCGAAACAGCAAAGATTGCTGTTGAATCAGCACTTACTGGTCACCTTGTCTTTTCAACTCTTCACACAAACAATGCTGCTGGAGTGATACCTCGTCTGATCGACCTTGATGTAAACCCTAAAATACTAGTGTCTGCCCTATCTTTATCTATAGCTCAGCGTTTGGTTCGTAAACTTTGCTCAAGTTGTAAAAAAGAAAAAGTTATTTCAGATGAAGAAATGAGAATAATAAAAAAGATTAGCGATGAAGCTAAAGCTCATAATAAAGATTTCAATAATTACGGAGTCGATATGGATGCTCCTATAAAAATATATGAAGCTGTTGGCTGTCCTCTATGCAACAACACTGGCTATAAAGGCAGATTGGGGATATTTGAAGCGATTCATAATGACGCAGCAATAGAAGCAATTATTCCGAATAATCCAAGTGAAAGAGAAATAAAAAATATTGCCGCTAACCAAGGATCACTCAATATGAAAGAAGATGGGATAGTAAAAGTCTTGAAAGGTATTACTTCTTATGCCGAAGTTGGAAGTGTTGTGGACTTCTACGAAGAATAAATAAACCCCCGCATACTGCGGGGGTTTATTTAAAAGAAAAAAACATAAATCTCTAAACAATCCTTTGATAACGTATAGCTTCCAAAGTAACGTATGATCGCAGGATAACCCCAGTAAATATAAATATAACCAGAATGTCCTACTCACATACATAGAGCACGTGGCCGATTGCTTAGAGATTTATGTCGTTTTCACTAAAATGCTATAATCAACTAGTAAATGCTTACTAAATTTCTAAAGGGAGTATAGCATATTAAAAATATAATGTCAAGTAAAGATAAAACAGCTAAAGATGAAGGGTTTTTAGATCAAACACTCCGACCAAATGTCTGGGTTGATTATATAGGTCAAGAAAACATAAAAGCCAATCTAAAAATACTTTTAACTGCGGCCGAAGAAAGGTCTCATCCAGCAGAACATATTCTTTTTTACGGTCCACCAGGTCTTGGTAAAACAACTTTGGCCCATCTGATAGCAAAAGAAACAAAGAGACAGATAAAAATAACTTCAGGTCCAGCTATAGAGAAAGTTGGAGATCTAGCTTCTATATTAACAAACCTAACTCCAGGGGATATTGTTTTTATAGACGAGATTCATCGACTAAATAAAATGGTTGAGGAAGTTCTCTACCCTGCTATGGAATCTGGTGTACTTGATATAATTATCGGTAAAGGTCCATCGGCACGTACTATACAACTCGAACTACCGCCCTTCACTTTAATAGCAGCAACTACACGTATTGCTTTACTGTCATCACCACTACGCTCTCGCTTCTCTGGTGGAGTCTTCCGACTTGAATTCTATGCTCACGATGAAATTAAAAAAATACTAACACGTTCGGGGAATATTCTTGATATAGAATTATCCGACGATGCTCTTGATGAAATCGCAAAACGGGCACGTTTTACACCACGTACTGCAAATTATCTACTGAAAAGATGTCGTGATTACGCTCAGGTGAATAAAGTTCCGATATCAAAGGACTCTGTAAAAAGAGCTTTGGGGTTGCTTGAGATTGATGAACTAGGTTTATCTTCATCTGATAGACGTATAATGGAAACAATCATAAGTAAATTCTCCGGTGGTCCTGTAGGTCTAAAGACAATTGCTGCTGCAACTTCAGAAGAAGAAGCTACGATAGAAGAAGTTGTTGAACCATATTTAATACAGCTTGGTCTACTTGATCGAACAACAAGAGGAAGAGTTGTTACTAAAAAGGGTTATGAGCATTTAGGATACGATTATGAAAATACTAGCAATTGATCCTGGGTTTGAAAGAGTTGGAACTGCAATCATAGAACATCACATAAAAGGAAAAGATGTTTTGGTGTATTCGAACTGTTTCAAAACAAGTGCAGATATTCCCTTTCATCAACGGCTAGCGTTTATCGGTGAGGAAGTTAATCGTTTAATAAAAAAATATAATCCAAAAGCATTAGCGATAGAGAAATTATATTTTACTACAAACCAAAAAACTGTAATGAATGTGGCTGAAGCTCGTGGTGTTATTATGTACTGTGCATCATCAAAAAATCTTTCTATTTTCGAATACACTCCTCCTAGTATAAAGTTAGCAGTGACAGGTTATGGTAAAGCGAGTAAAGATATGGTTATAAGAATGGTCCCCAAACTTATCGAGATGAAAACTGTAACCAACTCAGATGATGAATTAGATGCTATAGCGATTGGCCTGACTTGTCTGGCTTGTGAAAAGTTGATTTTAGACCAATTAGATAAAGGGTAAAATAATTTTGTGCTTAAACTAGTTTTCCACAGGCAAACAGCTATTGCAAAGCATAAATTATTTTGATACAAATAGTCTATTATAATTTTTGTTTAAATTCATTTCAATAAATATATGAGTTATAACGACGAAGAGGAACCAAAGTTTAGTGATTTTGAAGACGATGACGATCTTGATTTTGGATCAGATTCTGAAGATCCACAAAGCGATGATCTGCTGTCTGGTGATTACGATGAACCAGATGAAGTTGCTGATTTAGATGGTTCTATGTATTAATAAAAACCCCAGGATTTAGTCTGGGGTTTTTATTATGTGATATTTATTTTAAAGATATTTTACAAAATCTTTTTTTGCCGATACGATAAACGCCCTGGGAAACTTTGACTGTATGTTCAGTTATTTTTTCATTGGTGTCTAAGTAAGTGATAGCATTTTCGTCTATAAGTCTACGGAATTCTGTTTTGGATGAGACAATATTGTTCTTAAGAAAAATATCTACGAGCAAGTCATTCTTATCTGCTTTGATTTCAGTTATATCTTTGGGTATTTCTTTTTTCTGAAATGTTGCTATAAAGTTCTCTTCTGCTTTCTCAGCTTCTTCTTTACTGTGGTACATGGTGACCAACTCTTTACCGAGTAACATTTTCAAATCACGTGGATTAACTTTGCCAGTATCCATATCGCGAGCATAACCATCAATGATATCTTTTGATGTATCTGTGCAAAGTAAGAAATATTTCGTAATAAGATTGTCAGGGATTGACATTATTTTCCCGAACATTTCATTTGGATCTTCATTGATACCAATGTAATTATCTAAACTCTTTGACATTTTTTCTTTACCGTCTAATCCTTCAAGAATTTCAAAAGCTAAAATAGCTTGGGGTTCTTTTTTGCTAAACTTCATTAAGGTCCTACCCATAAGCATATTAAAGGTTTGATCTGTTCCGCCGACTTCTAAGTCGCATGAACCATAGATATCGCTTATTATATTTGAATCTATACCTTGTGCTACGGGGTACATCATTTCATGCATAAAAAGTGGTTCGCCTTTATTGATCCGTTGTTGGAACATATCTCTTTCTATTAACTGCGAATGAGATAATAATCTTAAATACGCAAGAAAGTTTACAAAAGAAACTGTTTTAATCTCCTTTCTTTTAAGAAGTTTTTGCATTCTAGTATTTTCAAATACTACAGCTTTTTCGAAGAATGAATTTTTAGGGATTTTTATGTTTAAAACTTTTCCATTTTCGTCATTAACCACAAGGGATTGCTGACTAGCTCCTGTTGGATCAATGTCAGTAACATTAAAAAACCAATCTGAATTACGCATCCAGCTAAACCAAGGGCTTTCGACAATAAAATTATTAGAATCCCTTGTTAAACCGCCAATTTCTGCTCTTTTTTTATCTTCTTCAGATACTGGTTCAATTTTCAAAATTTTTGGTATTTGTCGTACAAATGTCTCCATAATTAAACTTATTTCTTTTTGTTCAATTTCTGGTCGTACTTTACTTTTTCCTGTCGGGTCTCCAATTAAGGCGGTAAAATCTCCTACAAGGAATATAACCTTGCATCCTAAATCTTGGAATTGTCTAAGTTTGCGCAAAACTACAGCATGACCTATATGTATGTCTGGTCTAGTTGGGTCGATGCCGAATTTTATTACTATTTTTTCAGGTGCCGTTTCGAGTTTTTTACGAAAAGCTCCATCAGGGTCTATAAACTCACCTACTCCGCGTGACAATAGTTCGTCTAATTTCTGCTTATTTGAAATTTCCTTCATAAAATGGCATTATAGCATTCTATAGAAAATTTTAAAAATTAGTTTTGTTTTAGATAATTACCTATAAATGGTTATAAATTATGATATGATATGTATACATATATGCAGCCTATAGAGAAATACCTTAAAAAAATTGCCAGAGGGTTGAAAAAGTTTATAAAAAAGCATTCATTTAAGCATTGGATGATGTTTATTTTTGGGGTTGGGATTGTTTTACTTGGCATTATAATGCTCTGGGTTAGCTCGCTGGAAATACCAGATTTTAAATCATTTAACGAGAATAAAATACAAAGTTCAACTAAAATATATGACCGTACCGGTAATATATTACTCTATGATGTCCACCAAGATATTAAGCGTACTGTTATCCCTTATGAAGATATGGGTGTAAATATTAAAAATGCCACTGTCGCTATTGAAGATTCAAGCTTTTACCAACATAATGGCATAAGAATAAGCTCTATAATCAGAGCAACTATCTGGGCAAAGCTAACTGGTAAGAAAGTTCAGGGTGGATCAACAATTACTCAACAATTAATTAAGAACACGCTTTTAAATCAAAACCGTACAATAACTCGTAAAATCAAAGAGTGGATTCTAGCACTTAAGCTAGAAAAAATTATGAGTAAAGAACAAATTCTGGCTCTTTACTTAAATGAAGCTCCTTATGGAGGTAATATTTATGGAGTTGAAGAAGCGTCAAAAGCCTTCTTTGGAAAAGAGCCTATAGATATGACTTTAGCTGAATCAGCGTATTTGGCGGCGATACCAAATGCTCCAACCCACTACTCTCCTTATGGTAAATATAAAAAAGATTTAGACGCGCGTAAAAATCTAGTATTAAAAAGAATGCTTGATTTGAAATTCATTACTCAAGCTGACTATGACAAGGCCATAAATGAGAAAGTTACATTTTTACCTGCTCAACCTATGCATATAGCGGCACCTCACTTTGTATTCTATATTAAAGATTACTTAGAAAAGAAATATGGGCCTAACATTCTCGATGATGGTGGTTTAAAAGTTATTACGACTCTAGATTATAATCTTCAAATGAAGGCTGAACAGATCGCCTTAGAAAGAGCAAAGGAGAATGAAAAGAGCTCGAATGGTAAGAACACTGCTATTGTTGTTATAGACCCTAAGACTGGTCAAATACTTGCAATGGTAGGGTCAAGGGATTACTTTGATAAATCTGTAGATGGAAACTTTAATGTCGCTACGGCTGCTCGTCAACCAGGGTCTTCTTTTAAGCCGATAGTCTATGCTCTTGCATTTAAAGATGGTTATACAGAGAACACAAACCTTTTTGATGTGAAAACAGAGTTTAATGCATCTTGTGGTCCGACAGGCAAACCATTACCGGGGCACAGTACCACTAATTGTTATTCTCCTAGTGATTTTGATAACAATTTCCGTGGACCGATGACTTTAAAAGATGCTTTGGCTCAGTCTGTAAATATAGTTGCTGTAAAACTTTTGTATTTAGTTGGTGTTGATAATGCTATTAAAATGGCACACGATCTCGGAATTAGTACTTTGAATGACCCGACTCGTTATGGTTTATCTCTTGTTATAGGTGGAGGAGAGACTACTCTTCTTGATATGACGTCTGTCTATAGTGTTTTTGCAAACAAAGGTGTCCGTAATCCTCCTCAAGGAATTCTTTCTGTTGAGGATAGTTCCGGTAATATGCTAGAACAATACACAGACAAGTCATACCAGGTTCTTGATCCAAATGTTACAAGAATGATTTCTGACTCTTTGTCTGATAATAAAGCTCGTACACCTACCTTCGGTCCGAACTCTGTTTTAGTCATACCAGGACGCGATGTGGCTGTTAAGACTGGTACAACAAACGACGACAAGGATGCTTGGACTATAGGTTATACTCCATCGGTTGCTGTTGGTGTTTGGGTTGGTAATAATGACAACACGCCAATGAAGCGAGGTGGTTCATCTTTGGCTGGTCCGATTTGGCACGATGTTATGTCTGAAGCATTAAAAACACTTCCTGTAGAGACTTTTGATAAACCAGATCCTATAGACCCATCACTACCACCTATACTTAGAGGTTTTTGGCAAGGTGGAAAAACATTCACAATTGATGCTGTATCTGGAGGACTTGCAACAGAATATACACCAGACAATACAAAGAAAGAAATATCGATTACGAATGTTCACAGTATTCTGTATTGGATAGATAAGAATAATATATTAGGCCCTGAACCAGTTAGTCCACAAAAAGATCCACAATATCCTAACTGGGAATATAGTGTGCAAAAATGGTGGGATAGTCATAAGACGGATTATAAAGTAGTAACAGAAGCTAATGTACCTCAAAGTAATGATAATGTTCACACAACATTATCTAAACCAAGTTTTCAAATAAATGGTCTTGATCAAACATCTTATAATAAAGACCAATTAATATCGCTTTCAATAGAACCAACTAACCAGGATCAAATCAAGAAAGTTGATGTTTATGTAAACAACACCTACCTTATATCTTTAAAATCTTACCCTTATAATGTTTCATTTACACCTAGTCAGATAAATAGTATTAAAAAAGAAAACATTGTCCGTGTTATTGGTTATGATGTTAATGGAAATAGCGGCGAGACTACTGTTCCTTTCACAGTAGATGGTTACTAACGAATATCTGTAAATTTTCTATCTAATATAATCTTAGAGAGATCATTGATTATATTATTTTTGTGTATCAAAATCTCGCTTTTTAAAATTGGGGAACCTTTAATATAAATAATGGTTCCTTTTGTTTTTATTGTTCTTGGATCAATAGATAATGATATGTGGTGAGTTATTGTTGTAGAAATAATATTATTATATTCTTCGTTTTTAAAAAGTGTTTTTTTAAATTTATCTAAAAAATTTGATATGTGATTATAATCCATATTACTTATTCATAGGCATCACTAAATACATAAAGGAAGGGTCACCTACGGGGTGTATAATCATTGGTTTGTTATTGTCGTTTAATTGTAGATTAAGACTGTCTGAGTCTATAGACTGAAAACAGTCTAATATATATTTATAGTTAAAATTAGCTGACACAGCTTCCCCTGATAGTGCTCCAGGTATATTAGTAGTATTTTCACCTACGTCTATGTTTTTAGAATTAATTTCAAAAACCTTTTCGTGTGGTTTTATGTTTAAAGTTATTTGGTTAAATTTATCAGAAAAAATATTTGATATTTTTAAAGATGAAATAAAATCTTGTTTTAGAACAACTGCTTCGGTTGTAGAAGTTTTAGGAATGATTTGCTTGTAGTCAGGAAAATTACCATCAACAACCCTAGAAGTAAGATATATGTCTTTTGTTAGGAATGATATTTGGTTTTTTTGTAAGGTAATTTTTATATCTTCATCAAGGGAATCAAAAACTTTAATTATTTCCGTAGCATTTTTAAACGGTATTAAAATACCATCAAAAGACAGGTTTTGTTTAATTTTTATTTTTTTCTCAGCTAATCGAAATGAATCTGTAGACACAAAAACAAGTAGGTCATTCTCGGGGTATATATAAACACTACCTATTTCTGGTTTGATTTCTGAAATAGCAGCACTGTAATATACAGACTTAATACCGTTTATAAACTTTTTGGCTGGTACAGTAAGGTTTTCTCCAGATACAACAGGGATTGTAGGAAAATCTTCGTGTGGAGTGCTTTTAAGTAGAATACTATTAGATTTTGTTTTTACTGATAAATTATTATCTATTAGTTCGAAAGTAATTTCTCCATCTCCAGAAAGTACTGAAAATAATGATGATAATATATCTCCACGTATAGCAACAACTCCTTCTTTTTCTATTTTAGCTGGAATACTTACTTCGATACCAATATTTAAGTTTGTTGATCTTAATTTAAGAACTTTACCACTTGCAACCCATAGAATAGAATTCAAGACAGGTAGTGTTAAATTCTTACCAGTGATCCTATCTACAGTGATTAGTGAATTTTTTATTTTATTTATTGAGCATTCGAGTTTCATATTATTTTTATAACTATCTATTAATAAACTATTACTACTATTAGCACTGTGGATATGTGGATTACTTTTTTATATATATAAAATATATACTATTTTGTTTTTTGAAAAATAAAATTATTTATAATATGTTAATTAATTTATAAATTTTATTTTTCTGAAAGTTTTCCACAATTTTGTATTTCTATAAACACACCTTATCCACAACTTTTTACTTAAACATAATTCTTATTTTTTCTATCTCTTGTAATAACGACGGGTCTGTTTTTAAATCATCTTTTATTTTTAAATGTGAGTGAATAACTGTTGTGTGGTCTCTCCCCCCGAGTTTCTGACCGATTAAAGGATAAGATATATTAAAATCTTCACGCAGAATATACATAGCTACTTGGCGAGCTCGTACGATTTCTTTTCTTCTAGTTTTTTCGTATATTATTTCCTCAGAAATACCGTATTGGTCAGCAATTATTTTAACAATATCTTTAATAGCAACATTTTTCTTGGGTTTGATGTTGTTTTTTATAAGTGTTTTTACTTCAACCAAACCCAAAGACTTGTTTTTAAGTTGAGATTGGCAAATTATAGTGTTTAAACTACCTTCAAGTTCTCGTATATTACCTTCTAAAGCAGAAGCTAAATAAGAAACCACATCATCGCTTACAATACAGTTTGTTTGTTCGAATTTAGCCTTTATAATAGCGACACGTGATTCGTAATCAGGTTCAACTATCTGTACTGTCATCCCAGAAGCAAATCTAGATTGCAATCTATCTTCTAAACCTTGAATGAAGTTTGGGTGTTTGTCGGAGGAGAATATAATCTGTTTATTGTTTTCGTATAAAGTATTAAATAAATGGAATAATTCTTCCTGAGTTTTATCTTTACCAGAAATAAATTGAATATCATCCATAATAATTACATCATATTTTCTATATTTTTCTTTAAAAGAATTAGGATTTTTATTTTGAATAGAATTTATATAATCAATAGCAAATCTCTCAAGACTAACATAATAAACCTTTTTGTTAGGATAGTTTGTTTTAATAATATTACCTATTGCTTGGATCATATGTGTTTTCCCTAAGCCAGTACCACCGTAAACAAAAAACGGATTATAGTTTTTACCAGGGTTTGTAATAATAGCCTGAGCAACAGCATAAGCTAACTCATTAAAAGGTCCAACAACAAAAGAATTAAAGTTATATTTAGGATTTAAATTATCGTCCCTATTTATATAAAGATCATTTAAAGGTAATTCTTTATTAATATTAGTTATTTGTTTGATTACTTCACTGTCATTGTTTTTATTAACATTTTCATGTTTTTGTATTACATATTCTACACTTCGAATACTTTCCTCATGACTAATAAGGGTTTTTAAGATAAGTTTGTTGAATTTGTTATATAACCAATCCCTTACAAACTCATTAGGAACACCAATATAAAGCGTCCCAGCATCTTCTTTAATAATTGAAGTATTTTTAAACCAAGTAGTAAAGTTGGCTTTCGATATACCTAACTCAATTTCTGATAAGCAATTAACCCAAAGCTCTTTAATATCCATAGTGCGTATTATACTACTTTTTCAAAACACACAAATAATCACATACCTTAATTAACCTGTTAATAATGTGTGGATATGTTTATGGTATTATAAACATTGCATTATACAGAATTATAGTATATATTTTTCATATGTCTCAAACATATCAACCCAACAGAAGAAAGAGGGCCAAAACACACGGCTTCTTAGTTAGAACAAAATCACCAGGTGGTAAAAAGGTAACACAAGCTCGTAGACGTAAAGGACGAGCAAATGTTTCTATTAAGAAATAGCGATATGCTTCCTAAAAAAGAGCGGATTACAAAAGAGACATTCCTTAGTATTATGAAAAACGGGAAGATTCTCTCAAGTCCGCTCTTTATTTTTCGTTATTTAACCATAAATAACAAGGAATATTCTCCAAAATACGCATTTGTTGCCCCAAAAACCGTTGCAAAACAAGCAGTTTTAAGGAATAAACTAAGACGCCAAGGCTACAACGCTTTAAAACAATACAAACAACTACCTTGTGTTATGGGTATATTTTTCTATAAAAAAGGGTCTGGAAAAGCTAGTTTTAAGGAAATAAAAGATTCAACAAAGACAATATTAAGCAAAATTAGCTAATAATATATGGGTAAAATATTAATTTGGCTTATAAATACATATCAGAAGACGCCACTAAGATCACATTCATCTTGTGTTTTTATTCCTACCTGTTCAGAATATACCAAAGAAGCTATTACTAAATATGGCCCAGCTAAAGGTGTCTATCTTGGTTTTATAAGGATAACTAGATGCCACCCTTGGCAGAAAAATCATTACGACCCCCTTCGTTAATCAATAAAAATATTAAGTATATTAATAGAATTTTGGTTTTAAGTCTTTTTGAGCTACAATAGACCAATGTATGCAATTTGGAACACAATTTTCTATCAACCAATTTACAACGCGCTCATCTTATTAATAAAAACTATAACTTTTGGTGACGTTGGTTTCGGTATTATTCTTTTAACTATCATTGTTAAACTAGCCCTGTTCCCTCTAACTAAGAAATCTATTAAAAGCCAGATTCTTATGAAGCGTGTTGAGCCTGAGCTTAAGCGTATTAAGAAAGAAATTCCAAACAAAGAAGAACAAGCAAAGAAAACTTTCGAATTGTATAAAAAATACGGGGTCAATCCTTTTTCTGGTTGTTTAGTTGTGTTACTACAACTTCCTTTTATTTTTGCTCTTTATTATGTTTTCTATAAAGGATTATCTTTAGACACAGGGCCACTATATTCTTTTATAAAAGCACCAGCTTACCTTCACACTAATTTCTTAGGACTAATAGAAGTTCATAGCAAAAGTATAGTACTTGCGGTATTAGCTGGTATTTCACAATTTATTCAAGGATACTTAGCTTCACCAATCAAGCCGAAAGTAGAAGTAGTGAAAGAAATGCCAGAAAATAATACTAAAAATTTCCAAGATCAGCTTTCTGATAGTATGCAAATGAATGTAAAATACATATTACCCATATTTATAGTATTCATAGCTTATAAAATATCAGCAGCTGTCGCATTATACTGGATCACAAGTAACGTTTTTACTATAATCCAAGAGTGGTATGTTAGAAAAGCCTTGAAAGACAATGTTATATAAAAATTATGAAAGAAGACCAAATAAAAAAAATAATAGAAGATATTTTCAAACATCTTAACTGCACTATTTCAAAATGCGAATTTTCTTCAGACGGTAATTATCTTTGGTGTATGATAGATACACCCGATTCTAGGTTTATTATTGGACGCGACGGTGAAACATTGCGTTCCCTAAACCACCTAGTCCACAAAATGATTGAAAAAGATACAGCCGAAGAAGAAACTAAAAATATTTTTATTGATGTGAATGGTTATCAAAAAAAGCGCTTTAATAATTTAAAAACCATCGCACATATGATGGCTGAGAGAGCTCGTTACTTCAAGAGTAATATAGAGATAGACCCTATGCCAGCCTACGAACGACGCATTGTACATATGTTCTTAGAAAACGCTCCAGATATTAAAACAGAATCCGAAGGATACGGACAAAACAGGAGGGTTGTTATAAAATATATAGCAGAATAGTTTAGTTCAAGTCTAGACTCCATAGCGTGGAGTCCTTTTTGTTTATGAAAAATAGCTGACTCTCATCTTTGTTTAAGAATAATTTAGTAGCATCTACAGCTATTTCATTTGTAGAATCTGCAATATCTATCTGATCACCAGTGATTGAGTTTATTTTTGCAAAACGATCATTAAAAGATACTAATCCTTGATACCAAGAATCCGGATAGTCTCCACCTATTATATTACTTGGTATAGCACAATAAATGTTTATATTATCTGCACTCCAAATACATTTCTCTGCTAATCCTGGTGTATTTAAATCAAAGGTCGTACGGTTTTTTGTGTTGAATATTTTTAATTGAGGAACTGACGAATCTGAAGTACTATACAAAATAAGAGATCCGTCATTGTTTGCTAAAGTTGTTAAACCTTTCACACTACCAAATATTTTAGTCGATATACCGCTTATAATATTCAAACTAAATACACTACCATCTACAGCAGACGAAGCTTTTGTTGTTAAAAATACTTTATCTTTTGTTACCCACTGAGATAGCCATTCACTATAACGAGAACTGAAAACTTGTGAAGCTTTAGTATCACCAAATGACCTCACTATACCATTCACACCACTTGAAGTTTTTACAAGATAAAAAAACTTACTTTTATCAGGAGAAAGACTAATGTTTATAACATTAGATGGAAGAAATTCTCCTTTGCTACCACCAAGGGTTGCCATAAAGCTGTTTATTGTATCACCCGTGTCCGGTGAAAGATACTGATAAATAACACTATTTGCATCATTACCAAAAAATGCTCTATATATACTAGGTATTGTAGAGTTCGATATTTCTCCTGAAACTTTTGTATCTAAATACATTTCATCTATGTATCCAGTAGCACGCTCAACATATCTTACAGAAGGAACAGTTTCGACTCTCGGTGCTGCTACTTTAGTTGTTGTTTTCGTGGTACTTGTTGGTTGGGTTAAACCACCAGGTAAAGCGACCCCTGTTGTCTGCACTTTACGAGTGTCCTCCAAGTAAGCCGCCCCTGCAACTGATATATTTGTTATCTGATGGAATTTAGAAGCTTGTGGAGCAACCTGGCTATCGATAGGGGTATTTGTTTGCGTACCACTCGTATTATTACTACTAGTACTATTACCATTTCCTCCTTGTGGTGTTGTGTTCCCTCCTAAGAAAGGTTGGTATGCATTATTTGAGCCACTGTTTGTACCAGATGTATTTTTTTTACTAACATAGAAATAAAAACCAAGCATAATAGATCCAACTAGTATAAATACAATTATGAAAATGATTTTTGTTTTTTTAGGCATAAATATTATCTACCAGCATTAGGACCTGTTGACCAATGCCAATTTTCTGATGATAAATTTTTAAATCCATAATTACCAGCATTAGACGCTAACCAGTCAAAACACTTTTTTGTTTTTTGATTAATCGGAAATTTAGGTTGGTAATCATGAGCACTTTTGTTTGTTTGCCAATTTATTAATTCACCATCACAAGTCAAATCAACAGCAAGACCTTGTTCATGATTTGACGTTCCTGGTCTTGCTGTTGGTGGATGGCAAGACGATGAAGGAACTGTTAACTTTGGATCGGGACAATTTTTATTTCTCAATGCTATTTGTGAATCATGAGTCCTAAATCCTCCTCCAGATAAAAATATACTAGGATTAGCATGATATGCATCTGAAAACATTTGTTGTAATTTACTTGCATAAGCTGAGCAGAATATAAAATTTCCACCAGTAGTACCTACTTTTCTTACTCCACCTGGGCAATCCGCAAAACTGTTTGTTGTTCCCGACGGCACTGAAGTATTTGCATCTGATAGTATTGGTGCTTCATCTATCTCTGCGCTGACCTGATCTATTTGTACCCCTTTCGCCCCCGTCAGATCAGGATTAATAGTATTTAAGAGGGCAAAAGCACCAAGAGCTATAAGGAGGCCTAAAATTGCTGACATTATTTTACTTTTTGCCTCATTTTTACCAAAAATTGATTCATTACCCATATATTGCACACCACCTATAACAATCATTATGACAGATAACGCTCCAGCAAGACCAATACCAATTTTGAAAATAATATTAAGATAACAACCAATACCACCTGCCATTTTAGGGTCTATTGGGCAAGTCCCACCATTTGTTGTGATACTTTTTAAACCACCTATAGGAGCTAAAAGATTATAAGTATCAACAGAATTGTCATATTTTTGTGGGCTTACGTCGTATGGAGCGTTGTTATCAGGTGATATAGAGCCGAAAGTAAAAGTAGATACTTGAGACGTGGCTTTTGCTAATGAACCTGAACAATTAGCCATAGCGTTATATGTTTCTCCTTTAGTAAGACCTGTTAATTCAACTGTAGCAGATTGGGTACCAGCAGTAAATGAAATAGGAGAAAGTTTACTATAAATTGGCGGATTTTTGTTGTCGGTAACAAGAATATCTCCACTACAGTTATCTGCGCCTAAATATTTAGCTGTAATTGTAGCAGTTGAATCACTTTGAGAAACATACAAAGTGATAGAGTTATCAGCTGAAACCTTACTACTAAATGAAAGCAATGTAGTTATTAATATAAAGATAGATAAAGTTTTTTTCATATTATAAGTTTATTTTTAATTGGCCAGTAACTTTTTGGAAAAATGTGTTTAAGTTTTCCATTGTAACGCCTATTGTTGCATATCCTCCACGAGAGCTTGGTCGGACCGTTAACTCTGTTTTCTTTGAAGGAGTACTTATACTATTACCATTTATTTGCCAGCTATAAGTAAATTTATCCTCATTACCTAAAGTAGCAAGAAAGTATGGTGTGGCAACAATGGTAAACTCGTCCCCAGACATAAATACATCATTTACTAATGCACTATTGTACAAAACTCCATCGGTAGGTGATCTTTTATAAAAAACAATTTTTGGATCAATTATCGGTATGTTTATTGTCTTTGTTGCATTATATGATCCATCTACTGTTGAGGCAGATACCGTAATCTCTTCACTTCTGTTTAATTCATTATTTGCAAATATATAAGAGTCCTTACCATAACCAGAAGCACTTTGTATTGTTTTACCATTATTTTTCCAAGTATATACTAGATTACTACTAGATTTCACAGCGCTTGTGTCAGGTATAGCTACAACTTTTATAAGGCTTTCTGGTGATGCAAAAGATTTACCTTTATAAAAAGGAGGGGTGTACCCGTCTACAGATTCCCATAACACTTCTATGTCTGATGGACTAATTATAATTTGTTTTGTAATACTGTTTGTGTCTCCTACTGGAGTTATTGTAGCAGTATAAACTGCCGTCACATTTGGGCCCGGAGCTTTTATAGAGAAGTTTGTACGACCAATACCCGATAGTAAAACTTTTGATCCACTGCGCCACTCGATAGTGGCTTTGTTTAGGTCTGTAGCATAACTAACAAGACTTATGGTTACATCTTGATAAGGCTCAGGGTTTTCTGGCTGTGTGCTTGCTGTAATGTCAGATTCCTGCAAACCAATACCGTCGATAGCCTTACTATAACTAGGTATAGAAACGATACAAAGTATTAACAATATTCCAAAAAGAAATTTTTTATGAGAATGCATTACCTATATATTATATGATAACTACAAGAGCTTGCCAACCTAAATACTAGCCTGATTTTTATCTTGATTGGCTTCTTGTTCTACTAAATCATCCTTTGCTTTTTTAATAGCTAAAATCTGAGATGGGTCAGAAGTAATTATTTGATCCTCTGTATATGAAGCTATGGTTTTGACGGCCACGTGTTTGAGTCCCGCAAAGAAGATTCCCTCGCCCACATTAGCTTCTAAGAGTAAGTATTTTTCTTCATCGGTAAGATTAAAGGTTTTCTGTAGAATATCTATAGTCGAAGGAGATTGCTTTAATAATAACTGGATAGATGAGTTTGTAACTATCGGCACACCATATGGACTTTTCATAAAGTCTCCGACATCTTGAGTGATAGTGGCAAGACCTAAATAGTATTTTCGTCCACGTTTCGCTATAGAATATAAGAAAGAAGCAGTGTCTTCTGATTTCATCATCCACCAAGCTTCATCGACAACAAGTAAACGTTTTTTTATGTTTTTACGAATTGCATTCCATATATAATGAGTGACTATGTACATTGCTACTGGTTTTAATTCATCTTCCATATCACGCACAGAAAAGACAACGAATTTACGGTTAATATCTACGTTTGATGGTTGATTCAAGAAAGAAGCCCAAGAACCGTGAGTGAACTTAGCTAAGCGTTGAATCAGAGACTCACTTCCATCCATTCCAACTAAAACCATTTCAAAATCCATTAGAAGAGGAGGTTCTATATTTGCAAAGTTTGACTCAGCAGTAATATCTTTCAAAGCATAAGTTTCGGTTATTGCTCTGTCTATTATAGAATCTTCTTCCGGAGTAAGACCGCCGAGCATTATACGGAATAATCCAACCAGGTTTATAGTATTGGCGCGCAAAACATCAGCAGGAGTTTCGTCTGATGTTGGTATTGGTAAATCAAAAGGATTAATATGGTGATCTGAAGAAAGTGCAATATTAAAATATCTCCCACCTACAGCTTCGGACAAATATTCATATTCCCTTTCAGGGTCTATGACTATTACTTCAGTATCAAACATCAAAGTACGTATAATCTCAAGTTTAGTCGCGTAAGATTTACCAGCACCAGAAGTCGCAAAAGTTATAGAATTATAGTTTGGTAATGAAAATCTATCAAAGATGATAAGACTTGAGTTGTGACGATTAACACCATACAAAATACCTTTATCCGACGTGAGATCAAACGATACAAATGGGAAAAGACTTGAAAGAGGTTCAGTGTTGAGCTTCTGGTGAACGGCTAATATATCTGTCCCAAGAGGAATAACACTCTTAAAAGCTTCGTCTTGCTGGAACAATGCTGGTTTTAAATAGATAAGCTTAGACTCAAGAAGAGACTTTATTTCACTTTCAATTTTAAACAGATCGTTTTCATTATCAGCATAGATTGTAATATATAAACCAACATCAAACATTTTCTCTTGAGCCTGCATTAAATTATCACGCAAACTTTCAAGATCACGATAAGCGGTATCTAGCATTGGATCACGAACTAACCCTTTAGATTCACGAATAGAAATCTGACTCTGAACCTCAGCAACTTTTTTCTGGAATGAACGAAGTATTTCAGAAGTATCTATCGGATGTATAAAAATTGATACATCAAAAACTTTATCCAGATTAATAATTGGAGAAAACCAATTGTCTGTCAGATATCTAGGGTAAGATATAACAAAAAAAGTTCTAACAATTTTATCACCAAGATTTAAACCTTTCGGAGTTATTTGTAAAGCAGAAGGTGCGATAATATCTTGAAGTTCTAGAGTTGCTGCTCTATAAATCTCCGTAGGAATCACAGGCATAACTGTACTTTTTGGATTAGTACTATTCTTATCTCCCTTACTACCAAATATTGATGAAATAATTCCCATATTATTGTAGTTTAATCCCCTGACTGATATCACCAGGATTAAATGTTTTATAAAAAAGTTCAACCACTTCTTCTGTTTTTAATTGAGAGCTACGTATACCGAGACCACCAAGTCCTGAAATAATAACGCTTACACGCTCATCTAACTGACTACGTTTTTCTTCAAAATCTGCCATATCCATAGCCTTTTTGGTGTTCTCTATTTGCTTTTTAGGTGTTGTAGATCCTAGTAATTTATCTATCATTCCATTATTTGATTTTAAGATTGTCTGACTATAAGGCACAACAACAAAAAATGTCTTAGTCATAATATTCACTTCATCTGTAAAAGAACGTATGAATTCCATATACTCCCTTGTTTGTATTTTAAGTAGTTTTTCCGTTTGTTCTTTTTCTCGAGCTTCAAGCATTAAAAGATACGGCCTGATATCGAGCCTACGAGATTGCACAACAATCTGTGTAGAGAAATCTAAGCCATTTAAAAATGCTTGAAACTGATTAATAATAGCAGTTTGCTCCTCAGAAGACTTCAATGACAGGTTTATAGACGAAGCTATAAGAACAGCTCGAAGACCACCATCTTTAAGAATGATGACACCATTACGAACTTCTTTTATTGGCACAAAATCTTGTGCAGCGCGAGCATTTATAGCCATATGAAATTAATTATGAGTTAATAATTATTAATCAGATAACGTAATTAAATAATTATACTCAAATTATAGCATTTTCTTCTTTTATTCGTAATTATTAATTCCTAATTACTGTTCTTTCTCTTGTACATCCAGACTCCAAGCCAAATCTTTTAAAGTACTTGTCGATGTCATAGGTACAATCGAAGTTGTTTCAGGAGCTGTTTCTGCACCATCCTTTTTATCGCTTGGTTTTACTAAGCGCTGCTTCCAGATATAAAGCTTGCTTGATATAGCATAATTTACAGCAGCCTGTAAGTAATAGATAAATGGTTTATCATTTATCTTATAAAAGGTTAAGAGGCCAGTTAGGATTCCAACTGGTATTATTAGAAAAATACCGATCCAAAGTGGTAATAATTTATAAATAACAAATATCATACTTACTCCCCCTGCCATATATGCAAACTGACGAAAAGTAAAAGGTCCAAAGAGTTTATCTTCAATGTCGATAAATTGTGGGACTTTAAATTGCATACTTATATTGTATCACAAACTATTCTATAGGTTCGTGATAAGGGTCGGGTCTTGGTTTGTCCAAATCTGTTTTCCCCGAAGAAGTTATCGTTTTTTTAATACTGTTTTCAGGTAAAGAATGGTCGCTAATAACAGGCCTGCTTACTGTCGGGCCACTTAACTTACTACTAAAAATATCTTTTTCTATTTTCCCTTTATCCACAGTACTTTCATCTTTGCTTATTTCCACCTGCGTATTAGGCGATGGAACCGGTATAGATTCTTTTATCGGTGTAGTTATACTAACAGGCGTGGAACTTTCTTTTACAATATCGCTTTTAGCGTATGGTGGTAATGGAACTTCATCGTCTGTATTACTTAAATTCTCTTCTTGTTTGCCCCAGTGAGACTTTAATATTTCACGGATATTTTTAAGAATATTTTCATTTATTTCATTTACAAGCTCAGTCGTTTTATCTGCTGGCAAGCTTAACTTTGATTTGATTTCATCTTCGTATTTATCTGGATGAATAATACCTAGAAGCACACCATTGGTAACCTCTTCTAGATCTCCCATCTGACTAACAGAAAGTTTATATTTGCTTCCTATACTATATAGAGTAGATTGATAATCTGATTCAGTAATAGCTTCTTGAACTTCTTTGGGAAGCTTAGTGAAACGTTCATCAAGCTTTTCTAAACCACCATACTTTTCTTCAATCAATGACTCAACATGTTCATTATAAGTTTGATCTAGAGATGAGCTAATAGGCTTTAATATTGAATTGTTTATTTCCATAAACATTTTCTCTAAAGTTATATGCGGCATATTTATTTCTTTAGCAAGAGTCTGTTCATAGTCTGTTATGCTAACAATTCCAAGTAGTACTAAAGTCGTCTCTGTGCCTAGTGTTTCTATCTGATCATTATTAAGACCGAACTTAATACTAATTTCTTTCAAGGTTTCCATCCAAGTCATACTAGAAAATACTTGTTGAACATTTGTTGGTAACTTTGAGAAATATAAGGATATTTGCTGTTGTAATTGTGTTTGATCCATAATTTATATATTAATGATGTCCACCACCTGTGGTATGAGCATCCCCACCACTAGTTCCATGACTTTTTTCAATTTCTACTTTTAGTTTTGTACTCTTAAGAGCCTCTGTTATTGTATTCCCTATATCTTTTAAGAAGTCACCTTGGCCAGATCCGTGGTTAACATTACTATGCTTAAGCCCAGTTCTTACCCCCATAGCAATACCAGCTATTAAGCCAGCACTCATCTTTGTGAATGCTCTCTCTCTTTTATCTACTTTTGTTTGAGATAGATTTCTGACATCATAACTACCTTTATTTGATTGAGCAAAGACTCTATCAAATCCACCAACTTTTTGTTTAGACTCTTCTTGTAGATGATTAAATCTTTTTTCCGTTTCTTTGTCTGTAGAAGTTTTTAATATAGCATTAAATTGTACATTTAATTGATCTTCAACTTTTTTCTTTGCTGCGTCCGTAAGTCCTCCATCAGTATGAATATTATCACTACTTGCATCTCTGATTTCTTTTGTGACCCTATCTCTATTTGCAGCTTTGAAACCACTTTCACCTCCCGTTATAACTTCATTGTTTGCATCTTTAACTTCTTTACCATTTTCATCTAATAAAGGTTTAGTACCTCTTCTTATTTCAGATTCTATTTCTGTCTTCTTTTCTTTTGCAAATGTTGTAGCTAGTTTTTGTTTATCTACACCTGAAAGATTATCGTCATTAACACCTTTTAATCCCGCCTTATCTTTTATAGTATCAATTTCATGTCGAGCATGATCCACCTCATTTATTTTTGTTTGTTTTGCATTTAAATTACCACCAAGTTTAGTGAGAAGATTAGTTTTAACATTATTTGCTTTTGCATGATCTTTCCATTTAGGTTTATCTCCTTTTTTACCATTCTTTTCCCAATCCTCCAGTTTTTTATTAAATGCAATTTTTTCTTTACCGTAATGAATAGAATCTGCTGTCCTTGATCTAGCGGCTATTCTTTCCCCAATAATTTTTCTTCCTGAAAAGGCAACACCTAATGCTGCTCCGCCAAGTGCAAGTCCTCCAATTGTTGCAATACCTCCAGTAATGGTCTGGCCGAGTTTACCAGACATCTCACTAGCAATACTTTTTGCTTTCCAGAGTAATATCATAATAAAAGCAAAAGGAACAACCGTTGCTACTATAAAAGCTATGTTGTTTTGACCTTGTATATTAATAAGGCTAAGTCCTGTATCTAAGAATTGAATAATGAGATACAAGAAGAACATAAACACTGGAGCAAGGAACGCAAGCTTAATAGTCTCAGGCCACCATTTTTCCCAACCAATCATATCTATGCTTTTCATTTTTGGTACCGCATAAGAGAAGAATGCAAGGGGCGCAAATACCATAGCCATCCATAATCCAATTACTCTTGTTATAAATATCATACTTACAGATACGAATACTATTATTCCCACCACGTTCACCGCAACCGCAAGTAACACTATTAAAATGAATCCCCCAGCATTTAAACTGCTTCCACCTATGGTTGTGTTACTTATGCTGTTGCTGTTACTAACAGGATCGTCTACCCCTACGTTATTTACTCCGTTTATTATTAAATTTTGAGGATTAACTTTGTTTACTATCGCAGCAGATAATGGTAGTTCACCATTTGGCCCAACTTTCAATTTTGGGGTATTGTTTGTTACTCCATTTGCCCCACCTTGAGTAATTTTAACACTTTGATCAGAGTAGAATACTCTAGCCAGAATATTTGAAGAATCAATAATAAGCTGAGCAGCGAAGAGGCTAAAGTTTATGAGTAAACCAATAATAATTACATTGATTATCATCTCTTTAGTTTTAAATCCGTGAATATCTAATATTGTAGCAAAAGCGATATACAACAATACGAATATAAAGAACATATTACAGAAATCACGAATTATCCCCCAACCATTTAACACAAAAGGAGATTGATATGAAGTATCTTTTACAGAATAGAAAAATGTAAAATCAAACATTTGCCCTGTTAGAGCAAATATGTAAGAAGTAGGAATAAACAATACGTAATATAAAAGTTGCGCTGCACAACCAGCTATTGTTCCATTTCCACCTACAATACTACATGGTGGCATGTACGCATCTATGCTTAAACTATTTTTTAAACCACTGTCTACTTTTGTTATATCTCCTTGATTATTGGTAGTGATTGTAAACAATAAATATGCAGCATCGTGATTACTTCCAGCTGTTAGACCATTATAAACAGTCGAAAGAGGATGACCCCAAAATGTAAGATTTTGAGTTGCAACTAATGTTACATTATATGTTGTGTTTGGTAATACTGATAAAGGAATATTACCTGTTTGTACTGTATAAGGTAATGGATCTCCGTTGTGGCTAGCATCATAAGCCTGCGTAGCAGCATCATCTGTCTTCATATCTATATCTGCTTTTGTTATATCAGTTGAACCAACTTTTTGTAATAATACTGAAGCTTTACTATTATCAGCACCCAAATACCATACCACTGTTAACCAAGGAGTTATATTAGTATCGGTATGAGAAATATGGCCGCTTATTTTAATACCCACTGTGTCCGTTGCTTCAGCTACAGATGCTTTTACAACTGGTGTATTATTTTTATCAACACTCACACTAAAAGGAGCGAAAAGATTCGCAATAATTAGAAGTATGAATATAGTGGGAAGAAATTTTTTCACAATAATAAATAATTACCAAATATTAAATAACTGTTCTAGTTGACTGTAGGTTGGTATATAGGGCGTAGCTCCAGTGTTACTTGGGTCGCTGTAGTAAGGATTGTTCTTCGTAACCTGAGGGCCAGTATAACTAGGGTCCGATTTCTCTGCTTGGCATTCATTTGTAAGTTGATTTGCTTGATCTACTAATGCTTGGTTTGTAGATATATCATCCTGTAACACTGATATATCGTCAGCAGTTTTTAGTGTAGGAGAGATAAGATAATATTCTTTTAGTAATTCATCTAGCTGAGCTTTCTCTGAATCTGTAAAAACTAAAGGATCATCTACAGGGCAAAGATTGCCGTTTGTTGTTGATATTGTTGCTGATGCAACACTAGGTGTAGAGCTAGGTATAGATGTTGAGATCGGAGATGGTGTCGAGCTAGCTAATGCTGGATTACTCCCTGGCGTAGGTAAAGGATTTAATGATGGAGTAGAGTTAAGTGTGCTGTTATTTATATTTCCGTTTGCTCCGATAGAACCATCAATACTCCCTGGACTTCCTGACCCAATATTGTTGGACCCATTTAATCCACCAACAGATATAGGATTCCCGTTTGCATCAAGAGTTTGATTACTAGTATTTGTATTACCGTCACTTATTCCAGTTACTGGGTTGGTGTTACTATTCCCATTTGTACTAGTAGTCGGATTAGTATTACCATTGTTTGTGTTAGCAGAATTTGAATTTTGTGAAGTATTACCACTATTATCGATAGTATTTAGTGTTTTTTGTTTTGAAGTACCTAGTAGCGGTGCAAAAATCTTGCTAATACTTGTCGAATTTTTTGTTCCAAAAAGTTTATTACTATTTAAGAAAATAAAATATCCTACCAGCAGAAGAATCATAACTGCTATAAAAGTTATAATGAATGCTTTGCTTTTTTTAGGTTTATTATGTTCCATATAATTATTTAATTACACCGTTATCCAGATATGTTACTCTTTCTGATATTAAACAAGCCGACGATACGTTTGGTAGGCCACTCTGTATTCTCTTAGCAGCACGGCGTTTCTGAGCAGCAATGATTATCGCATTTACTTTATCTTTTATAATATTTAGCTTTGCAATATTTGAATTTGCTTCCGCAAGTGAGCTACTGAAGTCGCCTTCTGCTGATGATATTGTGTCAGCATATGTTCCCATATCTTTTGTAATATTAAGACCCTCAGATGACATTTTTAGATAATTTGTATTACCAGTGCCACCGCTTTGCATAGGACTATTAGGACCATATGTATTATCTATTTGCGTTCCGTAATCTGCTAGAGTTTTATCTAGAGTACCCAAGTCGATAGGTGGCGTTGTTGTTCCTGTACTCACTGAGTCAATATAAGCACTTATTGCATCTTGAGAAATATTATTCCAATCTGGATTTGGTCCTGGGATACAGTAATCAAGCTTTCCTAAAGCAGGCATAACTTGATCCATAATTGTCTTTGATTTGTTTAATAAGTTTAGGTAATCGTACTGAATTTGTAGGACGCCTTTGCTATCTATTATCCAATTACTTGTTGTAGATAAAGGATTATAAGTGTTACCTAAGTCTTTTGTGAGGTCAAAGAATCCATCTCCAGAAGTGAAACCACTATTTCCGCTAAAAGTTCGTATAGGAGTCAGACTGTTACCGTTACTATCAAAAACCTGATTAACACCAAATCCACCGCCATTGGCATTATTAACACCAGCATTATCAGTAGACTGTAATCCGTATAAACCTTGTTTTTGGAATTGACCCAAAAGAGCTGTAAAAAGTGCATTCAAAGCATCATCCATAGTTCTTGCGAGTTCAATCTGACGCTCAGGAGTGTTTACATAAGTATCAATTTTAGTTTTTATATTACTTCCTGGAGTTATTGTCTGCCATTTGATACACAAGTCAGTCTGTGTCACATCGCCAGGCCTTAAGACTCCATCTTGGTTTTTACCAGTGTCAGATGTGGTTTGTATACCCTCTCCACTTTTATCAAGATTCTCCCACTGGACACATTTCTTTTGATCAAGGTAGCCACTGTTGCGGTTTATCTCATCAGTTGTATTTTTTACCTGAGTATTTTGTAAATCAGCTATGTGTTGTGTTTCATTAATTGTAAAACCTAGCGGGTTATTCTGTGGATGTTGTGTTAAAGCTAGCCACCCATCCCATCCACCTTGAGAGAAATCAGTAGCGAAAGTCTGGGGAGTAGACCCAGGAGTAAGATAGCTTGTAAGATCTTGCTTCATTGAATCCTGGAAATTATTCAATGCCTGGTTGCCGTTAATTGCTCCTTGTGCAAAGTTGCGACCGTATGGATAGTCGCCGTTAGTTAGTGGGTTCTTAAACAAACTTGTTTCTTTCAATAGAATTTGATCAGTTATACCGTTCATAAACGAGTTAACATCTGTCACATACATAGGGTCGCCACCAAATCCGCTATTCACCCAGTTCATTGTTTGCTCTGTCATATTTTGTAACTGACTTTTAATAAGAGCATTTGCAATACCGTTTAAACAGTCTTTTGATTGTTGTTGAGAATCAGCTGCACTCGCTATATTCACAGCATTAGTTTGTGTGTTACTAACAGCTGTATGGGTACCATTGTCATTTACGTTTATAGTTTGTGCTTTTGATAAATCGTCTATACCTATATTAACAAGAGATGGTACTACATCGCCTACCTTAACTCCTAAAATAGAGCCACCCGCTCCTGCATTTGTTGCTGCAAGTGCTTCTAATGCTTTTCTTTTTACTGCGGCAACTTGTTTCTCAAGTGCTATTTTTTTTGCGTTACTCATTAAAAGGTTTTTAATATCAGTTTTTATGCCAGTTAGTAGCTTGTCGGTTTCTTTTTTTATTGCATCGTGTAATTGTATTAATTTTGATGCAGCTTTATTTGTAATGCCAGTACAACTTACTACTGATGTAAGCAACCCTGGAGTTATGGCTCTTAATGATAATTTAGGAACAGGGAAAGGGTTTGTATTATGATAGTTTAAGAATGTGCCAGCGTTGGCTTGCAAAGGCAAAACAACTTGCGTAGAAAGCATAGCTGTAATTATCACTATCGATAATATTCTTTTTCTAGTAAATCCCTTCATAGATAGTCAATAATATTATATCATTTTTATTTATAATTGTCTGAAAGAAAACTGATATCGTTAGCTAATGCATCGCTGTATTTGTTGTAATTTATAAATGCTCTCATACCCACCATTGGATCGGAAAGCATCTTCGTCATATCGTCGATAGACTCTCCTATTTTTTCATAGTTATTCGCTAAATCTAAATGATTCGCTAAAAATGTTGTCGGTACGGGTATCTTCATAAGATCTTTACCCATTGCTTTGTAAGCCTCACCTATTTTCCCTACCTGGTCTAAGGCTCCTTGGTCTTTATCTCTTAATGCTACGGCAATTAAAGAAAGCTCCGTACCGATACCATCATCTTTATAATATTTATTATTTAGATTTAAGTAAGCAGTATAGTATTCTATCATTGGTAATGTGCCATCGTCTTCAATAACTGCCATATCTTTGGTATATATGTCAGGTATTGGTGTAGCAACTACTTTTTTACTTATAGCATCAGCAACTGATTGCATTGAAGCACTATCTAAGTTGCCAGTCTGTTGGAGAGACATAATGACAGCAAAGAATTCTTGAGATAAAGCTTCGTTTTCTTTGGATGGAGTTATACCGTCAGAAAGTTTTGGGACAGTAGTATCTTTTGCAAGAGCT
This sequence comes from Patescibacteria group bacterium, assembly GCA_028865035.1. GTDB lineage: Bacteria > Patescibacteriota > Minisyncoccia > Phycocordibacterales > UBA9973 > UBA8515. The sequence goes on along the minus strand of JAGWLB010000001.1, from coordinate 33,798 downwards.
GCTCTCTTGGCTAATATAAATTCTTTGTTTGCAGGGCCATTTGTAGTCGGATCAAGACCCCAAAGTGATTCTTCCCAATCTGGAATACCATTATTATTTGTATCTTTCTGGACTAAATCTTTAACTAAAACTTTCAATGAAGTTTTTTGGCTTGTTTTATTTTTAAAATAAATTACTAATTTATAGATACCAAAGGCAACCGAAATAATTATGGCAATCACTATGACTCTAATTATGAATTGTCTGCTTGGTAAGTACTTATTCATTTTTACTAGATATATACAAATAAGTATTAAAAATATGCCTCATATGAGAATATTATACTATATTTTATTGCGAATAACCTAGTTATTCATTCAAAAAGTTGGCTATTTTTAGCCACACAGAGAAATGTAAATCCTCAGCCCTTGCCTGAGGATTAATATTAAGGAGACTAAACAACCCGTGTATTTTTTCAGCTGAAGTTAAAGATTCTAAATTTTTCCTCAGAACCTTACGTTTGTGGGCAAAAGAAGCTTTTATAATTTCAAAGAATTTTACTTCTAGATTTTTATTGTTATTAAAATTTTTCTTTGAAATATCTGTAATTGCTATAATAGCCGAGTCAACTTTTGGGCTTGGAGAAAAGAAACGTTTACCCACTTTCATCATATATTTAGGATTACCGTAAGCTTTTACACTCAATGATAGAATACTCTCTTTGCTGTCCCGAGCCACAATACGCTCAGCAACCTCTTTTTGTACAAGTAGAATCATTAACGAAGGTTGAATAGTTTCCGAAAGAAATTTCTTAAATATTGATCCTGTAATATTGTAAGGGATATTGCTAATGATTTTATACTCTGACTCTTTTAGCCCAATAGAACTTGGATCAAAATCTAATATATCTCCATATATTAATTCTAATTTTTTATCCCCTATCTCTTCCTGAAACTTTTCTTTTAGAAACGCAAGAAGTTCGTGGTCTTTTTCTATGGCTATTACATGACCTGCTTTTTCTAAAAGTTTTTCCGTTAGAGCACCTTTACCAGGACCTATCTCAAGTATCGTATCTGCGATACTGACATTACCCGCTTCACACATCATATTCAATGCTGGTATAGACTTAAGAAAGTTTTGGCCTAAAGATTTCTTCGCGCGATGAATCATGATTATCATAATAGCATATATACTTAATAAAATATTCTCGGATTCACCACGAATAATTTTCTACTGAAAATTTTCTCTGCTCGGCTCGGCAGCCTGCGCAAGGGTTCTCTCGTGAATATTTTATTTTGTATATAATTGCAAAATTTTATTATAAATAAACTACCTTTTCTCCATTCCCAAATTTTCCTTGTTCAAATTCTGTAAGATTCTCTGGTATGTCATAAATGAATTCACTGGGTGTATTTATTTGTTTACTACCGAATATAGTGCGCATTGACGCATAGGACAGATATAATTTCTGTTCGGCTCTAGTTAGTGCCACATAGAAAAGTCTGCGCTCTTCTTCAGCGTCTTCTTTTGATTTGCTACCGTTTCTTGTGTGAGGAAAAAGATCTTGTTCAAGTCCAGTGACAAATACGTATTTAAATTCAAGACCTTTGGAAGCATGAACTGTCATAAGTTTGACTCCCTTACCTTTATGCATCAATGTATCTTGGTCACTTGCAAGTGAAGCATCCTCAAGTAATTTATCGAGGCCGATCTCTTGAGGTAAAGTGTCATACTTAGTTGCGAGTGTGACCAACTCTTTCATATTCTCCAGACGCTCTTGTTCATCGCTAGGACCATTCGATAACTGCTCTTCAAGTCCACTTTCTTTGATAACGTATTTTATAGATTCCGAAGGTGTGTGAGTAGAAGCATATTCTTTTATATTATCTAGTAGTTTGTAGAACAAACTTATTTTCAACTGCATCCCAGCTGGTAAATTCTCAATCTGATTAGAGAAAATTTTAAGTAAAGTAACTTTACCAATACCACGAGATGGTGTATTTATAATTCTTTTTATATCAGACAAGCTTTCTCTGTTGTATGCAGCACGGATATAAGATAATAAATCTTTTATTTCTTTTCGTTCAAAGAATTTTACACCTAAAACTTGATAAGGTATCTGTCTACTAAGTAAGGATTCCTCAAGTACTCTTGATTGAAAATTTGCCCGATACAAGACAGCGATATCTTCAGGGTCGTTGGTTTGTAATAATTTTTCTATTTCTTTAGCTACGAATTCTCCTTCGTGTACTTCGTCGTAAGCCTCATACACACTTATTACCTCACCTTTTTGGTTGTCTGTGAAAAGTGTTTTATCTACACGGTACTGATTTTTCTTTATGACATTATTCGCTGCTTCAATAATATTTTTAGTTGAACGATAATTCTGTTCAAGCATTATGATTTTTGCGTTTGGATAATCTTTTTCAAAATTTAGCATATTTTTAATATTTGCCCCACGCCAGCTATAAATATTCTGGTCAGTATCACCAACTACGCAAATATTTTCTTCTTTACCAACTAATAACTTTACGAGTTCATATTGAACTTCGTTAGTATCCTGATATTCATCTATGTGAATATATTTCCATCTGTCCTGATATTCTTTTTTTATTTCTGGATATTTTTTGAGAATTAAAACAGTTTCAAGTAGCAAATCATCAAAGTCCAGTGCTTTTTCTTTTTTTAATGTTCTCTCATAATCTCGCCAAATTCGAGCGACAATACTCTGGAGGCTACTTGCTGCGTTTCTCTCGTATGTCTCTGAAGTAATAAAATCTCCTTTTGCTTTTGATATTATACTTTTGATTTTACGAGGTTCGTATTGTTTTGGATCGATATCAGCAGCCTTCATAGCGTCTTTTATGATTACAAGAGCATCGTGCTCATCGATAATAGCGAAATGCTTGGTTAACCCTATCAGATGTGCGCGTTCTTTGATAATACGAACCCCCAATGAGTGAAAAGTTGAAACAAAAGGTATTCCATCTACCGGATAAATTTGGTTGCCATTATTTGGATTCTCTAGCAAGGTCATCACTCTGTCTCGCATTTCTTTTGCTGCCTTATTCGTAAAAGTTACAGCTAATATTGCTTCAGGGTTTATTCCTTGATGTATAAGATGAATAATACGATGAGTAATAGTCTTTGTTTTGCCCGCACCCGCACCCGCGACAATTAAAAGAGGGCCTTCTGTATACAGAACAGCCTCTTTTTGTTTGTCATTTAAAGATTCTAAATAATTCATGAGCACTACATTGTATCATTTTTGTTTCTATTTCCCGATTCCGCTCATAATATCAGTAACATAATCTTTAAGTTTTTCAGTTTCTTCTGAGATTATTTCATTAATGTCTGGTATTTTTTCAGCAACAAAAGTAAAAATTACTTCCGGATCAGAATTTTCTGAAATGAGCTTCTCAAAAGTGTCTCTATCTTCTTCATCCATAATATCTAAGGCACGAAGCATCACTCCTTGGTATATTAGGGCTCCCAATTTTTCTACCACTTCCTTTCGTTCATTTTCTGAAAGTTTATTAATGCCCAATATCTCTATTATTTTGTTGTCTATGTTGTCTAACATATTACTAGTATTTTTATGGTCTTCTAACCATACCATTATTAATAATTTCGTCATTAATGCTTCCACCTTTTCTGAATAAAAACAGTGTTCCATCTTCTGTCTGGTGTATATGCTTTGTTAGACGACTAATATAGTTTTCAATATTTTCATCACCTATTGGACCTGCATTAAATGGATCTATCTTTGAGAAAAAATCAGCCAGTCTTTCTAATTCTCCTTGTTGAACAAAAGAGTAACTATGCTGTCCAAGATTTATGATTCTATCTTTTAAAAACCCAGTTTTAACAAGTTCTTTTATTTCGTGATTGCTTAATGTATTTCTATCAAAGCTGAAAAAATCTCTAGCGGGAATCTTCCTTATAATTGACCATCCTGGTGTCTGACGGAAATAACTCATTTTTATCACATTGACATTCCTACCAAGAGAAGACACGTATTCCACCCCTACTTCACCATAGCCAAAAAGTTCCTGAAGTTGAATCTCTTTTTCATATTCAGCATACGAGGCAAAACGAACCCCCTTTTGCTCAAAAGTATGCTCTGCTGCTCGATTCCAGTCCTCGTATCTAATGTTATTTATAGTATTACTTTCTGGCCTATCTATAATAACGTTTTCACCACCAAAGGCACGTCTTACATCAGCAGTAGTTTCTAAGTGTCTAGGGTCAGAAGCAATATTGATACCATAACGATCGATTCTGTTTTGAGCTCGATCAAGATTTCTCATTTGTTCTACTTCACGCATCCGCTCTTCTTCTATTCCATTTGTGCTCATATATGTTTGCCCATTTGGGTAAACATTATCTTCTCTATGTGTACTATAGATATTGTTATTAGATCGAGTAACCTGATTCCCATCTAAGTTTTTATTGTTTGTTTCAGGAACATTATTGGACTCAGTTTTTAATTCAGCTGTATTTTTAATATGAGGAGTATTTGTCACTAAACCTGTTTCTGGATTAACTTGAGTCGGTACTTTGTCATCCACCGTATCATTAATATGAGGAGTGTTTATAACTGTATCTGTTTCTGGATTAACTTGAGTCGGTACTTTATTAATACTGCTATCACTATTAGCAACATTATTACTTTTATTTATATCTTCAGATTTATTATTCAGTATATGAGTATTCTTGGTAGTATCTTTAAAAATATGTTCCTTAGAAATAGTGGTTTTATTTACATTATCGCTATGCGGTAGTTCTTTTATGTTATCAACTGTAGCGTTTGGCATAAGTACTAGTAATGTACTTAGAGCTACTCTTCTCCATTCTGGTTTTATATTATGATAACCATCAGTTAATTTCTTCCACAGAGTTGGATCTATCGGTGCTCTACTTTTTTTAGCATCGATCAATTTTTTCTGCTCATTTATAACTGTTTTTACCAAGATTTCCGTTGCTTGATATTTATTAAGCTTTTCTTCTAGTTCTTGATCAGAGATACCTTTCGATTTTAGTTCTGATACTTTCTTATTATAGAGATAGTTCCCCATATCTGTAACAGCCTGATCATATGCTTTCTTTAATTCTTTATATTTTCCTTTAAAATAATCTTCTTCTCTAAATTTATCTTTTTTTAATTTGTTATTTGAGAAAGTATTATTAATTCCAGATAATATATTATAAGTGGCTATACGCGTTTTCTCTATTTTAAATTCTCTTTCCGCCTCTTTTTTACAGTTAAAATATTCTTTTATATATGCTTCACGAGTATCTTCTACTTCTTTTTCTAATAAGGCTTCTTCGGCTTTATTTTTCTCGTTCCCATCATTATTATCAGCCGTACTGACTTCTGCATCTTGTTGATTGATGCCCTCATTCGCTTTTTGAGTTTTTCCTGGGTTGGTACTATCTTTTAAGCCATAGACTTCATCAATATCAGATTCATTAAAATTTTCTGCAATTAATTCTTCCCGAGATTTACCCAATTCTTTCGCTTTTTTAATGGCATCTATCTCCATTTTTTTAAGCTCCTCTGCTTCAATAATCTTAGAAGCTTCTAGCTCTCTAAGTTCTTTCTCCATTTCTTCTATTTCTTTATTTTTTTGTTCTGTATTTTCTGACATAATATTTAGTCTATCAGTTTTTTATATCTTCAAAATCTATATACTCAGTTAATCTATTTTGTGTTATTTTATTTTGATTATCTAATTTTGCATCCTCTATTTTTTTCAAATAATTTTTAATTTCTTCCTCTTTAGCTTTCATTTCCTCTACTTTTTCTTTTTTTAATTTAATTTCTTTCATTAATTTTTCAAAATCAGTAATTTGTTCAGTCGGCATATCTCTTTTTTCTACTTCATTTTTTAATCCTAACAAATTTAAGAATTTATCTTCTGTCATTTCTTTTCTTTTAGATAGCCCTTGCGGTTGCATTAACATTACACCTCTAACCAACACAGTTTCCGGTACTATTTTCTTAATTTCTTCATAGATAGGTCTTAAATTATGGTTATTTGTATTAATCAAAAATCTATTGTATTTATTTTGATATGTAACATAGCTATCTAAACCTAGTGCTTTTGTAACAAGAAACCCATTATAGATTTTGTTTACTGGGTTTCTTCCAGTCCCCATATCTTTTATTTCTTGTTGTCTATCTTGTAAATTATACAAAACTTTACCCAATCGTTCATTTTCTAATTTTATACCCTTCGCTTTCATAAGTTCGATTGCTAATTTTGCATTACTTATATCAGCCCCTATCTCTCTTCTTTTGTCGTTTATTATATCTAACAGCTTTGTTTCTCCTATCTTTTTTATTGTATTACCTTCAGCGTCTTTACTTAATTCAACTTTTGGTAGCACCTCATTTAAATCTGCTTCGGTAAATTCTGGTTTGAATGGATCCCTGCCTTCTTTGAACCATTGAGTTATTTTGCTAAATGGTACATTTTTATAAATTCCAATGATAGACTCGGGCCATTTATTTTTTAAGAATTCTAAGTTATATCTTTTGTCATTTGCGTATGATAAATTATCTATATTTGTAACGAAATCAACCATATTTTTCATCCATGGTTCTGACTTTATCATTTTATTCTTCGTAAGTACTTCGTACATAAGCTCTGTCGCCGATGTATAATTCGCGTTGTCATATTTATGATGATGATCGATAAATATTTCTTTACCATCAATACCAATTTTATATGATAGGTTTTCTCCAGAAGTATCGATATAAAGAGTGGTGTCAACTTTGTCTTGTTTTCGATCGTTAGATATGATTGGTTCTTCGTTATCAACTTTCGATCCTTTAAAACCAAGCTGTGTATAAGATCCTTCTTTGTATTTAACTCCCTTAGAAAGGCTAAGGAAGTACAAAGCTCCTCGTGTATCTGTATCAATATTTTCACCAAATTCAGGTTTAATTTCTACTTCATCTCCATTTTCAATTGTTTGTCCATGTATTACAACTTTATCTACACCCTGTCTTAGCATCTGACCAATTTTTGTAATAATTTCGTTACGTTCATCTTGTATGGATTTTTCTTTTTCTTTAAATAATACCTCTACCTGCTTTAAAGTTATATTCTTATTAATTGCTAATTTTAAGCTATTTAATGTTATTTTATTTTCTACTATTCTATTTAGTATTATTTCTTTTTCTTCTTTACTTTTAGTTTTCTCTAAGGCATTCACTCCGTTATCTATTAGTCTGTTAAGCTCTATTCCCAGTGATTCATAAGGGCTTTTATTAAAAATTTCTAAATCATTTTTAAATCTTGGGTTTTTTCTATTTGTATTTAATTTATCACGCAAAGCAGTTCCATATTTTTGGGCTGATACAAATAAATCTTGCTGCAACTTCAAATCCTCAGCACTCAGAGTACTTTTTTCAGGAGATTCTATTTTAGGTTCATTTTTCTCAGGCATAGATGATGAATTTATTATATCATTATCAGTTGCATTTTTATTGTCTTTTATTAAAGATTTTGCATTCAATGGTATTAGTGTGTCTTCATACCTTCTGTCTGGTTTATTTTCGAACTCATATCTCATCTTTTCTATCTTTTTTGCTAATATGTTTTTTTTCGTCTCCTCGCTATATTCAGGATATTTATCTTTAGAGAATTTTTTATTAAAATTCGATTCAAATTTCTCCCGGCTCACATTAAACGAGTTTTCAGCAATATTATTCATCAATTTCTTGCTATTATCATCTTTTTTAATTTTAAAATCTTTCCTAAGACCATCAAAAGATTTATAAGTTTTTTGATTAAAATTGCTATTTATCGTCTTACCCCAAATCCTTTTTAGTGATTTATTGTCTTTAACGTCTCTGTTTTTGCCAACTACGTTTATAGTATCTGTGTTTTGATTATCTTTCTGATTTGAGAAAAAATCCTTAATTTCCATAGTTAAATTATACAACATATTCGTTAAATACGTCAAAAACACTAGATATACTTGTTAAATATACTCAAAATTGGGAACAAAATGCACCTGTGCATTACTTCGTTGACTATGTCTATTATATGGGATAGGCTTATATACAGAGACAAATATATGGAGTCTCTAGATACTGAATAGAAATAAAGCTTTATTTTGCAAGCATTTCTGGACGATTGTAACAATTACCTTTGTATTATATATATAATTACAGCTTTCGCTTTTGCGGTCGTACTGTAATTCCCAGAATGGGGTAATCAGAGTGTAATTAATAAATTAGGCTTATTAAACCCATAAAAAAAGATTCCGACGGTCAACCTCCAAGCAAAAGAGACCGTTCGATGAAAATACCCTTATTTATCAAACCTTTTATCGTAAAGGTGGGTTTATTGATGTTTATATTTATATATATATTAAACCAACCAAACCATGCAAATGCTGGATTTTTTACTGATTTAATAACAAAAGTTCTAGGTAAACAAACTCAAGCCGCAGAAATAACTGTCCCAAATCAAGGTATTACTTATAATTCTCAAAATGTGCCATTACTAGAATCTTCTGTTAATCCAGATTTTAAAGATATTAAAGACGACACTTCACCCTCTTCTAAGAATGATATAACCTTTCTGTCTAATGATGGAGCCCTGGGTGTCGATTCAGATTTAGAGAAATATGTTTCCACTAGTAAAATTTTCACTTATACTGTTCAAAAGGGAGATACTCTAAGTGGTATTAGTAATAAGTTAAATGTCCCCGTCAGTACTATTTTGCTTTCAAATGCAGATTTAAGCAAAAATGATTTGCTTCAAATAGGACAAACTCTAACGATCCTTTCTATAGAATCAAAAAATAGTGAAACTAGTACTCCTAGTAAGCCAAAACAAAAAACTATTGTTAAGAAAAAAGCAGAGATAATAATCCCAACGCCAAATAAATTTGTGGGCAATGAACAGGTTGCAGATAATACTAATGATCAACAAACACAAGATAATACACAATCAAGTCAAACAACAAGTCCAAAAGAAAGTGAAGGTTACATATGGCCGTTCCCAGCAGGTATTGGACGTGTATCTCAAGGTTTACACGCTGATGATGCTTATGATTTTGCTGCCCCAAAGAATACTCCAATATTTGCGGTACACGATGGGACTGTTCTTATCGTTCACCCAACTGGTTATAATGGTGGCTATGGAAGGTACGTTGTTGTAGATTTCACTGACGGACGTCAAGCAATCTTTGGTCATATGAATAAAGTCGCTGCTAGAGTAGGAGAAGTTGTGAAGCAAGGTGATATTATAGGATACGTCGGTTCGACTGGTTTATCAACCGGACCACACGTTCACATAGGATTCCACGGAGATCTCGGTAATCCTTACACTAAATTGAGAGTTAATAGCACTGGAATGTAATAATTAATTCCTAGGTCTATACTGAAGTGCTTCAAGAATATGCGCAGATAATATAGATTCACTTCCTTCCAAGTCAGCTATAGTACGAGCTAGTTTAATAATACGATGATATGCACGTGCTGAAAGCTGTAATCTTTCAGCGCTTTTGTTTAATAAATCTTTTATTTCTGTTGTTAGAGGAGCGTAAATAGCTAAATCTTTCACATTCATTTCGCTATTAGTATTTATTTTTCTAGCCAATCTATTTGTATTTGCTGATCCAAATCTTTTTGTTTGAATATTACGAGCTCTTTCCACTCGTTCTTTTATGGTGATTGTTTTATCTCCACTTTGGTTATTGCTTGAAAGTTTATCATAATCAACTGCTCCAACGGTTACCCAGATGTCTATACGATCCATAATTGGACCAGATAATTTCCTAGCGTACCTATCAAGATCGCTAGGCTTACAGATACATTGTTTTTGCTTGCTCCCCTTGTTGCCACAAGGGCAAGGATTCATTGCTGCCACAAGGATAAAGTTTGATGGGAATATAGCTGAACCACGAGCTCGTGAAATGGAAACAACATTATCCTCAAGTGGTTGACGGAGTGATTCGAGTACCCTTTTTTCAAATTCTGGAAATTCGTCCAAGAATAATACTCCTCTATGTGCAAGAGTAACTTCACCAGGTTTCGGATTTGCTCCACCACCAATCATCGAAACATAACTGGCTGTATGGTGTGGTGCACGGAATGGTGGCAGCGTAACTAATTCATTTTCTAGCAATCCGACGACAGAATGTATGCCTGTAATTTCTAAAACTTCTTCTGTTTTTAAATCTGGGAGTATATGAGAGAAAACACGTGCGAGCATTGTTTTACCAGTGCCAGGTGGTCCAGACATTGCAATATTGTGCCCACCAGCGGCAGCTATTTCTATTCCTCTTTTTGCTCCTTCTTGGCCACGAATATCCGAGAAATCTGTTAGATGTTCTTTAACACTATTAATAATTATAGTTTTCGGAGTTGCTTTAATTTTTGGCTTCTCTTCTTCAAGAGATTTACCGTTTTTATCTTTCTTTATTTTTCTTATATGATCAATAACTTCTTTTAGTGTACGCGCTCCGTAAACAGTAATACCATCTACTAAAGCTGCTTCTTTTGCATTTTGTTCAGGCAAAAATATTTCTTTATAACCTGAGAGTTTAGCAATTTCTGCAAGGGGTAAAGCTCCTTTGATTGGTTGTAGGTCGCCGTTAAGAGATAATTCTCCAAGGAATATTCTTTCTTCTGTATCAAAATCTATTTCTTCTGCTGAAAGTAAATAAGCAAGGGCAATAGCCAAGTCGAAATATGGACCTTCCTTTTTTAAATCGGCTGGAGATAAAGAAATAACTATTTTTTGATTTTGGTTTTTAGGAGAAGCAAATCCAGAATTTTTTAACGCCGAGCTCATTCTATCTTTTGATTCATCGACAGCTTTATCTGGTAGCCCAACTAGGGTAAATGCATGCAAGGTGTTTTTTGTAATATCTACTTCGACAGTTACAATTTTACCTTTTAGTAAATGTGTTTGCGCAGAATATACTCTTGCAAATGACATAAATTTTAATTATATTTGTACATTTTTATTTATTCATACACTCAGTGCATGTTCTAGCACTTGCGTTTGCTTTAAGGCGTTCTTCTTCAATCTCTTTACCGCAAGATTCACAGATACCATAATTACCATTTTTAATTTTATCTAAAGCCAAGTCAACGTCTTCAAGGCGACTATTTAGTGTGGACATAGTTGCTGAACGCTCTTCATAATCTTCAGTACGATCAGAAAGATCGTTTGTATCAGCTTCTGGGCTAGATTGTGATTCTGGAGTTGCTTCCCACTCACCTGTTGATGTATCAATACGCCCGATATCGCCAAGCTCTTCTTCAATAAGCTTTTTTTCTTCTTCTAATTTCGTTTTAAAAATTTCTGTATTCATACTTCCAATATTAGCATTATTGCAATAAATGGCAATATTACAGTGGCTTAGTATTATTATTTAATAACCTAGAATTTATCTCATTAATTGTGCTTTGGCTATCTGTAATAATAATATTGTTTGTGTTGGTAAACATATAATATAGTACATCGTTACCATATGTGTCATATAATATGCGAGCGTTTTTATTATTTACAATAATATCTTTCCATTGCTTATCTAAAAGATTACTACGATTACCACTTATGTCTATATTAAATAATATAAATAGATCATTTAGCATTGTCTTTTCCCATTCTAGCATTGAAGCATAGGCTTGGTTATAATCTTTAATCGTCAATATTAGGAATAGATGAGTTTTAAGTGGTGTGTTATATGTCGACTGGTCTGTATCAGTATAAGTTCCAATCATATATGATTTATCTAATGTTCTTAAAAGTGGTGCAGGAGCTTCGGTATTCATTAGTGACATAAAGTTATCAATTGAAAGCGTTTGATCTATACCTCCAACTTTTTGAGTTAAGAATATAGCTTTAATAGACCCTGGTTTTCCAGGTGTGACAATGTCATTCTTTATTGAACTGAAAAGATCACTTTGATTAGTATCACCCATCACATCCACAAAAACTTTATCATCATAAGAAATAATATCTTTATTCTCTACTTTTATAACTTGTGGCGCGTTAATTACTTTGTTCTTTTTATACAACAAATATGATCCTACAATAGCTCCAATAATAAGCACTATACCTCCCAACAATAATAATATCTTTGAAGCTTTTGTACCACTCGCCTTTTTATACATTTCTTCCCTCTCTCTTCTGTCTTTTTCAGCTAAAGCTATTTTAATTACAGATGTTTCGTTTTCACGAATAGCTTCAGCCATATCTGATGTATACGTGCGGATGTTTTTTATATCGCTATCTCGATCAATATTAAATTGTTTTTTATTTTCATCCATTTTGTTACTAGAAACTTTTATTTCTTTGGTTGGAAGAATTCACTATTAGCATCTTTTATAGATAAATTTAGGCGTCCTCTTTCATCTATCTTAATTATTTTTACTGGAACCTCATCTCCTTCTTTAAGGATATCAGAAACTTTCTCTACACGGAATGGTGCTATTTCAGAAATATGAACAAGCCCTTCTGTACCACTGGAAATTCTAACAAAGGCTCCGAAATCCATAAGTTTTACAACTTCACCTTCTGCTATATCTCCTATTGCATATTCGTGCGTCATTTCCTCAATAATCTTTTTTGCCTTTTCTGCTCCACCATTCCTACCTGTTACAAACACAGTTCCATCTTCTTCTATTGTTATCTCTGCTCCTGTTTCTTCACGAATTGCATTTATATTCTTCCCCCCAGGGCCGATAACCATACCTATCTGATCTTTTTTTATTTTAGTTACTAGTATTTTGGGCGCATTTTCAGATATCTCTTTACGAGGAGAAGCAATCTGGCTCTCAATTGTTTCTATGATTTTTAAACGTGCAGTTTTTGCACGAATTAGCCCTTCTTTTAAAATATCTGCCTTTATACCATCAACTTTTACATCAAGTTGTATTGCAGTAATACCATCTTTCGTACCAGCAACTTTAAAATCCATATCACCATAGTGATCTTCTGGGCCTTGAATATCAGATAGGAGGACGTACTTACTTTTATCTTCTAAGTCAATCATAGCTCCAATAGATATACCAGCTACAGGAGTTTTTATAGGTACACCTCCATCCATTAATGCTATTGTTGAGGCACATATCGAAGCTTGCGAGGTTGAGCCGTTCGATGCCACTGATTCTGAGACAACTCTTATTGTATATGGAAAATCTATCTTATCTGGAATAACTGGAGTAAGTGCTTTTTCGGCCAAAAATCCATGACCCATTTCTCTCCTGTTAAGACCACCGACGCGACCAGTTTCGCCACTTGAATATGGAGGAAAATTATAATGGTGCATAAACCTTTTTTTTGCTGAGAATTCTATGCCGTCAATTGTATGCATACTTTCAGGTCCAGCTAAGGTTAACACTGATAATACGTGAGTCTCTCCTCTGTAAAATATACCAGAACCGTGTAGGGTTGAAGATAATCCACCAGCTTGAGCGTATAATGAACGTATTTCATCCAAGGCTCGTCCATCCGCTCTCATATTTTTTGTTAAAGCAGCGTTATGAAAAGCATGATCTAAGTAATGATGCATATAATCGTGTGCTACATACTTATCTTTATCATCATAAGTAGGATATTTCTCATCTATGATACTTTTCCAAATAGTTTCAGATTCATTTATTATCTTCTTGCTATCTTTACTGAATAATCCTTCTTCTAGCATAGGCTTAACTCTTTCGTTAAATAATTCTATGACATCAGCAGGTGTTTCAATCTTGGGGAATGAAAGTTTTTCTTTACCAAGTTCACTTCGTAGTTTGTTTTGAAAATCTTCCCATTTGGTAATCTCAACAATGGCTAGATCAAAACATTTACCCATCTCAGATTCTTCTTCTTCGAAAGCCATTGCTTCAATCATATTTATCGTTTGATCTTTACCACACACGAGTAGATCAAGAGAGTAGACAGGTTCATCGGCGTTTGGAATATAATTATTTATTTTAATATCATTTTTTTCATTTTCAGAATCCTTCTCTTTACTTATATGAACAGCTCCGACTGGTCCTTTCCATGGTATATCTGATATATGAAGTGCTATTGAAGCTGCGTTTACGGCAAGAGTTTTAGGGTCAGCCTTACCTATCGCAATAACTGTCACAATAACCTGAACTGCATTTTTAATATGATGATCGAAAAGTGGACGAATAGTCCGATCTGTCATACGTGCAGCAAGTATTGCTTGATCAGATGGCCTCCCTTCTCTGTGTGAGAATTGGCTACCAAGAATTTTTCCAGCGGCGTAAAATTTCTCTAAATATTCAACTGTTAAATTAAAAAATCCAGGATTTTTATCACCATCTTTTGATATAACGGCGGTAGCCATTATAACAGTACCATCGCATTCGAGAATAACTGAGCCGTTCGCTTGATCAGCTAAATCACTGAAAATAGCGGTAATTTTTTTACCACCAATTTCAACTTCGTATTTTTTACTATGCATATATATATGAGCTATTCTACAGACTCTAGGCTTGAAACGCTGTTTCAATTCTAACTGTCTGGAGAATAACTGATTGTTATCTATTAATAATATAACTATAACAAAAATATCTATTTTGACAAATAGATATTTTTGTTTAATTTATTTAAATTTGCTATTTAGTAGATTAGATATTTTCTGGGATTTTCTGATAGATCAAGGAAATCATCGGCAGCTTCTTTAAGTTTAATCGAAGACGATTTACCAAATGATACAACTTCAACTTGTATACCAGAAGTACTTTGCAAATATTCTACAAGTGGTACAAAATCTCCATCACCTGCAACTAAAACTATTGCATCTAGTTTCGGAGCCATCTTCATAGCATCGACTGCTATACCAACATCCCAATCGCCTTTCTTTGAACCACCAGAGAAAATTTGTAATTCTTTTGTCTTGGTTTCAATTCCAAGTTTGGTTAATGCATCAAAAAAGTTTTTCTCTTCACCTCCTTCACTGGTGATAACATATGCTATAGCTCTTACAAGTTTTCTTCCTGCAACAGCATCCTTTAATACAGCACCAAAATTAACTTTTCGTTTATATAAATTTTTAGCGCTGTGGTATAAATTTGAAGTATCTATAAATACTCCAACTCTTTGTTCTTTGTGTTTTATTATCATACTCTATCTTTATATAGTACTACTTTTATAATTTTTGACTACTGAAGTAAAATGTCCCGATATATATCGGGACATTTTACTATGCTTCTTTTAGTATTTTTGTTTGAGTCATGAACCTTTCTTTATCTGTCTTCTCAAGGTGTTTTAAGTGACTTCTTCGATCTGCCACCATTTTGATAAGTCCTCTACGAGAGTGATTATCTTTTTTGTGTTCTTTTAAGTGACTCGCGAGTTCATCAATTCTTTTACTTAAGATTGCAATCTGAACTTCAGGACTACCAGTGTCTTTATCGTGAAGCTGGTTTTTCTTTATAATATTTTGCTTTTTTTTCGTTGTTAACATTGCTTATGTATACTAGCACATATTGTAAAAAAATGCAAGTATAACACCTAGCTCGAATTAAAGACTGTATTTGTATGATACAATTATTGTACGACATTATGACCACTAAACTTGATCAATTAAAAAGAGAATTTCTTGAACATGTTGAGATTGAAAAAGGCAACAGTTTAAAAACAGTCAGTAACTATGATTACTACCTATCTCGTTTTTTTGAGTTTGCCAAAATTTCAGAACCAAAAGAAATAACAGACGATAAAATTCGAGAATTCCGTTTATTTTTAAATCGTCAACCAGGCATAAAAATTCGCGGACAACAAGTTGGCACTCTTAAAAAAAATACACAGAATTATCATCTTATTGCTCTTCGTTCATTCTTAAAATATTTAATGAAACGGGAAGTCAAATCTTTACCACCAGATCGTATAGAGCTCGCAAAGATCAAAGAGCGTACCATCGATCTTATATCACCCGAAGAACTTTATAGACTACTTGAAGCACCGGATGTAAACACCAAGAAGGGTCTACGTGATAAAGCTGTATTAGAATTATTTTTCTCAACTGGTTTACGTCTGTCAGAACTTTGTTCTATAGATAGGGATATTGATCTTTCTAAAAATGAATTTTCAATAAGAGGTAAAGGAGAAAAAGTAAGAGTAGTTTTTCTTTCAGATCGAGCCAAAGATGTTATTCATAAATATTTAAAAGAAAGAAAAGATTTAGATGAACCGTTATTCATACAATATTCTAGTAACGGTTCTAAAAATAACCGACTAACACCACGCTCAATAGAAAGAATTGTAAAATATTATGCGATTAAGGCAGGTATATCAAAAAAAGTTACACCACACGTTATTCGCCATTCATTCGCAACTGATTTACTATCAAATGGAGCTGACATACGTTCGGTACAGGTGATGCTTGGACATGCAAATATTGCAACAACACAGATATACACTCACGTTACTGATAAGCAACTTCACGATGTCCATAAAAAGTTTCACAGTAAAGGAAAGTAATATATAATTATTTTATGAAAATTATTTCTTGGAATACAAATGGTCTTCGGGCAACAGTCAAACAAGGGAATTTTATTCCTTTGTTTGCTTTTAACAATCCGGATATTGTGTGTCTTCAAGAAACTAAATGTGAACCAGATCAACTTGATGAAAATACCAGAAATCTAAAAGGATATAATTCTTATTTTTCTCATTCAAAAAATAAAAAAGGTTATAGTGGTGTTGCAATATATTCAAAAATAAAACCAAAAAAAGTCACTGGCTTAGGAATAACTAAATTTGATGATGAGGGTCGAACACTTGTTGCTTACTATAAAGATTTTGTATTAATAAATTGTTACTTCCCTAATGGTGGTGGAGGGCCAGAGAGACTAAAATACAAATTAGATTTCTATGATGCTTTTTTAAAATTTATTGAAAAGCTTCGTAAAAATAAATATAAAATTATTTTCTGTGGCGATGTAAACACAGCTCACGAAGAAATAGATTTAGCGAGACCAAAAGAGAACTCAGAAAACACTGGTTTTTTACCAGTAGAACGAGAGTGGTTAGACGAAGTCATAGCTCACGGTTATGTGGATACTTTCCGTCATTTCTATCCGACAAAAAAAGATGTCTACACATATTGGGATCAAAAGACGCGTGCCAGAGATAGGAATGTCGGTTGGCGAATAGATTACTTTTTTGTTTCTCCTAGCCTTGTAAAAAATTTAAAAAAAAGCACTGTACTTTCAGATTACAGTGGTTCAGATCATTGTCCAATACTTCTTGAAATAAAATTATCCTAATATATATTAGGATAATTTTATTTCATATTACACAAAACATATTTATGATATTATATATATCAATCTAGTATTTTCATTTTTAAACTAAATAGTATGAGTAATCATTTATTCGGAGTAGTATGTATTATCTTTGGTGCTGCAATCTGGTTATACATACTGTACGTAGTAATTTTTACAAAATCAGAAAAAAGAAGAGATTAAATTTAATTTCTTCTTTTTATTTTTTCACATTATGCTTGGCGTGGACTTTAGCGATTTCTTCTTTTTCTAACTTTTCTTTTAAGTCTTTTGCTTTTTCACCAAGTTCTCTAAGTTTATTATCTTCATATTTATCGAGCACGAGTGCTTCACCTTTTAAATATTCCACAGTATTTTTTTTAGGGTCATCCAATACTTCTTCCAGTAGTGCATGAAGAATCCAACCCATTCTGCGTGATGGTTTCATTCCCAACTCTTTTATTAGTACTTCCCCATCAATAGCAAGTTGACCAACAGAAAGTGGGTCACGAAGAACTTCGTCTATCATAGCGTGGTATTTACGCAGACGATATGGAGCTTCTAGTTTTTTCATACCCACACGATCACATTCTCGTATTTCCATTAATTCCCAGATATGATCTTTGCCAACTTTCTGAACAATTCTACGAACAGCAGATAATGATATCTGTTCAGTGTCGGAGAAAAACATATGGTTACGCACTAACGATACTACTAAGTCGATTGTTTTTTTGGGATACTTTAGTCTTTCCATAATTATGTGTGCCATACGTGCACCTATAACTTCGTGTCCATAAAATGTGTATTCTTTTTTTGTGCCTGTTCTTCTGCTTCTTGGTTTACCGATATCATGGAACAATGCAGCAAGTCGTATCTCAGTCGAGTATCCTTTTTCTGCGGCATGGCCTAATGCTCCAAGTAGGTGTGTAAACACATCATAAATATGTGCACCACCTTGCTCGCAACCAATTCCCTCTTCTAATTCCGGAATTATATATTTTAATAATCCTAATTTTTGAAGTAGAACAATACCTTGGGTCGGGTTTTTGCTTTCAATGATTTTTGTAAATTCATCACGAATTCTTTCTGATGAAATATTTTGCAAAAGTTTAGAGTTATCCACAATTGCTTCCATCGTGTCATATGAAATCGCAAAATTTAATTCTGAGGAAAATCTAACAGCTCGGAGCATTCTTAGAGCATCTTCATTAAACCTATCTGATGGATCACCCACGGCTCTTATAACTTTGTCCTTTATATCTTCTTGTCCTTTATACAGATCAATTATTTGTCCTTTATTCTGATTATAAGCTAAAGCATTTATAGTAAAATCACGTCTTTTAAGATCATCTTCTATATTGTTGCTGAATTTAACTGCGTCTGGGTGTCTAAAATCGCTATATTTTGCTTCAATTCTATATGGAGTTACTTCTATAATGTTATATTTTGGTGTTTCTTGTGTAACATTTAAATCTGTTGTTTCATGTGTAACTTTATTGTCTATAGGTATACAAACTGCTACTGTTCCGTAATTGTTCTCATATATAGTCTTTTCAAACATTTTCATTAGTTCTTCTGGTTTGGCATTTGTGGTGATATCCCAATCTTTTGGCTCTCTATCTATAATTAGATCACGGACACATCCGCCAACTAGAAATGACTCGAAACCTGAAGCTTCTAGTATATTTGTTACATGTGTAACATACGATGGTATTTTTGAGTTATCTATTGGCATTTTTGCCATAAAGTTATTGTGTGCGGGATAGGAGAATCGAACTCCTGTCTCATCCTTGGCAAGGACGTGTTCTACCACTAAACCAATCCCGCATATTATTTATAACTGGCATAGATTATAGTATTTTTATGTATAAAAAGCAATTTATTCTCTAAATATCTTAATTTATATATTAATTGTAAATATGTATTATTAATGTATAATTAAATAGCTAAAAGCACCCATGGTGAAATGGATATCACGACGGTCTTCGGAACCGTTATTGGGGGTTCGAATCCCTCTGGGTGCACAAATAATAAATTATTTTGTTAATTTTTTACTCCGAAATTATATAAAAAATTAGAATGAATATAAAAATAAATGTAAATAATAAGAAAATAATCCTGACCTTTATTAGTCTTTTATACACAGAAAATCTCCTTTAAAATTAGTATATATGTGGATAAGTGTGTGTGCATTGTTAATAAAAGACACTATTAAGATACAACGAATATTTAATTAAATTTCATAAATAATTATTTTATACATATAATATAAGGATTTTTTTAGAAAGACAATTTATTTTAACTCAATATTGTCCAATAAAAATAAATATGTTTCACGTGAAACTATATGAAAAAATTTACTTCAAATTCTCAAATAATTGGAAAACTAGGAGAAGATATTGCCTGTAAGTTTCTCATGAAACACGGTTATAGTGTTAAAGAAAGAAATTATACAAAGAAATGGGGAGAAATTGATATTATTGCCGAAAAAGACTCAAAAATATATTTTGTGGAAGTTAAATCTGTTTCATGCGAAACATTACCAGATTTTAAAAAAGACAATCTATTTACTAAAAGACCGGAAGAAAATATGCATCCTTGGAAAATGAAACGACTTTCACGGACAATTCAAACGTATCTGATTCATAAACGAATAGGGAATACACCATGGCAGTTTGATCTTCTTCTGGTATATCTTGATATTAAAAATAGATTAGCCAGAGTAAAGACAATAGAAAATGTCATACTTTAATATTATTGTGCGGGATAAGAGAATCGAACTCTTGCCAGCAGTTTGGAAAACTGCAGTTCTACCACTAAACTAATCCCGCAAAGCTACGCTTTAATATAACAAAATTTAACAAAAAAACAAACCTACTCATAGCAATATAAAGCATAATTGTTTTTAATAGAAAATATGCTACTATAAGAAGGTTATAATTAGATTTCGGGGTGTGGTGTAACGGCTAACATTCCTGTTTTGGGAACAGGCGACTCCGGGTTCGAATCCCGGCACCCCGACATATGCAATTCTTATTCATTTCATTCACATTTGTGTCAACATTTCTCGGTGGTCTTTTTGGCTTGAAGTATAAAGACAAAATGCACCTTATCCTTGGTTTAACTGCTGGCATAATCCTTGGTGTAATATCTTTTGATATTTTTCCAGAAATTATCAAGCTTACTGGAACACTTGGTGTAAATTCAACATACCCGATGATTGCTTTAGTTGTTGGGTTTATGGTTTTTCACGTTGCTGAAAAGTTATTATTAGTACATCATGGACACGAGGATAATTATGGTCCTCATACTCATCCGACAATAGGGAAGTTTCAGGCACTTGCTTTAGCTGGTCACTCATTCTTAGATGGTGTTGGTATTGGTTTGGGTTTTCAGATATCTAGTACGATAGGTATATTCATAGCGTTAGCTGTAATTGCGCATGATTTTGCTGATGGTTTAAATACTGTATCTCTGATGCTTCGTCATAAGAATACTGACAAAAAGGCCTTACAATTCCTATTTGTAGATGCTTTTGCTCCTGTAGTTGGAGGTTTCTCAACATTCTTCTTTACTTTATCTGAAAAAACATTACTTATGTATCTTGGATTTTTTGCTGGATTTTTGCTTTACATAGGAGTATCTGATATCTTGCCTGAGGCGCACAGTAAAAATTCTTCTATGAAAACAGTGGCAATGACAACACTAGGTATAATATTTATTTTTATTATTACCAGATTTATATAATAGATTTCACAAAACAGTCAGATATTAAAAAACCACTCGTAGATAGAATAGAGTGGTTTTTTAATCTGTATATAAGTATGTCTGCGTTTAAGCAGGTAGATATTATTTTACAGCATCTTTCAGAGCTTTTGCGGCTCTGAATTTTGGCACTTTGGTAGCAGCAACTTTGACCTGTTCTCCTGTCTTTGGATTACGAGCCATACGTGCTGCGCGATCTTTAACTGAGAAGATTCCAATTCCTGCAATTGATACTTCGCCGCCTTTTTTCAAAGTAGCAACGATAGCATCAAACATTCCGTTCACAACTTCTTCGGCTTGTACTTTTGTACCACCGATTTTTTCATGAACTAATTCTACTAATGCTTGTTTATTCATTTATTTCTTTTCTTACACCTTTCTTTCAAAAAATATAAGAACGCTATCTGAATAATATTCGACCGTTTGCAAACGATCCCTGATAAACAGGAGTAATACTATTATATACTAAGGGATTTTTCCCGCAAGCTTTTTTGATGGATTGACTGATGAGCATTATATTTTATAATTTATATAGTTTATAAATAAATATAAACATTATATCCTTGCACAGTCGTCTAATATATTGTGGTATACTAAGAGTATTACTATTATTAGCTTTAATTATATTAATTTTATGACAGAAGAAGCTAGTTCAACAGACAAAGAGCCTAAAAATGATCCATTTAATATGGATGATATTGATATAGATCTAGACAATCTTCCTGATGAGGACCCTAGTGCTTATAAAGATGATTCTAAAGAATAATAAATTAAAAACACCACATCGATGTGGTGTTTTTAATAATCTTAACTTTTTTATCTTGCGTATTCGACAATGCGATTCTCTCGGATCATCGTGACTTTGATTTCACCAGGATATTTAAGTTCTTGTTCTATCTTCAGAGCGATAGCACGGGCCATATCTTTAGCTTCGATATCATTTACTTTCTCTGGAGTGACGAAAATACGAATTTCACGGCCTGCAGCAAGAGCGTAAGATTTCTCGACTCCTTCAAATGTTTTAGTAATTGCTTCTAGATCTTGTAAACGCTTGATATAGTTCTCTACGGAGTCACGACGTGCACCAGGCCTGCCGCCAGATATCATATCAGCTGTCTGAACGATAACGGCTTCAATCGACTCGTGAGGACAATCATCATGATGACTCTTCATTGCAGTAATAATTCGAGGGTCTGCTCCAAATTTCTGTAAAATACGAATACCAATATCGATGTGAGTACCTTGAACTTCGTGATCAAGAGCCTTACCTATATCATGCACAAGAGCACCGGCTTTAGCTACTTGAATATCAGCCCCAAGTTCTTCGGCGAGCATACCGGCAATATGCGCCATCTCGATGGAGTGCTGTAAAACATTCTGGCCATATGAGGTACGGAAGTATAAACGTCCGACTATAGCTACGATACGTGGATCAAGATTAAATATGCCACACTCGTATACTGCTTGGTCTCCTTTATCTTTAATAATTTTATTTATATCTTCCGCTGCTTTTGCGACAACTTCTTCTATCTTCGCTGGCTGGATACGGCCGTCGAGAATTAAGTTCTCAAGAGCAAGCCTTGCAACCTGGCGGCGTACAGGATCAAAAGAAGAGATAACTATAGCCCCTGGGGTCTCGTCGATAATTAATTCTACACCAGAGGATTTTTCAAAGGCGCGAATATTTCTACCTTCTTTACCAATAATCTTACCTTTTATATCATCGTTTGGAATTTCGACAGAAGTAGTCATCATTTCACTTGCTGTGGAAGATGCTAGTCTATTTATACTAGCTGCCAATATATCTTTCGCTCTTCGGTCAAGCTTTTCAGTATTTGCTGTTTCCATTTTTTGCATACGAACCAGCAAGTCTTCCTCGTACCTAGTCTCTATAGTTTTTAATAGATTTTCGCGAGCTTCTTCCTTGGATAATTGAGCAACTTTTTCAAGTTCCTTTTCCTTTTCTGATTCTACGCCTTCTAATCTCTCTTTTATCTTTTTTACTTCTTCAATTTTTATTTTTATATTTTCAACCTCGCGATCGTTTTCAACTTGGCGAGCATCTATGAGTTCTTCTTTTTTTATTAAACGATGTTCTGTTTGTTTTAATTCATCCTCTTTCTTTTTTAATTCAGTTTGAGATTGGTCGATGCGTTCCTCAGCCTTTTTCTTTGCTTCATCGAGAACTCTTTGTGCTTCTTCTTTTGCTCCTAGCATTATCTGCTTTATTTCAAGTTCCATAGAACCTTTTTTCCCAAGCGAGATAATGAGGCGCAAATAGTATCCAACTCCAACACCTAGCAAAAGCGTTAAAGCGGAAATGATTATTGCTATTAAATTCATATAAGTGATAATGTCACTTAAAAAATACACAAGGCCTATTATGGTCGAGTTATATCATGGATATTCTTAAAAACGCTGTCGAGATAAAACTTTTATACATAAAATAATTTCGTAATTTATACCAGAGATAAACCGTATTTTAAAAGAAAACATTTACTAACTGTTAAAATTCGATATGCTCATAATACCGCAAAAGATGATATTTGTCGAGATTCTAACGCAAGGCTATTTCTTAATTGGTAATATAATATAAAAAGTAGTGCCTTGATCAACACCCTTTGAGAAAGCCTTAATACGGCCTTTATGTCTACGTATTATTTCTTTAGACATATATAAACCCAAACCCATACCATCTGTGTTCATCTTCTTGGCAATCTCACCACGATAAAAACGTTTGAAAATGTTTCTCTTATCTTTATGTGATAAGCCGATACCATTATCTTCAATAGACAGTATTAGACTGTTCTTATAAATTTCAGTATAAATCATAACACTACCATTCTCTTTAGAATAAAGAATAGCGTTTTCTAAAATAACTTGAATAACAAATGAAATTTTCTTTGTATCAATACTCAAAAGTGGAATGTCTTTTAGTGTTGGTAATGATAGATTAATCTTTTTTTCATTCAGAGGGATGCGATACCTCCTGATAGAGTCAACTACTAATTCATTTATAGACACTGCTTTAAGCTCGTAGGCGGCAGAGTTATGTATATCTTTGATACCAGCTAAAGTATCTATAATACCAAGAAGTCTATTCGTAGAATTCTCTAAGTTTTGGGACATCTGCTTTTGCTCTTCTGGTGACATACCTTTACTTAGAGCTTCACTCATCCACTTTATGTTAGTTAAAGGAGTTCGAAAAGTATGGTTCACAATAGAAATAAAAGATTCCTCTGCCATATTTTTTGCATCTATTTCTTTTTTTATAAAATAGATCAAAATTATTACTAAGATAATGGCCAAAATTATTTGCATATTTTAATATTCTTAAATTATTTAGATAGTTTTAGAAAATGCTGTCTTATTTTTTATCAGCTTTTGGTTTTGAAACAATATCATCGATGATACCGTATTTCTTTGCCTCATCAGCCGTCATATAGTAATCACGGTCTGAATCTTTTTCTACTTGTGCCACACTGCGATTAGTGTTCTTGGCAAGTAATTTGTTCAGTGTTTCTTTTGTGCGGAGAATATGCTTTGCATTGATAGCAATATCTGAAGCTTGACCTTCAGCTCCACCCATAACTTGGTGAATCATAACCTCTGAATTCGGTAAAGCAAATCTCTTGCCTTTTGTACCACCAGAGAGAAGTACGGCACCCATAGAAGCAGCAATTCCGACACATATAGTGGATACATCTGCTTTAACAAAATTCATCGTATCTAGTATTGCAAGCCCTGCAGTAACTGAACCGCCAGGGGAGTTAATATAAAGATGAATATCTTTTTTTGAATCTGTATGGTCAAGATAAAGAAGCTGAGCAATAATTAGGTTTGCAACGTGGTCATCTATAGGCCCGCCCAAGAATATAATACGCTCATTTAAAAGGCGAGAGTATATATCATAAGCTCGTTCTCCAAATTGTGATTTTTCTATAACTGTTGGTATAAGCATACTAGTAGTATAGCAAAATAATTATAATCTGCCAGAGTGTTTTTATTGGTTTTCTAGAAAAGTGAAAACTTTTTCATTTTCAAGCATATTTTCTATATATGCTCGAGCACGAGCGGGATCGGCGTCTTTGTACATAGTCATAATATTGTCTACTTCTTTTGTTATTTCTTCTTCGGTAGGTTTAATATTCTCTTTTTCAGAAATATTGTGAATAACTATTTGAAGTTTAGCACGCTTTTCTGCATCATCTCGCCATTCATTGCGTAAATCTTCTTCTGTTTTTTTGATTTGGACCAAATAATCTTCAAATTTTAACCCAGCGTTTGTGATATCTGCTTGAAGTCTGTAAAGTATTTTATCGATTTCTGTTTGAATAAAGATTTCTGGTATTTCTCCAGAGGTCTCTTTTAAAAGTTCCTCAACTATTTTCATACGAAGTTTATCTTTCTCGATGGTCTCTTTTTCAATTTTCATATTTTCACGAATTTTATTTTTGAAAGCTTCAGCGTTCTCGAAATCACCAAATGATTTCGCGAAATCATCATCAAATGGGGGATAGTCGCTCTCTTTTATTTCTGGATGAGCTTTTGCATGTTCTTCTGCGCTCATATCTTCATGACCTTCGTGATTTGCGTTACGTGATTGCTCGGCACGCATTTTACGAAGTTCAAGAATTGTTTTGTCTACTTCTGCTTCATCAACTTCTACTTTTACTTCCGGGTTTTCTTTCTTAACTCTATTAGCTAGTTTTTTGTAATCTGGCAATGCCATTTCTGGTATGATTGCAGTTATAATTTTGAATTCTAGATCTTCTCCTTTTGCAATTTTAGTAATAGATACTTGAGGACGGCCAATAGCATCTATCTTTTCCTCTTCGATTATTTTTGGGTAAATATCTTGAATCGCAAGTTCAGCCATCTCTTCTAGAATCATCATTTCGGTCGCATGCTCTCGGACTACATTTTCTGGAGCTTTACCTTTACGAAAGCCTGGTAATTCAAGCCTTTCTCCTATATGAGATATAGCCTTACTTTCATATTTTTTAAATTCTTCACTAGGTAATACACTTGAAATCTCAACCTCACTTTTATCGAGTTTTTTTATTGTTGTTTTCATAAATTATATTCTCTTATTCTTCTAATTTTGGTGCGTATTCTTTTTGGTACCTCTCTTTGCATTCATTTATGATTTTCACAGCTTCATCGGCACCAAAGAATTCTTTAACCTCACCAGTTCCTGGTTTTTTTAATTCTTTATATTTTTCCCAGAAGTATTTTGTTTCGATTTTAAAATATTCGCCAAGGTCTTCAATAGTCTTTATGTGATCGTTCTTTTTATCATCGTTGACAACACCTATGACTTTATCATCTACTTCTCCAGAATCTATAAATTTCATAACACCAATGATACGAATCTCAACTAACGATCCAGGAACAAAAGCCTCAGTTACATTTGCCACAACGATATCAAGAGGGTCGTTATCTTCGTCCCAAGTCATAGGGATGGCTCCATAGGCAAAAGGATAAACAAGAGGTGAGTATCCTACTCGGTCAAGCTTTAATTGCCCACTTTCAGTAATGATTTCATATTTATTTCTTGATCCAGCATTATTTTCAATAATTACATTTGCAACTTTGTTACTTTCATCAGAAAAAGGAGGAAGTACGTGCAACAAATTCAACATATATTTAGATGGTTTGTGGTTTATATTTGCCATAAAAAATTTAATTAACTATTAATTATTTATCAGTGCCATCATCAACTAGACCTTCATCTAGAGATACAGCTTCGTTATCTTTTATTATATCATTTTCGTTTGCGATAATTTCGCCAGTAGTTCCCTTGATGTCGATCCTCCAGCCTGTAAGCTTTGCAGCTAAACGTACATTTTGACCACCTTTACCTATAGCAAGAGAAAGTTGATCAGTAGCAACTTCAACAATAGCTTTGTGCTCTTCTTCCATAATTTGAATATCAAGAACGTGAGCTGGAGATAAAGAACTAGATATGTATTCAGTTATATCTGAAGACCAAGGAATAATATCTATTTTTTCTCCATTTAATTCA
The DNA here is from genome assembly GCA_028865035.1 of Patescibacteria group bacterium. GTDB lineage: Bacteria > Patescibacteriota > Minisyncoccia > Phycocordibacterales > UBA9973 > UBA8515. The sequence continues at coordinate 6,760 of JAGWLB010000001.1, read as the reverse complement.
CTCATAACAGTCACGACACGAATACCTTTCTGTCCTACGCAAGATCCTACAGGGTCAATGTGTTCATCATTTGAATATACAGCAATCTTAGAACGAGATCCTGCTTCACGAGCGATGGATTTGATTTCTACAACTCCAGAAGCGATTTCTGGAGCTTCCATAGCAAAGAGTCCTTCAATAAGCTGAGGGTGAGAACGAGAAAGTTTTAGATTTACCCCACGAGCAGTTTCTTCTACTGAGTATAGATAAGCTTTAATACGTTCTCCTCTATGATAAGATTCGCCAGGTATTTGTTCTTCGGGAAGTATGATGCCAGTCACGCGATTAAAATCGATATATACAATACCTCTTTCAACTTTTTGGACAAAACCATTTACTATTTCACCTTCCTTGCTACCATATTCATCGATAATAGCACCACGTTCTGCTTCGCGGATTTTCTGAATAATAACTTGTTTTGCTGTTTGAGCAGCTATACGACCATAGTCATCTTTATTTTCAAGTGGGAAAATTATTTCTTCTTCAAGTTTAGCGTCACTTTTTATTTTTCTAGCATCTTCTAGTAGGATATGGTGTTCTTCATTAAAGCGAACACGATTATCATCTTCATCAATCTCCTCCTCTTCGTCTTCGTTCTCGCTTGGCATACGTACAATGGATTCATCGACAACGATTTTAACCTGCCAAAATTCCATTTTGCCAGTTTCTATATCTATAGTCGCTCGGATTATCTGGCCTTTTTTTCCGTAATCCTTTTTATATGCTGCTGCAAGTGCTTGCTCAATAGCATCTATAATCTTTTCTCTTGGTATTTTACGTTCAGCCTCAAGTTGTTCAAGTGCCGACTTCATTGTTTTAAGGTCTAACATATCTGGTAGTTACGAATTATTAATTATCAATTAAGCATTAATACTCGTTTTTTATTAAATTTTTAAAAATAAAAGCCCGGTTCGATGACGGACTTACGGATTTAATATTACTACACTAAAGACTATCAGTCAATATATCAAAACAAATATTTTATATCCATAAATTTATTTTATCATGTGGATAACTCTCCATAGCTTCCATTAATAATGATATACTATCTAGAGTATTATTAAATTATTTTATTTAGTAGTCCAACTGATAGCAGAATTATGAAAAAAGCCTCAACAAATCTAAAATATTTTATTGTAGGTCTTATTGTGGTTAATCTTTTTATGGTCTCTCATTTGGCATATGCAACGACGGTCGTTTCTCCGTGTTATGATACTGCTCCTACTAGTGTTGCCAATCCTACTGGTGAAGTAATTTCTGGAAATGTATTAACAACAGTAAATGTACCAGCTACTTCGTTCACAGCAGGTTCATTAATTCCAATAACATCGCAAATTACTTCTAATTGTTCTGTCAGGCCAGTGACTCTTTCTGTCACAAATAATAAACAAAATGATAACGATGGTACAGAAGTCTATTTATTAGGTACTTATCCTTGGGTCATTTCTCCTGGTCAAACAATTTTAGCCACTAAATATCCTTTTTCAGCCCCTAACCAAACTGGTTCTTCTTATTTTTTGAGTTTTGGAATAGGGGTTGAATTAGTACAAACAGGAGTGATTAAAGGCAGTGGAAATACAGTAACAATAACACTAAATCAAGGTTCCCTTCCTAGTAGCACTGTGGTATTCCCAATAACTGATCTTTTTAATAGTAAAACAATTACTAGTAACGACAGTATATCTATGCCATATAATCAAACGACAGCTACTGTAACCCTAGATCCATCTTATGTATATACTTGCTCGCAAGCAAATTTAGGAAGTAATAGATATGTATACGTATGGTCTGGACCATATTATTATGATCTAACAGTAGATTCTCCGTGTTAATAATCTTAGTTCAATAATTGTTTTTAATAATAATTATTATAGTTTATGAAAAAAATTTCATTTGGCATCAAATATTTTATACTAGTATTAATTATAATCATTGGTTTTTCTTCAAATTTTCATATGGCTAGTGCACATATGACTTATACTACATTTAATATATCTTATAGTGTTGTACCTAGTTCTTCTTCATCTCCGTCCGGTACTCTAACTTTATCACCTAATTACTGCACAATACCTATTGGTGCAAGTTCTTGTTCTATTACAGGAGCTTCTTGGACTACAACAAATGCAACAAATCCTCAGCTTGTAGATGATCAAGGTAATGTGTTATCTACTAACGCAAATCAATCTTCTCTAAGTCCACTTACAGTTTCGGTAGCCTATCCATCTACAACATTCTATCTTAAGGATGGATCGACATTGCTTGGCACTCCCCAAACAGCTACCAGTAGTGCTCCGGCTACTTGTGCTCCAGGTAGTACATGGGACTCCACTGCAAATGGAGGGGCGGGTGCATGTGTTGCTGCTGTTTCCTTGCAACCTTTTATTAATTCTCTAACACTATCATATACATCATTAAGAGCTAATATGATAAACCCTACTATTGCTTGGAGTGTTTCAAATAATCCTACATCATGTACTACAAGTTCAGATTGGACTAATCCTCCTACTGCGTCAAATCCGAACAATCTTGCATCAGGTAGTGCCTCGCAAGGAATTTTAACTCAGACTAGGACTTATACTTATACACTAACGTGTATTAATGCTTTTGGCTCTGACACTAAAACAGTAACAGTTACACCCATAGCGAATCCAATTTTAAAAGTAAAAGAAATTTAGTTGAAATTTTCCTACTGTGTTATGTGTCAACGATATACTTAGTTTATAATTATTAAATAATTTTTTATATAAATATGAAACGTTTTAAATTTTATCTCTTAAGTTTGTTTACACTCCTGTATTTTGTTGTATCTCACTACGCTTTAGCAGCGAATACAAGTACAGCAAACGATACAGCAAACCAAATAACACCGACTAGTGCGTCAGTAGTTGTAGCAGATGTGAACATAACAGACGCTAAAATTATTTCCCAAAAAAATAATATTTTTAATATTACATTTACCATTACCAATGGTAAAGGATTACAATCGGGAGTAAAGTACGGCGTAAAACTTATCAAAGACGGTACCAGTTACGTTGCAGATGAAGAAGTTTACGATAAATCCCTAACTCTAAATGAAAATTCTACTGTCAATATAAACATAACCTATATCGCCCCCAATGAACTTAGTGGTGATTATGATATGTATATAGCAAGTAATAATGAGAGTAGCTTTCCGTTTGGTATAGCCTATCTAGGAAAGGTTAAGCTTGTCGCATCAACAAAAAGCATTTTAATATCAAACGATTCTTGTTATTTACAAGTGCAAGGAGAAAAAAGTAGTAATCACTATACCTTGACTCAAGGTGTGGATATTAATAAAAATGAATCACTCATTCTTACTTGTACAGCGATCAATGGGTCAGATAGTCCTCTTTCTCTAATTCCAACTTTTGAAACAAGGTACTTCAGTTCGTATGGTAAAGTTGCTACACAAACAGGGGGAGATACCAATGCGATAACGTTTACTAAAAACGAAAAGAAAACATTCTCACTAGTTTTACCAAAAGGAGATATACCCCAATTCTATAATTTAAAATTTACCCTTAAAAATAATGATACTTCCTCAAATGCTGTATATGTTAACTACATTATAGATGGCGTCAATGCAACTATACAGAAACTTTCATTAGACAAAGATTATTATAAATCAGGAGATAAAGGAGAGATGTCTGTCCTTTTGTCGGCATCCTCTGGTCAATTTGGAAGAAGTACCATAAGACCCTCAAACACACCACCTGCTATATATATCCAAACTAGCATAGTAGATAATAAAGGCAATGAATGTATAAACCCTATTGATCATATATTAATTCGAGATTTTAAAAATCCTATTACAGTTATACCTTTCGAGATAAAATCCTCTTGCTTTAACCCACATGTTCAGATGACACTTACCGATGACCAAGGGAATACTCTTGATCAGAAAGATTTTACTTTCCAGAGTAATATTGTTCCTATTACGAAATCGTTTAATCCACTGATGACTATACTTATCATAGTTTCACTATTTATTGTCATCAGTATCGGTATGTATTTAAAAAGTAGAAAAAATAATATTCCTAGGTAATAAATTTTAATTTTTACAAAAAATTCTTCAAACAACAGTAGGTTAACTAATTATAGTTTTCCACAGCTATGATATTGATACAATTAATATTTAATATGGTAAACTATGCTAAGCATGATTACTAAGAAATTTTTTACTGTAGTACTCTTATCTATTTTTGTGTTTTTTGTTATGGGGCAATCCCAAGCTCACGCTTCTACAGCCGACAATATGTATGGAGAGGCTTGGTCTAGCGATATTGGCTGGATTTCTTTTAGTAACTGTACAAGCGCAACTTCTTGCTCAGGTTCAAGCTATGGTGTAACTATGGACTCAGTCAGTGGAGTATTATCCGGTCAAGCTTGGTCTAGTAATGTTGGTTGGATTAACTTTACAAATGTAACAGGCTGTCCAGCCTCTAACTGTCAACCCAAAGTAAACCTGACTACTGGTGTGATTTCTGGTTTCGGACAAGCCGTACAGGAAGGCGGATGGATTGCTTTAAATGCTGCAGATTTAGGACAATCAGGTTGGAACTGGACAATGAACACTACTACTGGCGCAGTTACAGGTCAAGCTTGGGGTGATATGAATTTTGGCTGGGTTGTACCCGATGCATCTCTTAAAATTGCATTATCTCCTACTTCTATGACCGGCACCCTAACCCCTGCTACTTCAACTTGCACAATTCCATTAAATGGAAGTAGTTGTACTCAAACACTTACTTGGACAACAACCAATCCTATAGGTACATCAGCTGTTACTAGTGCTACTGGAACCCCAAGTCCTGCTAACGGCAATAATGGTTCTCAAGTATTCACTGCTCCATATAATGCCTCAGGTGTGAGTTTCTATCTTTATAATAACGGCACTCTACTTGCTACAGCAGTAGTGAATACAAGCTGTGGAACAAATACTTGGAATGGAACAAAGTGTTCTAGCTCTACTGCTCCTACTTCTGCCCCTGTGGTTACAATCTCAGCATCACCTATCTCTGGTACGGCTGGTACAGTTAACCCTTCTATTACTTGGAGTGCTACCAATAGCCCGACGTCTTGTACTGCGTCAAATGACTGGACAGGTTCAAAACCAGCAAGCGGAGGACCTCAAGCACAAGGAATTTTAAATACAGCAAAAACTTATGTATATACTCTCACATGCACCAACGCAATAGGCAGTGGATCAAATTCTGCTACAGTTGTAGTTAGTAATCCATCTCATACCATAACTGCTACGGCTGGCTCTGGAGGAGCTATCTATCCTTCAGGAAGTACTACAGTTGCATATGGTGGATCACAGACATATTACATAACACCAAATGCGGGCTATGATATTTCAACTATTAAAGTCGATGGTACTCCGATTACACCTATTGTAGGATCATATACATTCAGTAATGTAACTACCAATCACACTATCAGTGCTACATTTATCAGTAGTATTAATAATCCTGGAAGTAAACCTACTCAATGTACTGATGGTAAGGACAACAATGGAGATGGAACAGTCGACTGGAATGGTGGGTATATAAACGGAGTTAAAGTGGGCGCAGACCCTACGTGTACAGGGCCTAGCGATAATACTGAAGGTACAGTTAAGATTAAAGTACAAGAGCTTTAATAAATAATATATATAATTATATGGAACCGAATCAAACAAATACAATTCAAGAAAATAGCATTAATAATAACACTGTAACACCTGGTAAATTCAAGAAAATAACATTGATAATCCTGGGCATAGTAGTAGTTGTATCTGCCTTATGCTATTGGTATTCACATAATAAAAATAATACCCCCATTCAAGATAGCAGACTCGAAACACTTAAGCGGTTAGCGGAAACATCAGCTCCTGTTACATCAACACCAGAAGAGAGAATGGCTACTCTAAACAATCTTCAGAAATCATCAAAACCAGTTACCACTAGCGCTAGCGATAGGTTAAGTCAGCTCCAAAAGCTTTCAAATTAATTAGGTTCGGTATATAATTATAAGTAATTTTAATAAAAATAATATGAAAACAAATAATACAAAAAAGTTTACATCAACATTGGTCGCGCTAATAATAGCTCTAGGAATTGTTTCCGCTATAAATTATGTTTCAGCTTATTCAGCACCTACGTTCACGTTCCCAAATTGCCCAACTACTACAGACGGATGTAATACTCCTATAAATGTGGGATCTACAACGCAAACAAAAAGTGGAAATCTAAATGTGGCAGGAACGACGAATCAGTTATCTAATTTAGGTTTTATAACAACATCAATCCTCGCTACTAGTAACTCAGAATTTCAACAAGGTGTAACAGTCGATCAGCTTAAAAACAGCGTGGATCATACAGTGTGCGTAGATCCGAATGGTAAACTCGTGCTTTGTAATGCTCCAGGTTCAGTAACTGTGTCAGCATCTTATAATCAATCTTTGGCAGTATCTGGTATTGCTGGTTATACTCAATCACCAACCCCTCTTATTTCTGGTAACACTACTACTGGTACACATAGCGCATTTACGGGTTCTATTACTGTAACCGTTGGTGGGTCAAGTATTGCTCCCGGAGCTCAGGTTGGATTGTCAGTAAATGGTTCACAGGTGTCTTGTTATAATGCGGCAAGTCCGAAGACTATTACATTTAGTTCTAGATCTTATGCTCTTAGTGATTCGATTTTAGTTGACTCA
>JAGWLB010000016.1 GCA_028865035.1 Patescibacteria group bacterium | reverse complement strand
GGAGCAACCCATTCGATTTGTTATGACGAAGAAATACAGGAACATGGTTATTATCCAGATTTTGATAAGAAGATGAGGCATAATTCGTTTTTTGATAACGTGAACATTTCACATGATGAATTAAGCGGAAATGATGTAGGTACTAAAAAGCTAGTCGAGTTCGTTGATGAAAATGAGGATTTTTATAAAAAGGTTGTTGATGAAATCGTTTGGATGGTTGACAAAGAGTGTGGAGATTATTTTTCGTATAATGCTGGTAAAGAACGAGTAGAATATGTCAAAAAGGATATTTTGGAATATATACAGTTTTGCGTGGAAGATGGCATCTTTCAATATTTAAAAAAAGTATGAGACAACTTTCCTTTGCTGATAAATGTAGAGACGAAATAAGTGTTTGGTGTCATTATCATGTTACATTACATAAATATAAAATTCATAAGAAGAAAGGAGATAAATTTAATATCCCAGAAATTAAAAAGAAAGTTGAAGCTGATGCACCGTGAACTGTTACCGCCATGTAACTTTGACGGTTTGAGAGCGAGCCCAACAAGTTCGCTCATTGGCTTGAGCTTTCAACCCAGAGAAATTAGTTACCGCTTGCTTACGACTTGCAGCAACGCTCTGGGTTAAGCCGAATAATGGAGGCTCTTTGAAGTAATATGGATTTAATAATAAAATCATTTAATACACCTTATTGTTCAATGACACCAATAAATTCGTTGATTGTTCTTGTTCCAATATTGCTAGTAATGATTGTAGGAGTATTTTTACTCGCTAGAATTGGAATATTTGACCAAGACTAACGTGCAGACTAAACGACCTAATTCGGATTGCTATTGACAGCGTTGTGTAAGTTGTGTATAGTGTGTATATGAGAGTTAATATATCACTACCAGATGATTTGCACGAAAGAGTAAAGACATGGCTTGACGGTAGACCGCTATCAGGATTGATAGCAGATTTACTTATCGGCTATCTAGATGAAAATGAACAATTACATGGAAAAATCGCACCCAAGAAGTTTGAATACAAGTTACCTAAAAAATAGAGGCTGCTCCGGCACTCTTAAATGTACTGTGAAACCAAAAAGCTCCGAAAGGGGTTTTTTGGTATTTTAGTGCCTAAAATCATTGATAATTTGAAGTAATATGCAAGGTGATGGAATAGGTAGACAAAGGGGATATTAGGTTAAATAAACCCCAGGGTTCTTTTAAACCCGTGCGTTCACCGGCTTAATATTCCTGTTTCCGTTGTAGGGTGCAAATCCCTACCCTTGCACAAGCGTAAAATGAATCAGAAGTTAGCATGAGTCAAACGATAATAACAAAATGTGATATTTGTAAAGAGAATGGAGATCGTATGCCTAGTTGGTTTTCTATTGAACGAGCACCGAAAGGAACAGAATTTGTTGGCAACGGTTTAGCAAGAACGGTGTATGATGATCCCAAAGTCGATTGTATTGGTTGGAAAAGATACGAAAAATGGGTTGATCTTTGCGAAAATCATAAATCTAAAATAATGATAGCTATACAAAAAATTGTTGATAAAGATCGTGCCTAATTATAAGTGTAATTATGAGTAGAAAAGAACACAAGATACATCCAGTAACGATTGATGAGAAATTAGAGATGATTATCTCACGCAAAACATACAGGGAGTTATTAGAAGAGTTAGCTCAACTCAGACGTTTCAAAAAATTGACGAGTGAATTTGTTAGGAGGTCACATAAATATTTAGGATTGGAAGAACATGTGGAATAATGTGGCTTTTTGAGAGTGAGGTGGTTATGAGTAAACAATTAACAATAGCGAGTTCACATGGAGCAGGATGCTTCTGTGACTCGTGCTAGTATGACGGGACGCATGTCAATAAACACGCTGAATAATCGAACTAAATATGAATGATGTAGATTTTATGAAATGGATTAAAGAAATGATTAAAAAAGGATACTGGAATCCTATTACTCATTCAACTACACTAAAATTTACTAAGGAAGTAACAATACCAATATGTATAAAATATAATATTTGTGATAAAGATAAATTTGCAAAAATGAATTTTATAGAAAAAATTAAATATTGGTATTATAGATTTGTTGAAAAATTACCAACTAATCGAACTCGTTGAGACTAAAAGAGATTTAGTTACCGTTCGGGCAGAGTAGAAGGCTGTCAATTATACAACGAACAGCAACGCTTTCAGTCTCAACGATCGAACAAAAAATAAATATGCAATGCGCAATATGTGAAAAGAAAGCAACAAAACGATTTTCACCTGATTTAGATATTCAGGGTATCGGAACATGCGATAAGCATCTAAAAGATGTTATGGTTGGTTATGTGTTGCTTTTGCAAGGAAGTAAAAAAGAGTATTTCAATTATATGAAAGGTTTACGAATTAAAGCTAAATCCTAATAATTATGGATAAATGTACTGATTGTCAAAAAAGAAAATCTATTTATGATTTGGTTCAAGTTATTGATGATCGACCGGATCACAATAAATATCGTATGGTTTGTCAAAGATGTTATAAAAAAGGCAATTATATCTATGTAGGAGAATTTAGAGATTAGTGTGTAAAACTTATGTCTTTTAGAAGTAAAAAAGGTTTTTGAGGCTAATCGTGCCTAGTGCATAATTATACCAGTTATTACGCATGGCAACTGTGACTGATTTTCGTCTTTTTTTAGAGCCGGTTTGAAAAAATGTAATGAAGAATTCGTCTAAATGCAGTACAATGACAAGGGGGATATTCGTGGGTAACTTTTTCTGAAATCGCGTCCTACGGGGTCGACATCCCATAATATATGACTGGTCAATTAACATGCAAAAAGTGTAAGAAAACACTAAAAAACGGTGATACCGCCAAATTTATCAAGTATTCAGAAACTACCGACATGTTTTGCAAGAAATGCCATGATGACATCCGAGAATTTATCGAGAAGAACTTTGAACTTATCTAAAATATGAATTTATCACAAGAACGTCCTAATATAAGGCTAGTATTCTTGTTGTGGAAGAAATATAAAGGCTATTGTGACCACTGTTGGCCAAATTTGGAAACCTATCTTGATATGCTGGACGCGTTTTCGACAAATCACAAGCTGGAGATGTCAGATGGACGCTTTTTTAATAATCTCTTCTTAAATGCCGAGAGCAGTATAGGTTACGATGGGGACTCTTTTAAGGATATTTTGCATTATGAAGTTTGCGATATTATCAAAAAGCTATTGACTCGACCATAACTTAATAGATATACTTTATTTGTTAAGGGAGGTGACTTTTTAAATCTATGTTTACACAAAGAAGTAAAATCTTAGGTGCGACTCTACTCGGTGTAGTCGTTGTCGGCGCTCTTTCTTACGGTCAATACCAAAACACTAAAGAGATAGCCAATATAAAAGCGAGTCCAGTTGTTGTTACTAAAACTGTGGTGGTGACACCAACAGTTGAGCCAACGGCTACACCGGCAGCCAGTTTGAAATTCGTACCCAGAGCGTCAAGCGCAAGTGCGAGTAAAGTGGTCAAATAGAGGTTGACAAACTAAAAGAATAGGTTTATAAATAAATTACAGATCGATCAACCCCAAAGCTCTTGTGGCTCGGGTACGGTTTTTGATCGAACTGTACCGTACTCGAACCAGAGGAGCTTTTTTATGATTATTTGTAAACATCTTTGGAAATTAAATTTCATTCCAAGCTACTATAGCCCCGCAGATGGAGAATTTGAGATATTTTGTGGCAAATGTCTTATTTTGAAAGATAGAGGATATGTATCGTTTTTTCGGAGAAGACATGCAGATAAATCTATAGAAGAATTTGAAGATTGGATTAACCAATAAATATGCCCAGAAGAATGTTTAATACTGAAATTGTTGGGTCAGATGCCTTTTTAGAGATGCCTGTATCTTCTCAAGCATTATATTTTCATTTAGGAATGTACGCTGATGATGATGGTTTTATTTCCAGTCCTAAAAAAATACTTCGCTCAATGGGGGGAAGCGATGACGATTTACGAATTCTTATAGCTAAACGGTTTGTTTTGACTTTTGAAAATGGCGTGGTAGTTATTAAACACTGGAAGATAAATAATTACTTAAGAAATGATAGATATAAAGAAACGCGGTATTTAGATGAAAAAAATAAATTATACGAAAAAGAAAACGGTTCTTATACCGAAAAGGGGGAAATTTTGAGCCTACGGTCTACCTCTGGTATACCAAAAAATAACCAACGGTATCCTAGTATAGATAAGAATAGTATAGATAAGAATAGTATAGAGACAGAGAATTCAAAAAATTCTCTCTGTCCATGTAATGATATTGAATTACAAGAAATATCTGAAAAATTATTAATCCCCATAACTGCTGTAAAAGAAAAACATGAACGCATACTTGAAATGATAAAGGTAGGAGAGTTTAATAAAAAAAAATATAAAACTGTGTATTATACACTAAAATCATGGCTTGATCTTGATAAAAAACGGGGATATGTAAAATCAAAGCCTACTTCAGAACGCGAAAAGTTTATGGAGGATCTCACATGAAATATTTTATTGTTACCTCATCAATTGAAAAATATAGAGAATATGTAGAATTTCATGCGCTTAATCCTTTAGAAGTGTTTT
>JAGWLB010000003.1 GCA_028865035.1 Patescibacteria group bacterium | reverse complement strand
AAATACACAATATTCTGGCCCTAAAAAAGAAGAAGGGTATAAAACTGAAAAATTCGCAAATTTTTCAGTTAGCATGAAAAACAAATATACCTATGTATACTACCCGTGGAATTTTTCTATGGTAAAAATAGTAAAGAAAAATGACTATTTAGAATTAAAGACTAACAGAAATAGAGATCTAATAACAAAAAAGGAGCAAGATAAATTGCGAGACACCAAAATAGCTGTTTTTGGAATGAGTGTTGGGAGTAATATATCACTTGTTTTAACACAAGCTGGTATTTCTAATAATATAGTTATAGCTGATTTTGATGAACTTGATACCACAAATTTAAATAGAATTATAGCAGGTACACATCAAATTGGACTTAATAAAACAATAATCGCATCAAGAAGAATTTATGAAGACAATCCTTTTGCTAAAGTTACATCCTTGGTAAAAGGTGCGACAAAGAAAAATGTAGAAAAACTTTTAAAAGAAAAAAAGATCGACATTATAGTCGAAGAAGTTGATAATCTATCATTTAAAATAGACACTAGAAAGCTTGCAATTAAGTATAAAGTACCAGTTGTAATGATTACAGACAATGGCGACGGGGTAGTGCTTCATGTAGAGCGATATGATTTAGGCTATAAAAAAATATTTAATAAAGATATTCCATATTGGGATGATATATTATCTAAACCACCAAGTATGGAGTTGATGGGTAATGTCATTATGAATGATATTGTTGGTGGTGTTAAGAATATTGACCTAAAAATGCTAAAATCTGTAGATAAGGTTCTAAAAAAAGAATTGGTTTCGTGGTCTCAGCTTGGCTCTGCTGCAATTTTGGGTGGAGTTGTCGCTACAGTTATGATAAAAAAGATTATTAATAACGAAGATAATCATATATATATAGCAAAAAATATTTTCGTAATATGAATATACTAACTAAATCATCACTAAAAAAGTTTCCAGAATATGATAATCATAAATCTATCGTTTATTTAAATAATCCAAAAACTGGGTTAAAAGGTTTTATAGCTTTTCATAAAAATTCTAAAAGCACTCCTTCCTTTGGTGCTACTAGATATTTAAAATATAAATCTGAAAAAGAAGCGCTTAGAGATGCACTTAGACTATCTAGGTTAATGTCCTATAAAAGTGCCATGGCCGGCTTAAAATATGGTGGTGCAAAAGCTGTGATAATGAGAAATGATAAATTCTCAAAAGAAGAGATTTTAAAATCATATTCACAATATTTAAATAGACTATCTGGAAAATTTATTACTGGTACAGATGTAGGATTAGATTTAAATGAAATCAAAAAAATGAAAAATAATTGCAAATATTTAGTTGGTATAAAATCTAACCCTGAAAAATATACTGCAATCGGTATTTTTGTTTCAATCAAAGTGATTTCTAAAAAAATATTTAAAACTTCTAATCTAAAAGGTAGAACATATGCTATACAAGGAGTTGGTAAAGTCGGCTATGAGTTTCTAAAATTAATATATAAAAATGCTAGTAATATTTATATATCAGATACAAATAATAAAAGATTAAAATTTGTTCATGAAATTTTCCCTAAAACGATAATAGTTAAACCTAGTGAAATCCACAAACAACAAGTTGATATATATATGCCATGCGCACTTTCGTATGGGTTAAATAAAAAGTCAGTTAATGAATTAAATTGTAAAATTATTGCAGGCTCTGCAAATAATCAACTTGAGAGTATTGCTGTTGCTGACAGAATACAAAATAGGAATATATTTTATGCTCCAGATTATGTCATCAATGCTGGAGGGCTCATTTCTGTTGTTGATGAGTATAAACATAATAATTTTAGTGCAAAAAGAATAAAAGATGGCGTCTCGAAAATTAAGTATACAATAGAAAAAATTACAAATGAGAGTTTCAAGAAAAATATTTCCCCAGCAAGAATAGCAAATGAAATCGCTGAAAAAATTATACACAAAATGTAAATTATATGATTAGATCAACAAAATGGTATTTAAATATGTTGAAAAAAATGCCATCTTCGTATTGGAAAAAAAGAGGAGAAGATTTTGCTATACAATATTTTCATGAAATAGCCCAAAATACTCCAGCTTATAAAAGATTTTTAAAAGATAAAAAAATTAATTTTAAAAAAATCAAGCATTTAAATGATTTTAAAGATATACCGTTAATTAATAAAAAAAATTACTTAAAAAAATATAATTATAAGGATTTATTTAAGAATGGTTCGTTCTCAGATAAACACTGGGTTATATCATCTACGTCAGGATCAACAGGTGAGCCATTCTACTTTCCGCGTTCAGATGAACAGGATTTGCAATATGCTCTCACTGCTGAATTGTATCTGATAACAAATTTTAATATAGACAAAAAGACTACGTTATATATAAATGGTTTTGCTATGGGGGTATGGATTGGTGGACTTTTTACCTACCAAGCTATAAAACACGTTGTATCTGAAAATAAATATAAAATTAGTATTATTAACCCTGGAATTAATAAAAATGAAATAATTAAAGCATTTAAAAAATTAGGGCCGTATTTTGATCAAGTTATTATTGGCGGATATCCTCCATTTATAAAAGATTTGATAGATTATGGTAATGAAAATAATGTTGATTGGCACAAGCAAACTGTAAAATTTATATTTTCTGCTGAAGGTTTTAGTGAAGATTTTAGAGATTATATAATGTTGAATACAGGTTTAAAAAATATTTACTTAGATACGTTAAATCACTATGGAACAGTTGATATTGGAACCAAGTCGTATGAAACGCCTATATCTATTTTAGTTAGAAGACTTGCATTGAAAAACAAAGAATTATATAAGTCACTTTTTGGTAATATTTATAAACTACCAACATTTACTCAATATATACCTGAACATTTTTATTTTGAAGCAGTTAATGGAGAACTCGTGTGTACTTCTAGGAGTGGTTTACCATTAGTTAGATACAATTTGTTAGACAATGGTGGTGTCTATGATTTTGATGAAATAATTACAATATTTAATAAGCATAATATTGATTTAATCAAAGAAGCAAAAAAAGTTGGTATATATAATACTATATGGAAAATTCCTTTTGTGTATTTATATGAAAGGTCAGACATGTCAGTTACATTTTATGGAGCAAATATCTATCCAGAAACAATTAAAAAAGTACTTGAAAGTAGTATTTTTAATAAGTTTTTTACAGGTAAGTGTACATTAGAAATTAAGCATGACAAAAGACAAAATCAGATTTTTACTATTCACATTGAACTTAAAAATAATATTATCAAATCCAAAGTAAATTTAGTAAACCTCAAATCTTCTATTGTCGAATATTTAATAAAAGAAAACTCTGAATATAAAAATAATTATGAGCAACTTGATAGATTGGCTATACCCAAGATTATATTTTGGAGTAATGGGCATGATAAATATTTTAAACCAACTGGTAAGCAAAAATGGGTTAAAAAATAAACTATTCTATGGAACAAGACTTAATTAAAATAATAAATATATCAATTTACGCTCCTTCTGGCGACAACAGCCAGCCATGGAATTTTAAAATTAAAAATAATTCAATATTTGTATATAATATTTCAGAACGTGATAGATCTTTATATAATTTTAATAATAATGCAGCATTGATTGCTATTGGTGGATTACTTACGAATATAAGAATAGCGGCAAGTCATTTTAACTATACTGTTGAAATTAAAATCATAAATAATAATAATTTAGTAGCAGAGTGTAATTTTAAAAAGGATAATATAAATGAAGATGAACTTTTTTTATATATAAAAACAAGACAAACAAATAGAAAACCTTACAAGCAAAAGACTCCAGATAAAAATATATTTAAACAACTATTAATTGCAAATATTTACGAGCATTTAAAAATTGAAATTGTTACAGAAAGTAATTTAATTACTAGAATTGCAGATGCCTGTAGTGTAAATGAACAAATTGTCTTGGAAAATAAAAAACTACATGATTTTTTGTTTAATCATATTACTTGGACAAATAAGGAAGATATGATAAAAAAAGGTTTTTATATAAAAACTCTTGAACTTAATGGCCCGCAAGCTGTAGTTTTTAAGCTATTAAAATCATGGAGAATTAATTCATTTTTTAATAAAATTGGCATTTCTAAGTTTATTGCTAAAGAAAATGCAAAATTATACTCAGAATCTGGAGCAATGATAGCTATAACCTCAAATATTATAGACAATAAGATTTTTATAGAAACTGGAATGTTAATGCAAAGACTTTGGTTAATTGCTACTAAGCACGAATTATATATGCAACCACTAACAGGTATTACTTTTTTGAAAAACACTATAAATAGTAGCGATGGGATTAAAGAATTTAATAGTGAACACTTAAAGTTAATTGAATCATCATATAAAAAAATTAAAAATATTTTTAATAATAACGATGAACACATTAATTTTATTTTTAGAGTAGGATACGCTGAAAAGCCTACAGCTGGTACGAGACGACTTAATGCAGAAATTGCAACGGGATAATGATATAATACAAATTGTATGTTTACAGATTTACTTAATTTAAATAACTTTGATTTATTAATAGTTGGTATTTTTATTGCAGCAACCTACACTCTGGGTTTTGTTGTATTTTTTAGTAACAAAAAAAGTATTACCAATAAGATATTTCTTCTATTCTCTATAATAACTGGAATATGGGGAATTATTAATTATTTTAGTTACAAATTTTCTGACCCTTATATTTCTCTATGGTTATTACGATTTTTGTTATTATTTGCGGTATTACAAGCATACTACCTCTACCGTTTGTTATTAGTATTTCCAAATGAAAGTTATTCTTTCTCTAAAAGACATAAATATTTTCTCGTTCCTGTTGTTATTCTAACTTCATTACTAACTTTGTCGCCATTTGTATTCTCTGGAATAATAGGTAGAACTATTATCGGACAAGAGCCTATTGTACAAAAAGGAATCGGGCTTCTATTTTTTGCATTAGTAGCTGTAGGGTTAGTAGTAAAAGCATTTAATATACTAATTAGAAAAATAATTAATAGCAAGGACAGAAAAGAAAAAAGAACATATATCTATGTTTTAGTAGGACTTGTAACAATGTTTATTTTAATAATATTTTTTAATCTAATTCTTTCAACTGTATTTCAAAATCCGAAATTTGTTCCACTCGGTGCTTTGTTCACTTTCCCTTTTATATTGTTTATGTCATATGCAATTTTTAAGCAAAAATTATTTAATATTAAAGTTGCAGCAACAGCAGTATTAGTTTTCCTGCTTTCTGTATTATTATTTTCTGAAATTATATTTTCAACAGAAATTGATCTTATATTATTTAGGAGTAGTATTTTTGTGCTATTTTTAATTTTTGGAATTAATTTAATAAGAGGTGTTATTAGAGAAGTAGAACAAAAGGAGAGACTAGAAGCTTTACGTTTAAAATTAGAAGAGTCTAACCTGAAATTAGAAAGTGCAAACAATAAACTAAAAGATTTAGATAAATTAAAAACAGAATTCTTATCACTTGCCTCTCATCAGCTCAGAAGTCCTTTAACTGCTATAAAAGGATATACTTCTATGGTTCTCGAAGGTGATTTTGGAGAGATTAATCCACAAGCCAAAGATGCAATTGACCGTGTCTTTCAGTCGACTATGAACCTAACTAAAATAGTAGAAGATTTACTAAATGTGTCTAAAATCGAGCAAGGTGGTATGAAGTATGAAATGGCACCATTTAGTGTTGTTGAAGTTGCTCGTGATATGTCTAAAGATCTTTCAGTAGTTGCAGAAAAAAAAGGCTTGAAATTAACTTTTGAATCTGATAATGAAGAGGATTGTATGGTGAATGGAGATAAAGAGAAAATTCGCCAAGTGGTTCTAAACTTTATTGATAATTCTTTAAAATATACCAAAGAGGGAACTATAAATGTTTCAGTTAGAAAAGTAAATGACAAAGTAGTTTTTGCTGTCAAAGATACTGGCATGGGTATGACTCCGGAAATAAAAGCGACACTTTTCCAGAAATTCTCACGTGGCGATGGAGCCCGTATGAATACAGGTGGATCAGGTTTAGGGTTATACCTCGCTAAAGAGATAATTGAAGCTCATAAAGGTACTGTCGGTGTAGATTCAGAAGGTATGGGTAAAGGTTCTACTTTCTATTTCAAACTCAATACTATTAAACAATAATATTATATTTTTGAGATCTTAGGACCATTGTCGGTATCTTTAACTTCGTAGCCCAGTTCATTTATCCTAGATCTCAATTCATCACTTTTAGCCCAATCTTTATTTTCTCTTGCAAGTTCACGCTCGCTTACTAATTCATTTATATTTTGAGGTATAATATCATTTTTTAATTTATCAAATCCAAAGCCAAATATATTATCAAAATCAAGCATTGTAGCTCGTTTATCTGCTTTAGATATATTTGTATCATGTACTAGATCCCATAGAAGTGATAATGCTCCAGGAGTATCTAAATCATTACTCATATACGCTATCAATTTATTTTTATATTCTTTATCAATTGACCCATCAATGTATTCCGACAAATCAAGAAATGCATCATTTAATCGTTTAAGAGCAACTTCACTTGCCTTAATAGATTCCAATGTGAAGTTTGTTTTAGTTCTGTACCCTGCTGTATATAACCATAAACGGAAAGCCAATGGGTTAATATTCTTATCTATTAGGTCTCTTAATGTATAAAAATTTCCAAGTGATTTAGACATTTTCTTACTATCTACCATCAAGTGTTCATTATGCATCCAATATTTTACAAATTGTTTACCAGTTGAGCATTCAGATTGAGCTATTTCATTCTCATGATGGGGAAAAATAAGATCAACTCCACCAGTATGTATATCTATCTGCTCTGAAAGTTCAGCTATACTCATAGCAGAGCATTCTATATGCCAACCAGGGCGTCCTTTCCCAAGTGAAGTTTCCCAATAGACATCACCATCATTTTCATCCCAGGCCTTCCATAACGCAAAGTCTTCGGTATTTTCTTTGTCGTATTCATCTTTCTTCATTCGTCCATCTGCATTTGTTTTTAAATCAGTTAGTTTAAAATGTGAAAGTTTACCATATTCTTTATCCTTTCTTATATCAAAATATATTGACCCATCATCACCTCTATATGCATAACCCTTCTCTAAAAGTTGCTCTATCATACTTACCATTTCATCGATATAGTCTGTTGCTTTTGTGTATTTATCTGGAGGAATAATATTTAGAATATCTCTATCTTTGAAAAATTCTTCTGTGTAAAATTCAGTAAAATCTTTTAAACTTTTATTATTAATTTTTGAATCACGAATAGTTTTATCGTCTACATCCGTAATATTCATAATATGCTTAATTTTATATCCACGATATTGTAAGAATCGTTTTAACATATCTGCAAAAACATATGCACGATAGTTACCTATGTGAGGGTAGTTATATACTGTAGGGCCACAAGTATATAGACTAACTGAATTATTGTTTATTGGCTCAAATTTCTCAATTTCACGAGAAAGAGAATTAAAAATATTTATATCCATTTTCTATATTTTAAGTAAATAAATGCTATAACACTTATCAAAAACATAGCAAGTAATACTGTTATAAATTGTATATTATTTTCAATCAGTGGGAACTTGGTATTCATCATAAATATACTAGAAATTACTGTTATCGGAGATGTAAGGAATGTTATTACGGTTAACACCTTCATAGTTTCACTTGTTTTACTTGCTAGTAATGAATCATTAGTATCACGTAAGTCATCTAAAATTTCTTTATGACCATCAAGTATTGCTTGAGTTTTAGAATACTCACTCATTATCAATGATAAATAATATCCGAAATTTTCATCAAAGAATTGTTTAGCAGCTATTTCAAATGTAGATAGAACTTCTTTATGGAATCTTAAGGCTTGCCTGAAGTCTAATAATGTATGGTTAATTTCTGAAATAGTAGAAACCATTTTATTTTCTCCACCTTCAAATATTTTTTTCTCAGTATCTTTTAATAATAAATTTACATCGTTTAATTTATATCGTGAGTGAGCATATAAAGTTTTTATAAGATGAAAGAATAAAAATCCTGCGTGATCTACATCCATCTTTTTTTCAAGAATAGCGTCTACTTCAAAAGTCTTAGAAAATTCATGGAGCGAATCTATAAATTCGTAATGAGTTGTAATTATAAATTTTTTCCCTATTATAAAATCAATTTCTTGCTCTGTACTCTTTGTGTTTTTATGAGAGATATGTGGGAAGTGTAACATTAAGTAAATAAATGTCGGATAAAGGTCTATCTTTGATTGTAAATTTTTAGCATGTATTTCTTCTCCAATCAGATCAGGGATTGAATACTCTTCCATCGTATGAATAAGCTCTTCTTCTGTAGGTGATTCTAAGTCGACCCAAGTAAGACCTTTATAAGTGTATTTTGATATCATATCACTACAGTATAGCTTCTCCCTTGCTTTTTTCAAAACTTTTGTGTATTATAAGGCCTGTGGAAATCTTATTTTAAAGACCTTTCTACAGGATAGCATATATGGCAACTACAAAAACTACAACTAAAAAGGATACTTCAAAAAGCACAGAATTTGCTGTAATAGAAACAGGCGGAAAGCAATACAAAGTCGCTGTTGGAGATGTCTTAAAAATCGAGAAACTTACTGGTGTTTTTACAGCTGGAGATAAAATAATATTTGATAAAGTCTTACTAGTAGATAACGGTAATGATACAACTATTGGATCACCTTATATAGCAAAAGCTTCTGTAGAATCACTATTCCAAAGAGCAGGACATGGTAAAACCGTAAAAGTTGTTAAATATAAACAAAAAAGTAGATATATAAAAAGAAACGGCCACCGCCAACCTTTTATCGAAGTAAAAATCTCCGCAATAAAATAAACCACCTATAATAGGTGGTTTATTTTATGCTCTATTTTTTAATGCATTCTTGATAGTTTCGCTATCTGAATATTCTAGCTCTGTACCAGTAGAGAGACCGCGACCAAGAGAAACTATAGTTAACTCACTACTTTTTTGTAATGGCGCTAATAGTTCTCTTAGATACATATCAGTATGCTCACCCTGAGGATTCAAAGATAATGCAATAATAATTTCTTTAAGATTGTGTTGCTTTATTTGATTTTCAACATTTTTAACTAATTCTTTCGTTCTAACATAATTTGGAGTTTCTTTTGTAACAATAGGTACTAAGCCACCTAAAATAAAATACATTCCTTTGTAATTTTTACTTCGTTTTATATTTTCTAGATCAGCATCTTTCTCGACAATTAGAAGGGAAGTTTTATCTGTTTTAGGGTCTCTGCAATTTTCACATAATCTTTCGTTATTATCATTTTGAAAAAACAAAAAGCAAGAAGGGCATTGATGAATAGTGTTCTTGATTTCTAAAATAGCTTTTCCTAAATCATCTACATAGCTTGGATTTTTATGAAGTAAGAAATAAACAAAACGCTTGGCTTGGCGTTCGCCGATACCTGGGAATTCTTTAAATTGCTGTGCTAATTTCTCTATCGGATTCATAAATATTAAAATCCTTCTATATCATCTTTACTAACAGTTGGCGACATAAAGTCACTGACATTACTTTTTTGAAGTGAAATAAAAGTTGTTAATTTCTGGTCAAAATATAATTCTACTTTACCTACAGGGCCATTACGATGTTTTTCTATAAGCACTTCTACTATATTTGTATGTTCTGACTCATCTTTACCCTTATCTTCGCGATGTAAGAACATAACAACATCAGCATCCTGCTCAATAGATCCTGAGTCTCTTAAGTCTGATAAACGTGGTCTACCACCTCTAGATTCAACAGCACGAGAGAGCTGTGATAGTGCAAGTACGGGAACATCAAACTCCTTTGCTAAAGCTTTAAGCGATCTAGATATCTCCGTTACCTGGTTGACCATACTGTCATAATTTTTTGATGTAGACATAAGTTGCAGATAATCTACAATAATCATTCCTAATCCATGTTCTGCACGAATACGACGGCATACTGACCTCATTCTTACTATAGAGTTACCTGCCATATCATCTACAAATATTGGTGCACGAGAAAGTTTGTCAAGTGAGTCACGTATTTTCGAAAATTCATTCTCAGCAGATAAATTGCCTGTTCGAAGATTCCATGAATTTACTTTAGATTGTGCTGCTAGCATTCTGTCTACTAGTTGTTGAGTACTCATTTCAAGTGAGAATATGACTATTGGTGTACCACTATTTAGTGCTGCTTGACGAGCTACATCTAAGGCTAAAGTTGTTTTACCTACAGATGGTCGTGCTGCTAATATTATTAGATCAGATTTTTGAAAACCAGAAAGATACTGATCAAGATCATGGAAACCAGTCGGTACACCTCGAAGTTCTCCTTTACTCTCATGAAGTTTCTCTAATCTTTCCCAAGCTTCAGGCAAACTGTCTTTTAATGAAACAAAAGCATGACTACCTGCATTATTGTTAATACCCATCATTCTTTTCTCAGCCTTATCTAAAGTTTCAAAAACATCATCGACATCTTCACGAAAACCTAACTCAGAAATATCAGACCCAGCATCAATTATTTTTCTTAGGATATATTTTTTATTAACTATCTCTGCGTAATGCTTTATATTCGTAGAAGCTGGTACAGTATTTGTGAGTTCACTGAGATAGTTACTTCCACCAATTTGTTCTAGTAATCCTTTTTCTTCAAGTTTATGTGACAATGAAATTATATCGATAGGATCACCTTTACTTGAAAGTTCTAACATTATTTTATAAATCTGAGAATGTTTTGATACATAAAATGATTCTTCTCTTATAATATCGTTAATCTCGTGGATAGCACCTGGGCGAATCATTATAGAGCCTAATACGGATTTCTCGGCATCAATACTTTGCGGAGGTACACGTAGGTTTGATTTGCGTTTTGAATTGTATTCAGACATAAGACTTATTGTAGCATAAGTGTAGATATTCAAAATACAAGATTATAGGAAAAATATGTTATTAATATGTGCAAAACTATCGCTTTTTTGCTATTATTTAACAATATGAAGAAACGATTACTTTCGGGAGTCAAACCAACAGGTGCACCACATATAGGCAATTACTTTGGCGCTATGCGTCAATTCGTTGATTTACAAGACGAATATGAATCTTTTGTTATGATAGCTGATTATCATGCTCTTAACTTTATTCACAATAAGCAAGAAATGGAGAAAAATATTCTAGATGTCACTTTGGATTATCTTGGTATAGGTATAGATCCAGAAAAAGTAATAATATTTAAGCAATCAGATATAAGCGCACATACTGAGCTTGCTTGGATATTCGATACTATAACAACTATGCCTTATCTTATGCGTGCCCATGCATATAAAGATGCTGAAGCAAAAAATGCAGAAATTAACGTAGGAACTTTTAATTATCCAATGCTTATGGCCGCAGATATATTACTTTATGATCCTGAAATCGTACCTGTTGGCTCAGATCAAAAACAACACGTGGAATATGCTCGAGATACAGCACAAAAATTCAATAAAATATATGGTGATACATTTATTTTACCAAAAGAATTAATAATGAAAGATGTTGCTACGATACCAGGTACCGATGGGCAAAAGATGAGTAAAAGTTATAAAAATACAATTCCACTTTTCGGTACTGATGAAGAAATAAAAAAAGCAGTTATGGGTATAGTTACTGATTCCAAAACACCAGAAGAACCAAAAAATCCAGATGAATGTAATATCTTTGCTTTACATAAACTTTTCTTACAAGGAGAACAATTACAGAATTTGCGTGATAAATATTCCAAAGGAGGAATGAGTTACAAAGAATCTAAAGAGATGTTATTTGAAGAAATTTTAGCTCTTGTAAAACCTATGCGTGAACGAAGAGAAATGTATCGTAACAATATAGATACGGTCAAAGAAATTCTAAATAAAGGTAAAGAAAAAGCAAAAAGTATAGCTGATACTAAAATGAATATTATTCGCAGTAATATTGGTGTAAATATATAATGTATGAAAATTATTTCTATAATTATTATAGTTGCTGGAATTTTATTTATAATTCGATCAGTTAAATTCGTGAGAGTAATTCTTACCATTGTAATTGGTATTGTCTACATACCACTTAATAAGTTTAATACTAAAGTTCAGAAATGGTATTTCAAAATGAAAACTGAAGACATCGTAATTTATCGTGCTTTTACACCATTTTACTGGACGTTAGTGGCTATAACATTTATAGTCTCTGTACCATATGAATTTGTAATAGCTAACGATATACATTAAAACAGCAATTTATAGTATTTATTTATTTATGATAAAGTAATCTAATATGACAAAACGTATTTACATTAAAGATTTGAATAATTATATAGGTCAAGAAGTTCTAATAGCTGGATGGGTAGATATTAGACGTGATCAAGGTAAGCTTGTGTTTATGGATATGCGTGATATGAGTGGTAAGGTTCAGTGTGTTGTATTACCAAATCATACTGAAGCTATGGAACAAGTAAAAGAAGTTCGTACCGAATGGGTTCTTAAAATTTCAGGTATAGTCAACAAACGACCCGAGCGAAATATAAAAGAAGGTGTCGTAAATGGAGATATAGAACTGGAAATCATTAATATTGAAGTTTTAAATGAAGCAATAACTACTCCATTTGTAATAAACGAAAATACCATAGGTATAAATGAGGATGTAAGAATGAAATACAAATACCTTGATCTTCGTACTGAGCGTATGCAAAAGAATTTGAGAGTACGTGATAAGATCGTAACTTTTTTCCGTAATCATATGCATGAGAATGGTTTCCTTGATATTGAAACACCAATTATGACTAAGGGTACCCCCGAAGGTTCACGTGAATATCTTGTACCATCAAGACTAGAGCCTGGAAACTTTTACGTGTTACCTCAATCTCCTCAACAATTTAAACAGCTATGTATGGTGGCAGGATTTGAAAAGTATTTTCAAATTGCAAAATGTATGCGTGATGAAGATACCAGAGGAGATCGCCAACCTGAATTCACACAACTAGATTATGAAATGTCTTTTATTGAGCAAGAAGATATTATTTCATATACAGAAGATATGTTTATAAAAATGGTTCAATCTGTATATCCAAATAAAAAAATACAGCAAATTCCTTTCCCTCGTATTACTTATAAAGAATCTATGGAAAAATATGGTAATGATAAACCAGATTTGAGAAAAGATAAAAACGATCCAGATGAGTTGGCCTTCTGTTGGATTATAGATTTCCCAATGTTTGAGAAAGACAAGGAAGGTGGAGTACAAGCTGTACATCATCCATTTACTTCACCAAAATCTGAGGATATGCACTTGTTAGACTCTGATCCATTATCTGTACGAGCGAATGCTTACGACATTGTTTTGAACGGATATGAGTTAGGTGGCGGATCTATAAGAATTCACCAAAGAGAATTACAAAATAAAATATTTGAACTATTAGGATTAAGTAAGGAAACGATAGAAGCTCGTTTTGGCCATATGTTAAATGCATTTGAATATGGTGCTCCACCACACGGCGGTTGTGCTCAAGGTATTGATCGTATTGTAATGCTCCTTGAGAATGAACCCAATATACGTGAAGTTATTGCTTTTCCAAAAACAGGTGAGGGAAGAGACCTTATGATGGGTGCACCATCTGAAGCATCAGAAAAACAATTAAAAGAGTTGGGTATTAAAATTATAAAGTAATTATGAATGAATGTATTTTTTGTAAAATAATAAAAGGTGAATCTCCTTCATATAAAATATGGGAAGACGACAAACATTTGGCATTTTTAAGTATTTTTCCTAATACCGAAGGGTTAACTGTTGTTGTCACAAAAGAGCATTATGATAGTTATGCTTTTGATTTACCAGATAATGTACTTACAGATTTGGTGCTTGCTGCGAAAAAAGTAGGTAAACTTATTGATAAAAAACTAGAAGATGTTGGTCGCACAGGTATGATATTTGAAGGATTTGGAGTTAATCATATACATGCAAAACTTTTTCCAATGCATGGGACTAAATCTGATGAATGGAAAGAACGTATTAGTAAAGAAGAAAAATATTTTGATAAATACGAAGGATATATATCTACTCATGATTACAAACGTGCAGATGATGATTGGCTTAAAAAAGTTGCAGATAAAATAAAAAATTAATATGGTAGAAGAAAATACCACATCGACTTATAGAGTTCGTACTGGGCAATTTGAAGGGCCGTTAGAACTTCTGCTTTCACTTATAGAAAGTCGTAAATTATTTGTAAACGAGATCTCCCTTGCTCAAGTTACAGATGATTACATATCATATATCCGTTCCTTATCTGATGTACCTACAGATAAACGTATAGCTGATGTGTCTTATTTCATACTTATAGCCGCAACTCTTATTCTCATAAAGTCAAAGTCATTACTTCCAAGCCTTGCATTAACAGAAGACGAAACTGAGAAAATTACAGATTTGGAGAAAAGATTAAAACTTTATCAAATCATAAAAAATGCAAGTGTAGATATTAAAAATAATTTTGGAGTAAAAGTAATATTCTCTCCGCTTGAAAGAATTTGGAGTGAGCCGATATTTTCGCCAGATCCACACATTACAACGGATTCGATGTCGCAATTTATAAATACTGTACTTGATCATATCCCTAAGAAAGAAGAAAAATTACCAGAAGTTGAAGTTAAAAAAATAATTAATATAGATGAAGTCATAGATAAGCTTACAGGTCGCATTCAAAATGCTATAAATATGTCATTTAAAGAATTTGCTATGAGCCATAATGCAAGTAATGTAAGTGAAGCGCGTGTACACATTATTATTTCATTTTTAGCTATGTTAGAATTAGTAAGAGAAGGTATTATCGATGTTATACAAAATAATACCTTTGAAGACATCAAGATTAACAAACAGATTGAGGTAAGTACAAATATTAATGAATAGATATATTATATGGAATTAGAATCAAAAATTGAAGGATTACTATTTTATAAAGGCGAAGATGTTTCTATTAAGAAATTATCTGAACTTTTAAATGTAGACGAACAACAAATAGAGCAATCTTTAATTAAATTAGAACAATCATTAAATGGTAGAGGCTTGGTTCTTGTGAGAAAAGATAATTCAGTTTTACTTGGTGTAGCTTCAGATCTAAGTCCACTTATCGAATCTATTCGTAAAGAAGAGATTACTCATGAGCTATCAAAAGCCTCACTTGAAACTCTTTCTATTATTTTATACAGAAACGCAATATCAAGAAGCGAAATTGATTATATAAGAGGAGTAAATTCAAGCTTTATATTACGTAACTTACTTGTACGTGGCCTAATTGAAAAAGTTGTTGATGCTAATGA
The DNA here is from genome assembly GCA_028865035.1 of Patescibacteria group bacterium. Lineage (GTDB taxonomy): Bacteria > Patescibacteriota > Minisyncoccia > Phycocordibacterales > UBA9973 > UBA8515. Next base: position 60,473 of record JAGWLB010000003.1, on the reverse strand, counting down.
TAGTAGAAAAGTATTATATCGTCCCACTTTTGAAACATTATCATATATGGGAGTATCTTCAGTAGAGGGTCTTCCAAATTATGAAAAAATAAAAAATGAATTAGAAAAAGTAATTAATCAAAACGAAAATAATGAATAACGCCATTAAAATATTATTACCAGCTGCTGTAAGTTTTATTGTGGGTATTATCCTCACACCTATAGCAACTCACTATTTTTATAAATATAAAATGTGGCGTAAAGTATCGAGGAATAACAATGTCCCTGGAGAAACATTCCAAAATATACATGATGAAGTTGCTGAATTATCTACTCCTCGCACAGGAGGTATGATTATATGGATTTCTATAATTATTACAATTTTTATTTTTGGAATATTCGATCTTATTATCCACAATGATTTAACTACAAAATTATATTTTATTAGTCGCAATCAAACTTTGCTTCCATTATTTACTTTAATTATGGCTTCATTGATAGGTCTAAGTGATGATTTATTGCAAATTTTTGGTGGAAATAAATGGACAACTGACCCAATTAAACTACGTTATATTAAATTAAGTATCATTATTTTACTCGGATTAATAATAAGTTTTTGGTTTTTCTTTAAACTTGGAGTTTCAAATATTTATATACCTTGGTATGGGTTTGTAGAATTAGGTTATGTTTTTATACCATTTTTCATACTAATAATGATGGGAGTTTGGTCTACTAGTGTTATCGATGGTGTAGATGGTTTGTCTGGAGGAGTAATGGCTTCAATTTTCGCTAGTTATGCTTTAATAGCATTTTTTAACAATCAAGTAGATTTGGCCGCATTTTGTGCTGTTGTGACTGGTGGTATTTTAGCTTTTTTATGGTTTAACATACCACCTGCGCGTTTCTATATGGGTGAAACCGGTATGATAGGACTAACAGTCACTCTTGCTGTTGTAGCATTTCTGACAAATACTGTTTTGCTTTTGCCTATAATTGCATTCCCATTATTTATTACTTCTGTGTCGGTTATTATACAAATGGTTGCTAGGAAGTTTTTCCATAATAAAAAGGTATTTCTTTTTGCTCCACTCCACCATCATTTTGAAGCGCTTGGCTGGCCGAAATATAAAGTGACTATGCGTTATTGGATAGTAGGAGTTATAACCTCTATAGTAGGAGTTATAATTTCATTAATTAGCTAATGAAAAGACAAGGAATAGATAGAATATTTTTTGGTATTGTTATTGCACTTGTGGTTATCGGTGTGATAACTTTTACCTCTGCATCGCTCGGCATTTTAGCGAAAAATCAAGCAAAATTTTACTCTGTTTTAGAATCACAATTTATTTTTGGGCTATTCGGTGGACTTGTCGCTATGTATATTGGTTTTAAAATACAATACAAATTTTGGAGAAAATATTCGTTACCGATTTTTATAATATCTATAATATTAACTACACTTGTGTTTGTACCACACCTTGGATTCTTACATGGTGGCGCACGTCGATGGGTAGATATTCTAGGTTTCTCATTTCAACCAGTTGAATTTCTAAAGGTTGGTTTTATTATTTATTTTGCCGCATGGCTATCCTGGGTAAAAAATAGGGTTAATGATATACGCTACAGTATAATGCCACTCTTGTTTTTAATAGGAATTATTGCTCTTGTTTTACTTAAACAACCTGATACAAAAAGCCTCATACTCATAATTACAGCAGCTCTAGTTATGTTGTTGGTATCTGGGGTTGAATATAAATATATATTCGGATTACTTGGTGTTAGTCTTATTGGTTTTATTATTCTAATATCTTTCAAACCATATCTTATGGGTAGGATAAACACTTTTATAAATCCAAATAAAAATGGTAGTACTACATCATATCAATTACAACAATCTCTTATAGCTGTTGGTTCTGGAGGATTTTTTGGTAGAGGACTTGGTCAAAGTATTCAAAAATTTAATTATTTACCAGAGCCACAAGGAGATTCTATATTTGCTGTTATAGGAGAAGAACTTGGATTTTTGGGAACTTTTATAATTATAATTATGTATTTAATCTTTACTCTTAGGGGTTATAAGATTGCGTACTATGCTCCTGATTCATTTAGTAAGTTACTTATAATAGGCATTATAACTATGATTACAGCTGAATCATTTATGAACATAGCATCTATTATTGGGGTTTTCCCTCTAACTGGTGTGCCTCTTGTGTTTATAAGCCACGGTGGCACAAATCTGCTTATTTCACTCGGTACAATGGGTATCATATTAAATATTTCAAGGTTTGAAAAAAAATATAACTAGAAAAGTGGGTTTAAATACGCTACAATACGGAATATGAAAATATTACTTACAGGTGGGGGAACAGGAGGTCATTTCTATCCACTTATAGCTATAGCTGAAGAACTTAATGAACTTTCTCATAAGCAAAAAATTATAGATTTGAAACTATATTACATGTCTAGCGAACCATATGATAAACATATGCTTTTTGAGAATAGAATAACATTTGTCCAAATACCTGCAGGTAAGATGCGTCTTTACTTTTCAATTAAAAATTTCTTTGATCTTATTAAAACTGCGACAGGCGTTTTCTTTGGTTTATTGAGTATGTTTTTTATATATCCCGATGTTGTTATCTCAAAAGGTGGATATGCTGCATTTCCAGCAGTTTTTGCTGCCAGAATTCTTCGTATACCAGTTATTATGCATGAATCAGATTCTTATCCAGGGAGATTAAATCTATGGACATCTAAGTTTGCCAAATATGTCGCTGTGTCGTGGCCTGAAGCATTTGATAAGCTTCCAAAAGATAAAACTGCTGTAGTTGGTCAACCTATGAGAAAAGCAATTCTACACGGTAGCCCGGAAGGAGCTATTGAATTTTTTAAACTAACACCTGGTTTACCTGTAATATTTATTTATGGAGGTTCGCAAGGTGCTGATATTATTAATAATGCAATTATTGATATTTTGCCTCAATTACTTTTGAAATATCAAGTTATACATCAAACAGGTAAAAAATTATATGATGATGTAATCCTACGTTCTAAACTAATCTTAGAAAATGATAAAAATATTGCTAGATATAAACCAATACCTTACCTAAACAACCTTACTATACGTATGGCGGCTGGAGCAGCTAATCTTGTTATTTCTAGAGCCGGATCTTCTATTTTTGAAATTGCATCTTGGGGTGTACCATCTATTATCATTCCTATTACTAAATCAAATGGTGATCACCAACGTATTAACGCCTTTAGTTACGCACGTAGTGGAGCTTGTAAAGTTATAGAAGAAAGTAATCTTACCCCGCACGTTCTAGTAGCAGAGATAGACAAGCTTTTAGAAGATAAGGATAAATTACTACAAATGAAAAACAGTGCTGTTGCTTTCGCCAAACCTGATGCAGCTATGAAGATAGCACAAATGGCGATTGATATTGCACTAAGCCATGAATCATAATATGAATATAAATAAAGAAAAAGTTGTAACTCGTTTTGCTCCATCTCCCACTGGGTATATGCACATAGGCGGCGTACGTACAGCTCTTTATGCTTGGGCGTATGCACGTAAATATAATGGAACTTTTATTCTTCGTATAGAGGATACAGATAAAGATAGGGAAGTTAAAGGTTCTATAAACCATATTATCGAAACATTAAAATGGTTGGGTATTAATTGGGACGAAGGACCGGATATTGGTGGACCTCATATGCCATATTTGCAATCAGAACGACTTAATATTTATAAAAAATACGCAAATATTTTAATAGAAAAAGGATTAGCTTATGCTGACCCATATACAGAAGAAGAATTAAATGCTTTTAGAAAAAAAGCTGAGAATGAAAAAATACCATTTCTTTATCGTAATCATAGACCAGAGAACCCACCTGATTGGGATGGAACAATGCCTTTGCGTTTAAAAATTAAAGAAATAAAAAATACTGAATGGCACGATGAAGTTAGAGGTACACTAAAGGCAGGACCAGAGGCTCTTGATGACTTTATTCTGATAAAAAGTGATGGTTATCCAACATATAATTTCGCTCACATTATTGATGATTTAGAAATGGGTGTAACACATATTATGAGAGCAGATGAATTCATATCTTCAGTGCCTAAATTTCTTGCATTATATGATGCACTTGATATAGAAAGACCACATATGGCCACTCTTCCACCTATAATGGCATTAGATGGTAAGAAAAAACTTGGAAAAAGAGATGGAGCAAAAGATATATTAGAATATAGAGATGAAGGATATCTACCAGAGGCAATGATTAATTTTTTAGCCTATATAGGTTGGAGTCCAGAAGATGAAAGAGAAATTTTAAGTCCGAAAGAATTTGTTGAAATTTTTGATTTAGCTAGAATACATCATTCTGGTGGTAAATTTAATGTTGAAAAATTAGATTGGATAAACAAAGAACATCTAAAATTATTATCTATCGATGAACAAGAAAAATATATAAGGAAGTTTATACCTGAAAATATAAAACAATTACCTGGCTATACTGATGAAATGATAAAAAAAATAACCCCTTTAATTCTAGAAAGAATTTCAAAAGGGAGTGACATTATATCTATGGCAGGAAATCATGAGTTAAATTATTTTTTTGAGCAACCTGTTTATGATAAAAACTCTTTATTTTTCAAATCATCAAAAATAAATGAAGCAAATAAATATGAATTACTTTCTAAATATATAAACAATGTCATTCTATTATTAAATAATATTTCTGACACAGATTTTACAAAAGAGAAAATTAAAGAATCAATTTGGCCATATACAGAAGAGATAGGTCGCGGGGATATACTTTGGCCTATGCGTTATGCACTTTCCGGACTAGAAAAATCTCCCGATCCTTTTGTGTTATCAGAAATATTTGGGAAAGAGGAAACTATAGCTCGTTTAAATTTAGCAATACAGATACTTCGAAAATAGTAATATTATAGTATAATATTACTTAATGAAACCTCGAATATACATTTTTGTTGTTATTTTTGCCTTATGTCTATCATTTTTAGCACCACACAATAGTTACGCAGTTCCATCTACGGCAAGTGCTGTCAGTCAGAAGATAACAGATCTAAATTCCCAAATCCAAGCATTAAATGCAGAAATAGCACAATATCAAGATCAAATATCGCAAACAAGTGAACAAACAAACACTCTTGCTAATCTGATAAAAGAGCTTAATCTAACTCGGGAAAAGTTATCGAAAGAACTAAACTTAACTCAAAAGAAAATAACAACTACCTCTCTTACTATTGATACACTCAATAGTGACATTGATTTAAAGCAAAAATCTATAAATAATTCCGAGCAATTATTAGCTCAAATGTTCCGTAGTATAAATCAATATGACAATACTTCAATGATAGAAAAATTACTTTTGAATGATAGCCTAAACTCAGCGAGTCGTGAATATAATAATATCCTATCTTTAAATGAAAAAGTTCATAGTTATCTAATAGACCTTAGACAGCAAAAAGAAGCCAACGCTATATCTATTAAGAATAAATCTGTAGAGCAACAAAGTTTAACAAAACTAAAAGACGATTTAGTTAATAAAAAGCTTGCTATAGATATGACTAAAAATGCTAAAGATACTTTACTCAAAGAAACACAAAATAAAGAATCAAATTATAAAAAATTACTTGCTGAAAGACAAAAGCAAAAAAGTGAGTTTGAGAATGATTTACAGAATTATGAAGCTCAGCTGCAATTCATACTTAATCCGAATTTATTACCACCAGAAGGAACAAGTATCTTATCCTGGCCACTCGACTATGTCTACATAACACAACTTTTCGGACGAACTGTAGCTGCTCGTAGACTTTATCTATCTGGTTCACATAGTGGAGTAGATTTTAGAGCATCTATTGGTACTCCCGTTAAATCTATGGCTGTTGGTACTGTTGTCGGTGTTGGAGATACGGATCAGTTCTGCAAAGGTGCATCATTTGGTAAATGGGTATTTATAAAATATAATAATGGTCTTTCGAGCACCTATGGACACTTGTCAGTTATACTAGCTAAACCTGGACAAGAAGTTCAAACTGGTGACGTAGTAGCATTGTCTGGAAATACTGGACACACAACAGGACCTCATTTACATGTCACCGTATATGCTTCTCAAGGAGCTAGTGTACAGACAGTCCCTAGTTTAAGTTGTAATGGTAAGACGTTTATTATGCCAATTGCTCCTGTGAAGGCATATCTTGATCCTATGCTTTACTTACCACCAATTACGTCAACTATGATTAAAAATGATGCATAGTGGTATAATATTGGTATATGAATAATATCAAACCTAAATGGAATAACCATCTCCACACAGGTGGTTTTATCCTCCTTATTATTATTTTAATAGTTTTATTTTATGCTTATGTGTATGTTAGTAACCACTTTATAAGCGCAAATCCTAAAATTATAAACTCTGCAACAATTGAAAATAAAATTAACACTGGTAAAATTAAGAATTATTTTGGCGTACCATCTGAAAATACTCTTGACCAATATAGTTCACCATCAGGGAATTAATCCAAAATATATTCTGTATTTTGTCCAGGTATGTTTTGTTGTAAAAGTATGAAAAATATGTAATTATCTATACGTAGCATTTTTATATTGCCCGAGTGGCGGAACTGGTATACGCGCACGACTTAAAATCGTGTCTCGTAAGGGATGTGGGTTCGATTCCCACCTCGGGCACCAGCAAGCAGAGCTTGCGCGAGAGCACGCAAACTGCTTTGCGTGCGTGTGGGGATCGAAAAGCTTTTGTTTATTTTTTATAAGCTCTGCTTCAAAAAAATGCAAAAGGTATACAGTTCCTGTAAGGAAAGATAGCCCACCTCGGGCACCATTTATGAATAAATACACAACTACAATCGGGCTTGAGATACACGCAGAATTAAACACGAATTCTAAAATGTTTTGTGGCTGTGTAAATAATCCAGACGAAGAAAAACCGAACACAAACATTTGTCCAGTTTGCACCGCTCATCCAGGTACACTTCCTGTTATTAACAAGGCCGCCGTGCTAAGTGTTATAAAAGTTGGTCTTGCTTTAAATGCACGTATCGCAGATTTCACTGAGTTCGATCGTAAGAATTATTTCTATCCAGATATTCCGAAAGCTTACCAGATATCACAATACAAATATCCTATTGTTTCTGGTGGCGAATTAGATGGTGTAGCAATAACTCGCGTTCACTTAGAAGAAGATACGGCTAATAATAAGCACCTGCCTGAGCAGGCAGGCGATATAGGTTATTCTCTTGTTGATTTTAATCGCTCTGGAGTACCTTTAATGGAGCTAGTGACTGAACCTGTAATACATAGCGCTAAGCAAGCAGGGGATTTCGGTCGTGAATTACAATTATTGCTTCGAACTCTTGGAGTGTCTGAAGCAAATATGGACAAAGGTCAGATGCGCGTAGAGCTCAATATTTCTGTATCTGCAGATCCAAATAAATTCGGGACAAAAGTAGAGGTAAAAAATATAAATTCTTTCCGGTCTGTTGAGCGTGCAGCAGAATATGAGATAAAACGTATGATTGATTTACTTGAAGATGGACGTGGTGCAGAAATTGTCCAGGAAACTCGTGGCTGGGATGAGAATAAACAATCTACATTCTCACAACGTTCAAAAGAAAATGCTAACGATTATCGCTATTTTCCAGATCCAGATTTACCGAAATTTTATCTAAGTAAGATATTTGATATTAAAAAAATAAAAGACGAACTCCCAGAGCTCCCGGCAGAAAAGCGTGCTAGATATAAGAATGATTACGGAATCAAAGACGAGGATATTGAAGTTTATATAAATAATCAAAAATTAGGTATTTGGTTTGAAAATGTAGCAAAAATCCTATCGACAAAATATATTATAGACAAAGATGCTTCAATTAAGGCCGCATCAAATTACGTGGTTTCTGATTATCTTGGTTTAGAAAAATCAAACCCTAATGTAAAATTACCTAGTCCAGAGAATTTTGCAGAATTAATTAATATGTCATTTGCTCAAATCTCTTCACGTGTAGCAAAGGATATTTTAGCTATGATAGTTATTAATGATGCTTCTCCAATGAAAATAGCTAAAGAAAATAATCTTTTACAAAATAGCGATGAAAATGCTCTGAAAGAAATAGTACAGAAAGTTATAGATTCAAATCCAAATATCGTTGCTACATATAAAGGAGGCAAAGAAAATGCTCTTATGTCACTAGTAGGACAAATAATGAAGGAAACAAAAGGCTCAGCTAATCCTGCTCTTGTTCAAAAGTTATTAAAAGAATTAATTAAATAATAATTTATGGCTACAGAAATTAAACCTGGGCAAATATATAGACATTTTAAAGGTGATTTATATAAGGTAATTACGCTAGCGAAACATACAGAAAATGAAGAATTACTCGTGGTTTATGAAAGACAGACAGATACTGTGCATTCTGGCTGGAGAGTTTGGGCTAGGCCTGAATCAATGTTTCTTGAAAAAGTAGATAAAGACGGCTACAAAGGCCCTCGATTTGAATATATTGGCGACTAAGTGATATAATAAAAAAATGGAAAATAAAAAAATTAAAGTAGCAATAAATGGTTTCGGGCGTATTGGTCGTGCCTTTTTAAAAATAGCTTGGGATAGGGAAGAGATAGACATAATTGCCGTCAATGACTTGGGCTCGCTCGATAGTCTTACATACTTATTAAAACACGATACTGTATACCACAACTGGGGTCACGATGTAAAACACGACGGTAAAGATATTTGGATAGATGGTAAGAAAATTACTTTTATTTCAGAAAGAGATACTACCAAACTCCCTTGGAAAGATTTAGATATTGATGTCGTCATTGAATCAACTGGATTGTTTACAAGTTATGATAAATCACAATTCCATATTGCAGATGGTGCTAAGAAAGTTGTTATTTCTGCTCCAGCAAAAGAAGGAGATGGAAGTGTCCCTGGTGCGACAATTCTCCTCGGTGTTAATGAAGAAAAGTTTGGCACTTGTGATATAACTTCAAACGGTTCTTGTACAACAAACGCAGCTTCACCACTCATAGGCATATTGCACGAGGCGTTAGGCATAGAGAAAGCTGTCCTTTCAACAACTCACGGATATACTGCTTCACAATCTCTTGTAGATGGACCAAGTAAAAAAGATCTCAGAGAAGGCCGAGCGGCTGCCCAAAATATTGTCCCAAGTTCAACAGGTGCAGCCATTGCCGTTACCAAAGCCTATCCTGAACTTGAAGGACTTTTTGATGGTATTTCACTTCGTGTTCCAGTCCCAGCAGGATCTATCGTTGATATTACTTTTATCTCAAAGAAAAATACTACTGCCGAAGAAGTAAATGAAATCCTTAAAAAAGCAGCAGGGAGCGAACAATGGAGTAAAATCTTTGCTGTGACAGAAGAACCCCTAGTCTCAAGCGATATACTTGGTGAATCTCACGCATCTATCGCTGACCTTGCTATGACTCGTGTTGTCAGTGGTAATCTTGTGAAGGTCCTCGGCTGGTATGATAACGAGATGTCATATACACATACTCTTGTAGACCATGTCATCAAGACAGGGAGGACAATAAAATAAAACATATAAATAGATTTTAAAAAAGCCTCGAGAAATAAGTGGGGCTTTTTGATATTTGTTTACGATCGCCTGAAAGATCAATTTTATCAACCAATTAGAAAAGAAAGATGGACTAACGATATTTGCCATTTAGCCTTGACATTGACAAATAGAGTGTTATTTGATATAATAGTGCTAGCAAGATTGCGACTGTTCCAGCAGATTCTGGATTGTACATTCAAAAAAGGATAAAACGATGACTGAAAAGATCACGTCAAACCAAGAAAATCGCATCGCCGATCTCGTAAGAGACGCGGTCCGTGCGTTGGGCTTATCGAAAGATGAGGCTCAGGAAATCATCAAAGCAGGTGGCACGTTGCAAGAGCAAGTGAAGCCCATCCTGCAGAAACTCGCCATGGTGGACCAGAGCTTCGGCCCCGCGGTGAAGGACTTCGAGTTCACGGTGCCGGCAGACTACAAGCACGACACCCAGCTCGACACCTTCGCCAAGAAGACCAAGAAGCTGAAGACCACCTACTACTTCAACGATGACCTTAACAGCAAGAACTTCGCGAAAGCGACGAACAAGCTGGAGCCTGGCAAGAAGTACCGCGTGCGAATCTTCCCAATCCTCTCGACGGTCACCAGTGAAGACTGCATGACCTTCCTGAAGAAGCAGGGAGCCATCCTCGTGGGCGGACAGGGCGTGACGTTGTTGCAAGACAACAAAGCGGACCAGTTTCCGGTGGGCAAATGGACAGTTTCCTTCGATGAGAAGGACGCCCTCCTCGTGGGCGGACAGGGCGTGACGTTGTTGCAAGACAACAAAGCGGACCAGTTTCCGGTGGGCAAATGGACAGTTTCCTTCGATGAGAAGGACACCCTCTGTGAAGACTCCGACGGCCGCCATAGGGTGCCGTACGTGGACCGCCGCTCGGACGGTGTCTGGAGGTTCTACCTCGGTTACTTCGAGTCTGCCTGGGACGATGGCGACTGCTTGTTGTGCTTCTGCGACTTATAGTCCTTTGGCACTTTGTACCTCGTGTTACATCTTGGGTCTTAGACCCTTTGAGCCCTTACTTCGGTAAGGGCTCTTTTTTTATTTAGGAATATAATTAAGAATTATAATTATTCCCATTCGCCTTCAAACACACATTTGGCTTCACCGGTAAGCCAAATGTTTTGGTATGTGTCATCAGGCATTTTTTCAAATGATACTTTCAAATCACCACCTGGCATTTTTATATGAGCTACATTTTCTTTTAGCATTCCGTTATTATGAACAGCAATAGCGACAGAAGTTGCACCTGTACCACAAGCCAGCGTCTCATCTTCAACTCCACGTTCGTAAGTGCGAACATGGAATACTCCGTCTATAAGTTCGACAAAGTTTACATTGACTCCACTTTCATCTAAGTAGCGAATTTTTCGGCCAGTTTCGAAAACAGGGAAGTCTTTAAGGTTAGTTACAAATTGTATATTGTGTGGAGTCGTACCTTGGCAAATGTATGGTAGGTTATTGCGAGTGCTGATGCTTTCTATATCTTGCATTTTGAGTTTTACGATGTCGCCATCTATATCTGCTTGGTGCTTACCATCTACTGCTATGAATTCTACATTCTTAGGGTCTTTTACAATTTTTAAAATATGGTAGGCGAAATGAACTATACAGCGTCCGCCATTACCACACATAGCACCAATACTGCCATCGTTGTTCATAAAAACCATTCTAAAATCATAATCGGCATCATTTTCTACTAGAATAATACCATCAGCACCAATACCGAACCTGCGATGGCATAATAACTTCACTAAATCTTTATTTTTAACATCGAAATTACCATCTCTATTATCTATCATAATAAAATCATTTCCTGCTCCGTGGTATTTATAGAAATTTATCATATTGTTGATATAATATTATCATATAATTTAATTAAGTGTTATAATATTACTATGAAAGTATACATAGGAACAGATCACGCTGGATATGAATTAAAAGAAAAATTAAATATTTACTTAAAAGACCAAGGCTACGATTTCGAAGATATAGGTGCCTTTGAATTCGAGAAAGATGATGATTATCCTGATTTTATTAAGCCTGTAGCCCACGCAGTAGCTGATGATCCTAGAGGCATGGGTATTGTTATAGGAGGTAGTGGTCAGGGAGAAGCAATGTGTGCGAATAGAATAGATGGTATTCGTGCAGCCTTATACTATGGAGGTAACTTAGATATTATTAAAGCTTCAAGAAATGATAATGATGCAAATATACTTTCTCTTGGTGCAAGATTCATTAATGAGGATGAAGCCAAAAGTGCAATAAAAATTTTCTTAGAAACTCCATTTTCAAATGAACCTAGACATATACGTAGAATAGAAAAAATCTAATATGATAGAAGTTATACCTGCAATACTAGTTGAGAATTTTGATAAATTACGTGAGTATTTAGCTCATATTGTAAACATAACTTCTATTGTTCAAATTGATATGTGTGATGGTAAATTCACTCCTTCTATTTCTTGGCCAATGGGTAAAGATAATCAAGAAAGTATCCAAAGTATTTTAAACGAAGAGTCAGGTTTACCATTTTGGGACTCGATTGATTTCGAATTTGACCTTATGGTTGCAAATGCTCATAAACACTTTGAATTTTTTACTAGACTTGGTGCAAAAAGAATAGTATTCCATATAGAAGCAGAAAATGACAAAGTTGAATTTAAAGAATTTATAGAAAGTTTAGATATGTATATAAGAGAAAATATACAAATAGGTGTAGCAATAAACACTACAACACCCATAAACGAACTTACTCCGATTATTTCACATATTGATTTTGTTCAATGTATGGGAATAAAACATATAGGTTATCAAGGTCAACCATTTGATGAACGTGTTCTATCACAAATATCAGAATTGCGTACTGCATACCCAGAGCTTATAATAAGTGTAGATGGAAGCGTAAACAAAGACACTGCACCGCTTCTTGTAAAAGCAGGTGCAAATAGATTAGTGGTAGGATCTGCATTAATATCAAGCAATGATCCAAGTCAAATGATAAGAGAGTTTGAAAATTTATAAAATATATTTATGGAAAATCTTACAGATTTAAAAATAAAAGAATTAAAAATTACTGCAAACAATATCAGGCAAAGTATTATTGAAATGCTTGTCGAGGCAAAATCTGGGCATACTGCTGGGCCATTAGGAATGGCAGATATATTTACTTTGTTATATTTTCATGCGCTCAAGCAAGACCCAAAAAGACCAGATTGGAAAGATCGAGATAGGTTAGTCCTTTCTAATGGTCATATTTGTCCAGTATTATATGCGACTATGGCTTATGCAGGCTATATGCCTATTAATGAGCTTTTAACACTCCGTAAATTTGGTTCACGACTTCAAGGTCATCCTCACAGGGAATTTATGCCTTGGCTTGAGAACTCATCTGGACCACTCGGTTCAGGTTTATCACAAGCTATAGGTATGGCAATAGCAGACCGTATAGATTTTGGTCCTGGAACAGATAAAACAATATACTGCCTTACAGGAGATGGTGAGTTAAATGAAGGTCAGAACTGGGAAGCAATTATGCTTGCTGGTAAAGAACATCTTCGTAATCTTTTGGTTATAGTTGATAGAAATAATATTCAAATTGATGGTTTTACTGAAAATGTTATGCCACTTGATGACCTAGCAGCTAAATGGCAATCTTTTAACTGGCATGTCCAAGAAATTGATGGGCATAATTTTAGAGATATTAATGATGCAATATGTAAAGCTAAAGCAGTATACGAAAAGCCGTCAGTAATAATAGCTCGTACTATTCCTGGTAAAGGGGTACGTGAATTCGAAAGAGATTACCATTGGCATGGTACACCACCTAACAAAGAACAAGGTCAGATGGCATTAAAAGAGCTACGAACCCTTGGTGGTAGAATTAAAAGTGAAGACGAATAAATTATGCTTAATCAATCACTAAAATTAAATACCAAACTTTTTAACGACGATGTCGAGCAGATACCTATTCGCCAAGGGTTTGGTGAAGGTCTATTACAAGCAGGAATTGAAGATAATAATATAGTTGCACTCTGCGCAGATCTAGTTGGATCTACAAAAATGGATTTATTTGCAGATAAATTCCCTGAGAGATACGTAGAGATAGGTGTTGCTGAACAAAATCTTGCTTCGGTTGCATCAGGAATGGCTGCTATGGGTAAGATACCTTTTATATCTTCATATGCAATGTTCTCTCCTGGTCGCAACTGGGAGCAAATACGTACAACTATTTGCTATAATGATAGACCTGTAAAAATTGCTGGTTCTCACGCTGGTGTATCTGTTGGCCCTGACGGTGGTACACACCAAGCAATTGAAGATCTAGCTATTACTAGGGTTATACCTAATATGGTTGTTATATCTCCTTGCGATTCTATAGAAGCAAAGAAGGCAACTATAGCTTGCGCGAAAATAAAAGAGCCAACCTACCTACGATTAGCTCGAGAAAAAACTCCTATCATAACAACAGATGATACACCATTTGAAATAGGGAAAGCTCAGATTGTATTTATTCCTGAATCTGGACTTGCTGATATTGGAATTATAGCTACAGGTGCACTTCTACACAAAGCCATACTTGCTGCAAAAATTTTAGAGAAAGATGGAGTTAAAATCAAAGTTATGAATTTGTCTACTATTAAACCACTAGATGATGAAGCAATTGTGTCACTAGCTAAAGAAGCAAAAGCTTTAGTCACACTTGAAGAACATCAGGTTTCAGGCGGTATGGGTAGTGCAGTTGCAGAATGTTTGGCCCTTTATTACCCGACACCTATAGAATTCTTGGGTGTTCAGAATAAATTTGGTCAATCAGGTACATCCGAAGAGCTTATAAAACACTATGGAATGGATGTTCCAGATATTATAAAAGCTGTTGAAAAAGTTTTAAAAAGAAGAGTTTAATTTTATTATTAATAACTATATTTTATATGAAAACACAAAATAAAGTTTTAATGAGAGAAGCAAGAGAAGTATTAAATGGTAAATGGATAGAAGGTGTTAAAGTTACATTATTATATTTTTTAATATCAATTTTAGTTAGATTTATACCAAAAATTGGATGGTTGGTATCGTTAGTTATAGCAGGACCTTTTATTGTCGGACTCTATGGTTTTTGGTTATCGTTTTCTAGGAATCAAAATCCTAGGATAGCTCGTATTTTTGATGAGTTTAAAAAGTGGTGGAGGGGATTTTTCGCATATTTTCTAATTTTAATATATACATTTCTTTGGACATTACTTTTTATTATACCTGGAGTAATTGCAAGTTTTTCGTATTCAATGACATACTATATTCTTGCTGAAGACCACACAATTAAAATTAATGATGCAATAAACAAAAGTAAAAAAATAATGAAGGGTAATAAGTGGAAATTATTCTTCTTAGAATTACGTTTCCTGGGATGGCTTTTATTGTGTATACCAACATTGGGTATAGGTTTACTATGGCTTATACCATACATTAATGTTACTACAGCAAAATTCTACGATGACATAAAAGAACAAAATGTACCTACTCCCAATATACCGCAATCTGTGCCAGTGCCAGTTGCATAAATTATCAAATCATTATATGAATAAAATTATATGAGTCAAGAATCTCCTAACAGTAATTTAGAATCATTTCAAAAAGCGTTAATAACAATTAAAGCACTTGAGCAACAAGTGTTACAAGAAGGTAATGTTGATGACGAAATAAATCAATTGGAAGAAATAATTAAAAAGCTTACCTCACACGAAATTGAACCTAGAGAAGCTATAATTAAGGCTGAAGAAATAATAAACAAAAGACAAAACTATCATTAAATAGTAGTTTTAAAAATGTTAATTATATTAATTTAATTTTTTAAGCCTATAATCTTCTGGTGCTTTTTGCAAATATTCTTCAATTTTTTCTTGAGAAATGAGACCCTTTTGTGCTCCGACGAATTGTGTAACTGACATAGCGTTAATTGGAGCCCATTGTAATGCTTCTTCTAGTGTTTTACCCATTGCAAGTGCTGATGTAATTGTAGATTCAAATGCATCACCAGCACCAGTACGATCAATAGGTGTGTGCGGATAAATAGGCATAAACCACATTGATCCATCTTCTTCACGAGCATATGCGCCTTTTATACCATCTGTAAGAATAATTATTTTAGGACCAAGATTATGAAGGGCATTCATAAGTTTTTGTGGATCAAGTTCTTCAATTTTTAATATCCTTTGAGCTTCTTCTACATTGCAGAAAAATATATCAGATAACTCATATATATCTTTTAATTTTTCGGACCCAAGCATTATTTGAAATGTTCCAGGTTGGAAAGCAAGCTTTGTCTCAGGGTGTTCTTTCAACCAAGTTGCTATTTCGTGATGGAATTCTTCTGTATTTTCACCTAATGAAGATAAATATATCCATTTTGGTGCTCTCATATCTTTTGGAAAATGACGCTCATAAGGAGCATGATTGACTAGAATAGTACGTTCTGGTCCGTACCACAAAACATAGTGATAATTTGTAGGAAGTTTAGGGTCAATTTCAATATAGTCCAAAAGAATATTATTATCTGCAAGTGCCTTCATACAATTCTTACCATGATCATCATTACCGACTACCCCTGAAAGAGCAGATACCAATCCTAGTCGGCTAGCAGACACAGCAGCATTAGCACTATTTCCAACAGCATAGACTACTTCATGGAATTCATAAGGAACTTTATCGCCAAATCGGACACAGAGTTTGCAATTTTCTTGATCTAAATCGCAAGTAGCTTCTGCGTCCTTTAATCTTATAAAATCATCGACAACTAAATCACCGATTGCAAAAAAATCAATTTGTTTATCCATATTTAATAATTGTATCACATATGGTACAATTATTAAATATGAAAAGTTTACGCGAAATAATAAAAGAAGCAGATGAAAAAGGAGTAGCAGTTGGACATTTTAATATATCAAATCTAGAGGGACTTCATGGTATTTACAATGCCGCCAAGAAGCTTAGTGTACCTGTTATTATCGGTTTATCTGAAGGAGAAGAAGAGTTTGTAGGCAAAGAAGAAGGTGTTGCATTAATTAAAGCACTTCGAGAGAGAGATAATTTTCCTATTTATCTAAATGCTGACCATCACTATAGTTTTGAGAGTGTGAAAGCTGCAATTGACGCTGGATATGATTCAGTGATTATAGATTGTGCCAAACTTCCACTTGAGGAAAACATCGCGCTTACAAAAAAGTGTGTAGATTACGCTCACGAAGTAAATAAAAAGTTTAACCGTGACGTTTTAGTAGAAGCTGAACTTGGATTTATTGGTCAATCATCTAAAATGCTTGATGCAGTACCAGATGGTGTATCTGAAGCAACTATGACTAAGCCCGAAGATGCAAAAACCTTTGTAGAAGCTACAGGAATAGATATGTTGGCTCCATCTGTTGGTAATGTGCATGGTATGGTTCGAAGTGGCAATCCGAGACTTCACCCAGATAGAGTTAAAGAAATAAGAGAGGCTACAGGTATACCACTCGTACTCCACGGTGGATCGGGAACAATGGATCAAGATTTCGTGGCTTGTATTAAAAATGGTATCGATATTGTACATATTAATACTGAAATCCGAGTTGCATACAGAAAAGGATTAGAAGAAGCATTAAAAAATATGCCAGATGAAGTGGCTCCTTATAAATATTTACCTGAGGCAGTTGATGCTATCGAAAAGGTTGTTGAAGCTCGTCTTAAGCTTTTTAACAATATTCAATAATAAATTATTATAATAATGAAAGAAGAAATATTGAAATTTTTTAAAGGAGATATTGAAGACAGTGAGGAATCACTTACAAAATATTCTCATGATGCATCATTACTTGAAGTTAAACCTGAACTTGTAGTATTCCCAAAAGACAATGAAGATGTTAAAACATTAGTGAGATGGGTAAATGATAATAAATCAAAATACCCAAAGCTTGCTCTTACACCTCGCTCTGCAGGAACTTGTATGGCTGGAGGTGCAATAGGAGAGTCGATTATTATAGATTTTACTCGTTATATGAATAAAATCATAAAAATTGAAAGAGTTTCTCCTTTTGAAATGATTCCTAAATATCCTAATGCACACTCAGTATCTATAACAGGTACAGCAATTATAGAACCAGGAGTTTACTATCGTGACTTTGAACCATTAACTATGGAGAAAGAATTATTATTGCCATGTTACACAGCTTCAAAAAGTCTTAATGCTTTGGGTGGAATGGTAGGTAATAATTCCGCTGGTGAAAAAACTTTAAACTATGGTAAAACCGAAGATTATATAAAAGAATTAAAAGTAGTTTTTTCTGATGGTAGAGAATATATAGTTAAACCATTAAATAAAAAGGAATTGTATGCGAAAATTGCCCAGAATGATTTTGAGGGTGATATTTATAAAAATATATTTCAACTAATAAATAATAATAAGGATGATATTAAAAATGCTAAACCTAATGTATCTAAAAATTCAGCAGGTTATTATCTTTGGAATGTCTGGGATGAAAAGAAAGAAATATTTGATTTAACTAAATTAATTGTTGGTTCGCAAGGAACACTTGGTATAGTTACAGAGATAACTTTACATTTAGTAAATACAAAAAAAGCTTCAAAACTTGTGGTTATTTTCATGAAAGATATAAAAAGACTTGGCGAAATTGTAGATGTCATACTGCCTCACCATCCTGAAAGTCTTGAGTCGTATGATGATGCTACCATGAAATTAGCTATAAAATTCTTCCCTGACTTTCTAAAAACGAAAGGTTTCTGGGGAATGATTAAATTTATGTGGAGCTTTTGGCCAGAAGTATTTATGATGTCAACTTTCGGTATTCCAAAATTAATATTGTTAGTCGAATTTGCTGGCGATAGTGAAAAAGAAATAGACGCAGCTGCTAAAGCACTAATGCCTGACTTAAAAAAGTTTCCATTCAAAACCCGCATTACAACTTCTGAAGCAGAATCAAATAAATATTGGGATATTCGTCGTGAAAGTTTTGCCCTATTACGTAAACATATTAAAGACAAGCATACAGCACCGTTTATAGATGATATTATTGTTGTACCAGAATGTTTGCCAGAATTTCTACCTAAACTAAACATAATTCTTGATAAATATCCCATAACTTACACAATTGCTGGTCATGCTGGTAATGGTAATTTCCATATTATTCCGCTTATGGATTTCTCAGATCCAAAAACTGCCTCTATAATTCTAGACCTTTCAAAACAAGTATATGATTTAGTCTTAGAATACAAAGGCTCAACTACAGCTGAACATAACGATGGTCTTATTCGTTCACCTTTTTTACTACAAATGTACGGTCCTAATATATACGGATTATTCGAAAATACTAAAAATATATTTGACTCACAGAATATTTTTAATCCTGGTAAAAAAGTAGGAGCTACTATGGACTATATTAAAGATCATATTATTAAAGAAAAACATAATTTATCGCATAAAGTTTAAATTATAATTTTAATATTTGCTCCAAAACATTTTTTGTGTTAATATCGCATTTATGCAAACATTAAAAGCAACAAAGCGAAGTAAGGCAGACAAGCTTGTATCTATACGATCTAACGGTATGATTCCGGCTGTAGTCTATGGCGCTCTAATCAAAAACACACCAATATATGTCCCCGGTGTGAGTTTTGAGAAAATATTTAAAGAGGCAGGTGAATCAAGTACAATTATACTTGAATTAGAAGATACAGAAGGTAAAGAAAAAGTTACAAAGACGAATGTACTAATACACGAAGTACAAGTTGATCCAGTGAAAGGGTTTCCTATTCATATTGATTTCTTGGCTATTGATATGGATAAACCTGTAGAAGTAACAGTACCTATAGAATTTACAGGTGTTGCACCAGCAGAAAAGAATGGATTAGGTGTTCTAGTTAAAGTACTTCATGAGATAGAGATTGAAGCTTTACCAAAAGATTTACCACATAGTATAAGTGCTGATGTTACATCTCTTATAGCTTTAGGCGATCAAATACATGTTAAAGATATACAACCGGTAAAAGGTGTAAAAATTTTAACTGATGGCCTAGAAGTTGTGGCTCTTATATCTGCAGTAAAAGAAGAAGTTGAAGAAGCTCCAGCAGATATCTCAGCAATCGAAGTAGAAAAGAAAGGTAAAAAAGACACAGAAGCAGATGAGGTATCTGGTTCTACAAACTCTGAATCAAAATAATATTATATAAAAAACTCTTCATTATAATTGATGAAGAGTTTTTTATATGTGATATAATAGGCAAATGCGACAATTTTTCAGATATGCATTTTGTTTTGTAATAATAATAGCATTTATGTTTAACGGTATTTTATCCCAAATACCTATGGTACATGCTGACCAAGCATTAGTTATTGCTCAGGCTGATAAAGCACGTCTTGAATCAGAACTTGCAACTTTAGAACAAGAAATAGCACAAAAACAACAAGAACTTAACGCACAGAAAGGTCAATCAGTATCATTGTCAAGAGATATTGCCATACTCACTACACAAATAAACAAATCAAAACTTGATATCAGAGCCAAAAATATAATGATACAGCAACTAGGGGGAGAGATTGTGCAAAAAAACCAGACAATTGAAAGTCTTACAACCAAAATAGAAACAGAAAAAGAATCTTTGGCTCAGTTAATACGTAAAGACAGAGAATTAGATAATAAATCTCTAGTAGAATTTATCTTATCTCAAGATACTATGTCTCAAGCATATGGAGATATAGATGCATTTGCTTCTCTAAAATTAGCAATCAAAAATTCTGTAGATGAAATAAATCAAACAAAAAATAGCACAGAGACTGAAAAGAAAAGTCTAGAGATACAAAAAAATCAACAGACTGATATAAAAGTTCAGCTCGAAACCGCAGCTCAACAAGTTCAAAGAAATGAAGCAACTAAGCAGCAACTATTATCTATAAGCAAAAACAAAGAAAAAACTTATCAAGAAGTTCTGGCTGAAAAAGCAGCTCGTAGGGCAGAAATTTTAGCAGTACTGTTCAATCTTCGTGATGCATCAGCAATTCCTTTTGGAATCGCACTTACATACGCAAATGAAGCTTCAAAAATAACAAACGTAGCACCAGCATTTATACTTGCAATCATTACACAAGAAAGTAATTTAGGAACAGATCAAGGTTCTTGTTATGTTACAAATATGGAAACAGGTGCTGGGGTAAGTTCAAAGAGCGGAAGAGCTTTTAAAAATGTTATGAAACCAAGTCGAGATATTGGCCCATTCACAAGAATTACAACAGCCCTAGGTCGTGACCCTACTACAACACTAGTATCTTGTCCTATTATTTCAGCTGGACCATACAGCTGGG
This sequence comes from Patescibacteria group bacterium, assembly GCA_028865035.1. Classification (GTDB taxonomy): domain Bacteria; phylum Patescibacteriota; class Minisyncoccia; order Phycocordibacterales; family UBA9973; genus UBA8515. Next base: position 39,506 of record JAGWLB010000003.1, on the reverse strand, counting down.
GTGGGGCTATGGGACCGGCACAATTCATACCTTCAACTTGGGATGGTATAAGCAGCAGTGTTGCAAAAGCTTTAAATATTAGTGCTCCTGACCCCTGGAATCCAAGAGACGCATTTATGGCATCAGCATTATTCTTAGAAGACTTAGGTGGAGTAGGAGATAGTTATACTGCTCAGATTAGAGCTGCTTGTAGATATTATGGATCAGGCGGGTCTACTTGTGCATACGGCAGGCAAGTTATGGCGAAAGTTAAGAATATTCAGACTGAAATGATAGACCCATTGCAAAACTAACAATATCGTGATAATATAACGCAATATGAAAAAGAATATTCACCCAAAATATAACAACAATACACCAGTAACTTGCGCATGCGGGGCTTCATTTACTGTTGGTTCTACTATGGATAAAATGAACATAGAAATATGCAGCCAATGCCATCCATTCTATACTGGTAATGATAAGATATTAGACACAGCCGGCCGAGTTGATCGTTTCAAAAAGCGTGCTGCAGTTGCAAAAAAGAAATAAATTTTCAAAATAGAAAGCTAGTCTCAAAAGAGCTAGTTTTTTATTTTTGCTATATAATAATATTATGAACTTAGATTTAGACCAATTAAAAAAAGATCACAAAACAAGCTATCATGCACTTGAGTATGAAAGACTTTTAAACGAAGAAAGGAAAGTTAATGATATGGTGGAGCAAGATGAGTCATTACGTGACTTAGCAGAAGAGGAACTCGAGAATATTCGTTTCCAGAAAGAAGCTGTAGAAAGGCAGCTTGAAGAAATATTAAAAGCTGATAAAGAAGAAGAGGAATTTCCAAATGAAATAGTATTGGAAGTGCGCGCTGGAGCTGGTGGTGACGAAGCATCCCTGTTTGCACTTGAACTTGTATCAATGTACGAACGTTTTTCTGAAAACAATAATTGGAACTGTAGACATCTAGATGAATATACTCTTGAGATAAAAGGTAAGGATGTTTACAAACTTCTTCGTTTTGAAACAGGTGTGCATAGAGTTCAACGTATACCTGTAACAGAAAAGAATGGTCGTATACACACATCAACAGCGTCTGTGGCAATACTTCCAATTCGTAAGAAAAGTAAAATAGTTATTAATCCCGCTGATCTTGATATGGAATATTCACGTTCTGGAGGTGCTGGTGGGCAAAATGTGAATAAAGTTGAAACTGCAGTTCGCTTAATACACAAACCAACGGGTATAGATGTACGTTCAACTAGCGAACGTAATCAGCTTGGAAATCGTGAAAAAGCTATGAGTATACTAATATCAAAACTTCAAATGCTTCAAGATGAAGAAGAAGCAAAAAAATATTCAGGTGATAGAAAAGCTCAAATCGGCACTGCAGATAGAAGTGAGAAAATTCGTACATACAACTTCCCACAAGACAGAATTACAGACCATCGAATTAAACAATCTTGGTCAAATATTCCAAGTATAATGCAAGGAAATATAAACAAAATAATAGAAGCAATGCAAGCAGGTGTGGTAGGAGATGCTGAAGATGAATAAGTTTATTCTTGTTGCTTGCTTAACCTATGTGTGTTATACTTTCGGCCAGTAGTTGTTATACGTTTTGGTTATTGTTTCATATTCGTTGTTTAAACATTGAGTATGTAAATGAAATCGGGCTTTACGATTACATTTATAAATTAGTTTTCTTCGAGTAATTAATATGAAAGTATTATTACGAGAAGCACATTGTCATATATGGCAAAAAAGTTATATGTCGGCGGTCTTCCTTATAAGACGACTAACGATGAACTTAAATCTCACTTTGAGACTGTAGGTTCAGTTGCATCAGCAACAATTATTATGGATAAGATGACCGGCCGTTCAAAAGGCTTTGGTTTCGTAGAAATGGAAAACGATGCCGATGCTGAGAAAGCTATCTCAATGTTTGACGGTAAAGATTACGAAGGTCGTAACCTTACTGTGAACGAAGCTCGTCCTATGGAAGAGCGACCAGCAGGTGGTTTCCGTGGAAATAGATAATCTATATCTATTCAAAAATCCTCTCAATTATTTGAGAGGATTTTTGTTTGTGCGTGTGGAAGGAATCGAACCTTCGACCTCTGTCTTATCAGGACAGCGTTCTACCACTGAACTACACACGCATTAAATTCTTAAAGAAATATCAAAATACTCGATTACTATAGCAAAAACTTGAAAATATCGCAATTTTTTGGTACAGTATGCACGGCTTTGAGCCACTTTCTTTTTATGCAAAACAATAAAAAAGATCAATCTTCATGGCAGCAAGCACTCATAATGTTCGCTCGAGTTTCTGTCTGGGTTGCAGTTCCTATAATACTTGCATTGTTTATTGGTAAATATTTAGACAATCATTTCGGTACTGCTCCATGGATATTTATAGGATCAACAATTATTGCTTTTATTATATCTATGGCTGTAATTGTTAAAATGTCTTTATCTTATATTCAAAAAATTGAAGGTAAAGATAATCAAGAAAACAAAAAAGAGGAAAATGGAAAATCAAATTAATCAAAATCAGGCACCCGTTACTCACGAAGTCACACTTTATGCAGAACCTATTACTCACATAGGTTCTCTTCCTGTTACAAATTCATTACTTACTAGCTGGATTGCTGTTTTTATTATCATTGCCATAGTTGCAGTACTTCGTTCAAAATTAAAAGAAATACCCAAAGGCATCCAGAATTTTTTTGAGATTATGTATGAAGGTGCTTTGTCCTTGTGTGATCAAGTAACTAATAGTAGGGAAATTACAATTAAAGTTTTCCCTTTGGCGTTTGCCATTTTTATATTTGTCCTTATAAATAACTGGGTGGGCATACTCCCGCTCGGTGGCTTTGGGATTATTAATGGAGGAGCATTTGTGCCATTTATTCGCAGTGGTACGGCAGATATTAATACTACACTAGCGCTATCACTTATGGGAGTTATTGGTGCTAATATTTTTGGCATAGTATCTATAGGGGCCTGGAAAACATTTAATAAATATGTTAATCTAAGGGCGCTTGGTAGTATACCTGCTAAGATTCGAAAAGATCCGACTGTATTAGTCGTTGCTCCTGTTACATTCTTTGTAGGAGTTCTTGAGCTCATTGGAGAGTTTGCAAAAGTAGCCTCACTTTCATTCCGTTTATTCGGTAATGTTTTTGCAGGTGAAGTATTGCTTCTATCTATGAGTGCATTGCTTGCATATGGTTTACCGATACCATTTCTTTTTTTAGAAATATTTGTCGGGGCTATACAAGCATTCATTTTTGCAATCTTGGTTCTTGTATACTTCACAATTGCAGCTCAAGATCACGACGAGCATGAAGGTCATGCATCAAGTTCAGTTGAAAAACTTGAGGGAGAATTAGAAAGTTTAGCAGGATAAAAAGTCGAAACATTATAAATTAATTAAAATAATTTTATGGATTTATCAACTATTGCAAAAGCAATTGCTATCGGTTTAGGTGCTATTGGCCCAGGTATTGGTATTGGTATGATTGGAGCTCGTGCTATGGAAGCGATTGGTCGCAACCCTGAAGCATCAGGAAAAGTTTTAGTTCCTATGCTTATTGCATCTGCATTCGCTGAAGCTATCGCAATATATGCTTTGGTTATCGCATTTTCAATCAAGTAGCCATATTGGCAACTTACATCTAGCTACTAGTATAAAAATGCTAGCAGTTAGGAGTTAGGTGCTGATATATTAAAAAGTAATTATAATAATAATATTTCAAATGAATTCTCTTATAACTACATTTCATATAGACTGGAAAATAATAATTGCTCAAGCAATAAACTTTGGAGTCGTTTTAGCTGTTTTATATTTTTTTGCTTTAAAACCATTATCAAAATTAATGGCCGAAAGACAAAAGCGTATCGAAGATGGTCTTGACGACGCAAAGCAAAACGCAAACCTTTTAGCTAAAACTAAAAAAGAATATGACGATGTTATAGCGAAGGCTCGTATTGAAGCTCACAATGTATTTCAATCTGGAAAAAAGGAAGCTGAAGAAAATAAAAAAAATATACTTGAAAAAACACAACAGGAAGTAGAGTCTATGATTGCAAGCGGTAAAAAAGCTCTTGATGCCGAAAAAGTTAAAATAGTCGAGGAAGCAAAAAATGAGATAGTTTCACTTGTTGTAGCTGCTACTGAAAAATTGTTGGAATCTCATGGTGATGATTCATACGACAAAAATACAATAAAACGAATTGAAAAAATAAAGTAATAATATCATGGCAACAATTTCTATTAACAACATAGCCTCGGCAATCTACCAAGCATCCAAAGATAAATCTGGGAAAGATCTTGATGATGTTTTAAAAAACAGCACGATACTCCTCTCGAAAAAACATCTCCTTGGCAAGTCACCTCAAATACTGGAAGCTATTGATAAATTAATCGACAAGAGGGAAGGCATTATCGAAGCTAAAATCAGCTCAAAGGAAAAACTAAACAAGATAGAATCTGAAAATCTAGAAAATATAATAAAAAGTAGATATAAAGCAAAATCAGTCCAACTTACATTTACAGAAGATCCTAGCTTGCTTGGTGGAATAAAGATAGAGGTTGGAGATGAAGTAATAGATATGACACTAAAAAACAAGCTTGATAAATTAAAAGATTATTTAACAACAAACTAATATGGCCAAAAATCACATTGTAGAAAATTTAAGAAAACAAATTGAAAAATTCCAAGACGACATAAAAGCCGAGAAGGTTGGCCACGTTGTTGAAGTTTTTGATGGTATTGCTCGAGTCTCTGGTCTATCAGATTTAAAAGCATCAGAAATGGTCAGCTTCTCTACGGGAGCAATGGGAGTAGCCTTGAACCTCGATGAAGATTCTGTCGGAGTAATTGTTCTGGGAGATTTTCATACTATTAAAGAAGGAGACGAAGTCAAAGCCACAGGCAATATTCTTTCTGTTCCAGTATCAGACGCTCAAATAGGTCGTGTCTTGAATGCTCTGGGTGAACCTATTGATGGAAAAGGTCAGATAAAGACAGATAAGAGAGCTCCTATTGAAAAAGTGGCTTCTGGGGTTATGAGTCGTCAAGGTGTCGACCAGCCAGTCGCGACTGGTATCAAAGCTATCGATGCACTGATTCCTATTGGTCGTGGACAGCGCGAGCTCATCATTGGTGACCGTCAGACAGGTAAGACAGCCATCGCTATAGACACAATACTCAACCAAAAAGGCCAAGATATGATTTGTGTTTATGTTTCAATCGGTCAAAAAGATTCTAAACTTCGTAAACTTCAAACTCGTTTAGAGGAAGGAGGCGCTATGGATTATACAATTATTGTTTCAGCTGGAGCCTCAGAACCGGCAGCGCTTGCATATATCGCTCCTTATACTGGAGTCTCTATTGCTGAATTCTTTATGGATCAAGGTAAAGACGTACTAATTATCTATGATGATTTGTCAAAGCATGCTGTAGCTTATCGTGAGATATCACTATTGCTTCGACGTCCACCAGGTCGTGAAGCGTACCCTGGAGATGTCTTCTACTTGCACTCACGTCTTCTTGAGCGTGCTTGCCGAAAAAATAAAGAATACGGTGGTGGCTCTATTACAGCATTACCAATTATTGAAACCCAAGCTGGAGACGTCTCGGCTTATATTCCTACTAACGTTATTTCTATCACAGACGGACAAATATTCCTTGAGACAGATTTATTCTATAAAGGAATTCGCCCTGCGGTAAACGTCGGACTTTCAGTTTCTCGTGTCGGTTCAGCTGCACAGATTAAAGCTATGAAAAAAGTCTCTGGTACACTCAAGCTTGACCTTGCTCAGTTCCGTGAACTTGAAGCTTTTTCACAATTTGGTTCAGACTTGGATGAAAATACCAAACGCCAGCTTGATCGTGGAAGAAGAGCCGTAGAAGTTCTAAAGCAACCTCAATATTCTCCTGTCATTACAGAACGCCAGACAGTTATTCTCTATGCACTTATCAAAGGTTATCTTGATGACGTCCCAGTTGAAAAAATTAAAGAATTTGAAGATGGACTTCTTGAATATACGCAACTCAATGCTAAAGATTTCTACAAAGATGTGATTGAAAAGAAAATGTGGACAGATGAAAGTGAAGCTTCTCTTAAAAAAGCAATAGAGGATTTTAAAACTGGGTTTGTGAAATAAATATTTTTTATGGCAGGTACAAAAGAAATAAAACAACGAATAAAGAGTGTGAAGAACACGAAGAAGATCACGAAAGCGATGGAGCTCGTGGCAGCTTCGAAGATGAAGAAGGCCGTGTCTCGAGCTCTTTCGTCTCGTCTATATGCTGGATATTCTTGGGAACTTTTGACCTCGCTTTCTAGTCGCCTTGATGATATTTATCATCCATTCTTTACAGAACATACTAATCATAATAAGACTCTACTCGTGTTAATAACTTCAAATGGTGGTCTTTGTGGAGCTTATAATAGCCAGGTGACCAAGAAAGCTCTAGCAATGATAAAAAACCTATCCAATACTAAGGCAGACACTGAGATAGATATTGTTACTGTCGGCAAAAAAGGAGATGGGGCTATGCGTAGAATCGGACAGAATATTATCGCGTCGTTTACAGAGATTCCAGACAATAATATTTCCTTGCAAGATATTGTTCCTCTTTCAAAACTAATAGTAGATGAATACAAAGCTGGTAAATACAACCATGTCTATGTAGCTTATACGGATTTTATATCAGCCCTAACGCAAAGTGCGAATGTTAGAAAACTTTTACCAATATCAAAACAAGAGTTAAAAGATTTAATTGAAAGCATCGGTGAAGAAAAAGATAATAAAAATGAAATTCTACCAGATAAAGATTCTACGAAAGATATACCTTATGTGTTTGACGGAGATATAAGCACCCTCGTAGGGTCACTCGCCGAAAAGCTGACAAGAATGCAGATTTACCAGATGGTTCTTGAGTCGAGTGCTTCTGAACAATCTTCTAGAATGGTCGCGATGAAGAATGCTAGTGAAGCCGCAGGGGAGATGATTGGAGATTTGACATTAGTCTTCAACAAAGCCCGCCAAGCAGGCATCACCCAAGAGATATCAGAAATAAGTGCCGGTATGGCAAGCGTAAGTTAGAAAATATTAAAACATTATCAATTAAAATTACAAATATAAAAACAGCATGAAAACAACAGGTACAATCAAAAAAATTATAGGTCCGGTCGTCGACGTCGAATTTGAAAACAATATTCCAGAGATTTACAACGCTCTAGAAGTGATGAATGGTGACACAAAAGTCATACTGGAAGTCGAACAGCATATCAGTGGTGGCGTTGTTCGTGCTGTGGCTATGGATACGACTGATGGGCTCGCTCGTGGTATGGAAGTTACCGATACTGGTGCTCCAATATCGGTACCTGTCGGAAAAGAAACTTTGGGCCGTATGTTCAACGTGCTCGGGAACCCTATAGATGATGCAAAAATAGGCGACGGTAAGCATTCACCAATTCACCGTAAAGCTCCAGAATTTGTCTCTCAGTCTACAAAGGTTGAGATTCTTGAAACTGGTATCAAAGTCATTGATCTTATCTGCCCAGTGCTCAAAGGTGGTAAGGTTGGTCTTTTTGGAGGAGCTGGTGTTGGAAAGACTGTCGTCATCCAAGAGCTTATTCACAATATCGCATCAAACCATGGAGGGTACTCAGTGTTTGCTGGTGTCGGAGAGCGTACTCGTGAAGGAAATGACCTCTACCATGAAATGAAAGACTCTAAAGTTCTAGATAAGGTGGCCATGGTCTTCGGACAAATGAATGAACCACCAGGTGCTCGTCTACGTGTCGCTCTCTCTGGTCTGACTATGGCTGAACACTTCCGTGACGAAGAAAATAAAGACGTGCTTTTCTTTATTGATAATATTTTCCGTTTTACTCAAGCTGGGTCTGAGGTGTCAGCCTTGCTTGGCCGTATCCCTTCAGCTGTGGGTTACCAACCAACTCTCTCGACAGAAATGGGGAACTTACAAGAAAGAATTACTTCTACAGATAAAGGTTCTGTTACTTCTGTCCAAGCTGTCTACGTGCCGGCTGACGACTTGACCGATCCTGCTCCTGCGACAACTTTCTCTCACCTTGACTCAACCGTGGTTCTAAACCGTTCACTAACAGAAATAGGTATCTACCCAGCGGTTGATCCATTGGATTCATCATCAACAATTCTTGACCCAAATATCATAGGTCGTGATCACTACGAAGTGGCTCGTGAAGTTCAGCGTGTCCTTCAGCGATATAAAGATTTACAAGATATCATTGCTATTCTAGGAATGGAAGAACTCTCAGAAGACGACAAAGCTCTCGTGGCTCGTGCTCGTAAGATTCAAAAATTCCTTTCTCAACCATTCTTCGTAGCTGAACAATTCACTGGCACTCCAGGAGTTTACGTACCACTTACTGAGACAATTCGTTCATTTAAAGAAATCCTCGAGGGTAAGCACGACGACAAACCCGAAAATGATTTCTATATGAAAGGCGCATTGTAATTTTTTAAAATAGTAATGTCAAAACAATTACAATTAAAAATAATAACTCCCGAGAAACTCATTTTAGATGAGATGGTGGACGCTGTGACTATCCCAACGGCTAATGGGGAAATATCAGTTTTGGCTGACCATGTCCCACTTATAGCAGAACTATCATCTGGTGATGTTGTTGCTATCTCTTCTGGTGAACACATACCGATGGCTGTCGTCGGTGGATTTATTGAAGTAAAAAAAGATGGTGATGTGACCACTTGCGCTATACTTGCTGACTTTGCGGAACACGTTGCAGATATTACAGACGAAATGATAGCTAAGGCGAAGCAGAAGGCAGAAGAACTCAGCAAGCAAGCTGAAAATAAAGAGATTGTTGATTTTGAACATTTTGAATCAGAACTTGAACGTTCACTAACCCGTGTAAAGATAGCCGACAAATGGCGCACTCGTAAATATAGGAAATAATTGTTATATTAAAAGAATATGGTAAACAAACACACTATTATCCTTTTCTATAAATATGTCCATATAGATGACCCCAAAGGGCTCAGGGATGCTCAATTTGACCTATGCAAGCACCTTGGTATGAAAGGCCGTATGATCATAGCAAAAGAGGGTATAAATGGCACATATGAGGGTACAGATGAAGCTTGCCGTGAGTATATGGATATAATGAAAGCTGATTCTAGGTTTGCAGATACTCATTGGAAAATAAGTGAAGGTACATCAGACGGTACCGCTTTTCCACGTCTTTCTGTAAAAGTTCGAAAAGAAATAGTATCTCTGCATTTAGGCGAAGAAGAAGATATAGACCCAAATCAAATTACTGGTACGCATTTAAAACCAGAAATGCTAAAGAAATGGTATGAGGAAGGCAAAGAATTTCATGTTGTAGATATGCGCAATGATTACGAACTTCGTGTTGGTAAATTTGAAGGAACAGCTTTTCCAGATTTAAATAATTTTCGTGACCTCAAAAAAAATATTAAAAAAATAGAAGACTTGAAAGACAAGACCGTAGTCACAGTCTGTACTGGTGGAGTACGTTGCGAGAAAGCTTCTGGCTTATTAAAGAGGGAAGGATTTAAAGATGTCTATCAGCTCGATGGAGGAATAGTCAGTTATATGGAAAAATACCCAGGAGAGAATTTTAAGGGTTCTCTTTATGTTTTCGATAAACGTATTGTTATGAATTTCGATGATCCCAATAAACATGAGATAATTGGCCACTGCACAAAGTGTGGCACTCCGAGTGAGCACTATGTGAACTGTGCCAACCTTATGTGTCATGACCATTTTATTTGTTGTGAAAATTGCCTCAAAACAGATTCAATAAAGCACCCTCCATATGGCGAAGCATACTGTAATACTTGGTGTGTTATAAAATGGAAGTGGTATAAATTTAATAAAAAAGTAAAAAAGAGACTTACTGCTTAAATATTTTAAGCAAAACCAGGAAAGAAATCAGTTATAATCTGAGATTGGTTTACTCCCATTCTAGACAATGATTCATTAAATGCGCTAACCATAGAATGTGGTCCTGATATATAAAAAATGCGATCTTCAAAATCAGGAACTTCTTTTGCGATCATTTCCGCAGTAATGAACCCTCGTGCACCTTTCCAATCTGAAGGTATTGAATCTAATTCTGATAAAGCATAGATCGTTTTTATACCTAGTTCTGTTCTAGCTTTTTCGAATGTTTCCATATAAGCGATATCATCTACTGTTCTATTTGAGTAAAACATTACAACATTTCTTTTTTGTCCTCGCTTTAGCATATAATTAATCATACTTTCAAAAGGAGTTACTCCTATGCCTCCGGCTATAAAGCAAAGTTTTATACGTTTATTTCTAGGCATTATAAAATCACCAGCAAGTTGTGAAGCAACAATTTTATCACCTCTTTCCATTTTTAAAAGAGCATTTTTGAAACTACTAGATTTAGGGTAAAATTTAACACCAATATGTACTTCTTCAGATATGGGAGAAGAGGCTATGGTGAAGTACCTTCTATTACCACGACTATCAGGATGTTCGTGAGGTAATGTCCATTCGAAATATTGGCCAGGCCTAAATGGTATTTCATCTTTACTCGATGCAAAAGAAAAATCATATGTATCTTTAGCAATTTGTGTTTTTGATTTAAAACGCAACATTAATTTTAATTTAGGACTAACTAAATAAGAAAATACATTTCCTACAATTAAAGCAAGCTCTGGTGTTGAATACATTGAACCTAAATGAACCATTGGGTCAAAAATTGCTCCAACTAATGCTCCATAACCAATTCTCAGATATTTCGTAGGTGGAGTTGTAAGTGGTTCAGTAAGCATTACAAAAGCAAAGAAAAATAGTGGAGAGTCTTTTATAGCACGACTACCAAATTTAAATATATCTCCAAAACTATGAGCATGCATAAAAATACTTACAAGGAGTGAAATAAATATAAAAGAAAGAACTAGATCTGTACGTCTAATTTTACGAGTAATAAGAAATCCACCAACAAATACAAATGGTAACATTGAACCCGTACCTACCCACCAACTTGCTGATTGACCAAGAGTCAAAGCTGTTAGTGCCACCGCGAAAGCCGCTGGATTGAATATATGCTTTTTACCTATTGCTAGTATGTATTTTGAAGCCATTGCCCAAAGTGCTGCCCAGAATATAAACATCAAGTAAGAAACATCTGAAAAAGATTGTGGTGGTGTAATAATAAGAGCAAGAATCAATGCTGTTATATAAAATGATTCTACGTTTGTAGGCGCATTAAATACTTCTGAGAAAATAAAATTTACAGCCCAGCCGATAATTAGCAAAAGTGCAGTTCCAAATAGGAGCATTAATGGACTAAAGGGAAGCATTCCCATAGCGCTAAATCCAGTGGCAAGTAATAATAAGAAAATCAAAAAGTACAGTACCAGACGATACATTGTTATTTTGTTTAGAAAATTGTCTATTATATTTAACATATATATTTAATTCATTGCGTGTATTCCTCAAAACCTCTAGTCATAGTTGCGATACCTTTAGTATCAATCATATAACCTTCAAATCCGACTAGCTTGTCTATGAAATATATACCATCTTTACCCATAGCAAATGCTGCAGTAGCAAAACGATCAGCCTCGTAAATATTTGGACCAATAACAGTTAAGCTTAAAACTTCTGAAAGTATATCATCTTTATTATTCGGATTATATATATGATTTCCTCTTATATATGTACCTGAAGTCGCAATTCCTTTGTTGTTTTTATTATTTATTATTTTTATAATTTCATTTGTATTTAATGGGTTACGAATACCAATTGTCCATGGTTCACCTTTACTGTTCTTACCACTAGTTTGTATATCACCACCGGCATCTAAACAAAAATTATTATAACCATTATTTTTCAGATTATCACTTGCTTTTTGAATAGCCCAACCTTTAACAATACCAGAAGGGTCGTAAGATCCATCTGGCTTTTTTATATTAAAAAAATTATTAGTTTCTATTTTTGTTTTTTCAGCTAATTGAAAAATTTCTTTCATATCTTCACTATAATCATTTTCATTTATTTCACCACGATTTATCTTCATAATTTCACTTGTCTCTTTATACGTACTAAACTTTTCATCAATATAAGTAAAATAGTTAAATACAGATTCTAGAACTTGGTTTTCAACATGTAAATCAACTATCTCAACTGTTATGGGCATACCCATTATTAATCTTGTGTCTTTCATAACTTTAAACTCTAGCTTTACTTAAAGCAGATGATAATGATTGATTAAAAGCATCGCTAGTATAAGTTGCACCTGATACATAATCAACATTAGAACTTTGAGCATTAATTGCTTCTGATTTTAATATCGTCATAGCCATCTGGCTTTTCATCAGTGATGTGCTACGATCTTGAGGGTAATCCAAGAAATTTATATTTGTAAGACGACCACCAGAAATAGTTGCTGATACTTGTACATACCCATAGTAAGCATCAATACTATTACCAGTAAAAGTACCATCATTCCAGCCACTTGTTGATTTAGGTTTTACTACAGGAGGAGGCGTAGCAACAGCTACAGTTTTAGGAGTGGTTGGAGTTGATGTTGGTTTAGGTGTAGTTGTAGTTGTTTTTGATGAGGTGGGAGTAGTATCTACTAATGTTGTTGTACATACGTATCTGCTGTTTTCTTCATCATCACCTCCATAATATTTCCAGGAACAAGTTGTTTTCTTGACTTTTTTTACAACTGGGGCCTCGGTTACTGTAGGCGCAGTTGAAGGGGGAGTCGTTATAGGTAAAGTATTTGAATCATTATTATTTAGTTGATTATTCGTATTTGAATTAGTTTGTGTATTAAAAACAACAGTCGAGGGATTCCCCGACTTAGCAAATAGTGCATATATACCAAATACAGATATAACAAAAACTGAAAGTAAAAATTTTCTCATTGCTTTTATTGTACTATAATAGAATACCCAATGTAAATTTTTCGTAAAGGATTTAAATTATTAAAAATTATTAATTTTATTATTTATAAATATTTATTTTGTAGTTATCCACAGTTAAAGTATTGACTGTGAACGAGCGTTCACATATACTATATATGCAGTCGATTATAAGCAAATAATCAATATTATATATATGAACAGAGAACAATATATTAAAATAATTGAAAAAGAGTTACATTCTATAAATAAAGTTATAGATATGAAAATTCTACAAGGTGTAGAATACAAGAAAGAAGCAATGAATCACAAGATACTCCAGAAAAAAATGCGCCAACATTCTCGTAAGAATTTCTTAAATAGATTCATTACCGTATTACCGCAATTTTAAACTCATATGTATAACGAATACAAAAATAAATTAACTTCATTCCACCAACTACATAAGCGTATGCCGACTTACACGGAAATGATGAAAATTTTCGGATTTAAATCCAAAAATGCTGTGGCACGTCTTGTTGATAAATTTATAGACAATGGTTTGGTTACCAAAGATTATCTAGGAAGAATTATCCCAAATGAATCTTTTGACAGTATTCCATTACTTGGTTTAGTAAAAGCAGGATTTCCCTCAGATGTCACAGAGGAGTTAAACGATACAGTAAATCTTGATGATTATCTTGTAACCAAAAAAGATAACACTTTTATGCTTGAAGTTGATGGAGATTCAATGATCGATGCTCATATAGCTGATGGTGATATGGTTCTTGTTGAGAAGACAGATAAAGCAAAAGACGGACAGATAGTTATAGCAAATGTCGACGGTGAATTTACAATGAAATATTTTAAAAAATCTGGAGATAAAGTTTGGCTTGAACCAGCCAACAAAGATTTTAAACCAATATATCCAACAAATTATTTAACTATTACTGCGGTTGTAAAGGCCGTCATTAGAAAATACTAATGTTATAATAGTAAGTATATATATGACTCAAAAACAAGCACTTGCTATTATGAAAACAGGAGTAAATGTATACCTTACTGGTAGTGCTGGAAGTGGTAAAACTTATCTTCTAAATGAATACATATCATATCTCAAAAACCACGATATACCTGTGGCTATTACAGCTTCAACAGGCATAGCTGCTACTCATATGAATGGCATGACGATACATGGTTGGGCTGGAATTGGTATAAAAGATAAAATAGATGAGTATGATCTAGAGGTATTAGAAGGTAAACAATATTTATGGAAACGTTTTGAGAAAGCTAGGGTGCTTATTATCGATGAAGTATCGATGCTTCACGCACATAGACTAGATATAATAGAACGAGTATGTCGCAGGTTCAAGAGAAGCGATAAACCTTTTGGGGGTTTGCAAATAATTATCTCTGGGGATTTTTTTCAATTACCTCCTATAAATCGTTCAAATGAAACAAATTTGAAAGATATGGTCTTATATAGTGAAGCTTGGCGTATAATGAATCCGGCCATTTGTTATCTTACAGAACAACATAGACAAGTAGACGAAGAACTGACATCGATTTTAAATGCAATACGCAGTGACACAGTGGAAGAGTTGCATTATGAACAATTAAAAAATCGATTAAATGCAGAGCTGCCGAATAACATTATTCCAACAAAATTATATACCCATAATACGAATGTTGATATAGAAAACAATACTGAACTTTCGAATTTAAAAACTGATGAGAAGGTATTTTATATGTCATCAACTGGGCCCGAGCCATTAGTTGAAATATTAAGAAAAAGTTGTCTTGCTAGTGAGAAATTACATCTTAAAGTTGGAGCTGAAATAATGTGTATAAAAAATAATTTTGAAGAAGGATATGTTAACGGTACTAGAGGTAAAGTTATAGATTTTCTGCCGTCCGATAATACTCCTATTATAGAGCTCTATAATGGTAAGACAATATACGCCCACAAAGAAACTTGGGCAATAGAAGAAAATGGTAAAAATAAAGCTTCTATTAGTCAGCTTCCTATACGTCTAGCTTGGGCTATTACAATACACAAAAGTCAGGGTATGTCACTTGATAACGCAGAGATAGACCTTACTCATACATTTGCGTATGGTATGGGTTATGTAGCACTTTCAAGAGTAAAAACTATGACTGGAATAAAATTAGTAGGATTTAATCCAGATGCCTTACGAGTAGATCCTAAGGTACTTCAATTCGACAAAGAACTTCGTAATGAAAGTACACAGAATGAACTTGTCTACTTTGGTAAATTAAGTAAAAGTGAACAAGAAAAATTAGAACATTCTTTTATCGTACGTATGGGCGGAGTAATTAATAAAAATAATAATAAAACAAAGACATCAGATAAAATTCCAACAATAATTACTACAATGAATTTATTGAATCAAGGTATGAGTATTAACAAGATAGCGAAAGAAAGGGGTTTAACTAAAAGTACTATAGTTTATCATATTGAACAAATTGTAGATAAATTTCCAAAAACAAAGATTAATCATATTAAACCTAAACAACAAGATATTATTATTGTAAATAAAGCGAACCGTACCTTGAAAAATGATGAGATTGGTAAGTTATCTCCAATTAAATTAATCCTTGAAAAACAGGGATACAAACTTTCTTTTGAAGATATTCGATTAGCAAAATTATTTATAAATAAATAATTATTTATTGAAAAATCAAGATTAAAGGTATATAATATAACCATAAATGAAAAGATATATCAAAAATTTTGATGAATTGGCTATAACAAAAGAACGTACTGATATGCTAACTATAATGGAATCAGCTTATGAAGCTATAGACACAGCAGCCATTATAGATAAGAAATTTAAACTTAATAACAATCTACTAACAATTGAAAATAATACATTTAATCTAAATGATTATGATCATATTTATATAATAGGTTTTGGTAAGACTTCATCTGTTGCTGTAAATGCGATTGAAGGGATTCTAGGCGATAAAATTGCGGGTGGTATTGTAATGGAAAAAAAGCTTGGAGAATGCAAATATGTAAAACAATATATCTGCACTCATCCAAAACCTTCAGTAGAGAATATTCTTCCATCTGAAGAGTTAGCTCAACTTGCAGAAAAATTAGATGAAAAAGACTTAGCAATTGTTGTAGTATCTGGTGGGGGTTCATCTATGCTATGTTGGCCAAAATTAGAATGCGAACAAGGGATAATTCTTTATGATGAATTTTTAAAATCAGGAGGGGATATTACAGAATTAAATACATTACGTAAGCATTTATCTTTATTAAAGGGTGGTGGGTTGGCTAAACTTTTATATCCTGCAACTGTTGCATCTCTTATATTTTGCGATGTTCCTGGTGATAAATATGAAGAAGTTGCCTCTGGCCCAACATATAAAGACACATCACTAGTACAAGACGCCCAATCTATACTATTAAAATATAATTTAAAATATAATTTTATTTTAAATGAAACCCCTAAAGAGGATATATATTTTGAAAAAGTATTTAACATTCCACTCGTTACCAATAGTTATGCTTTAACAGGTATGAAAAAGAAAGCAGAGGAACTTGGTTATAATGTAGTAAATATTGGCGCTAAATTATACGAAGAACCAAAAATTATCATCAATAAATTACTAACAAACGCTAAACCACATACAGTTGTTATTGGAGCTGGTGAACCATCAGTTATAGTAAAAGGTGAGAGAGGTATAAATGGTCGTTGTGAATACTTAACAATGCTTTCTCTCGATATGATAGGTCCAGAAAATATTTTATCATCATTTGCATCAGATGGTATAGATAATCTTTCAATTTCTGCTGGCGCAATTGCAGATAAATTTACAATTGAAAAAGCAAATAAAAAAAATCTTTCTATTAAAGAAACTCTTGAGAAAAATACTATAGACGACTTTTTTTCTAAAACCGGGGATCAGATTATCACAGGCGAGACTGGGAGTAATGTATCTGATCTTATGATATTACTTCAAAAATAATATGAATAAAATAATTACAGATATAATAGCTGAACAAATTTATGATTCTAGGAATAATCCTACTCTAAAAGTATCGGTATATGTTGAAGATTCAGTAGGTACCTTTCTTGTACCTTCTGGGGCAAGTACTGGTAAATATGAAGCATATGAGTTACGTGATGATAACACAGGTAAGGGTACAGTAGAAAAAGCTATAAAACAAATAAATGAAATCATCAAACCATCACTCGTGGGTATAGATGTTGAAGATCAAAAAAAAATTGATGAAATAATGATTAACCTAGATGGAACTTCACAGAAAACAATTCTAGGTGGTAACAGTATGATTGGAGTTAGTATTGCTTGTGCAAAAGCTGCTGCTAAAGTGAATAATATTGAAGTATATGAATATCTTCGCAGGCTATCTAGTATGAAAATATTACATACAAATACTTTTTTGTATTTTAATCTTATAAATGGAGGTAAGCACACTAAAACAAAACTTGCATTTCAAGAATATCATATTGTACCTCAAGAAAAAGATATCGTTTTAAACATTGAAATGTGTAAAGAAATACAAAACAAATTGGATGAAATTATTGTAAAGAGATACGGCAGTCTTCCAATAAAAGGAGATGAGGGAGGGATAGCTATTAACACAGAAAATATAGAGGAACCACTTTCTTTGCTAAAAGAAGCGGTTGATTCATTAAATTATACAAATAAAGTTATGTTTGCTCTTGATGTAGCTGCAAATTCTTTTTATGATCAAAGTAAAAATATATACAGATTTATGGACAAAGATTGGGATGTAAATCAAATGATTGAACTTTACAAAAATATTAGTAAAAAATACCCATTAATTTCTATTGAGGATCCATTCTATGAGGAAGATTATAAAAGTTTTAATTTATTACAAAATGAGTTACCAAAAACAAAAATAATAGGCGACGATCTAACTGTAACAAACATAAATAGACTTAAAAAAGCTATTGAAATGCAAAGTATAGAAGGAATAATAATCAAACCAAACCAGATAGGCACATTAACGGAAACACTAAATACTATGTTATTAGCACGTAATAATAATATAGAATGCATAATTAGCCACAGAAGCGGTGAGACTATGGATGATTTTATTAGTGACCTAGCGTTTGCTTTTGGGTGTTATGGTATAAAAGCTGGCGCAATAGGACCAAAAGAAAGAAATGCTAAGTACAATAGATTAATTAAAATAAGTAAATAATAAAATATGGAATCAAAAACAATAATTATAGCAACTATAGGACCAGCAAGTAAAAATAAAGATATTTTATCTAATCTAATTACTCATAATATGAGTATGGCTCGTCTAAATTTTTCTTGGGGTACCCATGATGAACATTTACAATTCATAAATAGTATTAGAGAAGAATCGTATAAACATAATGTAAGTATACCTATAATTCAAGATTTGTCTGGACCCCGAACGCAAGATATATCAGGTCATCACTTCAATGGTGATCTTAAAATATTTACAGAAAAAGATAAGGATGATTTAATTTTTGGCATTAAAAACAATATTGAATATGTTGCCTTATCATTTGTAGGTTCTAAAAATGATATTATAGAATTAAGAAATTTTATTAAAGATAATAATGGTAATCAGAAAATTATAGCTAAAATTGAAAGAAAAGAAGCGGTAGAAAATCTTAGCGAAATAATAGAGGTATCAGATGCAATAATGATAGCCCGTGGAGATTTAGGAAATGAATTTCCAATAGAAGAAATACCCTTCGTACAACATCATATTATCATAGAAGCAAAAAAACAAAATAAAATGGTCATAGTTGCAACTCAAATGTTACTTTCTATGGTAGAAAACCCTACGCCGACTAGAGCAGAAGTATCAGATGTTGCCTATGCAATATTAGATGGAGCTGATGGAGTAATGCTTTCTGAAGAATCAGCAATAGGTAAGTACCCACTTGAAGCTGTTAAGATTATGGAAAAAATTGCTTTAATAGCTGAAAAGAATCGTAATATTATTAGAATAGGATAATTATTATATATGGAAAAGAATATATATATTACAAGAAAAATACCAGATGCAGGATTAAAATTACTAAAAGAAAAAGGTATTAATTTTGATATGGGTTTAAATACCTTACCTCCTACAAAGAAAAGATTGATAAATATATTAAAGAAAAAACAATACGATGGAGTAATATCATTTTTAACAGATAGTATTGATCAGGAAATTTTTGAGGCTTGTCCAAGCATCAAAGTAGTTGCCAATTTTTCTGTAGGTTACAATAATATTGATTTAGAAGAAATAAAAAAACGAGGAATTTTAGTTTCAAACACACCAGGAACATCAGGAATTGCTGTAGCAGAACACGCTGTAGCACTTATGCTAGCTCTTACGACTCGTTTAGTAGAAGGCGATAAGTTTGTTCGTAAAGGTAAATTTAAAGGATGGGATCCAGAATTATTAATAGGTACAGATATACAAGGTAAAACAATAGGTCTTATAGGAGTAGGGGATATAGGATCTAAAGTAGCACAAATTTTACATAGAGGCTTTGGTTCGAATATTATCTATAGCGATATAAATGAAAATATTGCTCTTGAACAAGAAACAAATGCCCAAAAGATGGATATGCTAGAAGTATTAAAAAATGCTGATATTATATCTCTTCACGTACCATTACTTCCAAGTACTAAACATCTTATAAATAAGGAATCACTGGCGATAATGAAGAAATCAGCCATTATTATCAACACATCGCGCGGGCCAGTTATTGATGAAAAAGCTTTATCGTATGCACTTAAGAATGGTACTATCGGCGGAGCAGGGTTGGATGTATTCGAATTTGAACCTAAGATCACATCTGGGCTTATTAAATTATCTAATGTTGTGTTAACTCCACACATTGCTTCAGCAAGAGAAAATGCTAGAAATATGATGTCAGTTTTAGCAGCAAAAAACATAATTTCTGCTTTCGAAACAGGTAAAGTTATAAATAATATAATTAAATAATTATATTTACTTAATACTCTATTGCGTTTTATTTAATAGTGATATAATACATCCATTATTAATAATAGAATTTTTGTATATATGGCAAAAGGTACATCACACAAAAAAGAAGTGAAGAAACCGAAAAAAGCTGCTAAGAAGAAATAATAACAAAACACCCTCGCATATTGCGAGGGTGTTTTGTTATAGCCTATGCGCGCTGTACATTTACAGCACTAGGTCCTTTTTGTGTTTCTTCTGTATCAAAAGTTACAGCATCACCTTCACGTAGTTCGTCGAACTGAACGTTTACAAGAGAATTACTGTGAAAGAATAAATCTTTCGCAAGTCCTTCTGCTGTGATGAAACCGAAACCTTTATCAGTAAGCTTTTTTATTGAGCCAGTCATGATTTTAGTTTAGATAAATAATAATTACAAATAAGATGAATGTTTAAAAAATCGACTCTTTTCTAAGATACGTCCCTTGTAACACCGATTATACAACTATGTAAATTTATTGTCAATGATTTAGATGATAAACTCTCTATCAACTTGACAAAATAAGAGATAAATGCTAATCTTTAAAAGTTGAAATACTCCTTGAGTGCGTGTGTAGTGTTTCAATCATTTTGTATAGAGTTCACAAAGAAACACTATCTGTGCAAATATATTATTTTTGAAACACGTAAAATTTAATTATGCCTACACCATATAGCAAACAAGGTTCAAAACGAACCTCATATTCAGCTGGACGGAAAACAAATCGTTCAAATAATACACAAAGCCGTACTGGATCAACATTCAGTACTTTTAAAAGTTCACCTTTAGCTAAACCATCATTTAAAGGTAATAAAAGTAATTATACATCTAACCGCAGAAAAGTTAGCAGTAAACGTAAAAGTAGTTCTTTTGAAAGAATTGATGTTTCAAGATTTATAAACAAATCTACAATCATCGAAAAAGAAGAAGTTTATATACCTACACATACTTTTAGTGATTTTGGTATAGACTCTAATCTTAAAAAGAACATAGCGAGTAAAGGATACATATACCCAAGCCCTATTCAAGACAAATCGATTCCGCACGCTCTTGAAGGACGTGACGTTCTTGGTATTGCTAATACTGGTACCGGTAAAACAGCAGCTTTTCTTATACCAATAATAAATAAAGTTATAAAAGACAGTAAAGAAACTGCAATTATTATAGCTCCTACACGTGAACTAGCGCTCCAAATTGAAAAAGAATTCATTGAATTCACAAAAGGAATGAAGATATGGTCAGTAGCTTGTGTTGGAGGTGTGCCAATTTTCTCTCAAATAAAAAATTTAAGACGTGGATGTAATATTGTCATTGGTACTCCAGGTAGATTACTCGATTTAGTAAAACGTAAAGAAATTGATCTTTCTAATACACGTAGCGTTGTTTTAGATGAAGCAGATAGAATGCTAGATATGGGCTTCGTAGATGACATAACATTTTTACTTGAAAAAACTTCAAAAGATAGACAAAGTTTCTTTTTCTCTGCAACACTTCCAAAACCAATAGAAAATCTTATAGAAAAATTTGCAAATAATCCTGTACGAGTTGTAGTAAAAACAAGAGATACTTCGAAAAATGTCGAGCAAGATGTTGTTCGTGTAGCTCGTGGTATTGATAAAATAGATGTTTTAACCGAACTACTAACTGGTATTGAGTTTAAAAAAGTTCTTATATTTTCAGAAATGAAGCATGCGGTAGAAAAGTTGTCAGTGGAATTAATAAAAAGGGGATTCAAGGCGGGATCAATTCATGGTGATAAACGTCACAATGAAAGACAACGTACATTAAAAAAATTTAAAGAAAATGAACTAAATATTCTGGTGGCAACCGATGTTGCAGCTAGGGGTCTTGATATACCAGATGTGACTCATGTTATAAATTATGAGATACCACAAACCTACGACACATATATACATCGTATAGGTAGAACTGGTCGTGCCAGTAAAAAAGGCACAGCTCTTACATTCGTAGGATAAATAAAAAAGCTCAATTAATTTCATTTCAAAAACAACAAGTTAACAATAAGTGTGATAAATAGAAGTCTACAAGTATATAAAGGGTTAAAAATTTAGTTTGGTTGAGATTATATATTAACAACACATATTATCAGTTAATAATTATATTATAGTGTCGCAAAAGATATATTGTACGACACTAGTATATAAAAACTATAAGGCTTTAAAGCTAGGCATCGCGCTTCCCTATAAGGTTATTGGGTATTGCTTTGAAGGCATAAATTAAAAGCATTGACTTGGTTATTATATATAGCTGTCTTTTCTTTTATCACAGAAACAAGTTGATTATATTTTATTACGAGGTCATTATATTGAGCTATTTGTTCATTGGTAGTCATACCTTCATATACTACCCCACTATCAATATTATTTCGTCTTAAGGCCAAATCTGCTTGCATAGTTTGTATTTGGTTTTGATCTATTTCTATAGTCCCATGAAGAACATCGTCTATAGAAGGACAAGCACTTCTTGGTAAACCAAAATGTTGTACTGCCATCCATACATCTTGTCCTTTGTACATTCCATGACCAACAGCTACACCAATATCTTGATAGTGTTTATTAAGAATATTTGCGCGGTGACCAGGGCTTGCCATCCATGCATTAAGTAGTGATTGAGCGTCTTTAAAGTTACCTAGAGCTAAATTTTCTCCGATAATAATATATTCATACGATACTCTATCTCCCAAGTCAGACACGCCAATATGATTTGGTGATATATGTTCAAAATATTGCTGTTTAAACATATCATTTAATTTAATCTGTGCCGAAAAATCTAATTTTGAACTTTCTTTAAGTGGAGGAAGATTACCATTTATTAATCGATTTTTATTTGTCCAATCTATAACATCTTTTGAAGTAAGTTTTACGCTATTAGCATCAAGAGCCAGTCCATCTTTAATTTGTAGAGCTCCTGGAGTATTAACAGATTTAAAAGCACTAGATACTTCTTCTGATTTTACATTTAAATTACTATTATTAGTATTTGTGGCAATATTATTTGCTTTTGGAGATATATAAGAAATTGCATGATTATATACAGTTATAACATCATCCTTAACAATATAAAGAGTAGCGCAGACAAATATAATAATTGCAATTTGATAAAAAATTTTCATATGTTCTTAACAAGATGATGATAATGTATAACCAGATTTTTCTGCATCTGATGCAACATCAAACCATACTCTATTCTCAGGTTTAATTCTATTAGCACTTTTGCATATTGTACTATAGTATAGTTTACCATTTTTTGAAGCTACATACTTATTACTCGATGTCTTTATAATTGGTGATTTGGATTGATCGGTATTTTGAGATAAATTTTGTAATTTTTGTTCAATTTCGATTGAATCAACTTTTGTATTTATATTATGACTATTGTTAACAGATAATTTGCCAAGTAAAAAGGAAGAAAAACCAATTATAGTGATTAAAATAATGTAAATATATGCTATATTATCTTTTATAATAATCTTCTTGATTTTATAGAATAAATCGTGTATACTCATACAGTCTAATTATAAATAATAAAACAGCTTTAGACTAGCTTAATTTACATATATGGCACATAGGAAAGCCGGTGGTTCGGCCAAAAACTTAACAGATTCGAATCCAAAGTATCTAGGTACTAAGCTTTATGCTGGGCAAACCGCGAAAGCTGGTTCAATTATCATACGTCAACGTGGCACAAAAATTCTACCTGGAACAAATGTTGGTCTTGGTAAAGATCATACCCTTTTCGCATTAAAACCTGGAATTGTAAAATTCGGAACTAAAAGAAAAGTAAACTTTAATCGAACATCTTCAGTTAAAAAAGTTGTTAATATCATCTAACTAACAATAACACAAAAATAAAACCCTCTTTTAAAGAGGGTTTTATTTTTGTGGTTCCACTATTATCTCACACTCCCCTTTCTTATCACCTTTTTTAATCATAACCTTATGCAATCCAATTTCTTTTATATGATCCATTACTAATGAATTTTCTTCAATATTAATATTTGTATTCTTGTAAATGGCATCAATAATATCACGAGAACTAACAGCTTTAAAGAGATGTCCTTTTTCATTTGCTTTGGCAAAGATTGTAATCTTTTTATTATCTATAGAAGAAATTAACTCGCTGAATAATTTATCTTCCTCTTCTTTCTTTTTATCTAATTTTGCTTTCCTATCTTTAAGTTTTGATAATTCTGCTGGAGTTGCAAGAACAGCAAGACCTTTAGCAAGAAGAACATTCTGAGCATATCCTTCTTTGAAATCTTTCACATCATATCTATTCCCTACTTTTGGAATATCTGTAAGCAATATAACTTTCATAATTATATTTAAGGTTTTGCTGATAATATTTCGACAGCTTTATCCATTTGGGGGTCTTTCTTAGCATCAGCATCTTTCTGTGTGTATGGTACTACAACATCTGGATCAAGTCCGTGTTCTGATATGGAAGTACCATTAGGTGTAAGCCACCTTGCAACTGTAACTTTCAATGATGTATCGTTTGTGACATTTATAAGTTCTTGCACTGATCCTTTACCAAATGTTCTTTCACCTACTAAAGTACCTACACCGTTTTCTTGCAAAGCACCGGCTAATATCTCAGCAGCTGATGCAGATCCACCGTCAACCAAGACTACTAACTGTAGTTTATTATCAAACAATTTTGGACCGTGGCTTCTGTATACTTGCATTTTTTTATTACTACCAAAATCTTCACTTACTATAGTTTTACCTTCATCGATAAACCACGAACCGATATTTACTGCAGAGGTAAGATAACCTCCAGGATTACCACGCATATCTATGATTAATTTGTGTGAACCAGTAGCTATAAATTTATCTAGTGCATCTTTAAATAGTGAATCAGAATTTTCAGAAAAACTATAAAACTTTATAACAAATATATTATTGGGTAATAATTGAGTATCTATAGTAGGAATTTTAATATCACCTCTTACCACGGTAAACTCACGTGTAGTCTTCTCTCCTGGTCGAAGTATTGTAAGAACAACACTTGTACCTATAGGCCCTCTTATTAAGCTTATAGCATGATCTACTGTCATATTATTGGCATCTGTCTTATCAATCTTTAGAATTTTATCTCCGGATTTTATACCCGCCAGCATTGCAGGATTATCTTTCAAAGGTGATATTACAGTTAGTAATTTATCCTTCACACCAATCTCAGCGCCAATACCACCAAAGGAACCGTGTATTTCATCGTTAAATAATTTATTTTCTTCGGGTGGGAAAAAAACAGTATAAGGATCACCAAGTGATGCAGTCATACCTTTTATAGCACCCCATACTCGATCTTGATCAGTAGCCTTTTTTGCATATATAGACTTTTGATTTAATAAATTCCAAACTTTCCAAAATGAGTTAAAATCGGCAGTCACACCTTGTGCTGGTTCTTTGTTTATTACAGAAGAGACCTTATCAATCGCCGGTTTTTGCGAATATCCGTAAGTTGCTCCTAAACCAAAAACACTAATTAAGATAATTAGCGATGCAAGTGCGTAAATGATTTTCTTTTTATATTGTTTCATTAAATCTAATTATTACAAAATTATTGATTGATATCAAGTTTAAGTGCAGAAGGTGTGTATTTATTCTTTGGATCCCATAACATCCAGGAATTAAGACCGCTATCATATACCGCTTGCATCTCTAAACGTACCTTATCTTTTGTGTAAACTGCTCCCAAGTCAAAATCTTGCAACCATGGACGTATTTTATGGATATCTTGATCTTGCATTGCTTTAGTCTTCTTTATTGCACTTTGTAGTGCTTTTGAAATAACCTCGTAAGGATGATCTGCTGGATTTTTAAATCCATACTGACCACTCGGATAATGAGATGGATAAACCATAGGAGAAACAAAATCGAAATATGGTAATGTCTTCTCCCACAATTGACCTATTCCCATATCATCATTCGTAGTTGTAGTTAAACCAAAAAGATCAGCGGACATAGTAATGTTATCTTTCTTTAATTCCAAAGATAAATATTTGAAAAAGCTCTCTAAATTATCAGACCTTGTTTTTCCTGGAGTTAAATGATAATTAATATCTTGGATATTGCCATCAGAAGGATACCTTATATAATCAAAATTAATTTCATCAAAACCTTCAGAATGAGCATCAAGAGCAATTGATACAATATATTTCCATACATCCTGATTTGCTGGATCCAAAAAAGATAAACCTTTATTATCTTTCCAAACTTTTCCATCGCTATTTTTCACAATTGACCATTCTGGTTTTATTTTTGTCATATACGGATCTTGGAATACCGCAATACGTCCGATAACATAAATATTCTTCTGATGTAAAGTATTTATAAGACTACGAATATTGGGTATGCGGCCTTGCACAGATCCAATTCTGTTTAAATCTTGATTATCTGTTATATAACCTATGCGACCAGTAGAATCTTTTATGTCTATCACGATTGAATTTAATTCAGTATCATCTATAAGTTTTATTATAGGATCGCGATATTTTGGAGATCCGGCAACCCAACTTGATAGATATACTGCTTTAACATAATTTGGAGTTTGTATGTGTGTCACAGGAACTGGAGTGGGTGGCTGAGATATAGGTGGAATTGTTATGTCACTGGGCTTACTGCTTTGTGGTACATCTTCAAGAGACGATATAGCAGAATGTGTAGTATATTTTATGCTATTAAAAAATATAAAATAAATAATAACCCCACATATTATAAATGCGAGGGTTACTAATAAAAATATTTTTAAATTTTTTTTTGATAACATTTTGATAACTTTACTCGCCATTACTTATGTTATCTATGAAGGTTTTACTTTGATTTAAATCTTTAGGTACATTTTTCTTTGCTTGCATGTAAAAAAGGTATGAAATGTAGATGATGAGTAAACCAGTAATAAAAAAGAATAGCGTTTTCCAAGAAGACGGAAAACCAGACAGGGGCAACAAAATAATCCATAAACCTATAATAAATAATGATTTTTCTTTTCTCATAATATGCATTATAGCGCATTTAATTAGGAGCTACAATAACGACAAACTCCCCTTTTTGCTTATTAATATCTAAAGTAAGATATTGTATTACCTCTTTAGGTTTACCTCTTATAATTTCTTCGAACTTTTTAGTTAATTCACGAGCAATAACTACATTACGATCAGGAAGATATTCATCTAAAGAAATTAAAGTTTTCATTATTCTATGCGTTGATTCATAAAAAACAATCATTTCTTTTGATATAACCATATCTTTGAATAATGTTTCTCTACCTTTCTTGTGTGGTAAAAATCCTAGAAAAGTAAAAGTCGATGATGAAAGCCCACTTACAGAAAGTCCTGCAATTAATGCACTGGGTCCTGGTATAGGTACTACACAGGCAGAGATTCCTAACTCTTTGTATACGTTTGCCACAAGTAATACACCTGGGTCAGAGATACAAGGAGTACCAGCATCTGATACCAGAGCTAAATTCTGACCTTCCTTAAGCATTCTAATTATGACAGATTCTTTTGCACTCGTACTATGAGTATGATAACTCATAGTACGAGTGCGAATATCGTACTTATCTAGTAGCTTTTTTGTTGTGCGAGTATCTTCGCACAAAATACAATCTACTTCTTTGAGTACACGAACTGCTCTAAAAGTTATATCTTCTAGATTACCTATCGGAGTAGCAACTACATAAAGCGTACCTACACTATTCATTATGAATTACAAAAACATTAACAAAGCACCTATTAACGCAAGATTCTTCATAAAGTTAACCATTTCACCCATTTTGTGAGTTGGATCTGTAATTTTCCAAAAAGAGTGCATTGCAAACGTTGTAGGCACTAAAAATATTACTAGTAACATAGCTGCTTGCTGTGTATACATTTGAAATAAAAATCCAAGACCACCGAATATCATCATTGCCCCTGTCAGTAGAACTGCTAATCGTGGAGATGGAATGCCTTTGCTTTTAGCATAACCAGTTAGCATTTTTTCATTCATAAAATGATTTAAACCAGAGTAAACGAAATAAGCCCCAAAAATAATGTAACCTAATGTGTGTATTGCCATCGTATTTTTTAAATTATTATAATAATCATATTATAGCATAATATATTTAATTTTCAGATAAATTATTTAATTGACATATATGCTCAGATATGCTAGAATAAGAAAAAATTATTTAAAAATTTAAAACTTACAGTTATGAAAAAGATTAGTAACCCCACTCCATCTATTAAAGAAAAATTAATAAATTTCTTTTTTACGACATTTGGAATGCTAAACATATTAGGAATATTTTTAGCATTATTTTTAGCAAAAGCCAACACTGCTATATTTTTGATTACAATTTCGTTTACATTTATAGGATATCTTATATTGTATGCGAATATCTTTCAGCTACTATTAGAACATCATTACTTCAAAAAATTGATTTTGCAACTAATACTTGCAAATTTAGCTTTCGAGATAACAATCTTTGCAACCATGTTAATGCATGCAAATCCAAATAAATTTGGATGGTTAGGAGTAGGTATTGTTTTAGTATTGAGTATAATAACCAACTTTTTACTTGTTAAAGAACAAGCAAAAGAATACACCCTTAAAAAAGCTGTTGTAGGAGAAAAGTTATATGAGACATTGATAGTAATTGCAATTACTATTTTTATAGTTTCTTTCTTTTACCAAATATATGTATTGTGGAAAAGCTGGTATATTTGGGCCCCAATTGTAACAGGCTCTGTAATGTTAGCGACAATAAATAAAAAAGGGATTACTTCCAGCGAGAATTGTTATGGCAACAATTTGTACAGAACAATACCGTATATTTTTACTGTAGGCTTATTAAGCGCAATACTACAATTCAAATCAGTAATGATAATGAATACTGTCAAATTAGGAGAATTAGCACTAATATGTTCTGTATTATCCTTGGTTGTATTTGCCCTTTATAAATTATCTAAAATAACTAATGAGGAAAAAGACATTATTGACAAAGAGGCGAAAAAAACTTTACCTGGAATAATGTACGAATATGAAGAATATGTAGATTAATAAAAAAGTTAGATCTTGTTGTGTAAAAGCAATGAGATCTTTTTTATGCATTCATACCAGCTACATATCCAGTAGTCCAACATAGCTGTAAGGAATACCCACCTGAAGGACGAGTAATGTGAAGCAAATCTCCAATAATATAAAGGTTGTCATATAGCATAGAACGCATTGTTTTTGTATCTATTTCTTTCATTACAACCCCACCATCTGCTACCACTGCTCTATCGTAACCCATCAGACCAATAATGCTCACTGGTAATGATTTGAGATTTTGAACAATTTGCTTTCTTTCTTCTTTGGTGACACTGTGAACTTTTTTTGTAAGATCAATATCATTGAAAATCATTTCAATACCTTTAGCTGTCCCAGGTGGAGTTATATCTTTCAGGATATTTTTTAATATTTTATTCTTGTTTAAATCAAATATTTTAATTACTTTCTTCTCAAGAGAACCGAGATCTGTATCTGGATAGGCATCAATCTTGGCTGTGACTTCACCCGATTGTAAAAGGTCCGATACTTTTTTAGAACAATTTAATATCAATGGACCAGAGAGTCCAAAATGTGTAAAAAGTATTTTCCCAGTTTTACTAAATTGCTTTTTATTATCTAAATAAAAAGTGATTTTCATAAATGACAACGATACTCCAGCAAGAGTGTGTATCCATTTGTCTTTAGCTTGTAGAGGCACTATAGTAGGCGTCGGATCTTTGACTGTATGCCCCAAATCTTTTAACCATTTGAAACCATCCCCAGTCGAACCTGTCTCTCTGTGGGACACGCCCCCGGTGGCAAATATGTAAGAATTTGCTTTCCAAATACCATCCTTAGTCTTTACGCTTACTATTTTTCTATTCTCCTTATCACTTGATATTTTTAATACTGGATTTGATAATTTTACCGTCACTTTCCCCTCTTTTATGTATTGCTCCAAAACATTATATACATCAATAGCACGTTCTGTATGAGGAAATACACGTTTGCGTGCTTGAGTAACTAGAGGTAAATTTTTATTTTCAAAAAATTTAAAAGTATCTTTATTATTAAACTTTGAAAATGGAGAGTATAGATGATCTCCGCCTTCTTCGTATGCTTTTAAGAATTTATGTATATCTTCTTCTCCGTTAGTAATATTACAACGGCCTCCACCAGTAATTTTAAGTTTCTTGCCAAGTGATTTATTCTTCTCAAGTAAAAGAACCTTTTTACCTAAACCAGCAGAAGTACCAGCCGCCATCAGGCCTGCTGCTCCCCCACCTATAACTATTACATCATACATCTCTGGTTGTTTCATTTATTTTAAATTGATATTTATTTGTGCTGATAAGATTTCGTTTGGCTTTATCATTTCTGGATTATCGACAAGACCACCATTATCTCTCATAACTGGTTCAATACAAATAAAATCTTTATCTGGTAATGACCATATCCATATCTTTTTATATTCTGGCGATGCTTTAATTTCTAGCATACCTAAGCTAGGAATACTAATTTCCATAATTGAAGTTGAGTTAAGAACACTAGGATTATCGATAGAGATGAATTTTCCATTTGACCACATATCAATATTATCTTCTATATATTCTCCTCCTTCAAAATTGAATTTAATATTCTTTTTATGATCATTTGATACTTTGAAGTATGGATGTAGACCCATAGAAACTGGTATATCTTTATTGATTTCTTTGTTTAATACTTTTTGTATTAAAGTAAAAGAACCATTTTTTTCTAAAATACCTTCAATCGATAATTGAAAATTGTATGGATATAACTTTAAAGTATCATCGTCCGATATTAGTACTTCTTTAAAATAATTATTATTTAATTCAGATTGCCATTTATCAGAATTTCTCGCAAAGCCATGTTGTTTAAGATTCGGGAATTCTGTACTATTTTCTAAAGGACCAGCATTGGGGAAAAGAATAGGTATGCCTCCTCTGACATTTACTTCACTGTTCTTGAAAGTATCTTCGTCTAAGTATAATATCTCTTTACCTTTTAATTTAATAGAAGTAATAATACCCCCACGCATAGGACAAAAAGAAGCTTGGTTTCCTTCAACGATAGTTATTTTCTTTATATTCTCTTCCATTTTATCAGTATATCATTATCAAATATAATATATGGTATAATACTCAAATTAGAAATTTAAAACAATCGTATTTATATGAAGAAAAAACAATTAATTATATTAGTAATTGCAATTTTGGTTATAGGGTTTTTAGTTTACATTAACGAGCATAGTAAGAATGACGAAGATAATGTTAAGACTCCAGCAAGTCAAAATACCACAACCCCAGAATTATTTTCTAATTCTCCTCTATTCCCTTACGCACATCTTATATCTACACCAACATTTGATACAGATACTCAAAAAGCTTTGACCGGATTTACTGTTACAAAAAATACTTTAGCGGATGGTTCAACTCAAATTACACTTAATTCACAAAATGCAGAATATCATTCTCAAACCTATGTAGTAAAAGAAGGAGAAAAATTATATTTCATAGAGAAGTCCTATGGTGATGACAGTAATAACCAAGAAAGATTCCTTAGAGATGATACTGCGATCTTAGTAGGTGCTAATGGGTATATAAAATAAAGCTTGGTCGCAGTAACCAAGCTTTTGTAAATTATAATTTTTTAGGTGAAAATAAACTATTTAAACCTTTGTTTTTTAATGTTTCAATTTCGTCTCTAACTTTCGCAGCGATTAAAAAATTCTCTTCAGCTTTTAAAATTTGTAGCTGTGTATTTAAAACTTTTAATTTATCATTATAAATTAAAAGTTTTTTTTCTTTATCTAAAACATTATGTTCATATATGAAGAAAATAAGATAATCTTGATTTTCTTCAATTAAATCAAAATACACATACTCTGGATAAAGCATTAAACCAATCTTATCTGTATCTGACCAGATTAAATCGAAATCTAATTCAGTAAGGCCATTTGAAATTCTTTTGATGGGTAAAAAATAGCGTTTATCGATATTTTTGTTAAATTTGGATACGACATGTGTATCCAAATGTATAAAGACTGCAAAACGCGTTAATATTATTTTTTCAAGATATATGTAACCTTTAGTTCCTACATACATATTCTCTAAGATGTATTCATATGGAATAGATCTAATTCTCCCTATAATTGGCATAGTTTTATATTTTAGCGTTATGAATGATTTTTCATTATTCTACTATTTATTTAAAATAAGTGTCAATCTTACCAAAATGTAATTAAATTAAACAAATTTAACAAAAATATTTAATTATTATATAATCAAGAAAATATTTCTTAACCCAGCTCTTTGACTAAAAATCAAGTCTTAGTGCCATAAATTGTATATTTTTAATCTAAAAAATTTAATTATGCAAAGAACCAAGCACAAAAAAACCAAGGGTCCAACAAAAGTTATTTTTCATCCATTTTTATATACTAATGGTAAGGATACTTATAACATTAAACACATGCCGGTTATTGGCTTAGATCGTGTCAAAGCAAATAGACATCACTTATACCCTAAGAAATGTGAAGATATTCCTGAAATAAATAAGGAGAAATTCTTATTAAGATTATGGGAATATAAACATTTTCAGGGGTGGAATATTTTATTTCAATTTTGCTACCTTGAAAACGGTATAAAGAAAAATTCTGAGCTTACAATTGATGAAATCATAACTCTAATGATTATCAAACATCCTTTTATCACAAAAAAGGTTGGGTCAAAAGCATGGAAAATACTATTTAAAGAGAATAACTTGAACCAAGCCTGTGATATATTATGCAGAATGCTTGCCTGGAAGTTCAACCATAAACATACATGGAAAAAATCATTTCCATCAAAAATTGAATTTGCAGTCGAAAAAATGGCGGCGTAAAAAATATCACAATATTATTATGGATTATTTTTTATAAATTACACTATAGGAGCTATTATTTAGCTCCTATTTTCTTTCTTTGCCACTTTCAGTGACGATGCCCTCTTTAGAGCATCGTGACCGAATTTCTCTCTTATTCTATCGCTTACTTCTTCTATAATATTTTTAGCTTCATATCCATCTTGTACACCAAATAGATCTCTAGGGACATTTTCATATTTACGTAAATTATGTAAGGTAATCCCTGTCGAACGTATTTTTTCATTATCTTTTAATTTACTTACCAATTCATATAATAGTGGCTCTAATTTATTCAATATAATTCCTGGATCAGTCGTATAAAGAGTTAAGTGGCTACTACCTACATGATGGATAAAATCAGTATTTTTAATAAAAAACGAAATGAAGTTAGTCATAAGACCTAGGCTTCTAGCATGTTCACAGGCTCTCTCGACATTCGATGAAAGTTCAGTAAAAATTATTTGTAGATCATTCGTTGAAGGCTTGAATGTAGCTGTAGATTGTATAGACTTCTGATCTCTGGGGTCAGCATTGGGGTCAAGTTCATATATAGACGAACCAGATAATTCTTGCTGAAGATGGAACAATGGTGAAGAAAAATACTTTTTTATATAGTCACTATTATAGTGTACGAAGTCATATGCTGTCTTCATACCCATATCCCTTAAGCGTGGGACGGTACGTCTACCTATACCCCAGATATCATCGATAGAAGTTTTCTTAAGTGCTTGTTCTTCATCTTTAATATTCGTAAGTATAACCATTCCATTTGGTTTATTTAATTTGGAAGCTGTCTTGGCAAGTGCTTTAGTGCGACCTAGGCCAAAAGAGTACGTCACATTTAAAGTATTTTGTATCTCATCTTTTATAGATTTTACTAATTCATCTGCACTTCCAGCAAAACGAATATCTGACTGCTTCACAGTAGCAAAGCATTCATCGATACTATACACCTCAACTTCTTCTAGATATGATAGCAGTATATCGTGAACATTTTTTGAGATTTTCCTATATAAGTCGAAATGGTGTGGAAGTATAACTACACTAGGGAATTGTTTTTTAATTTTAAATACTGGCATACCACGAGTCACACCTAACTTCTTCGCTTCATAGCTCATAGCTACTGCTATGCCACGATCCTCACCTACTACTACTGGCTTACCAATATACTCAGGATGCTGCGACACCTCGCAGGCCACAAAGAATGAGTCGCCATCTGCATGAAGGAATAAATTTTCAGCACTTTTTTGCATACTTCTAGTATAGCAAATTTTATTATTGACATAATATGAAATATATTTCTAATTCTTGACATATGTGTGGATAGGTATAAACTTAAATTGAATATCTTCGTCGTTAAAGATTTTACCTATTTTATTATTTTGGGTATTTTTTTGTTCATTTTTAGCAGTAAAATAATAATTATTATTAGTTAATATATAAAATAAGTTATTAAATTTTTTAAATATAAATTTAAAATATTTAATAAAAAATGTTATGAAAAAGATTTTATTAAGTTTAGGTATTATTGGTTTGGTTGGAGTTGGTGCGATAGGTGCTACACGTGCATTCTTTAGTAGTACAGCTACTGCAACAGGTAATGTATTCACAGCAGGATCTCTTAATCTTGCAATAGCAAAAGACAGTAATGGCACTCCAGTAAATGGATGGCTAGGTTCACAAAGTGCATCTTGGAATTTTTCAAATATGGCTCCAGGTGGTACACCTAGTGTCTCAAGTGTGTGGCTAAAGAACACTGGCTCTGTAGATGCTACAAAGATTGGAATTAGTAGTGTGAATACAGGTACTGCTGGATTTGGTAAACAAATTCGTATTACAAAACTTACATTAGGTGGTTCAAACCTTCTTCAAGGTGGTGCAGGCGCAACTATCGGCGCTTATGTGGCTCCTACAAGTTGTGATGTAACAGTTTCAGGTACAAAGCTTAGTGATGCAACAACTAACTCTGCAAATAGTGGAAAAGTGGTCTGTGTTGCTCCTGGCAACTACAGTTCTACATGGGAAGGTATGTCTACAATTCCTGTAACATATCCTATGACAATTGCTTCAACACAAGGTACAGCATCTACAAGTACAATTCCATTTGATGTTACTGCAAGTAATGTAACTATTGAAGGATTGAGCATTTCTGATCCGGCTGCTGGATATGGTATAAATATCAATAGTGGAGCAGATAATATAACCATTAAAGATAATGTAATACATGATATAGGTACTACACTTCCTACTGGATCTGCACAAGCTATATCTATACAACCAGGCACTACAGGTACATTTAACGGATATACTATAATTGGAAATACTATAACTAAGGTTGGTAATTTAACTCTAGTTCAAGGTTTAAATTCAGGTTCTTCTGCAAAAGGTATATATATAGGAGATAGTACAGGAACTGGAATAATCACAGGAGTTGATATTGAAAATAATATTATTTCAAATATAAAAGCAAGCACAAATCCATGGCATACAACATCACCATATACAAATGCGACAGAAGGACGCGGAGCTTATGGTATCTTAGTTGGTTATGGACAAGGTTCAACTCATACAGGTCATTTAGACAATCTTGTATTTAAAAATAATACAATTTCTGACCTAGAAGGTTTGTGGTCTCATGCTGTTGGACTTGAGGGTAATACTCCTGATGCTTCTATTACTTATAACGATATCAGTAATCTTGTAGATCATAAAGGTAATACAGATGCAGCTGGAGTAAGAATAGAAGATAATACTTTCTCTAATATTGTCATCAATCATAATAATCTTGCAGACAATGTAATGCCTGGTATTTCTAATGGCACAGCAACCGCAGTTAATGGTCAGAGTAACTGGTGGGGTGATCAAAATCCTTCTGACCAAGTTTCTGGCTCAGTAAACACATTTGGCTTCCTAGGTGGTCCAGTCACTGGTCTTATAAACGGTACAGATCAAAATGGAAACGGATATGCTGATCTTCAAGATCTAGCTCTTTCTCCAATTGTTAATGCACCTATCGGACTAAACTCAAATGAACAAAAGCAGCTTATAATGGGTGTTCAAGTGGATGGTCCATCTACAGACAACACATTCCAAGGTGCTTCTCTAAACACAGATCTAACTATCACTATCGCTCAGTAATCATTTAGATTATATGTTTTTACCCCTGCTGACCTTAGGGTCGGCATGGGAATAAAGCATTTATAATGCTTGTTATTAAAATATGAAGAAATTATTTAAAATAATTTATTATATTATATTGTCCTACATAATATTTATTGGAATAATTTTGGTCGTATCTTTAATACCAGTGACTGGGAATATAAAAACACTAGCTGTTCTTTCAGGATCAATGGAACCTACGATACACACTGGAAGTGTAGTTATAGTAAAGCCCGAATCAAGTTACAAAGTAGGAGATATTATTACTTTTGGTGATAACACTAAGACGGATATACCTACCACACACCGTATAGCAGAAGAAAGAGCTGTAGAAGGTAATATGATTTATAGGACTAAAGGTGATGCAAATAATGCCGAAGATAGTGCAGAAACTCCACAAAAAGAAGTCACAGGCAGAGTCTTATTCTCCATCCCCTATCTTGGTTACATTATAAATTTCATAAAGAAACCTATTGGTCTTATGCTTATCATCATCGTACCCGCTGCAGTTGTGATTTATGATGAAATGAGGAAGATAAGAAATGAAGTTAAAAAGATAAAAAGTGAAAAAAATAAATTTACTACAGAAAAATTATCAGATGAAAATACATAAAAATCCAAATAAATATTTTCCTAATTTAAAAAAACAATTCAAAAAGTTTTTAGTTATTTTTATGGTCGTGTCAATCTTTGGAAGTATCTTCACTGTAAATTATACTTATGCATATTTTAGTTCAAGTGCTACTGCGAGTGGGAATACTTTTACAGCTGGTACTCTTATTTTTCATCTGAACCCATCTACAGATTTTACGTCTACACTTTCTAAAGGTGACTCTTCCTCACCTATATCAACAACTATAACAAATAACGGAAGTCTGGATTTCCAATACACATCAGGAGTCACAGATATGACTGGCGACACAGACTTATGTAATGCTCTAAGCCTAGATGCTAGTATGGATAATACATCAGTATACAATGGTTCCCTTTCTAGTTTTGAAACCACGCCACAAGCTTATTCTAGTTCTCCAGTGTGGAGCTTTGTCATAACATTACCTAGTGGAGTGGACGATACTTTACAGGATAAATCTTGTAACTTTAAATTTACTTTCAAGGGTTGGCAGAAAGATTTATTATCAACTACAGGGTTTAGTAATATTGAGCAAATAAATGGGACAATTAACTCTGGTCACTGGGTAGTCGTACCTGTATCTTCTGGGGTAGTGTTGAATGAATTTTTACCAAATCCAGACGGTATTAAATACGGATACGATTTTGGTTCTGACTCTGATAATATGCCGAAAGGAGAATGGGTTGAATTATATAATAATGGAAACAAAGCAGTAGATCTTACTGGTTGGTATATAAGAGACTCTCTAGACACTTCTAATCATACTATTATGATTGACACTGCACATACTGGACTATCTTCACAAACAATTGATCCTAAGGGTTTCCTTGTAGTTTATATGAATAAAGCATTATTTAATAATAACTCTGGTGATAGTGTTAGACTTTTCGATAATAATGATAAATTAATTGATTCACACTCCTATACTACAACTTCAGATTATTGTAATTTAAAACCTACAGAATCTAGTACAAATAATGAAACGGGTAGTGGAACAGGTAAAGGTTGTACAAGTCCAGTACCAGAGAATAAATCATATGCACGTATTCCAGATGGTATAGGTGCTTGGGTAGATCCTATACCAACCCCAGGAAAACCAAATGAAATAAACAGTGATACAGCAACACCAGAACCAGTATTAACACAAACCCCAGACAAAACTACAGAAAGCAATCCAACCAGTGACAATACTTCGGCTGTCACAAATGAGACTACTATAGATACAAAAGTAACTGATAATCAATCAAACAACATAGAACAAACTTCCAATACCACAGTAGACGAACAGAAGACAACAGAAACAGAACCAGCCACAAATCCTACAGAAGTTCCCCCTGCTCAAGAAATAGTAACACCAGAGCAACCCCTAGCGGAAATACCAGTAGTAGACACACCTCCTGTAGTTGCAGATGGATCTACTACAAATAAATAAATTGTATGAATAAATTTACAAAAATATTAATAACCTCAATTTTTACAATCTTTATGATTGGTAGTTTTGCACAATCTGCATTTGCTATTAATGTTAACCCTCTTTCTGTAATTTTTAACCCGAATCCCCTTTTCAGTGCTATAAACTTTGCACCTGGATCTGAAGTTACTGGTAATGTTACAGTCACGAACAATTCTGGATCATCTCAGAACATAATAGTTGAATCTACAAATGCTGTTGATACTAGTGGTCTAGGAGACAAACTTAATCTTACTATCAAAGAAGGTGCTAATACAAAATATACTAATACCCTAGGATCATTCCTTCGTTCTGGAGAGGTATCGCTTTCCTCACTTGCGAATAACGCTAGCACAAATTACACATTTAATGTGACTTTTGATAATAGTGCTGGAGATAGTTTACAGAACAAAACCTTAGGATTCGACTTGTGTGTTGGCTTTCAAGGAGGGAGTTTGCATTGTGGCGATACCGTTATAAGTGGAGGTAGTGGTGGTGGAAGTGGTGGAAGTATCTCCGGCTCGCATGGAGGTAGTGCTATAACTCTAGTTATATATAACGAACAAGCTACAAATATTGTGGATGTGAATTCTTCTGGTACTGCCACAATAACTTGGAATACAAACAAGCTTTCCACAAGCCAAGTTATATATGGTATATCACCAGGGCCCTACAACTTAGATTTAAGTATATTCCCTAACCTTGGATATCCTTATGGATCAGTAGAAGATAGTAATAAAGTTACAAATCATTCTGTTCTACTTACAGGGCTAATACCTGGGCAAACTTATGTATACCGAGTAGTATCCCACGCATCTCCTGCAACTGTAAGCTACGAACATAAATTTACTGTACCCCCATTATTATTAGCGCAAAACACAAATATAGGTAACGGTAATACTATCAACAATGCAGGACAAGTATTGGGAGCGGAGATTAATCCGTTAAGCACAGGCTCAGATAATAATGTGAAAACAAGCTCAACTTCAGTTGGTAATAAATTAAATAATAATCAAAATTTATTAGGAGCATCAGCAGGTAGTATAATAGGAATACCTAATTCCCTACTCTGGATTTTGCTACTTATCCTACTTCTACTACTGTTTATACTAATACGACGTAGGAAAAATAAAGAAAGTAAAAATACTAATATAACTACTTAGGATAGTAGTACTTACAAATAATACTCTTATGCAAATTTAAAGATGCCTAATTATGTTATTGACCATCTTTAAATTTAGGTATATCATTTTATAAAATCCAAACACTCACTTAAAACGATAATATATGTTTATACTAAAAAATTATTACCATAATCAAAATATTTGTTTTGATTATGTCTCTGATGAGATTTTATGGAGT
>JAGWLB010000009.1 GCA_028865035.1 Patescibacteria group bacterium | reverse complement strand
AACTTCTGCTTCCATAGGCTCTACAGCAATAACAGAAGCTATTGCGATTTTCACATTTTCAGCAGTTCTTTCTCCTATAAGTAACTTAAATTCATCTCTCATATAATTCACAATATTTGAATTGAGCAGGTCACCGGCAATTTTAAGATTTTTTGAACGAACTACTCCAGACAATGATATAACAGCAACATCTGTTGTTCCTCCTCCAATATCAACAATAACAGAACCTAAAGCTTCTTTAACGGGTAAACGTATACCAACTGCAGCAGACATTGGTTCTTCTATAATATGAACTTCTCGTGCACCAGCACTTTTAGCGGCATCTTCAACTGCTCGAATCTCAACATTTGTAATACCTGTCGGTACACCCACTAAAACTCTTGGGCGAATAAATTTCTTTGACATTTTCTCTGCTTTACTTATAAGATAAGAAAGCATTTCTTCTGTAACTTCAAAATCTGATATTACACCATCTACTACAGGTTTGACTGCTCTTATATGTCCAGGTGTTCTTCCTAACATAACTTTTGCTTCTGCTCCAACAGCTACAATCTGACCTGTCTTTTGATTAACTACTACAACAGATGGTTCATTTATAACGATACCGTGACCCTTTAAATACACTAGGGTGTTTGCAGTTCCTAGGTCAATACCAATATCATTAGAAAACATTTTATAAAATTTTTTAAACATTTTTGAATTCATTAATTAAATCTTCTTTATTTACAATTCTACCACCTTCTTCTATTCGTTTTTTTATCTCGTATCCTCCATCGGAAAGACTCCTTTTCGAAACAACAACACGGTAAGGAATGCCTATCAGATCTGCATCAGCAAATTTCTCTCCGGCATTCACATCATGTCTATCGTCAAAAAGAACTTCTATATTATTTTCAATCAGGATATTATAAATATCATTTGCTTCTTTATGTGTATTATCATCTTCACCTAAAACAAGTAAATGCACTTTGAAAGGTGCTATAGATTCTGGCCAAATAATACCTTTACCGTCTGAAAGTACTTCCACAATAGTACCCATAAGTCTTCCAGGACCTATACCATAACTACCCATAAATACTGACTTATCATCTCCGTTTTCAGTTTTGTATTTTAAATTTAGAGCATCAGAGAAACGCGTAGCTAAAGTAAAAATGTTTCCTACTTCTACAGCTCTTTTCTCAACAAGTTCATCTTTTGATAGTTCTAGATCATTGATAACTTCATCAGTATAAACTTCTTTATTTATAGCAATTCCTTTGTTCTCATCGATATAAATAACATCTTCACCTGCGCCTGTGATAGTTTGAAATTCATGGGAAAACTTTGAGAACATTCCACCTGAGGCGAAAGTTAGATAAGTAATATGTCCTATACCAACACGTTTAAAAATATTTTTATATGCTTCTTTTGCTTTTTCATAAAACTCAGTATGTTCTGCTTCATCTTTAGAAAAAGAATATAAATCTTTCATAACAAACTCACGAGTGCGCATAATACCGCTTTTTGCTCTAACTTCATTACGAAACTTGGTTTGGAATTGATAAACATAAATCGGCAAATCTCGATATGATTGCACAAAATCTTTTAACATTTTTGTCATTGCTGCCTCATGAGTTACAGCTAATCCTAACTCTGTGTTATTTTTTAATTTAGTTTTAAACCAAACATCCACCTGATCATCACTCCATTGATTTGTAGGTTCCCAAGTAGAACTCTCTTGAAGAGATGACATTAAGACCTCCTGGCCACCAATAGAATTCATCTCTTGACGTATTATGTTTTCAATTTTATTTAAAACTCTTAAACCAAGAGGTAAATAAGAATAAACACCTGACATCTCTTTTTCTATATAACCTGCTTTTATAAGAAGCTCGGCATTTAGAGATACCTCGTCTGAAGGTGATTCTTTCTTTGTTTTTGTGAATAGTTGCGATTGTTTCATAGATATAGGCATATTGCATATACTACCCTAAATAACCTTCCAGGTCAAAAAATATTACTTGCAAAACAATGTTTTTTCTGGTATTATAGCCATACGTTCCGTGAGGGATTTTTTATTTTATTAAATGATAAAATCACCTTGTAAACAAGCTGGAATGCTAAAAAACGGATCGTTTATAAATTAATTAACCACATATATGAGTACACAAAACACAATCATAGAAAAAATGTTCGAAGTGGGTGCACACTATGGCTATTCTAAAAGTCGTCGTCACCCATCAGTAGTTCCGTATATTTTCGCAACTAAAAATGGCGTTGATATAATTAATATAGAAAAAGGATATGATCTTTTTGAGAATGCGCTAGAAGCTGTTAAAAAATATGCGAGTAGTGGTAAGATTATTTTGTTCGTAGGAACAAAAGCTGAAGCAAAACAGCAAATCATTGAAACAGCCTTATCATTAAATATGCCTTACGTGGCAGAAAGATGGGTTGGTGGATCATTAACTAATTTTTCTGAAATCAAGAAACGTATAGCTAAACTATTAGAATTCCGAGAACAAAAAGAAAAAGGCAATCTTGATAAATATACAAAAAAGGAACGTTTATTAATAGATCGAGAAGTAGAAGATATGACCAAGAATTTTCAAGGTCTATCAGGATTAACACGTGTCCCTGATGTTATGTTTGTTATTGATCCCAAAAAAGAACATATCGCTTGTACCGAGGCACACAAAATGAAAATTCCTGTTATCGCATTGTTGAAT
The DNA here is from genome assembly GCA_028865035.1 of Patescibacteria group bacterium. Taxonomy (GTDB): domain Bacteria; phylum Patescibacteriota; class Minisyncoccia; order Phycocordibacterales; family UBA9973; genus UBA8515. The sequence continues at coordinate 25,171 of JAGWLB010000009.1, read as the reverse complement.
ACTGATTGTAATTTAAAACAGGTTGAATATCCAATAATCGCAAATGATGCTTCTATATCAAGTATTGAATTCTTCTTGCAATCGATTAAAGATGCTTATAACAAAGGTTCAATTGGAGATAAAAAATAATATTAAATAAAATTATGTCTATACAAATTACTGCTGAATTAGTTAAAAAATTAAGAGATGCTACTGGTGTATCAATAATGCAATGTAGAAATGCATTAGAAGAGGCTTCAGGTGATATGGAAAAAGCATTGATAATCTTGAAAAAGAAATCGGGTGCTATCGCTATGAAAAAAGCAGATCGTGATGCTAAAGATGGTATTGTCGTCGTTTTAGAAGACAACAATAAAGCTTTATTACTCACACTTCATTCAGAAACTGATTTCGTAGCAAAAAATGAAGATTTTATAAAGCTTACAAATGAACTTGCTAAGATTGCATTAGAAGAAGGGATTGAATCAATGAAAGAAAAATCTGGAGATATTATAAATCTTGTAATTCAAAAGGTAGGAGAAAAAATAGAGCTTGGCCATATAGAAGAACTGACTGGCCCTGTTGTAGGATCTTATGTTCATGGTGGTAAAAGTGCTGTAGTGGTATCATTATCTGCTGGTACACCTGATCTAGCAAAAGATATAGCTATGCATATAGCTGCTATGAAACCTTCATTTATAACTAGTAGCGATATTAGCTCTGATGACAAATCGAAGGTAATTGAAGTTTTTGAAAAAGAAGTTGCTAGTTCAGATAAACCAGAGGAAATAAAGAAAAAGATACTTGAAGGAAAAATTTCGACTTATTTTAAAGAACAGACTCTAGTAGATCAACCATTTATAAAAAATAGTGATATAACAGTTGGAGAACTACTTGCACAATCAAAAGCAACTTTGGTACACTTCATACGTGAATCTATAGGCTAATATATGATTACAACCATTATTATTTTCTTTATAGCGATTACTGTAGCATTCGGTATGCTTATGTATAAAGCATGGGAAATAAGAACAATGCGTGCTAGTATACAAGAAAATAGTGTTAATAATATTCCCAATATTTCATTTAGACATATTGAGAAAAATATGCTATATATTACTAAGCATATTGTGCAAAGCATAGTGCTAGTGGTAGTTAAGTATTGGTTTATATTTATCACAAGAATTAAAAAATGGTTTTCAACTAATTGGCCAAAGGCTCATAATTACTTTAAGAAGAAATCTGAGTCTACAGAAACAGTTAAAAAGCCTACATTCTTGCGTAGAGCAGTTCTAGAATCACAGGCAAAGATAAAGAGAATTAAAGAAAAGGTTCAGGAAGAACACGAAGAAAACACGCCGCTTTAGCTCAGTTGGTAGAGCAACGCTTTTGTAAAGCGAAGGTCCTCAGTTCAAGTCTGAGAAGCGGCTCCAGGAGTTTAACTCAAATTATAATAATTGTTCTAAGTAAAATGAATATTTTATAATTCATTAGTTTTTAGTTAGTTGAGTTTGTTGACTTACTATCCGTTGTAGTTGATGTTGTTGTAGAAGAAGATGTGCTCTTAGGCACAACCTTTTTCTTTATTGTTTGTAATTGTGGAAATGTTTTCTCCACAGCTTCAATACTTTGAAATCCTGAGTAAACCTTACCATTTATAACTAGAGCTGGTAATTCGTTTGGTACTTTATATATAGATATCATAGCTTTTATAGCAGATAGGTCTAAATTATAGTCGAATGAATATACTCTTAGGTTAGGATATGATTCACGAAGACTTGTAAGTACATATCCTTGTTTCGTACAATCTGCACAACTATCATTATTGTAAAAATATAGAACAAAAATTGGTTTTTGGCCGCAGCGTGTAGTAATTTGTTTCATTAATAAGTAGTCTTTAATCTCGAGAAGTGAGTATGCTTTCTTAAGATTTATAACATTAACATTATCATTTCCGATATTATTCTCACTATATGTTATTTTATCTGCTAAGGAATTTAACTCAGAAGATAACACTGATGTCGATATATCTTTGCAGGATAATTCCTGAAGAAGTGAAAACTGAGTTTCTGATGAAAGCAAATCAATAGAAATTTTGTCCTCGACAGTATGAAGTTGATTGATTTTTCTTGTATCAAAATAATACGATGTTCCAAAAGCAATACCAAAAAGAGTTAGCGTAATTAATAGCGTAAGAATAATTTTCTTGTAATTTGTTGAAGGTGGTTGCATATTATGTTTTTGACGGAATACGTTCTAGGGTCCAACTTGATTCCTTAGAAATAAAAGAGTTAAATATAGCTTTAAGAACCCATAATGGAGCAAGTACACTATATATAACAATAAAATAAACAACAGATATTGAAATTGCTCTTTTTTCATTTGCCATTCTACGACCTATAATAACCGATGTAACAAGTAATATATATAGGATAATAGAAAAGAAAAATACAGTTTTAGTATCAAAGAAAAACCAATCGAAATTTAAATTATGGTAATTTGAAAGACCTACAGTACTAATTTGAGTAAACTTAGTATATACAAATTTACCAATATTATATATAAGCATAAAAAAAACGAAAACTACAGATACAATAGATATAATCCCAGCTGGTATTGTAAAAAATGCAACTGTCCCATATTTTTTCCTAAATAATAATCTTCTATAATCTATCATATTATTTATAGACCCATAAACCCACCTTAGACGTTGTTTATACAACTTGAAAATCGAACTTGGTGTAATCGTGTAAACATAAGCATCGTTACAATGATCAATCTTATAACCATTCTCCTGCATACGAAATGCAATTTCTTGATCTTCGGTATTATGTGCCTTACGATACTCACCCAAATCATCAAAAACTTTTTTACGAAATATTGAAAATGGTCCTGGTGTCACATGTATACCACCCATAAAACCAAGCATTTTCTTTATATAAATAGCCATTTCATATTCTGCTTTCTGAGCATTTTGAATAATATTCTTTGGGTCAAGTACAATTATCGATGGAACTATAGACATAGCTTTTGGATCACCCTCAAACATATTGATTATACGTTTAAGTGCTTGAGGATGTACCAATGAATCAGAATCTAAGCATCCGAAAAATTCAGTATTACATTTTGAAAGTGCTAGATTTAATGCAGTATGTTTACCTCCGTTCTCCTTTTTAAAAATAGAAATACCATTGGTGTTTTCGAACTTTTTAAAAACTTCCCATGTTGTGTCAGTACTACCATCATCAATTAAAAAGATAGATAATTTATCTTTTGGGTAATCAAGAGCCTGGAGTGATTCAATGGTTTTTCTTACAGTTCTTTCTTCGTTATAACAAGGAACAGCGACGGTAACTGTTGGATAATTTTTTAATTCAAGTACGTGAGGATGTTTTACGATAGAACGTCTTTTTTCAAAAAAAGTCACTAAAAAAAAGACCTGGACGTAGGTCGAACAAAAAGCTAATGAATAAAACACTATTGTGTAGAAAGAATCCATGGATAAACGTTATATTAACACAAAAACCGTATATTATCAATATATAAAACTAATGGTTCGATTGATTATTATAACCAATATACTATTATACCACATAAAAAAATTGTGCAATTTGATATAAAAATGTGGTACAATATCCCCTATGGATAATGATACAAAACCAAAACAACAGATATCTACTGCCTCTGCAATTATTGTCGCAGGATTTCTGATTATGGTAGGGATTATATTAACAAAAACTAGCAATGTGAAACCAGCTCCTAAAACTCTATCCGAACAGGTTGGTGTATCTAAAGCAGACCTTGATGCTTGTATAAAATCTACAGATACTACTGCTTTGAATAATAGTATTAACGATAGCGTTGATAAAGCAATGGTAAATGTATCTCAACGTGGCACACCATACAGTGTTGTTATAGGTATAAATGATGTCAAAACAGAAATCTTAGGAGCTGAATCTTACGATAATGTAAAGAAAATAGTCAATGATGCCCTTATAGGTAAAGTAACTAAAGCCTACACCGGCAATGTACCACCCCCAACAGCAAGCGACCATATATACGGCAACCCCAATGCTCCTGTCACAATAATTGAATATGCTGATTTCGAATGTCCTTATTGTAAGCAATTTCACCCAATATTAAAACAAATAGTTGATGAGTCTAATAATAATGTTCGTTGGATATATCGTCACTTCCCTATCCATCAACACTCATTTGAAGAGCTTGTAGCTGCTGAATGTGTTGCTAAACTTAAAGGCAATGATGCCTTCTGGAAATATGGCGACCTTCTGTTTGGATTACTAAACCCTGAACAAAATTCAATATCCAATCAACTGTAAACAATACTATAAATAAAAAGACTAGGTATACCTAGTCTTTTTATTTAATCAAAATAATTTTTTAGTCTAGCTATCTTTTCATTGTTACGAAGCTTTTCATGAACCTTGGCTTCAATCTGACGTATACGTTCACGTGTCACAGAAAATTCAGCCCCCACTTCTTCTAACGTATGTTGAATGCCATCATTTAATCCATAGCGTAGTTCAAGAATTTTACGTTCTTTGGGAGTTAAAGTGTCTAGAACTTCTTTTATTTGATCAGACAATATTCTACGAGAAGCATCTTGGTCAGGTCGAAGTATTTTATCATCCGCAATAAACTCTCCTCTTGTAGATTTCTCATCATCATCACCTATTGGTTGTTCTAGAGAGACAGTCTCTTGGTTAATTTGCTCTATGATGTGTATTTTTTCAACCTCCAAATTCATTTCTGTAGCAATTTCTTCGACAAGTGGTTCGCGACCTAAATCTTGAGATAATCGGCGAACAACTTGTTTGTATTTAGAAATAGTTTCTACCATATGCACTGGTATACGTATAGTACGAGATTGATCAGCGAGGGCACGAGTTATGGATTGACGTATCCACCAAGTAGCATAAGTAGAGAATTTATAACCTTTGGTCCAATCAAATTTCTCTACAGCTTTAAATAAACCCAAGTTACCCTCTTGAATCAGATCAAGCAAAGTAAGGTCAGAACTACGCCCAACATATTTCTTTGCAATAGAAACTACTAGTCTAAGGTTTGCTCTAGCAAGTAAATTCTTGGCTTCCATATCACCTTTCTCTATCCGACGTGCGAGATCTTTTTCTTCATTTGCACTTATCAATGGATACTGACCTATCTCCTTCAAATAGATTTGTATAGAATCATAGTTATGAGCATCCTTGCTGTATTTTAATACTTGTTTTTCTATATCACCATCAATATCAAGTAAATTACCTCCTTCCAAAACATCAATCCCAGATGTCGATAATTTATCGTAAAGTTCATCTAGAAAAATAATATTATTCTCAATATCAGGAAAAACTTTGATTATCTCATCATAAGTAACAAAGCCACGTTTTTTACCTTTTTCGATTAAAAGAGTTGATTTTTGCTCTAGTTCTAGTGCTTTGTTCTGAGCTGTTGTTAATTTAGTACTTTTTAAAATTTTGCTTGGTTTTTTGATCTTGCTTATTTTGCTTGGTTTTTTTGTCTTATTGTTTACTTTTGTTTTCTTTTTTGTGATTGGTTTTTTGATAGACTTATGTTTTAGTACAGCTTTTTTAGAAACTTTTTTTGTAGTTTTCTTTGCAACTTTCTTTTTTGATTTAGTTTTCGTTTTTTTAATCATAGATTTTGATATTATTAATATGAACGACTTTTTTTAATTTCTTCTATACGTTTTAATATATTATTAAACTGCGTAAGTTTTTCTTTTGTATCTAGAGGTTGAAGTGATGCCTTGTTTTCGTTTAAAATTTCTTCCTCTAAGTTTAAAACTATTTCTTTAATATCACGAGATAACTCGTCGGTGTTGCTACCATACCACATTTCTGCTTCAATTGCGAGAGTATCAGAGAAAGGTTCATAAGAATGCAGCATTTTATCGAATGTTTGAACACCTATATTTTCTTTGAAAGAATTACAAAATTCATCTACCTCTTTTATTTGCTTGTTATCGTTATTCCAAAAAATTATACCAAAAAGTCTTTTTTCTAATAATTCTCTGCGGGATTGCTTGTTTGGACTATTTTCATTTTCAAAGACAGCTTCTTTACTATCTATCTTGGCTGTGCGTTCGTATATTTCAAAATCTTCAATTATTGCTTTTTCAGATATACCCGTTTTATTATTTATTTCAGTTATGTAGGCCGATCTTTCAATAGAACTTTTTATCATTGATAAAAATGGAAATACTATTTCTCTAATCTTTTTACCTCGAATTCTAGTATCACTAGTACTATTACAAATTTTATCTATATGAAAACTTACAATATTTACTGAATTTTTTATAATTTCCTTCCAAGAATCAGGATTTTTTTTGATGATGTCTGCTGGGTCTTGCCCTGTTGGTAAAACAGCAATTTTTACTTGCATATCTAAAGACAATGCAATAACAGCAGATCTACTAGCTGCCCGAATTCCTGCTTCATCACCATCAAATGCAAATATAACATTTGATGAGAGACGGCGAATTAATCCTAGATTGTTAATTTTTGATTCATTTGTATCATTAACATTATCTGCCAATGCAGTACCAGAGACTGCCACAGTATTAGTAAATAATGCTTGATGAGACAAGATTAGATCCATCTGCCCTTCTACAACAATACTATACCCACGGGAACGTATAGATAATTTTGCCTTATCTATACCATATAACACCTTAGATTTGTTAAACAAAGGAGTATCTGGACTATTCAGATATTTTGCTTCTTCGATTGAAGATTCTTTTTTAGAGACATCATTAGATAATGCAAAAATTCTACCTGAAAAAGCAATTATTCTTCCACTTGAGTCACTAATCGGAAAGATAATACGTCCACGGAACCGGTCGTAGAAACCATTTTCACTTTTTTTAATTAAACCTACCGTTTCTATATCTTCTTTTTTAAACCCTTTATTGATTAGATGGTCCGAAACTGAACGCCAAGTTGATGGAGCATAACCAATGCGGAAAGATTTGATTGTTGCATCAGACAAGCCACGGTCACGTAAATAACTCCTAGCTTCTGGTTGGTTGTCAAATTTAGCTTCAAAAAAATTCGTAGCTTCTTCCATAATTTCATACAAGTGCTCTTCTCTAGAATGTTCTGATTTTTTATACTTTGTATCTATAACAACACCAGCTCTATCTGCCAAAATTTTCAATGATCCTAAAAAATCTGTTCCTTCAAAATGTTCAACGAATGAAAAAATATCACCTTTCGCACCACAACCAAAGCAATAATAACTACCTCTCTCTGGAGAAATAAAAAATGACGGCGTTTTCTCGTTGTGAAATGGGCATTTCGCTTTATAATTTTTACCTGCTTGTATTACAGGTATATATGACGAAATAACATCAACGATAGAAAGTCTTTCTTTTATTTTTTCAACAGGTGAGTTCATATTTATTCCCCCTGCGTTAATTTTATAACGATGAAGATTCTTGACCTAATGTATCTTCTTTATTTTTTCTTGTACGTTCTACTCCAAAACCTGTACCAGCTGGTATAAGATTACCTATAATCACATTTTCTTTAAGACCACGTAGATTATCCACTCCTCCACGAACAGCATTATTTATAAGTACACGATTCGTATTCTGGAAAGAAGCAGCTGATAACCAGCTCTTTGTAGTAAGAGAAACTTCCGTAATACCAAGGACGACGGTTGTAGCTTCTGCTTTTTTACCATTACTTTCTTTTTCAACACGGTCATTCTCTTCGATTAATTCAATTGCCTCAACTATTTCACCTGGTGAAAAGGTTGTATCTCCTGCATCTTTAATCTTTTTACGAGAGAACATCTGGCGAATAATGATTTCTATGTGTTTACGCGATATAGAAGCACTCTGTAAATCGTAAACCTTATTGATTTCATCTACGATATATTCTTCTGCAACATCTTTACCTCCATATTTAACAATATCGTTTATATTCGCAGAACCATCTGTTAGCAAGTCGCCTTTCTTAATTTTACTACCTATCTTCACAATTGGTTGGCGACGGAATGCTACAGTATACTCTATCTCATTAGTCTTTTTACCTTTTTCTGTAGATTTATTTTCAGCATTTATATCAGAAAGGACTTTAATAATTTTTTCTTTACCATTATCAACAATATCTATAACTTCGCCTGAAGTAGTTGATATTATTGCTGGATTTTTAGGAATACGTCGTTCAAAGATTTCTTCAACACGAGGTAGACCTGTTGTAATATCAACAGTAGCCACACCTCCAGCATGGAAAGTACGAAGAGTAAGCTGAGTACCTGGTTCACCGATAGCTTGAGCTGCGATAATACCAACAGCTTGACCTAGTTCAATCATACAATTACGTCCTAAATCTAATCCGTAACACATACGGCATATACCGTGAGTAGTTTCGCAAGATAATGGTGTGCGAGCATAAGCTTCAGTAATACCCATACTTTCAAGTTCCCTGGCATCTTCTTTCTTTATTAGCGCACCTTTTTTGAATACAACTTTACCATCTTTGTCTTTAATATCAGAAAGGAGAACTCGTCCGTGAATATATTTTACAAAGTTTCCATCAACCGCTGTTATTTTTTTACCATTTTTTGTACCACAGTCTTCTTCTGTTACAACAACATCTTGTGCTACATCCACGAGACGGCGTGTTAGATAACCTGCTTTAGCTGTGTTTAGAGCCGTATCCGCAGCTCCTTTACGAGAACCGTGTGTAGTTATAAAGTATTCAAGAGGAGAAAGACCCTCTATATATGATGGAATGATTGGGAAATCTAGAGTTGCTCCGGAAGTATTCACAATCAAACCTTTCATACCACACATCTGAACAAGAGACCCCATATTACCTCTAGCTCCTGAAGTAATAAGATCATAAGTTGAACCTTTTCGATCTAGGGTTTCTGGGATTATTTTTTCGATTTCCTTTTTAGCATGTTCCCAAATTTCAATAACTTTTTGATACTGCTCATCTTCTGACAAAAGACCTTCATCAAATTGTCCTCTGACTTGTTCTTCCTCTTTTCTAGATTTTGCTACTATAGCTGACTTACCTTCTGGTACTCTAACATTATCAATACCCCAAGTAACGCCTGAGTAAGTTGCATAAAGATAACCAAATCCTTTAATTTTATCTAGAACTTGTGGAGTTGCATCTATACCGTAGTGCATTATTAATTCATCAACAAGAAGTGACATTCTTTTAATAGTAATCTCTTCGTTCATAAATGGGAAATTATCTGGGAAAATACTGTTAAAGAATAATCTTCCAACAGTTGTCTCAAAAGGCTTACCTCCAAATATATTGTATCTAGCTTTAGCACTACCTAAAACTTTAATCTTTGCGCGAAAAGTAATCGCACCTAGATCAAAAGCAGTAATAGCTTGATTTGGATTTGAGAAAGATAGTCCTTCACCCTTTTCTCCATCAATAGACTTTGTCATCCAATAACAACCTAAAATCATATCCATCTTAGGCATAACAATTGGGGCACCATCTTGAGGTTTAAGAAGGTTTTTATTTGAGGCAATATAGTCACGAGCTTCTGCTTGTGCATCTTCTCCAAGCGGTACATAAACAGCCATTTGGTCACCATCAAAGTCAGCGTTGAATCCAGTACAAACTAGAGGATGAACTTGAATAGCATTGCCTTCGATCAGTATAGGATTAAATGCTTGTATACCAAGTCTGTGAAGTGTTGGAGCACGGTTAAGTAAAACATATTTACCACGAATTACTTCTTCAAGTATTGCCCAAACTTCTGGAATACCCTCTTCGATTAAACGATTGGCTCCACGTATATTGAAAGCTAATTCTGTTTCAAGAATCTTTGAAATAACAAATGGTCGAAACAATTCAAGTGCCATATGTTTAGGTAAACCACATTGATTTAATTTAAGGTCAGGACCAACAACAATTACTGAACGACCAGAATAATCCACACGTTTACCGAGCAGATTTTGACGGAATAAACCTTGTTTTGATTTTAGATTATCTGAAAGTGATTTCAAAGCACGTTTCTGTGATGCAGATATAGCCTGAGAATCATTTTGTTTAGCAATAGAATTATCTATTAAAGCATCTACAGCTTCTTGTAAAATACGCTTTTCATTACGTAGGATAACATCTGGTGCCCCAATCTCTTTAAGTTTCTTTAAACGATTATTACGATTAATAACTCGGCGATACAAATCATTTAGATCACTTGTCGCATGACGACCACCATCAAGCGCTACCATCGGACGAAGTGCAGGAGGGATAACTGGTATCACTGTTAAAAACATCCATTCTGGACGAATACCTGAATGAACCATAGAACGTATTAAAGACATTCTTTTTTGTAATTTTTCTTTATCTATACTGCTTGCTTTTGGAAGCATAGCTAAAGTTTCAGCTTTTATTTTCTCAAGATCTAAATTTTTGAAAAGATTAAATATTGATTCAGCACCAATACTGGCTTCAAAACAACTACCGTATTTTATACCATAGTGATGATAAGAAATTTCATTAAGAACCTTACCAGGAACAATGTCATTTATTTCTTTTTTTGTATTAGATAGTAATTCTTTTAATTTTTCTTTTGATTCTTCATCAGAAGCCGATTTTACTTTTGCCTTGAATTCACTTTCAAGATTTTTGATGATTGTTTCTTTTTCTTCTTCGTGAACATTTGTAATAATATAACCAGCAAAGTAAATGACTTTTTCAAGATCATTAACTGGAATATTTAAAAGAATAGACATTCTAGAAGGAACTCCACGTAGGAACCAAATATGAGCAACTGGACTGGCTAACTCTATGTGTCCCATACGATCACGTCGCACTATAGAACGAGTAACTTCAACTCCACATTTTTCACAAATTATATCCTTATAACGAATACGTCTATATTTTCCACAGTAACATTCATAATCTTTTTCCGGACCGAAAATACGTTCATCGAAAAGACCATTGCGTTCACTACGTCCAGTACGATAGTTAATAGTTTCTGGTTTAGTTACTTCACCGTATGACCATTCTTTAATACGATCAGGTGATGCGAGCTTGAGTGTGATTGAATCAAAATCTGTTGTATCAATTGTTTTCATATTTTTATATATATTATTATTACTTAGACTTTTTAAGATCGACATCAAGAGCAAGACCTCTGAGATAATTCAATAGAACATTAAACGAAGCAGGAATATTTGGAGGAGGTATTGGTTGACCTTTAATAATGGCATCAAATGTCTGTGAACGACCGATAATATCATCAGACTTTATAGTAAGCATTTCACGAAGTGTATAGGCTGCACCGTGACCTTCAAGTGCCCAGACTTCCATTTCTCCGAAACGTTGTCCTCCACCTTGAGCCTTACCGCCAAGTGGTTGCTGAGTAATAAGTGAGTACGGTCCTATAGAACGCATATGTAGCTTATCTTCCACCATATGGTGTAGTTTCAACATATACATATAACCTATCGCGATATCCTGATCAAAAGCATCTCCTGTTCGTCCATCATACAAAGTGACTTTTCCATTTTCTGATAAACCAGCTTTTACAAGTTCTGCTTTTATTTCTGGTACTGTAGCTGATGAGAATGGAGGAACTATAGCTTGATAACCAAGAGTATTTGCTGCGTAACCTAAATGCATTTCAAGAATCTGTCCCAAGTTCATACGAGAAGGCACTCCAAGCGGAGTAAGAATGATATCTATAGCTGTACCATCAGCCATAAATGGCATTTCTTCTTCTGGTAAAATAACAGATATAACACCTTTGTTGCCGTGTCGTCCAGCTAATTTGTCACCAACTGAAATATTTCTAATTTGTGCTATTTCCACAACAATCTTTTTAATAATGCCTGATTCGAGGTTATGACCTTGGTCACGTGAGAATATTTTCACACCTACGACTCGTCCACGTTTACCATGTTCTAGGCGAAGTGAAGTATCCTTCACATCTCGTGCTTTTTCTGTAAAAATAGAACGAAGAAGTCTTTCCTCTGGAGTTAATTCTGTTTCACCTTTTGGTGTAATTTTACCAACTAATATATCATTCTCTCGAACTTCTGCTCCTATAACGATAATACCGTCCTCATCTAAATCTTTTAATTTATTTTCACCGACGTTTGGTATATCTCGTGTGGTAATTTCAGGACCTAGTTTTGTGTCACGGACATTACAAATAAATTCTGTAACATAAATACTTGTGAATTTACTCTGCTTAACCAACTTTTCTGATAGTATTATCGCATCTTCGTAGTTAGCACCACCCCAAGACATAAATGCAACTAATGCATTTTGTCCAAGGGCAATTTGTCCTCGATCAGTTGTACTAGTATCAGCAAGAACTTGACCTTTTTTCACATGTTCTCCTGGAGAAACACTAGGACGTTGATGGAATATTGAGAAATTATTTGTACGAGAGAAACTGATTAAAGGATATGTGTGCTCTTTGTTTTTATCGTCAGTGACTGTTATTTTTTTACCATCTACATAAGAAACTACACCAGAGACTTCGGAAACAATGAGTCTACCTGAATCACGAGAAGCAAGCTCTTCCATACCAGTGGCAACAAGTGGTGCTTCAGGGATAATACAAGGCAATGCTTGTTTCTGCATATTACTTCCCATGAGTGTTCGGTGAGCATCATCGTGTTCTAGGAAAGGAATCATAGAAGTAGCGACAGAAAAAGCTTGATTTGTTGCAACGTCGATATAATCTATCTCCGTCTTTAAAACCATTCCTGGTTTTGTTTTAACACGAGCTTCTACTTTATCCTCTATAATATTACCCTTTTCATCATAATCAATACCAGCATGAGCAATATTATATTTCTCTTCCTCAAGTGCGTTTAAATAAACAACTTCATTAGTAATTTTTCCATTTTTTACTTTTACATATGGAGTTTCAATGATGCCAAACTCGTTGATTTTTGCGTATGTAGAAAGGTGTAAAATCAAACCAATGTTCGGACCTTCAGGTGTGTGGATAGGACAAATACGGCCATAGTGGGAAGTGTGAACGTCACGAACTTCAAGACCTGCACGTTCGCGAGTTAAGCCTCCAGGACCAAGTGCTGAAAAAGTTCTTAGGTGCTCTACTTCTGCCATCACATTTTCTTGGTTCATAAATTGAGAAAGCTGGTTTGCAGTGAAAAATTCTTTTATACGAGCTTGAAGTGGTCGTTGATTTATAATAGCAATAGGTAATGTCGTCCCTATATCTATTGTCGACATACGGTCTTGAATATTTCTTTTAATTTGCGCCATACCCATTCGGAATTTCTGTTGCATCATTTCACCAACATAACGAACGCGTCTTTGACCTAAATGATCAATATCGTCGGCTTTAGCTTGAGGAGTATTATTTAATTCAATTATGTTGTTTATAATAGAAACAACGTCATCAGCAGATATTGTACGGCGTTCCATTTCTTTGTCATCCATACTTTTATCAAAACGCTTATTAAAACGGAATCGTCCAACTGGAGAAATATCATATCTCTCATTTGAGAGTAATATATTTATAAATTCACGTGAATTATCAGCAGTTGCAAGATCCCCATCTCGAAGACGTCTATATATTTCTATGTAAGAATCTGTAACAGTCTTAGCTGGATCTTTTTCAAAACACGTTTTAATTATCTTTATAGCTTCTTCATTTTTACCAAATGCTTTAAGAATAGATTCATCTGTTGAGAGGCCGAGGACCCTGAGAAGTGATGCAATAGAAAACTTACGTTTTTTATCTATTCGGACGTATATACTACCATCTGGGTCTGATTCTATTTCAATCCATACACCACGGCTTGGTATAATTTTTGCACCAAAATAACGCTTGCCTTTTAATTCTTGTTCGGTAAAAAATACACCGAAAGATCTAGTAAGCTGAGGAACAATAACTCTCTCAATACCATTAATAATAAAAGTACCGTGTTTGGTCATAAGAGGAACATCTGCCATAAAAATCTCTTGCTCCTTTGAAGTTCCTATACTTTTGTTTAACAATTTTACACGAGCTTTAAGCTGACCTTCATAAGTCAGCTTATTAATTTTTGTATATTCCTCAGTAAATTTGGATTCACCAATTGAGAAAGAAACAAAGTCTAATTGAAACTTTTTCTCTGAATAATCATTTATAGGAGAGAATTCTTTGAAAACTTCTGCTAAACCTTTTTCAATCAACCAATTAAAAGATATGAGTTGATTTTCGATAAGATTTGGGAATTCGACCAAAGGTTTCTTGTAACGTGCAAAATACTTTTTTTCGCGAGTTGCTGTTTTTTTCATAATTTAAAATATAAAAATGAAAAACACCACGGTGACCAAACCGTACTGTTTCGATTCTATTAAAATTGGCAGTTGTATTGTTTAAACACGGGGCCTATGTTTATTAAGTAGTGATTGATCTGCCGTAACTCAATCGATATTCACTGGGTACTATCATATACTATGACTTCTTTTTTGTCAAACCCATCTTCCAGTCATCTATTTTCTTATGATCACCTGAAAGTAGAACCTTAGGAACCTTATAATTTTTACCTTTATATTTTAGAATTTCTGGTCTAGTATAAACCTCGCTAGAAGAAGCACGTTCTTCTTCGCGAGAATCAAAGTTCCCCAATACGCCTTCTATCTGGCGTGATATTGAATCTATAAAAACCATAGCCGGGATTTCTCCCCCTGTAAGTACATAATCCCCTATTGAATATTTCTTTGTTTTTAATATTTTATCAACACGAGCATCGATACCTTCATAACGTCCACAGATCATAATAACGTCTGTATATTTTTTAGAAATATTTTTTGCAATTTTTGTATTAAATTTTTCAGCTGATGGTATAAAGTTTATCGTTAAAATTTTTATATTTTTTTTCTTTTGTATTTTTTTAAGAATTGACTCAACTGCTTTTATAATAGGTTCAGCCATCATCACCATACCTGGACCTCCAGCATAAGGGCGCTCGTCTACTTGAAGCGATACATTACCATCAGGCCAAATTTTCTTATATTTACCAGAAACAAATTCACGAGGATTTATAAATACAACATTGATTTTTTTATCTTTTATAGCTCGCCCTAAAATAGATTCTTTTAAATAAGAATCAAACATTTCGGGGAATAAAGTCACAACATAGAAATTCATTAACATATAATAGCACAAGAAAAAACCTCAGACGAGTCTGAGGTTTTTTCTTAATATTATATTCCTTTTAAATCTTCTAATGCTGCATCTACACTTCTTGATGCTTCGGATGCATCCATAGAAGCAGGTGCTGAGTGGTGAGTACCACCTTCTGGTTCATTGATTTTCAAATTAACTCGAGCATTATTCTTCATACCAATAACTCGCAATAATGTGCGAATAGCTTTGGCTGTGTTGCCTTGACGGCCAATAATTTTACCCATATCTGCACTATTGACGGTCATAGTAATGAGTACGCCCATCTCATCTACTGTCCGGTCTATTTTGACATCGTCAGGATTATCAACTAATGCTTTAACAACATATTCAAGGAATGCTTTATCATCTGCCATAAAATAATCTATATTAATCGTAAGAAACGCAGTGTATCGACTACGACCTGCTGGTTTTATTATAGCATAGGCTAATTTATACCCGCAATACTAAATTCACTAAATTTAGGCCTTTTTAAGTTCTTTACGAGCTTTAGTAGGAGATTTCTTTGAGAGAACATTCTTTTTCTTACCCTCCACCACTTTTTGATGAACAAGGAAATTATGTACAGTAGCAGAAGTCTGAGCTCCATTACTAATCCAATATGAAATGCGGTCTTTTTTAAAGATAACTTCACCGCTTTTAAGATTATAAGATCCTAGTATTTCTTTGAATTTACCACTTTTAGTTGAATTTTTTGAATCTGTCAAAACAACACGGAAAGCCGAATCATTTTTGCGCCCTACTCTTTGTAGTCTTATTTTTAACATAGCGGTATCGTACCATAAAGCACTATATGAATCAAGAGTCATTATTTGTGCTATACTAACAGCGTGAAAATAGTAAAGTAATGCCTAAAATTAATAAAAACAAAAAAATAAATAAAGATATAACCAGTAACAAACATTCAAGTAGACATATTGAAGGTATTATACATATATCTCATAAGGGTATTGGGAATGTACGTATTTTCAATAGTGACGAAACAGTATCGATTGAGCATAATTTTTTACACACTGCTTGCGATGGAGACACCGTTCGTGTATTGCTACATCCCAAACATAAAGATGATGAACAAAGTGGTGAGATTTCAGAAATTTTACGCCGGTCTAAAAAAGGATTCTCGGGTATTATAGAAAAAGAGCATGACACATATTTTTTAATACCAAGTGATTTAAAAATGTATTCAGATATTGTTATACCTACTGATAAATTAAACGGAGCTAAAATTGGACAAAAGGTATTTGTAATTATTACTGAATGGAAAGATTCTAAAAAAGCTCCTATTGGTGAAGTAAACAAAATACTAGGAATGCCAATGGAACATAATGCAGAAATGGAAGCTATAGCTCTAGAAAAAGGGTTTGATGCGCTATTCCCTCCTCTAGTAGAAAAAGAAGCAAACACTCTTGAGAAAAATGGTATTACAGAAAAAGATATTAATGGTAGACGAGATTTAAGAACAACCACGACTTTTACTATTGATCCTGAAGATGCAAAAGATTTTGACGATGCTTTATCATTTAAATCTTTACCTAATGACCATTATGAAATCGGTGTTCATATTGCGGATGTATCTTACTATGTAAGAGACAACACAGCCTTAGATATAGAAGCACGTAGACGTGGCACATCTGTATATCTTGTTGATAGGACTATACCTATGCTACCAGAAGAAATATCTAATGATTTATGCAGTTTAAATCCAGACGTCGACAGGCTTACATTTTCAGTTATTTTTGAATTAGATAGTAAGGGTCATATACATAACGAATGGTTTGGAAAAACAGTTATACATTCAGATAAACGCTTCACATATGAAAATGCACAAAAAATTCTTGATGAAGGTAGCGGTATATTCTATAAAGAACTTTCTACTTTAAATAACATCGCAAAAAAACTATCTAAAAAAAGATTTGAAGAAGGAGCTATCTCTCTTGAGCAAGATGAAGTGAAATTCAAATTAGATGCAAATGGTGTACCAATATCTGTTTACACTAAAGAACACGGAGATACAAATAAATTAATTGAAGAATTTATGCTTCTTGCAAATAAACGTGTAGCTGAATATATGTCGAAGAAAAAAAATGGCGTTCAAGGGGTATTCTTATATAGAATTCATGGCCTACCCAACAAAGAAAAAATGAAAGATCTTGTCACTTTCTTAAGAAGACTTGGATATAATATGAAAGTTAAAGATGGTATTATTCCCTCAGAAGAAATTAACGCGTTAGTAGGTAAACTCGAGCATAATCCCCTTCGTGATACTGTACATAGTGCGATAATAAGAACGATGGCAAAAGCGATATATTCTACAAAAAATATAGGTCACTATGGTTTAGGATTTAAATTCTATACACACTTTACTTCACCAATTCGTAGATATCCAGATATTATTGTTCATAGATTACTTAATCATTATATTGAAAATGAAACTATACCAAAAGAACGATTCTTTGAATACGAGCAAATCAGTTCTGAAGCATCTAATCGGGAAAAAGAAGCTGCTGAAGCCGAACGTGCTTCTATAAAGTACAAACAAGTAGAATATATGTCTACTCGCATTGGTTCGAAATACGAAGGCATTATTACCGGTGTTACTGAGTGGGGTTTGTATGTAGAAGATGAAAAAACAAAATGTGAAGGTATGATAAGAATGAGGGATCTAAAAGATGATTACTATACTTTTGATAAAGCTTATATGAGTATCGTTGGTAAAAAAACTCATAAAAAATATACTCTGGGAAATAAAGTTAAATTTGAAGTCAAAGGAGTCGATAGGAACAAGAAAACAATTGATTATAGTCTTGTATAGAATATGAGAAATTCAAAAAAAATTATTTCTGCACTAATTATCATTTTTGTAATTATAATGATTATTATTGTTAGTAATAAAATACTTAAATCTAAAAATAAAAACATTTCTTCACTAGAACCTACTGCAAAAGTAGAAGATATGTCAGCGTCATCGGTGCCTATTGCAAAAGTTGATAGCTCAACAGAAACATCCCCTCAAATTAAATCTGAATATCATATCAATGAAAATTATAATGTCGTTCCCAATGATATAAATGGTAATAAAAAAGTCATATTAATTACTATTGACGATGGTCCAACAAAACAGGCTATTGGAATGATGGACACTCTAAACAAACATAATGCTAAAGCTATATTTTTTATAAACGGTATTCACAACAGTGGAGCACCTGGAGTATTACAAAAAGAAAAAGAAGAAGGCTTTTCAATCGGTAATCATACTTGGGATCATTTAAATCTTAAAAAAGAAAAAAAGGAAAGTGTAATTAATGATGAAATTAATAAAAATACAAAACTCATAACTGACCTTACTGGATCAGCTCCTAGATTCTTTCGACCACCATATGGTGCTTCTACGCCGTATGTTAGAAATTTGGTAAAGCAGGAAGGTATGATATTTATGAATTGGTCTGGGGCAGCACTAGACTGGGAAAAAAATACTCATATTGAGAGTGTTTTCTTAAAAAATGTTTTAAGTACTGTTCATCCAGGTGAGATTCTTTTAATACACGAACACCTTTGGACTGCCAACGATTTAAATGCTATGTTAACTCAATTAGAACAGAAAGGATATACATTTTTAAACCCAGATCAAATTACAAGCTAATTTATTTAGCATAAGCGCTAGCATCTTCTAGATGTATCGATAGAAGCTTAGAGACTCCAGTAGAATCCATAGTCACTCCATAAAGTACATTAGCACGAGACATAGTCTCTCTATTGTGAGTGACAACAATAAGTTGTGAATATTTTGAAAGGTTTTCTAACATATCACCATATTTACGTGAGTTAGCTTCATCAAGAGCAGCATCAGTCTCGTCAAGTACTAAAAATGGTGGAGGGTTAACTTGTGAAATAGCAAAAAGTAAAGCAATAGAAGTAAGTGACCTTTCTCCTCCTGAGAGCATATGTAAATCTCTAACTTTTTTATGAGGAAGAGTCACATTAATCTCTATTCCCCTTTCAAAACCAAGTTCATCTTCTTCTTTACCTATATCTATAGAATCATCGTATTCATCTGCCTGAGTTCTAGATTTTTTATGTTCCATTACAACTGACAAGAAAGCTGATCCTCCTCCAAACATCAGTGAGAAAAATTCCTGGAATTGTTTATTTATTTTCTCTACACCACCTTTGAATTCCGTATCTAGAGTTTCTTTTAATTCTTGTATCAGTAACCTGAGAGATTCAATACTTTTATTTAAATCAGTAATTTCATTAGCTAAAAATAAGTCACGTTCTTCAGTGTCTTTATATTCTTTCAGTACATCTGAGCCGTTACTAGAACCGGCATCTTCGAGTTTTATTTTAATACGTTCTATCTTACGACGAAGATCCTCTTGAGTTTGTCGCTCGACAGCGTGGGGTACTTCTATACGGGCATAGTCCATTACTTCTCTTCCTATCAAAGTTCCAGCTTCAGCAAGCTCCATTTCAAATGCATTTTTTATTAAAAGAAGTTTTTCTTCCTCAAAATGTAGTGAATGCTGACTTGAAACAACTTCATTTTTCTCACGATGAGCTTCATACAAAACTCTTTCACTAGAACGAAGATTAACTTGCATTTCTTGCTCTAATACACGCAATGAAGATATTTCAGAAATAATAGATTTTTCCTCTTCTGATATTTTATCTATATCATTAACAATCTTATCTTTTACATTCTTCATTTCTTCATACTCATTATTTATCTTGTCATTTATAGTATTTTCTTCATCACTGCGTGGTGAATTTAAATCAAGAGTATTTAATTCTTCTTTTAATTTATGAAGAATATTAGTTATTTCTGACAAATCTTCAAACTTAAGGGCTTCATCAATTTTATTTTGAATATTAGTAATAATAGTTTTCCATTCAGATTCTGGAATAACTTTTTCTTTGATTGTATCTTTGCGAGAAAATTCTCTTTCTATAGAAGCAATGACTCCTTCAATGCGACCGAGCTTACGTACAAGCTCATCTTTAACAGAACGTAGATCAACAATCTTGTTATCAAACTCTTTTATTTTCTTTTCATATTCACTTTCTGCTTTATCTTCGTGTTTATCTTTTTCTAAATCAGAGATACGTTCATCTAGAAGCCTTATTTTCTGGTCTAATTCATGACGAATTTCTGTCAATCTTTTTGTTTCTGTTCTTATATAAGTAGATTCTGAAGAAAAATAAGTTTTATAGAGTCCGCGTACTTCTTCTTTCATTTCTCGTGCTTTTTCTACTATCTGAACCTGCTTCTTTAAGAAAGCTAAGTGTGGAGCCACTTCACGACGAGAAGCTTGAACTTCTTTCATATTTAAAATTGTTTTATCTAATTTTCGTTCTGCTTCACGAATACGATATTGGTAAATTTTTAAACCTAAGGCATCTTCAATCATAGATCTACGATCTTTGTTAGAAGCATTTAAAACTCTATCTGCTTCACCTTGGGATATAATATGATGTCCAGAACTACCAATATTTACTGAAGAAAGTAAATCTATAACATCTTTTAACCTCACTTCTGTGCCATTTATACTGTATCGATTCGCTCCGTCCGCAAATACTTCACGAGATATACTGACTTCATCATAATCTAAAGATACTCCTAAGCCACTATTCGTAAAAGAAAAAATCTTTTTACTATTATCAAAAGTTATTGTAACCATAGCTCGATTTGAAGATGAAGTAGATTTAGAACCTTTGAAAATAAGATCTACACCACCTTTTCCTCGAAGTGACTTCATAGACTGTTCTCCAAGCACAAATCGAATTGATTCTACTATATTTGATTTACCAGAACCATTTGGCCCAACTATAGCAGTTATAGGAGTTAAAAAAGAAACAGAACTTTTACGTCCAAATGATTTAAACCCTGCTAATTCAATAGACTTAAGTGTCATATTTAGTCTAACCATCCTTTAATTTCTAATGCAGATCGTGCAGCAACTTGCTCTGCTTCTTGTTTAGATTTACCTTTGCCAATAGCTATCTGTTCATCACCGAAAAATATCCCAATAGTAAAATGCTTATCGTGGTCTGGGCCAGATTCACTAATAACTTTATAAACAGGTGTCACATTTAAATATTCTTGAGATTTCTCTTGTACTAAACTTTTAGAATCACGCCATAACTTTTTTGAAACAATTTTATCTATCTTGCCGAAAAGTGTACTCGCTATAAAATCCAGAGCAACTTGATAACCTTGATCCAAGTAAACAGCACCGACATAGGCTTCATAAGTATTTGCGAGTATGTAATTACGAGCACGACCTATATCTTTAGACTCACCTTTCGATAATAAAAGATAATTATTCATACCGATATCTTGTGCAGCTTCGCCGATAGTAACAGCATTAACTAAAGCGGATCTATACGCAGTGAGCTGGCCTTCATCGCAATTGGGATATTTATTATAAAGATAATCGGTGACTATAAGCTCTAAAACTGCATCACCCAAAAATTCCAAGCGCTCGTTATGAGAAAGCTTAGAATCATTATTCTCATTTATATAAGAACGATGAATAAAGGCTTGTTCTAAAAGCTTTTTATCTTTAAAAACTATTTTTGTAATTTTCTCAAATTCCGATAAATCAACCATAATATTATTTCTTTGTTAGTATTTCTACGGCCTTCGTTAATAGTGGAATCATATTGTCGTACATTTTTAGACTTGATATTTCTTCTAAGGGAAACCATTTGGCATCATCAAGTCCACCAGATTTGTTATACAAAACTAAATCTCCGTAGACTGCTTCCGCTAGGAAAAAAGTGACTTGTTTGCGGATTTTGCCTTTTTCAGGGTGTGAAGCTATATATTCATTTTTACCAAGAATTTCTTTAATTTTTATATCTATGCCTAGTTCTTCTTTAATCTCACGCATAGCACCTTCTTCCTCATTCTCACCTTCTTCTATACCACCTTTAGATAAAGTCCAATATCCAAAGACATCGTGGACAAAAGCAAAATATGTCACACTCTCATTATAAGAATAAATAACTGCGCCTGCTTTTTTTTCAATTGGGAATTTACTTGGATCAGTTTCGAAATTTTTATTAGCTTTCTTTTTACTGACATCATTTTTACCTGGCTCGCCTATCTCTTTATAGACACCTCCTAGTACCCCATTGATAAACTTACTAGAATTTTCTCCACCGAAACTTTTGGCGAGTTCAATAGATTCATTTATTGCTACTTTAGGAGGTACTTGAGTTCGATCTTCAAAAAGAAGTTCATACAAACCTATGCGTAGAATATTGCGATCTATAATAGAAATTTTATCAATAGGCCAATCTGGAGCAGCTTTTTCTATGATTTCATCTATAATAGACTTTTTCTTCACGATCCCTAGGAAAAGTTCAGTCATAAAATCTGAATCATCAAGACCAGGTCCAAACTCTTCTATATTGTGATCTAGCATTTCTTTAGGAACTAGGTCTTTATCAACGGCAAAATCCCACTCAAAGAGTGTTTGAAGAACAATTGAACGTGAAAGGTGCCTGTTTGCCATAAAAAATTGCATTTTTATAGCTTATGCACGTCTATTTGCCATTATTGCCAACGAGACGTCCTTAAGCTATTTACTCTTAGCCTTCTTTTTAGCCTGTTTCTTTTCTACTTTCTTAATCACATCTACGACTTTGCGTCCTCTATAAAACCCACAATTCTTACAGACGATGTGTGTCTCTTTAGGTTTCTGACAATTTGAACAAACGCCAAATGTCTTAGCCACAAGAGCATGATGTGATCGACGGTTCCCAGTATGAGCACGTGTATGTCGCATTCGTATTACCATTTAGATAGTATAACTATTTTTAGCAAAAATGCAAATTATAAATTACATTTTTGAATTAAAAGTGGTATCCGTAGAATTCTAACAATATTATAAATATGTGATTCAAACTTATTTAATTAAACACATCATAAATATTAAATTCGTCAAGTAAACTAGATTATTCTAAAATAAACCTTTTGTGCTATTATAATAGGATGAAAAAGGAAGAACATTTGGCCCATATGCGCCACTCTTTAGCTCACCTATTAGGAGCTTCGGTTATGGAATTATACCCTGGTTCAAAGTTAACCTTAGGTCCAGCTATTGATAATGGTTTCTATTATGATATAGATGTAGCTGGAAAAATTACTGACTCTGATCTAGGAAAAATTGAAAAGAAAATGCATGAGTTACTTAAGACCTGGCATAGCTTTGAAAAAAAGATAGTTAGTAAGGAAGAAGCCAAAAAAATATTTGCTGGGAACGAATACAAAGAAGAATTAATTGATGATATTGAAAAGAAGGGAGAAGATATCACTCTATATACTTCAGGGAATTTTACAGACCTATGCAGGGGTGGACATGTTGAGGATCCAAGCAAAGAAATTGCAACTGGCTCATTTAAGTTAGATAGAATAGCCGGGGCTTATTGGCGTGGTGATGAAAAAAATAAAATGCTGACTCGTATATATGGCCTCGCTTTTAATAATAAATCCGAACTTGAAGCTTATATTGCACAGCAAGAAGAAGCAAAAAAAAGAGATCACCGAAAGATAGGAAAAGAAATGGGCTTGTTTGTCTTTTCTGATTTGGTTGGTCCTGGACTTCCCCTTTGGACTCCAAACGGAACTATAATCCGAGAATTACTAAATGATTACGTCTGGGAACTCCGCAAAGAAAAAGGCTATCAAAAAGTCTGCATACCACATATTACAAAAAAAGAATTGTATGAGACTTCCGGTCACTGGGCTAAATATGCTGATGATTTATTTAAAATTCATACCAGAGAAGATCACCTATACGCTATGAAGCCTATGAACTGCCCTCATCATACTCAGATTTTTGCTTCAGAACCCAAAAGTTATAGAGATATGCCAAAGCGCTACGCCGAGACGACAATGGTTTACCGAGACGAACAATCTGGCGAACTCTCAGGTCTTTCACGAGTACTTTCTATAACTCAAGACGATGCTCATGTATTTTGTCGTGAAAATCAGATAGAAGATGAGGCTCTCGCTATCTGGGATATTATTGAGAAATTCTATGGTACTTTTGGATTTGATTTACAGGTCCGTTTTTCTCGTCATGATCCTCAAACTCCAGAGAAATATATGGGCGATGAAGAAGTTTGGATAAAAGCAGAGAAAGCATTAGAGAATATAATGAAGAGCAAGAAAGTAGAATGGATTGATGGCTTAGGAGAGGCTGCCTTTTATGGGCCGAAGATAGACTTTATCGCTCACGATTCTATCGGACGAGTATTACAAGTCGCAACTATCCAGTTGGACTTTAATCAGCCAAAGAATTTTGGTCTTGTTTTTACAAATGAAAAAGGCGAAAAAGAAGGAGTTGTGATGATTCATGCTGCTATCATGGGTTCAATAGAGCGATTTATGTCTACACTCATAGAGCATTTGGCTGGCGTTTTCCCAACATGGCTTTCTCCTATTCAAGTCGCAATTATTCCAGTTAAAGACATCCACACAGAAGAAACAGACAAGATAGTAAGAGAATTAAAAAATGCAGACATTCGAATTGATCACTTTGATTACAATGATTCTCTTGGTAAACGCATTCACTCTGCAAAAAAAATGAATACTCCTTATATAATAGTTTACGGAGATAAAGAAAAAGAATCTGGGGTTCTGACAATTGAAAAAATTGATGGTACTAAAATTCAAATGAAATTAGATCAACTTATCTCTCATTTAAAATTAGAAATTAAAAACCGTTCATAGAAGAACGGTTTTTAATTTCTAATTTACTTTTTTACTATTTCTCCATCATCGCCTTAGTCATAGGTCCGATAATACCATCTGGGGTTAGATTATGATCTTGTTGCCATTGTTTGACTATGGCTATAGTGTTTCTACCTAGGATTCCATCGATTACTAGGTTTAAGTGGAGAGTGTCATTGAAGTAACGTTGGAGTTCTTTAACTGCATCTCCCCTACTACCAAAGATTAGATTGATTGGTCCAAAGTTGTAAGTTGTGGAGGTAGAAGGTT
>JAGWLB010000008.1 GCA_028865035.1 Patescibacteria group bacterium | reverse complement strand
GTACCTTTAAAAAAATATCATTTAATATATTAATATCTTTAAGTTGTGAGTCTGTGAGTTTTGTTTTTTCTCCTGATTTTCTTAATAAAGTAAATAACCCACCCACGGTCAATCCAAATAATATTGAATTCCTTGTACTTCTTTTCATTATTTATTAATATAATTATTTTTAATAGTTTCTACGTATTTTAGCGCCTCATCTATTGTTTTAAAATATTCTACTTTCATTAATATGCCACCTTCTTCATTCCAACCTGGTATCCACATACCTAATAAATTAATAGAATATTTTTTTGCTTTATAACACCAAGAATCATTGAACCATTCTTTTGATACAATAAATCCTTTATTGTGTGTTATTTTTATTTTATTTTTTGACATGTTTTAAATAATTATTTTTGTTCATAATCATCAAATTCATAACCACAGTGCTTACATTTTTTAGCCTCATTTTTTATTAGCTCAGCACACTTAGGGCATTTTTTCATATGCATATCTTTTATCATCTTTTCTTCATCAGGTTTTGAAGAAATAACAACTAAAAATCCAATAAATGGAGAAAAAATAAGTGATACAAAAAATACAACTATTCCGCCAGCATGTATGTGTTTATTATCTGCCCACACCCCAACAACAATTGAAAATAAAATCCATAAAATTACAATCATAATCTTTATTAATTGCGTTTAATTAATAAATCCTAGTATTAAGACGCAAAAAGCCTACCACTAGGTAGAGTCTTTCGACCCATATATGAGTTTCCCCATATAACGCAACGAGCGATCCTAATGATAGGTTCTTTATTCTCGTTGCGATTTCTTCACCATGTCTTTGTTTCCAAAGGTTTAGGCTACTTTCTATTAAGTTGTAAACAAATAATACCATTTTCGACCGTATTATTCCATAATCATTCTATCGCAGAACCTTATAATCACAGAGGAAAGTTACCAACAAGCGAGCCTTAGCAAAAGGTCTTTTCTCTGACATCATTATATATATGGAAACAAGCAATATAGGACTTATTCACAACCCAATATCATTATCAGAAACAAGGATTAAATACTGTCTATATGCTCGTAAATCAACTGAATCTGATGAGCAACAGGCATTGTCGATAGATTCTCAAATTAAGGAAATGACAGCTATAGCCGAGCGTTTAAAGCTAAATGTGATAGCTGTAAGAAGAGAATCTCATTCAGCCAAAGAATCAGGACAGCGACCAGTTTTTAAGGAATTATTAGAAGAGATTTCAAAAGGAACATATAACGGTATTCTGACTTGGGCACCCGATAGACTTTCAAGAAATGCTGGCGATTTAGGAACTGTTGTCGATTTAATGGATCAAAGAAAATTAATTCATATACAAACTTTTGGACAAACATTTTCAAATTCACCAAATGAAAAATTTCTATTGATGATTCTGTGTTCTCAAGCAAAACTAGAAAATGATAATAAAAGTATAAATGTAAAACGAGGATTAAGAGCAAGAGTAGAGATGGGATTATGGCCTTGTAAACCTCCGACTGGTTATACAAAATTTAAAAGAATGGATCAGAAGTGTGAAGCGGTAATTGATAAAGAACGAGCACCTATTATTAAACAAATATTTGAAAAAGTTGGCTACCAAAATTGGAGCGGTAGAAAAGTATATCATTGGTTAAAGAATGATATTGATTTTAAGACTGAAAATAATATACATCTCAGTCTAGGTAATTTATATGTATTACTTTCTAATACTTTCTATTATGGAAGATTTGAATTTCCTAAAAATTCAGGTAATTGGTATAACGGAGCACATGAGCCAATTATATCGAAAGAATTATTTGATCTAGTTCAAACTCAAATTAAAAGTCAGATAATGGAGCCGAGATCTAAGCAAAAAGAATTTGCTTTTACCAAAATTATGACCTGTGGCTTGTGTGGTTCTGGAATTACAGCAGATGAGAAATTTAAAAAACACAAAGATGGCACAGTGAGTCGTTATGTTTATTATAAGTGTACTAGAGTTAAAGATTCAAAATGTAAAAGTGGTTACATAAACGAAGATGACTTAATTAAACAACTTCAAAATCTTATTGATGATCTTGAAATTCAAACAGTTCCAATGAGAGAAAAAATAATAAGCGAGGTTAAACGATTCAAAAGTTTTGAACAAATGTTATTAGGGAGAAAAACTCCTGTAGTTATTAAAGATATAGATATACGTAATTACGCAAAGTTTATTCTTCAGGAAGGTTCGGTGGAGGAGAAACGAGAATTTTTGAGATGTTTAAAGAGTAAAATAAAACTATCAAATAATAATGTTAAATTATAATAGCTGTAACCCTTTATTTATTGGTTATTTTGCTGTGTTTGTTAGTTATACACATCAATATTTTTTAAATAAATTGATTTATTTATAAATATAGCATATACTTATACAAGTTAGCATTTATTTACTAAAACTAATTATATATAAATATGGGAACAAACAAAAAAGAGAGATTCAAAAGATTAGCTTCATCGAGAACTAACGATGTACTTAAACGTCTCCAAGTTCTTGCTAACTGCTCCAATCGCAGTGCTTATGATTACTCTGAAGAAGAAATTAACAAAATTTTTTCTACAATAGAAAAAGCAGTTAAGGATTCAAAGTCGAAGTTTTATTATCCAAAGGAAAAGATTAATTTTAAATTATAATTTATGTCTATACAAGGAAAAATTTCTCCAAGAATTATTTCATCTATATCAACACTTTATGACGATACAAATAGAGTTTTCTTGGAATTCGTAGATAACTCAATAGATAGTGCAGAAGAATATTTTGATACATCCAAGAATGAATACACTAGACCAATAAAAATTTCATTGGAGATAACAGGTAAAAATTATAAAGATTGCGTAGTTGTTATTTCAGATAATTGTAAAGGTATTCCTAACATAGAAAAAATTGTTCAGAATATCGGTAATTCAGACAAAAAAGCACAACCTTGGACAAATGGTCAATTCGGATATGGTATGTGTTCTTTTATTGCATGTTGTGATGAATTAGAAGTTGTTTCTAAGGCAAGTGGTAAAAAGGCACTTGAGATTGGTATTCTTAAGGAACATTTTTTAGTTGATAATCAAGAGGATTTTGTTTTCAACGACCCAGTAGTAAATAATAATTTTGAATATGATTCTGGGACTAAAGTAACTTTGAAAATTTTTAATAAAAATAACTTTAAAAATATCAATATTCAAGAAATTAAAGATGAAATAGAAAAACACTTTGAATTATTATTAGGTAGGAAAAATCTTAAGATTAAATTAATTTCTGGTGGGGAAGAATTTATTTGTAAGCCTTTTGACTACTCTTCATATGAAGGAAAGGAATTAGAAGAATACATAGATAGAACTAACACTTTATTTTCTGATGTTGATCAACCAATTCACCTATTTATAAAAGTAACAAAAGGTAAAGATATAAACAAAAGACCAGTTTTTATTGTTAAAGGGAGAAGAATTACCGAAATAAAAGATATTAAAGCGTTTAAATCTGACTTCAAGAGTGATATTTGGAATCATCCCAATATTACAGGATATGTAGATTTAGGGAATTACATTGAACCAAATATTTCAAGAATAAATGGTTTTAAACCTGAATATAAAGAAAAAGCAAATAATGTGTTTAACTGGTTAATTAACAAAGAACCACTTATCTTAGACTTAATTAGAGAAGGCAACGAGGAAACACAAGAAAAACACTATCATCAACTGGAAGATATTTTGAGTAAAGCGTTGTCAAAAATTGCACGAATGGATGCAATGAATTTTAGGACAGAATATTTTGCTGGTAATGATATTAAATTACAAGATGATGCAGTGGGGACTGGTGACTCAATTTTCCCTCCATTGTCTGCTGATTCTAATAGTCCTAATTCTGGAATTAAAAATAACGACGTAAAGGGAAATAATCCTAATGATGAAATTGGAGGTAATAATAATCTAAATAAAGAAGTTGATAATCCATTTGAAGACAAAGAGCCACAAGGATCAGAAAGAAAGAAGAGTGGTTTTAATATTAAAATATCAGACCTAGAGCCTAACGTTGATGCTGATACAGGAAAACAAATTAAATCACGCTTACTTGGTAATACTATAGAAATATTTAGAAGACACCCTGATTTTGAAGATCGAGTAGAGCATTTTCGTGGTGGTGAGCCAAAAATCAGCCAAAGATTGGTTACCTATCTTGCTGGCGAAATAACTGTTCACTACAAAGATAAATATTATATGAAATCTGGTCAGCCAGCATATGATAAAAAGATGTTCTCTAGTTTAGTTGAATCTATCTATCAGTTTGAAGATTTATTAAAAGATGCCGTGGGTAAAAATTTATCATCATGGAACCAATAAACTTACAAAAGCTTATAAGTGAAATTTCACCTCTTTATAATTTATATAAACAATCTAGTAGAAGTATTATTGGAACTGAAGCCTTAAAAATTATGTGGGACATAGGAGATCTCTTAAAAAGAGAAATTGAGGTTTCTGGTATTGCACCCCATAATCTGTATAGAAAAATTTATGGTAAAGCCGAAGGTCAAAATGACATTACTCAAAAAAGTTACATAACAAGAGAATTTCTTGGGAGAGCATACCGTATAAGAAATATTTTTAAAAAAAAAGAAGATATTAAAAACACCTTGCCAAACCTTAAGAACTTCATTTCTTTTAGAGAAGCAATGCCCTTTTTTGATAATGAAAAATATTTACTTAAAGGACAAGAAAGGGAGAAAATGTTAAATATTTTAAACAGCAACGAAAGCTCAAATCTAATTCTTAAAAAGATAAAACTCTTACAAGCTGAAAAGATTGGTAAAAAAAATCCCAGAAATCAGAAGCTTAATGAAATTGAACCTAAAAAAGAAGTTTTTATCACTTTTTACAATTATTTATTTAATCTCATAAAAAGTAATGATTATGAATATATAAAAAAAGAGATTTCAGATATAGATAATTCAGTAATTAATAAATTATCTTCAAATACAAGTGCACTAGCTCAGGAAGGTTTTAAATACATAGATATACCAGAATCATTACCAAATGATCAATGGAATGATTATGTTGAATTTCTTAATTATTTTTCTAATCAAAATGATGCAAAAGAAAGAAGAAGATTTAGAAGATTAATATCCCCAGAACGAATTGTAAGACTAGCAGAAATGTTACAGGCTATGACCTCAGAAAACTCCTTCAAAGGTTTTAAAAAAGTATTTAAATAACACAAGATGTCAAGATGGAAATACCAAGTTTTAAAACTAAAGAGGAAGAAAATGATTTTAATAAAATTAGAATTGAGTCACTTGATCTTCCTACTCGTACCAAAAATGCTTTAATAAATGCAAGTATTCGCTCGCTAGGTGGAATAATTAGGAAAACTGAATCATCTCTTCTTGATGTCGAAGGTCTTGGTTTGAGTGGTATAGAAGAAATAAAAAAAGCCTTAAGGGACTACTTTAGTATTGTCGTTCTTAATGCAGAAAAAAGACAGAAATACTTAGAGTCTATGCCAGAAATTCGAGAAGAAGAAAGTAAGCGTTTTGAATTAGAAAATAAGGCAACTGATAATTTTCTATTTGAAAACAAACAGTTAAATAGTAAGGAGGATATAATAAATTTTTTTGCTTCTCACTTTGAATTAAACTCGAAAGACTTATTAGGAAAATCAAGAAAACAAGAAATTGTTTTTGCAAGAAATGCTCTGATATATTTTTTAAGAGATTATAATAATATGTCATTTGTAGCTATTGGTAGGCTCCTTGGAGGTAGAGATCATACTACTGCAATACATTCTTATTGGGAAGTTAAAAACAATGTTGATTTCATTAAAAATTTTGAAATAAATTTTAAAGAAATAATCGCAGAGATAGATTTAATAAAAAAGAAAAAGCATATTCTAGAGGAAGAGAAGGAAGTTATCAGTAAAAGACATTCTGATATTTCATTAAAAGAATCTGCACTTAGAATAAAAGAAATATCTGAAAGAAATTTAAAAACACTTGAATTGTACAGACAAGGTTTAACACTTGAAGCTATTGGTAAAGAAATAGGAGTAACAAGGGAGCGTGTTCGTCAAATAGTAAAGAGAACAATAATACAGAGTACTGTTAATGATTTTATTTCCAATGGAACTGTCGTTGATGTTGAAACAGTTCTTAAAGGGGAAGAGGAAAAAAGGAAAGAGATAAAAAGAGTAAATAATCCAGTTAAGGAAAAGATTAGAAAAGAAAGAATAATCAAAATAAAGACTCCAAAGCCATATAAATGGAGTAGAGAGCATGATTTTTGTTTAAACTGCAAGAGTAATGAGTTTAAACACTTTCAGAGGGGGTTATGTGTAATTTGCGGTAATAAATCTATTCAAGGTCAAGAAAGAGAAGAAATGACAGAAAGGCATGGAAATAAATGTGATTATTGTGGAATAGATAGAGAAGAAGCTAAGTTAGAATTTGGTCGTGATTTTTACCTTTCAAGAAAAACAGACGAGGTGTTTTGCAAAGAGTGCTTTTTGAATAAGACAGGTAAAGAGCTTGGTTCTAAAAAGAAAAATAAATGGAAGATGTTTTATAATAATCATTAATAAAAAATATGAAAACTATTACTGAACAAACAGAAGGATCTATAAAAATAACTTTTCTAACAATAAGAGAACAAATTGGCGAAGATATGTACAAACTGCTTGAGCAAGAAGCTGAAACAGAAGTTGCCCTAGCAATGAAATTCGAGTTGATAGATAAATATAGACAAGAAAGATACTATAACAGAAGACAATTATTAACTCATTTTTTAGAATATTTTAAAGTCTTTCAAGATAAAGAATTACAATTTACACCTATTGATGTAATGAATATTCTTTTTGAAGCTAAACTTCTTTTTGCAACACAATC
This sequence comes from Patescibacteria group bacterium, assembly GCA_028865035.1. Classification (GTDB taxonomy): domain Bacteria; phylum Patescibacteriota; class Minisyncoccia; order Phycocordibacterales; family UBA9973; genus UBA8515. Next base: position 21,057 of record JAGWLB010000008.1, on the reverse strand, counting down.
TGAACATGAATACGAACAAAGAAGAGGTGGTGGTAGATTTTTTGAAGAGCCTCCATTTTGTTTTTTATGGGAAGAAAAAGAAAAATCAATTGAAGAAGTAATAAAAGACCATCTACATAGAATTGAATATACTTTAATTGAAAGAACACTTGCTACAGTAATTAGGGATTTTAATACTCATCCAGACATGGGAGATGTTGTAGTTTTCTTTAAAAACCTGTTTGAAAAAATTAAATTGCCTTTTGAGTTTCATTCAATAGAAAACCTTCCAGAAAAAAACATCGAGGAAGATTCAGGTTATCATGAACATCAAACTGAAAAAGCATTGATAAGTTTTAAAATAACTGGCTCTAGGTCTTATGTGTATTTTTATGCTGGGGCACAATTAAGAACTTTTTTAAATATGTTGCGAGTTGCAGGTTTTGTATATCATGCCCAAATTGATTTTGGAATGTGGAAGGTAGAAATGATAGCTCCAAGTACACCATATTTTTTAAGTACTAATGAGATTGGTGGAGTTTTTTCTTGGGAAGAAGATAAAAAGAAACCATGGGAAAAAATACCAGATGGGTGCCTATTTCTTTCTTTTGGGTACAGAGGACTAACAACGCTTTTTTTAGATAATCGTACTTTTTCAGGTATTGAAAAATTTTTTCTAGACAACATGATAATTTTTGATAAATTAAAAAATCCCTGGGATAGAAATGGCATTAATGATATTGCATCATCTTTAGACATTTTAAGTTCTGCTACTCAAATCCCAGATTTAGGTGCAAAAATTCTTCAAATTTATTGTTGTTTAGAGCATCTATTTGTACCAAAAGACATTAAAAAAGATAACATCAAATATATTATTGGAGCAATAAATGCTTTACGACCTGATCTTATTCCTTGGTTTACTAAACTATATAAAATACGCTGTGATTATGCCCATAAAGGATATGTTCAGAGAGATGATAAAATTTTAAGTCTTGTGTTTGAATCTGTTAATAACACTTTAGTTTTATTAACTTCTAAATTAAAACAATCTTAACTGTTTATAAGGTTAATAACGTTTTTTAAATAAGCACTTTTCGTATGCTCCTCGTGCTAGCTCTAAAAGGTGACCCTACCGGGAATCGAACCCGGATTACCGGCTTGAAAAGCCGATGTCCTAACCGTTAGACGATAAGGCCAAAATAACTATAACGAAAATGAGTATAACATATTTACCTTAAAAAACAACTAAAAATATCAATTTGTGTCGATTTATACTTGTTAAAAAGCAAGCTTTAACTTGACTTTTCTATATATATGTGCTAATATATAAGGAATATAGATCTTTGACAATTTAGTTTAAAAATTATCTAGAGAACAATTTTCGTCTTCCCTCTTGAAGGTTAGAATTGTTCTCTAGAAACTAATTTTTAAAAACTAAAAAAAAAATAAAAATGATCAACTTAATTATTCTTCTCAGCGCTGGATCAGTGCTAGGACAAACTATCGGCATAATCATTGCTTTACCAGTAATATTAGTATTAACCTCTTACTTATTCTTAGCTCCGAATGACATACTATTTAGCTTTAGTATACAAAATAGAGTGAAGTATATCACAGAAGCTAATGGTAATACTTGGACTGGGGATATAATTTTCTATTCTGATATATATTATATTGAGCCCAAAACATATAATGTTCGCGAAATAACAAATACTACATCGCCAACATTACTTATGAAAAAATGGAATTTATTTGGTATGTATTGGGTTGGGATACCACCAATGAGGTCAATATACAAGTATGAACTTACCTGGCAAGAATGGAGGCAAGTAGGCCTTATTTATGAGTTATATCCCAGAAAGGAAATTACACCATTCTTGTTAGTGCAGAGAACTGCATACGGAATGTACCTTAAGGAAGCCGAAAATATTGAAGGTTATCCATTGAATATTGGTTTTGTCGTTTATTTACGAGCGACAAATATAAGAAAGCCGATATGGGATAATGACAATGCATTTGGTCAGCTGCAAGGATTACTTTTGGGAGAAGCAGCACTTTATGTTAAAAATGCGACTTTTAAACATCTTTTTTCATTAAAAAGTGAGAAAATTGAATTTGACAAAGCTGAACACGATGATTTCTCTAAAGCCATTTACGAATTAAATGACTCCATAGGTGGTGAAAGTGAAAAACAGGGAGTTATCGAAAAATTTGGCTTTAAAATTGAAGGTGCAAAAATCATTACAGTTGAAATTGCCGGAGGGAAAAAAGAAGAGATTAACAATGCCACTATTGAAGTGGGTATCGCTGAACAAAACAAACAGGTAAAAATACTTGAAGCAGAAGGTGAAGCCAAAAGTATGGATTTAATAACTGAAGCAAAAGAAAAACGCTTCAAGTTATTCAAAGACAACCCTGGAGCTGTTGCAGTAGAAGTAGCAGAAAAGACTTTTGAAAAGTCTAACTTAACCACTTATGTTACCGGCAACAATGCTGTGCCGGTAGTTCCGGTAAAATAAATTAAATTTTCACAAATTAAATTTTAAAAATGGAAGACTTTTTAAATGGATTATGGCCAATTTTAGTTGCAGTTGTTGTAATTATTATTGGACTTTACTTAATATCAAAATTAGGTAAAGGCAAAAGTAGCAACACGGGATTAAATATATCCAGTAAAGAAATATTAAATTTCTCCTGGATGTTGATATCCTACATTCTTGTGCTTTGGGCGTTCAAAATTTTATGGCCAAATGTCTGGAGTGCTTGGAGCGGTCAAAGATTTTTTGTGTCTCAATTATTGTTCATATCCACTATTGGTTTTCTAGCCAGTAAATGGATTAGGGATAAGGAATTAAGATGGATAGCTTTGGTTACTGGGTTACTAGCAATATTGCTAGTAATTTCATCAGTAAATATAGCAAAGAAGAATAATTCATCAAATCCTAATAATATTACTATCAGTAAGGATAATGATGTATGGTCACCAACTATTCCGAAAATCGTAGCTGATACGTTATGGACAAATGATACTTTAAGAAAAGCTGGCGATGTGTATACGCACAAAATCCAATATGGATATCATTTCCACACTTTCTCAGACAAGCTGATAGACTATCAGCCAAATGGGGAAGAAAAAGAAGAAGTCGGTAATGGTAAAGGCTATTCAAAGGAACTTAATGACACTAGAATAATTACTATATCTTTTTACAAGGAACCAGTAATTGTTCATTGCCTTATGGTAAAGAACGGGAAATGTCCATATGATAATATATGAACATTAATTAAATAATACAAAATGCTATCGATTTAAATCGATAGCATTTTTTAATTGCCTTATTTAGCAGATTCTATAGCCACCCAATAATCGAAATTCCCCGTGGTAGTATCCTGTGGATAATATTTTTCTTCTAAGATAGTGTATTTTATACCTGCAGTACTACCTAGATTTTTAAGCCGGGCAATTTGTATAAGAGCATTGTTTATAGCATTACCACGAGCTCCTATGTATGTCTTATCGACACCAGAATCAACCACACGGTAGAATTGAGCATCTGACGCGTATTGTGTTGTAAAAGGATTTGTGGTAGTACTTTCTGTTGTCGGCTGTGGGAGTGCATCAGGTGAAGATGCTTCTACAAGATTACAGTCTGACACGGTGCCTCCATTTATAGGTGCTCTAGCGTCCCACCAAACATAGTGAGTTTTAGTCGCTGGATCATATGCGGTTAATACACCATAAGGGGTCGGTAAGCTAGGATCAGTATTTTTATCAATTAGATTATTCTCTGTGATAAACATATCCCGAGCAGTGACTTTTATAGCTTGTAAAGATTTATACTCGGTACTTCCTGTAGCGTAAATTTCCTTACGCCAGCACAATGGATTTGAAATATACTTTTTTGTAAATGGACTAGTTGTATATGAATCTATTTTAGTGGATGGTGGAGTAGCTCCAAAATCTATAGCATTAGTATCAGTGGTAGAATTCGAATTTGTAATCACATCCTTACCGGACGATGGTAGAGGTGCAATAGGAATATCTTTCAAAGTAGCATTATTATTTGTGCTATTAGCTCCATAATTTATATTGTAGTCGCCATTACCATTTAGTTGTATATTGGTATCTCCAAATGTATTAAGAATCATTTGCATAATCCCGAATACTGACACCATAATAAACAACCCGATAATTCCCCAAAGCATATGAGACTTACTTTTTTTGTGTACTTCTTCATTATCAGGTGATAATAAATACTGAGCTAAACCATAAAGAAAGTAAGCCATAGCTACTGCGAATAAGAAGAATATGATAGGGTTAATTACTACCCTCTCAACACTTCTAACGAGTGACACAACATTAGCTTCTGCTACTGGAAAAATACTAAAACTCATATTAAATTATCTTTAGCAGTAAATACCAGCGCTAGGAGATGGGATACAAGGTATTTGAGTTTGATCTAGTCGTGTTGGTCCGATACCAAAAGTATTTGTAAGGATTCCTATAATACCCCAGAATGCAATGATAACAAAAAGACCTATAAGACCTTGTATAATAGTAGATCTTGCTTTCTTCTTCTTCTCTTCGTCAGTACTAAGAGTGTATTGTATAACACCCCAGATGAAGTAAACTACAGCAAGTGTAATTAATATAGGAATAATAGTAGCTAATATCTGGTTTACTGTAGCAAGAACGCTAAAAGCAGTAGCAGCAAAAGCAATAAAAGGAGCGACACTTATAGCAACACCGAACAAAATAATTTTTTTCATAAACGAATAAATAAATAATAATTAATAATTTTGATAACAATTTATCATTCCTGCCGACCGCAGAGAATATTGTATCGACTGTATTACTCTTATATTATACCATAAAAAAATCTGAATTTTGCAACATTTTACTGTGAAGATTTTGGTATTGATAATTGGGGTATAAGGGTCTGGACACCAAAGGTTTTGGTAAGTATCCCTACTAGTCCCCACATACTGATCATTACAAATAGAGCTATGATACCCCAGATCATATAACTTTTACCTTTTTTACGTTTTTCTTCATTATCTGCATTTAAGAGATATTGAGTGATACCCCATATAAAAGCAGCAGTGGCAAGAGTAAAAAGTAGAGGGACAACTGACTTTATAATTGTACAGCTAGCCCAATTAAAAATGTTACCAATATTTGCTTTAATATTTATCGAGCTACATACATCTACAGTAGGAGCAGGAGATGGTTGGGGTGCAGCAAATACTAAGAATGGTAGTAACCCTATAATGAAAGCTATAATAATTAAAATATTTTTTTTCATATATATTATTGTGATGATGTGCTCTTAATCTCAGTAATAGTTCCTTGAATCGAATCAGTAATAACAAGTGATCCTAACAGCAGTGCGGCACCTATCAACGTATATAGAAGTGTTTTTTTTGCTACACCAAGCTTCTCAGAATTACCTTGAGCTGTCACAAAAAGAAATCCTGAATATATAATAGCAAGAGTTACAATAGGAACACCTATAATAAGAACAAACTTTAATATGGCTTTAATGAAAGAAGGTATGTCAGTAAAACTATTACCTAAGGGATTTGTAATACCTGTATTAATATTTATACCATTAGTATTAGATCCACCACCCGCGGTTGTATCTGGTTTAAGATTGTTAGTAGCAGTTGTATCTGGTTTACAACTTGGGTCAGTTGCAGGATCACATGCATTTACCTTTACAAATGACATAAGCATATAAAATGAAAATATAAACAAGAATCCATATTTTGCAAATTTTGAAAGCGAGCTGTATTTCTTTTTTTTATAAATCTTCATAACTAATATGTACTATTATAACATTATTAATAATTATTTCAGAAACATTGGTCCATTAAACCCCAGTGCTGAGAGTATGGTATGTATTATAAGCCATGCTGCTAAGGCTATAATATAGCCGATAACAACATTCATAATAATATGCTTTGCTTTAGTAACATTCTCTGAACTACCACCTGAAGTCAACAATAAAAATCCAGCATAGCAAAGTATCATAGCTACAAGTGGAGTGGCAACAATAAATAAAAGGAAATTAATAACATTATTGGCTAGAGTCATTAGATATGTAAAATCACACGGGTTATTTATTGATTTTGTAATTGTTCCATCACTATTTGTAGTAGAAGTCACAGTGCCACAATCAGGTACTAATGGTGGTGCAGCAGATACCGTGTGGAATGACAATAATAAAGTAAATATTATTACAAATGTTGTGATGAAACCTAATATCTTATTATTTGCAATATTTGAAGTCATATTATTTAGTAGTTATTGATTCTAGCTGACCTTGAGCTTTACTAATTGCATCATCTACAGATAACTTATTGGATATCACATTTTGAATAAGCTCAGCAAATATGGCATCACTCAATTTACTGTCTGGATCTGCCCATGTCCTTGAAATAATTGCTGAATCAAAGAAAGTATATAAATAAGGATTATTTGTTGGTTTACTAGCAAGCAAAGACTTTGAGGCTGGAGGAAGTGATAATGCAATATTTATATTCTTAGCATTATCACCAGAACTTAGCATTCCAGCTACTCCAAATGCAGCTGTAATATTTGGAGATTTTTTATTTACCGCCAACGCATATATATTGCCATATGTACGTATATTATTCGTGCCACGGGTCTGTAGTATCTGAGTGACATCGAAACTCAAATTAGGATTTGTTGATTGTATTTTAAATAATTCACTTGCTTGCCCAAGGTACATAGCAAGCTTACCAGAAGTAAACATATCTATAGAATTGGGCAATGAACGATTCCATGAATAGGCATTATCAGATGGATTAGAAAATTCTACAAAGAAATTCAAAATTTGCTTTATGGGCGAAATTGGTAACGATGCTGTATTTTCATCTAAAACAGGAATGTAATTTGTACCATCGTACGAAACGATTGGGTTACCGCTTTGTAAAAGAAGAGTCGCTAATATACTTTTCGAATTATTAATATTATCATAACGCCCCAAAGATATCATACTTTGTTGTATGCTACCATCAGATTTTCTCTTATTTAACTTAGAACTGAGATTGAAAAGTTCGTCCCAATACTTTGGCGGTGATACAATACCCTCATTTGAAAGTAAATCTTTATTATAATACATAACCATTGGGTCAACAGTAATAGGAAAGCCCCATGAACCATCAGAAGACAGATAAACATCTGCACCATCTATAAAAGAATCACGAAATGTCTTCTCCGGGTAACTTGTAAATGGAATTTTGTAAATAAACTTATTGAACTTCTGAACCATATCTGGAGTAATAATAAATAAATCAGGACCTGTACCAGAGGCAAAAGATTCTATAAGTGATTGCTCATATGTTGCTGAATCTTTTTTAACATAACTAATATTTAGATTTCGATTATTAGTGTTTATATCTTCAAATACTTTTGAAAGCTCTGGAGTATAGTCAAAGGTACCCCATATAACTACCTTACCTACAGGACCGTTACTAGACGAAGAATTTCCAATTTTTAAAATTCCAGAGAATATTAAAACAGCAAAAACAAAAAATGCCAAAAATACTGCTACTAAAATTGTCTGGAAATTATTCATGTATAAAAATTATACCATAATGATGTGACGATGGAGAAATCTTTTCTAGGATTTTAAAACCACGTTTAGTAAAAAAATCTAGGGCAGTTTTTTCTGTAACTACGTGGTGGGGCGCAGGACCCATACCATTAAAAGAATCACTCCAATCGATAAGTAAGACTTTCCCGTTATGCTTTAAAAGTCTTTTTGTTTCATCTATTAATCCTAGCTTGTCAGATGACTGGAATAATACATTTGAAAGTATTACAGCATCCATAGTAGAGTCAGATATCTTAGTACCACCTACTTTTTCGATATCTCCCCAAATGCAATTTACATTGCTTACACCCCATTCTTTTAAATCATTTTCAAGTTTTCTGACCATATCTTTTTGAATTTCTATGGCATAAACTTTCCCAGTAGAACCAACTTTTAAGGCAGCTTCTTTAGAATACAAACCTGTTCCAGCACCAAAATCAGCCACGTTCATACCTTCTTTTAATCCGAGCTGTGCAACGTTAAGTTTAGGGTTTGAAAACATATATTATATTATATCATAAATTCACTAACGCAATCCTCGAAATGATTACAGACAAGTGATAGAAGCGATAGAATCACCTGCTCTCAGTTTCATAATAGTTACTCCTTGGGTCTGACGACCAGATGTAGGTATAGATTTTAAATCGACACGTATAACTTGACCTTTCTGCGACACAGCAATGATTTCATTCTCTTCACCAACTATTTTGGCTACTATTAACTTACCAGTTTTAGGAGTAACCTTAGCAGTTTTAATACCTGAACCTCCCCTCTTTTGAGTTTTATATTCTTTTATATTTGTTTTTTTACCAAGACCGTTTGAACTAAGAGAAAGGAATGTTAAAGTTGTCTCGCCTTTCGGTATACGATCAACTCCTATAACAAAATCATTCTTTGCTAACTTAATTGCTCTTACTCCTCCAGCAGCTCGGCCCATTTCTCGGACATCTGATTCTTTAAACCTGATAGATTGACCAAGAGTTGTAGCAAGCATAACGTCATCACCTTTTGTGATGGCAAGAACTGCTTGTAGTTCGTCTTCCTTTTCTAATTTGATAGCAATCAAGCCACTTCGACGTACATCTTTGAAACTCTCAGCTGATACTTTTTTAACCACACCTTTCATTGTAACCATCATCAAGCTCTCAACTGTTTTCTTTGCTTCCTTATCTATAGATAATATAGAAGTAACTTTTTCATCGGCTTCTAAAGAAATGAAATTCATTATTGATTTCCCTTTAGTCGCACGTTTACCTTCTGGAATATCATACATCTTTATCTGGTAAGCTTTGCCTAGATTTGTAAAGAACAACAAATCGCTATGAGTATTTGCTGATACCAACATTGTTACAAAATCTTCTTCTTTTGGCTCAATATCTATAACTCCTACGCCTCCACGTTTTTGTGCTCTGTATTCACTTGGGTCGGTACGCTTTACATAACCACCTTTAGTAAACACTAAAACAGATTCTTTCTCAGGAATAAGATCTTCTTCGTTAATAGCTTTTACTCCGCCTTTTATAATTCTAGAACGCCTTTGGTCAGCATACTTTTCTTTTATAACTTTCAACTCATCTGATATAACATCTAACATCTTTTTTGGACTTGCAAGTAATGCTTCAAGTTTTTTGATAAGTTCTTGTTTTTCTTTTAATTCTAGCTCTACATTTTTACGTTCTAGACCTGCTAACTTTTGTAACTTCATTTCAAGAATTGCAGTTGCTTGTAAGTCTGAGAATTTAAATTCTTTCATTAAATTCAATTTAGCTACCGCTGTATCTTTTGAAGCTCGTATCACTGAAATAACACGATCGATATGGTCTAGTGCTTTTTTTAAACCTAGTAAAATATGTTCTCTTTCACGAGCACGACGTAAATCGTATTCTGTACGACGACGAACAACAATAACTCTATGACCTATAAACTCAGTAAGTAAACTCTTTAAAGAAAGTGTTTGGGGCACGCCATCGACAAGAGCTACAATATTAAAATTAAAAGATTGCTCAAGTTGTGTATGCTTATATATATAATTTAAAACTTTTTGTGGTATGACTCCTGATTTAAGATCTATAGCTATGCGTATATCTTTTGTTGATTCGTCACGAAGGCCTTTAATACCTTCAAGTTTTTTTTCTTGTATTAATGTTGCGATTGATTCTATTAGATTTGATTTATTTACACGATAAGGTATAGACGTAATAATAATCTGAAATGTACCGGACTTTTGTTCTACAATCTCAGCCTCACCACGAGTAACCACTCCTCCACGACCAGTAGAATATGCGTGAAGTAAATCTGCTTGACCATAAATAATACCACCTGTAGGAAAATCTGGACCTTTTATGAATTCCATTAAATCTTCTGTAGTAGCATTTTTATTCTCAATAAGGTGAATAGTTGCATCGATAGTTTCGGCTAAGTTATGAGGAGGGATATTTGTAGCCATACCAACAGCGATACCAAGAGTTCCGTTTAAAAGTAAGCTTGGAACAGCTGTAGGTAAAACAATTGGTTCTTTGCGAGTTTGATCATAGTTCGAACGAAAATCGACAGTCTCTTTTTCAAGATCAAGAAGTAATTGAGAAGATATACGAGACATTTTTGCTTCAGTGTAACGCATAGCAGCAGCATGATCTCCATCGATAGAACCGAAGTTACCTTGCCCGAATATTAACGGATATCTATAAGAGAAATCTTGCGCCATATTCACCATAGAATCATAAACAGCTACATCGCCATGCGGATGGTATTTACCTAAAACATCTCCGACAACAGCAGCACTCTTACGAAAACGACTACTGTATGTAAGGCCCATTTCATGCATAGCATATAGAATACGTCTATGAACTGGTTTTAAACCATCACGTACATCTGGTAAGGCGCGATCAGTAATAACCGACATTGCATAATCAATGAATGATTCTTTCATTTCTGAACCGATATTCACCGAAATGACATTTATATGTTCTTTTTTAGGTTCTTCTTTAGCCATAGTTATTGATTTGCAGGAGTTTCTACTGGGATAAGGTCAATCTGCTTTGATGATGTACTTTTTTTACTTATAGATGAAATATTTCCGACACTAGCACTAATATTCTGGTATGCATCTGATACTGAATTTGCTAAAAGGGTAAAAGGTTTGAGGCTATTATTTGTTTGGGAATCATTACTACCGCTAAACAAACCACCTAAACCATACACCCAAATTAAAACAACAAAAGACATTGATGTAATTAAAGAAACTAAAAGAATTCTTTTTCTAGCGTCTTCTGGTTTTGATTGTAATTTTTTAATATATGCTCTCATAAATTTTATCTATGACGATAATACCACAATATCACCTTCTCTACCTATTAATTCTTTTGCTTTAATCGTTAATTTATCAACAGGGGTAATTTTTTCTTGACCACCTTCTTTTAGAAAAGATTTCAAAGATGCTTGGTCATACTCCATTGGTATTATTATTTTAGGTTCAAGAGAAACAGCAAGCTTATATGCTTCTGTAGGATTAAGTAATTCACCATTACCAATAGGAACAAATAAAATATCTGGCGACTCTATCTGACCAGAAACTTCAGTGCTGAGTTTGCTCTCTGATATAGCACCTAAGAAACATATTGAAATATTATCTATGGATAATGAATATATTGTATTCATATATTTCTTGTTATCAATTGTGGTTTCATTTAGTATTCCTTTAATAAAAATATCCTTAACTTCATAATCTCCAGGGCCATTTATCTTAAATGGTACAGTTTCGCCATGTGACACCATTTCAAATCCATTATAATCAGGATGATTAGTCGTAGAGAGAGCAATTGTTGCACCAAAGCGAGAAGCTAGATCTTTTGATTTTGAATCTTTACTAATCGGATTAAAAGCAATAACTAAATCTCCTTGCTGAATTTTGAAGAATTGTTTACCTAAATAAGTGATAATCATAGTCATATTGTAGCAAATTCTACCAAAAGAATAAAGCTCAAATATGCTTGCAAAACAAGAGTAAGTGTAGTATATTAGGTAAATTATAAGCCCAGATTGAGATTAACCCTTTTGTATTGTTTTTAAAAAAATACACAAGATCCTCAAGCTGCGCCGCTAATTGTGCGGTTTTTTTAATTTATGAAAAAAAGCGAAGAAAAAGATGCTGTAGAAAGCATTGTAGAACATGCGAAAATAGAATTATCAAGTATAGGTAAAATGCTAGATAAAGCAGAAGTACCCCCTCAGGTAGATGCACTAGTAGAAGGTCCTGTTATTGTAATAGAGAAATCATCAGTATATATAGATTTAACACCATTCGGTACTGGTATTATATATGGCCGTGAATTTATAAATGCAAAGGATATTATAAGAAAAATTAATATCGGTGACACTGTTAAAGCTAAGGTAATATCTACTGATAATGAAGAAGGATATATAGAGCTCTCACTAAAAGAAGCGAAACAAGCTCTTATATGGAGTGAAGCCGACAAAGCTATTAAATCAAAAACTCCAATTGAGCTAACTGTAAAAGAAGCAAATAAAGGTGGACTCATCTTAGAATGGCAAGGCATTTCAGGATTTTTGCCTGCTTCACAATTAAAGAGTGAACACTACCCTCGTGTAGAAGATTCAGATAAAGATAAGATATTAAAAGCACTTAAAACTCTTGTAGGTAAACGTATAAGCGTTGTTATGATTTCTGTATTACCAAAAGAAGGTAAATTAATATTCTCAGAGAAAGATAACAATCCAGAAGAACGTCAAGAAATTATAGGTAAATATGCAGTTGGCGATGAACTAGAATGTACTGTCGCTGGTATTGTTGACTTTGGTATCTTTTTGAAAATAGAAGAAGGACTTGAAGGACTTGTGCATATTTCTGAGATTGATTGGGGTCTAGTAGAAGATCCAAGATCAATGTTTAAAATCGGAGATAGTGTAAAAGCTAAGGTTATAGAAGTTAAAGATGGTAAAATTTCACTATCTATTAAGGCTTTAAAGGAAAACCCTTGGCATGAATTTGAAAATACATTAAAGAAAGGAGATATAGTTTCTGGCGTTGTAATTAAATTCAACAAGCATGGTGCACTTGTATCTATTAAGCAAGGAGTAGCCGGGCTCGTACACAACTCAAGTTTTGGTTCTGAAGAGAAATTAAAGAAAACTCTCGAACTTGGTAAAACTTATAATTTCCAAGTGACACTTTTTGAGCCAAAAGATCAACGTATGACTCTTGTACATCTAGATGACAGTAAGAAAGCTGAATAAAAATACCAATTTAAAATCCCTTCATTGTTCAATGAAGGGATTTTAAATTATTGATTCGCTAATCCAAGTTGTTGTATTTTTTCCTGTACTTTATTACGTAATAAAGAAATCACATTATTAGAAAACTCTTTTTCCTTTTCTGTGGTATTTATATTAGTATCCGTATTTATGGAAGCTAGAATTTCAATTTTCTTGTTATTTAAAGAAATACATTTTAAAACAAATTGTGTCGTATTGTTTAATTCATTTTGTTCAACAACAAAATAATATGCTGGTTTACTATATGTAAAATGGGTTCCTTTAGAAAATCCTTCATCAGCTAACCTTTTTTCAGATTCAAACGCAGTGCGAACTGATGAATTTCTAGAAATCATTTGTGGATTATTAAAATTCTGGCTTATATCAATCGAAATATCTTCACATATGAATTTATCATTAAACGAAGAGGAAAAGGGCATAACTGCATTTTCAATATCAGAACGAGCAACAATTGTAAAACTTTTTGGGTTATCATTTTCATTTTTACCATCTGCAAAACTTTCCCATTGTTTCTCGTAAGTATTTATTTTATTTAAAAATACACCATCTGATTCTTGTGTGTTGATGTTAATTTCAGATGAATTTTCTGTTTGTTGTCTATTTATGCTTTGACCTTCCGATAAATTAGCTAGCGAAACTGCAGCTACCGTAATTGGAATTATCTTCTTAACTTCACTTTTAATTTTTTCAAAATTGTTAAATTTCATAATTTAATTATATAACGTCATTGCTTTATCTTTTCCTTCTTTTGATAATGTAGATATAATCTCAGCAATTTGTTTTGATAATTTTTTAAGTATTTTTAATTCATCTTCTTCAAAGTTACCTAGAAGGAATTTCAGAACAGCAGCCTCTCCTTTTGGTTTTCTTATTTTACCAGATGGGGTTTTAGGTGAGACCCCCACACGGACACGAACAAATTCACGTGACTTTACTTTCTTTATTATAGATTCAAGCCCATTGTGTCCACCAGAACTACGATTAAAAGAAATTTTTGAACTACCTATGGGAATATCCATATCATCATAAATAACAATTAAGTTTTTAAGTTTTTTAGGACTATCTATGAGTTGCACCACAGCTTGGCCTGAATTATTCATAAAGGTGTTCGGTTGTATTAACTCAACTTTTTCTCCGTCTAATTCACCTTTAGATCTGAGTGATTTTAATTTCATATCGTCTTTCCATTCAGTGAAATCATTGTTCTTGGCAATATAATCTAAAATAATTCGTCCAGTATTATGACGATTGTTTTTATATTCTTCACCTGGGTTTCCAAGTCCTACGACTATTATCATAAATCAAGTGTAAACTACTATTAATAAAATATCAATTTAAATTAATTAATAAGTAAAATCAAAAATTTATATTATGAATAATTGTAAAGAATTTGTAAATTTGGAAATTACAAAAAATATGCAGTATGCAACACTGATACGTATTCTGTCAATAGTATTTATGTGATAGAATAATTCTTATATGGAAAACAACATTGACAGTAATGAAGTAAAAAATGATAATGCCGCAATAAATACACCCAATAAAGTAGCCCAACCCAAATGGAAAGAGCATGTAAAAAATGCGTGGGATTTGATTAAGTTTGCAGCTATCGCTCTTGCTATTGTCGTGCCTATCAGAATGTTCATTGCTCAACCTTTTGTAGTCAGCGGTGAATCAATGTTCCCTACTTTCGATAATGGTCAATACCTTATTGTTGATGAAATCTCATACTCACTATATGGGCCACACCGTGGTGATGTAGTAGTTTTTCATTATCCCGAAGATCCGTCTAGATTTTTTATTAAACGTATTATTGGTTTGCCAAATGAAAAAGTAGAAGTAAAAGCTAACTCAGTTACCATTTACAACAACGAAAATCCAAATGGGTTTGCGTTGACTGAAAATTACGTAAACGAAAAACCATTTACAACGACAGGTACATGGACAACAGGAAAAGATGAATATTTTGTTATGGGTGATAATAGAAACAGAAGTTCTGATTCTCGTATGTGGGGATTATTGCCACGCAAGCTTATGGTAGGAAGAGTTTATCTAAGATTATTACCTTTAAAAACTATGTCCTTACTCCCTGGAGCTTTCAAAGAAAGTAAATAATATGGCAAATGAAAACAAAAAATTAAATAAAGAACTTACATCTGTTAAGGGTATGCGTGATATTCTAGATGAACAATATTATCAATTCCAAGGATTTTTTGAAAAAGCACAAGAAATAGCTGTATATTATGGATTTAAACCTATAGATACTCCTATTGTTGAACATGAAGAAGTTTTTACTTCGTCTATTGGTGTTGGCACTGACATTGTCGATAAAGAAATGTATACTCTTAAAACAAAAGGTGGTGATCATTTGGCTTTACGTCCAGAACACACTGCTGGTTTAATGCGAAGCTACATAGAGCATGGTATGCAAACATTACCACAACCACTTCTCTTCTATAATTATGGGCCTATTTTTCGCCACGACAATCCGCAAAAAGGAAGATATAGACAATTTTGGCAATTTGATATGGATTCAATTGGAGGAGAGAAAAGCATACTGGATGCTCTTGTTATAAAAACTGCTTGGACAATATTATGTGAAGCTGGTGCTTCTAATCTTTCTATAGATATAAATTCAATTGGTGACAAAGAATGTAGGAAAAATTATATTCGCGAGTTAACTAATTATTACAAAAAGCACATTAATGTTCTTCCAGCAATTGATCGTGAAAGGTTAAAAGTAAATCCACTAAGAATTCTTGATTCAAAAGAAGAAAAAACGATAGAATTAAATCAAAATGCCCCAGAAACACTGTCACATCTTTGCCCTGCATGTAAAAAGCATTTTAAAGAAGTATTAGAATATCTAGAAGAAATGGAAATTCCTTATAATATAAACAAATGTTTAGTTCGTGGACTTTCCTACTATACACGTACGGTTGTCGAGATAATGATAGAAGATGAAGAAACTGGTAAAAAGACAAGTATTGCTGGTGGTGGACGATATGATTATCTTGGCAAACAATTAGGTAGCAAAAAAGATGTTCCGGCGGTTGGTATTTCTATAGGAGTTGATAGAATAGTAGAAGCACCTTGGTTTTCTAAGCTTTCTCCACGGATAATTAAAAAACCAAAGATTTATTTTATTCAACTTGGTTTTGATGCAAAATTAAAATCATTAAATGTTATTGAAATACTCAGAAAAGGTAAAATACCTATAGCTCAGTCGATATCAAAAGACAATCTGGGTGCTCAACTAGCAATCGCAGAAAAACTCAATATGCATTATGCTATTATCTTTGGACAAAAAGAAGCGATGGAAGATTCAGTTATATTCCGTGATATGACAAATAGATCCCAAGAAACAGTTAAACTTTCAAAATTACTTGAGTATATAAAGGAGCTAAAATAAGATGATTGAAATTATACAAAATGGAAATCCCATCTTGCGTAAAAAAGCTAAAGAAGTGCTAATTGCAGATATAACTAAAACCACAATCAAAAAAATAATATCTCAAATGTCAGAAGCACTTCACTCTCAAGATGATGGTGTAGCGATAGCGGCACCGCAGATAGGTGTATCTCTTCGTATTTTTTTAGTATCTGGAAAAGTTTTTGAAGAAGATTTTGAAAGAGGTAAGAAACTTGAAAATCATCAACCTACCACTAAGTCATTGAAAATAAATTACCCTGATTTAGTTTTTATTAATCCTGTCTTTAAAAAAATATCAAAAGATAGAAAGTTTTTAGCTGAAGGTTGTCTTTCTGTTAGACCTGTTTATGGTAAAGTTCGCAGAGCAACAAGGGCCACCGTAGAAGCATATGACCAGTATGGCAAAAAATTCACAAAAAGCGGAACTGGTTTACTTGCTCATATTTTCCAACACGAAACAGATCATTTAGATGGCATACTCTTTATTGATAAAGCTAAAGATTTGCACGAGGCAACAGAAGATGAGTATAAATAATAATTTAAATTTTGCATTTTTTGGTACACCAGAGATTTCAAAACAAACTCTTGAAATTTTATATGCTTCCGGTTATATACCAAAAGTTATCATAACGTCTGCAGATCAAAGATCGGGTCGTGGTATGCACTTAAAAGAAACTGAAGTTAGCCTATGGGCTAAAAACCATAAGATACTATGCCTAAAACCAGAAAAAATTGATCAAAAATTTATAGATGAATTTAAGAAATACGATATAGATCTTTCTATTGTTGTCGCATATGGCAAGATTTTACCTGAGAGTCTGATTAAAACTCCACGCCTAGGTACAATTAATATACATTATTCTTTGCTTCCAAAATATAGAGGAGCCTCTCCAGTTGAAGAAGCATTAATAAATGGCGATGAATTTACAGGTATTAGCATCCAGAAAATGGTCTTTGATCTTGATAGTGGTCCAATAATTACACAAGAAGAAGTTAATATTAATCAAGATGAAACAAAAACAGAATTATTAAACAGATTAGCTAATATTGGTGGAAGATTATTAGTGGATATATTACCTGACATATTTAATAATAAAATAACTCTCAAACAACAAGATGGCCCAGCAACTTATTGTAAAAAAATTAAGAAAGAAAGTGGTTTATTAGACTTAAATGATAATCCACTTTCAAACTATAATAAATATCGTGCGTTTACCGACTGGCCAGGTGCATATTTTTTCTTAGAAAAAAATGGTAAGCAAACTAGAGTAAAAATTAAAAGAGCTGAATTCAAAAACAATTCTTTTGTAATAAAACGGATTATTCCTGAAGGTAAAAAGGAAATGAATTATGAAGATTTTATAAGATCTTCTAATATTTAGAAGTAAAAGGATTTCTTTTTGATGTGCCTTTGATCATTTTCTTAATACTAGAGGCTCCCCGTTTAAACAACGTTTGCTTACGATCTTTATCTTGACTAATTTTACTAATTAATTCATTTTTAGCATCATCAATAGCACTATATAAATCACCCATTTCAGATAAAGCAAAGTAGTGTTTAGAATTCATGGTAATATCAAATTCAGCTTTAAAAACGTCTCCTTGTTTATGATGATTCGTTGTCTTGCCTACTTCCACATAGCCAAATATTTTTCCATTTTTTTTTGAAAATTTTTCAATTGAGGTAATCTTTTTGCTTATGTAATTACTGATTGCGTTAGTTAATTCAATATTTGTTGCTTTAATGTTTACATTCATATGTTATGTAGATTAGACTAATAATACTATTATTATACCAGAAAAAACTACTCTGGTATATTGACAGATATAAGCTTA
Organism: Patescibacteria group bacterium; assembly: GCA_028865035.1. Classification (GTDB taxonomy): domain Bacteria; phylum Patescibacteriota; class Minisyncoccia; order Phycocordibacterales; family UBA9973; genus UBA8515. The sequence continues at coordinate 2,898 of JAGWLB010000008.1, read as the reverse complement.
CTTGGGCTTTGGTGTCCATTTATAATACGTACAGCCTCTCTTTTAACACCAAATATTGATGCCATGATTTCACAAATTCGATTATTTGCTAAATTCCTTACTGCTTTTTCTTTAACCGATATATTATAATGATCTTCATTTATTTTTTCTATTTCTTCTTTCCGCGCTTCGGTTTTTACTTTAACTTTTATGTACATAATATAAACTCTACTACTTCTCCATCATCGCCTTAGTCATAGGTCCGATTATTCCATCTGGGGTTAGATTATGATCTTGTTGCCATTGTTTGACTATGGCTATAGTGTTTCTACCTAGGATTCCATCGATTACTAGGTTTAAGTGGAGAGTGTTATTGAAGTAACGTTGGAGTTCTTTAACTGCATCTCCCCTACTACCGAAGATTAGATTGATTGGTCCAAAGTTGTAAGTTGTGGAGGTAGAAGGTTGAGTTGAGGTTTGAGTAGTATTACATGGATGACCATCAATGGTACTGAATAGGTATCCTGGTAGACAACCAGTGTTAGTAGATGTTGTTGGTGATGAAGTGGGAACGGTTGGTGAGATGTTAGATATCATCATAGCTTTAGTATTAGGTCCGATTATACCATCTGGGGTTAGATTATGATCTTGTTGCCATTGTTTGACTATGGCTATGGTGTGTGAACCTAGGACTCCATCGGTAGCTAGATTTAAGTGTAGAGTGTCATTGAGATATCTTTGTAGTTCTTTAACATCATCACCTTTAGAACCGAATGTGAGGTTTTGAGTACCTAGATTGTATGTAGGTTTAGATGAATCATTACTTGTAGATGGTGATGATGAATCTGTACTTCCACTTGATACTACAGGTGGAGTGTATGAACCTCCACCTCCTCCTCCACTAGATGATGGGGTTGGAGTAGATGATGTTCCTCCAGTATTAGATGGTGTTGATGAACCACCAGAAGGGGTTGGGGTGGTATCTACACTAACTGGAGTTGTGGAACCTGAGGTAAAGGTGATGAATGCAGGATCAGAGTAGTTACGAATATCATCATAGGCAAAGAGTGTGTAGTAGTATGTTAGACCATCGGTCACATTAGTATCGTGATATGTGAGAGTTGGAGCTTTGACATCAGCTATAGCTGTATTGGTGTCTGGGGATTGAATATACCCTGTGGTACTTCTCATTATTAGGGTGCCTGTATATAGATTATATGGTTTACCATATGAATTAACAGGAGCATTCCATGATAGGATGACTGATCCTTTCTTTGCACTTACTGATGTAATCTTTGGTGTCTTAGGTAATCTATTTAAGGTAGTAAATGTTTGATCAAGACTTTTTGTTAGATTTCCTGAAGCATCGATTGATTTAACTATATAGTGATATGTCGTATTACGACTTAGTCCATATATTATGACGGTATGAGAGGTAGTTGGAGTTGAATCAAATGTTGATGATGTTCCATAACTAGTAGATGTACCATAATCAACCTGAGTAGATGATAATTTATCAGTAGTCCAGGTGATAGTAACATCAGAAGTAGTTATGTTAGATGATGATATTGATGAGATGACTGGAGGAGTGATTGTTGTTCCATTGACTGTCACATAGACATAGTCAGTGGCAGTGGTTCCATTAGTACCAGTGACAACTAATACGAATTTGTAGGTACCAGCAGATAGATTAGTGACAGTTGTAGTGGCTGATGTTGGTGAAGTAATAGTAGCTGTATTACCTTGGGTTTGAGTCCAACTGTATGAGGAGATAGAACCGGTGGTGGTAGCAGAGAGAGTGGCAGAGTTTGTAGGGAGAGTGATGGTTTGATTGTCTCCGGCGTAGACGGTGACTGGGGTTGAGGAGGTTGGGGTGGTAGTTGTAGTGGTTGGAGCAGGAGATGTGTTTGTAGTGGGAGCACTACCGTTAGGTATGGTGTAGATGCTGAAGGCTTCGGTGACCATAGAAAACTTTCTACCTCTTGTATAGTTATTTGGATCTGTTAGAGCGTTATTATAATCATAAAGGCTTGCAAATTTTGGATAATCCTGACCAGGGCTGATACCAATAGAACCTGTTGTTCTTAAATATTTTGTAACACCGTTTACTTTAACTTCTAAACGTGGATTTGATGTGCTTTCATTTACTATTAACTCAATGGTATTGGTTTTATTAACCATACTGTCGAGGCTAATTAAATAATGATAGCCTGCGTTATTTGGATAAGGGTAATCATCTTGAAAATATAATGCTTTTACGCCTGGTGTCCCGCGATGTGTATTATTACCCTCTGTCCCATTTAGAGCATAGACACCGAAGGGCACTCTTGTTGCCGTTGATACTGGATGCAACTGAAAAGGGGTGGCAAATGATAAGTTAGATGCCATTACGCTGAAATCCTGTGGATAGTAACCTTTCCAAACCATATCATAGGTGTGGCTTGTATCAAAAACATAGTATCCGCCAAAGTCAGCTTCTACTCTACCGAATGACGAAGAAGGCCAGTGATAACCATCCTCAAGAGTACTATAAAATTTAGAATGTTGATTATCAATAAACATACTGTTGCTACGTTCTCTTTCAAAATAATAATCACCCTCAGAAGTTGATGGGCCTTGCGTTGAATTGCTCGCTAGTTGAGAAGTATTACTTCTATCGTTGATAAAATTATAAATTGTAGAGTTTGCCATTTCCAAGTTTCTTAAAAATGTCGAACCCACCGGCGCCACATCATAATCAACCTTAACCACTGTCGTATCATAAGAAGTGGAACCTCCACTGGTAACTGCTAGTTGGAAGTAGAAGACACCTTGGGGTAAACCTGTAACTGTAGTAATAGCACTATTGGGTGAAGTTATGGTTGCTCCACTTTTGTAGTCAGTTGAGACTTCACTCCATTGGTATGTACCTGATGAACT
>JAGWLB010000015.1 GCA_028865035.1 Patescibacteria group bacterium | reverse complement strand
CAAACTAAGGAATTAGCAGATAAATCTAGAGAATTTGATATTCGAGAAAAAGAACTTGAATTACGTCTTAAAGAAGCTACTGCTAGAGAAGCGCGAGAAGATTACCGCGCTGAAAATGATAGAATTAAGGTTCTTGGTAATTCTGGTCCAGCTATTACACCAGAACAAATTCAACCTGTACTTCAACAATTGTTAAAAGGAATGCTTAAAGCTGGTGAGCTTGATCCATTGAAACTAGCCATGGGTATTCGAGATATTGAAAACAATCCTATGACTACTGATATGATGAATGGTAATGGAGCAACTGAAAATGCCCCTGCCGTTAGCTAATGGTTTAGATGATAATGGTTTACCTTTACGTAGAGTTATTATAGATGGCTCTACACCTAGTGATGATAATTCATCAGCTTCTTTTGATCAACGTTTTATAGCACCTACACAACCAGATAATGTTGCAGCAATTCAAGAATATTTAGCAGCAAAACATTATTTTGGTGATAGTCAAAGAAAAGTATTACCAGTAGATTATATTAAGTCATTGCCTGATGTTGGTGAACCTTTAATTAGTTCTGGTCCAGAAACTTCAGGCACTCAAATAGGAAATAAATTAGTCGGTACTGGTGGAGAAGAACGTTATATCACATGGCCTGAAAAGGTCATTCGTGATGCATTAAGCGCACCATCTGGTGCTATGGCAAATAACCCATATCCTGAAGGATCAGAAGAACATTCTGCTTTTGAAGATTACAGAAATCAAGGAATGGTTCCAGCTGCTTTAAACATGAGTGCTTTAGCAGGCACAGGGGGATTAGCTGGTGCGGGTGAGGATGCGGGAGCAGCTACACTAGGCGCTGGTCCGTTTTTGCGTCCAGCTTTAAAATATCAGGGCAAGATTTATAAAGCTCCGGTTGGTGGCCAGCATATGGACGCCATTCCGGCAAACCTTCAGGCTGAATTTACTAGACAAGCTATGAATGGAGAAGATATAAGTAATTTTAATTTTGGTTTCATGAACCATAAAGGCCATTTTTTAAATCGCGAAGATGCTTTAAAATATGCTATCGATGAAGGCTTATTAAGCCCACACGATGCCAAGTTTGGCGCTTTAACGAGTACATTGATGGCTGATAGTTCGAAACCCGGCGCTGCTATTGATGCTATGAGTAAGCAACCATTCTATTCTGCTTTAGAAAAGAATGTGAATGACATTAGTCAAATAAAATGACTGGTGACCAGTGGCTAGGTACATTGACGAATAAGCCGGGCGTCAAGCCTGAAGAAATGCAATATACAGGATTGCAGGATTTTCTTTCGAGTAAAGGTAAAGAATCTATTACAAAGGAAGAAGTACAACAGCATTTAGCTAATAATAAAGTACAAGTGAATGATGTTGTGAAGGGTAATGATAGTAAAATCTCTGCTCAAGAACATGATGAATTTAATGAATTGTCTGATAAATATAGAGCTGATCCTAATAATTTATCACAAGCTGAGTATGAGCGTTATCAAACATTAGAAGATAAAATAAATAATGGATATGACATAAATAAAGGGCCGACTACCAAACATCATAAGTGGCAACTTCCCGGTGGTGATAATTATCGAGAGCATTTGTTGACGTTGCCCAATAAAGATATAGAAGCTTTTAAAAATATAACAGCTAAACAATTAGCTGAACGAGACGGTCATAGATGGGAAGATATGAGCACCTATGATCGTCACGATTATCAAAATTTAGCTAGACAAGTTAGAGTTCCTGAAAATTCCTACAAATCATCTCATTGGGATGAGCCTAATGTTCTTGCACATATGAGAACTAATGAACGCGATGTTGGCGGCGTACCGTCATTGCATTTAGAAGAGTTGCAAAGTGATTGGATGCAGTCTCATAGAAAAGAATTAACAAATTTACATAAACAAATAGATAATGATTTTGATAGCATTGCTGATAGAATGGTAAAAGCAGGTGTAATTAAAAAGGTTTGTGATTGATTATGTGGCGTCACTACGTTTACATTCATTTTAAAAAAACTGATGGTAAACCTTTTTATGTTGGAAAAGGCAGTAATCGTTTACGCGATAAGAAACAATATTTTGAAAGAGCTATCGCACCTCATAAAAATCAGTATTGGGAAAATGTAGTTAATAAACACGGATTTGTAGCTCAGATTATAATGAGTTGCCAAACTGATAAAGAAGCTCAGTTCCAAGAGAAAGAACTCATTAAGCTCATAGGTCGTGGCAATCTTACTAATTTAACTGATGGTGGTGATGGTCATTGCGGGATCACAGTTTCTGATGAATTGCGTAAAAAGCGAAGCTTAAACGCACGAGGCAAAAGAAATGACAATTGGATAAATTCTATTCGCATTGCTAGAAAAAATGGTGGTAACGGCGGTGTAGTTAAGAAAGGTGATAAATTGCCTGATGGTTGGAGAAACAATTTATCAAAATCTAAGCTTGGAAATAAAAATCCTTGGTTTGGAAAATCCAGCCCTGTTGCAAAATTAGTTTTAAATTTAGAAACTGGCATATTTTATAATTCTGTTAATGACGCTGCTATAGCTCATTGTATAAATCCAAAAACTCTTTATCAATATTTAGATGGCTCAAGAGTTAACCTAACTTCTCTTGTGAGGGCGTGATGGCTTGTGTTTTTGAATATAAAGGTAAGCAGTATTCACAAGATGAATTAGTTGGAGCGTTAAAGAACGCACCTTTGAATGAAATAGCTGATTTTGTTCCGGGTATCAATAAAGTTCCTGATGCCCCGTTTAAAAAATCATGGCCTGAATTAGCTATGAAACGAGCTATTAGAACGGCTGTTGAAGATGGTAAGACTAGAGTTAGTTGGACACCGGGTGAAGCGCAAGCAGCAAGATATGATTTGAGTAAACAGGTTGAAAGTATTAATGCTTGGAAAAATCCTGATGGTACTTTTAAAGTTGATGCTTATCCTAAAGATCGTATAGGAAACCCAACTTCTTTAGGTAATAACATTGCTCAAGATAAATTATCTGAGTTTGTTGGAAAGGACTTAGCTGAAAAAATTTCAGGCATAAAAACAGTAGGTGGTCCAGCCAATGTATTTAAAGGTGGAGATCTCAAGGTAGGTGGCGAAGGTATGAAAGGTTTCTATGACCAAATGCTGCCCAAGATGGTTGAGAAACTTGGTAAGAAGTATGGAGTGAAAGTTAAGGAAGGAACTTTGCCGGTTTCTCCAAAGGAGTTTAATCCAGAATGGATGAAACTTTCACCGGAAGAAAGAGCTAAGATAGGCCAAAAAGTCCACTACTTCGATATCCCCGAAAAGATGAAGCGTGATGTTTTAACTAAAGGCTTTTCGTTATTTTCAAATCCATTGCCGATACCTAATCAAAGGAATGACTGATGCCATTGAAAAAAGGTACTAAACCCGGAAGTAAAGGTTTCAGTGCTAATATTCGCGCTGAGGTAAATGCTGGAAAACCTCAGAAGCAAGCTGTTGCAATTGCGTATAGTGCAGCAAAGAAGAAGAAAAATGCTAAAGCTAGGAAGTAAAACTAAAACTAGCATCAAAGATATTACAGGTAGCAAACCTCTCAGATTACCTGTAGCTGGTAAATTTAATTATGAAATACCAACAATAAAAAAGAGAAAGAAGAAGAATGGATCGATTGCAACCAAAGCTGATAAAACCTGAGTCAACACTGATTGAAAAAACAGCGTTGGAGCTAGCAGCATCGTTTTATGAAATTGGTCGCGGGCAAGGCTTAAAGAGTAAATATAAAAATGCTAGATCGTATGCTAAAGCATATGTGAAGAATTTTATACCAAAAGCCGTTGATTTGCTGATGGATATCTTAGCTAAAGATAGTACACCACAAGCACAAAAAGACGCCATTTATGATTGCTTGCTTGAGCGTGTGAACGATAAAGATTTAGCTTCTACAGGTATTCCTGTTTTTGAAAATCCTGCTGCTTTCTCGTTCATTCCAGATACAAAAGATAATCGTGGTGGACCACTGGTAATTAACAATCCTAATGCTAATTCTAAAAAGAAGAAACGAAACCGAATTGAAGATTTGCCGTTAGATGTAATGATATATCAAGGGAATAAAATCAATGGCTAAGATGGGTTTACCAGTTAAGAAGTCTGAGGCTTCAAAGAAACCAGTACCTGTTAAGATTGTTAATGATGATGCTCCTAAAGTTGATAAGAGCTATGAGGAGCGTGAAAAAAGATATCGAGCTGAGGATGCGCTAAGAGACATAGAACGCGCAGAAAAACATAAAAAAGACAGAAATCTGATGAAAGATGTAAAAGCTTTGGCAAAAGAAAAAATTAAAACTATGAATAAAATATGTTAGATAAATTAAGTGGTGTTTATTGTATTTTAAATATCTTAACTAATAAAGTGTATATTGGTAGTGCTGTAAATTTAAGAAAAAGAATTTATCAGCATAGAAATCAATTAAAGTATAATAAGCACTCCAATAGACATTTACAAAGAGCTTATAATTTTTATGGTTTAGATATTTTTAACTTTAAAATTATAGAGATAGTAAATGATAAATCTAAATTACTGTTAAGAGAACAGTTATGGATAAATTATTTTCAATCGTATGATTTTAAGTTTGGATATAATTTAATTCCTATCGCTGGTAGCAGATTAGGAGTTAAGCATTCAGAAGAAACTAAATTAAAACTTAGAAATAGAATTTATACTGATGAAATAAGACAAAAGATGTCTATTGCTAAATTAGGAAAACCTAGATCAGAAGAAACTAAATTAAAGATAAGTAAATCTAATAAAGGAAGAACTATTTCTAATGAGCATAAATATAGAATATCATTAGGTTTAACAGGAAGAAAGCAGTCAAAGGAACATTTAGCTAAATTAAGCGCTGTAAGAAAAGGAAAAAGACATACAGAAGAAACTAAAAAGTTGCTATCTATAAAAATGAAAACAATAATGGCATCAAAACATATGGCTAATTAACATGGCGTTTATATTTGCAATTTTTACCTTATTCATTTCAATAATCATAGCTGGTATTTGGTCTTATGCTGAAGGAATGGCTCCTGCACCAAAATATACCTATATTCCATTACACATTTTAATAGGTGGAGGATTGTTAGCTATTTTTATTGCTTTGACTTATTGGCATTGGTTATTTCACATAGGATGGTAATATGTTATCAGCGCTAATAGGAAATTTTGATATTTCTAGCGCATTTGCTTTGTTGGTTTTAGTAGCAGGACCAACATTAGTATTGATTACTTATATAGCTAGAAAGCCGACTAAGTTGGAATTTATGAAAGCTCAAACTGAAAACGATATCGCACTCATTCAAGCTAATCAACAACGCGAAATAGAAATTAAAAAGCTTGAACAAAATCTGATCACATCTCATAAAAGTAATGATAAATGAAATATGGCATAAGAGAAATATCTGATTTAGATGATTGGACGTTACTTGGAGCTTATGATAAGTGTGGGCAGGCTGAGAGATTGCGTAAAAAAGCTAATGCTCATGAAAAATTCAATGATGATAAAAAGAAGATGGAATTTCCTCCGATTAATCCAGAATTTGTAAAAATGAAAAATGAAATTGAAAAAGAATTAAAGAAACGGAATTTGATATGAAAATATACAATCCATCTACTGATGAATTCGAAGAGAGAGATTTGACACAAGATGAATATAATAATTTAGTTAAACAGTTAGGTAAACAAAATTTTAAATTAGCTGTGATAGAGAAGATTTTAAAATTAAACGATACTGATGTAATGATAAACATAATTGAACAATTGGCTAAGGTAAATTGATATGAATAAGTTACTGCAGAAATATTTAAATTCAGTCGCTGTTTTTGAAGCTCCTAATGATAAAGGGCGTCCTGAAATCAAAGTTGATGTTGTCGATAATCGTAAAGATAATAACAATGATGCGGGAAATAACAAAAATGAGAATGAAAAGGAGGAGGAACAAGAGGAACAGGAGGGCGAAGATGAAAATGAAGATGATGACGATGATGACAAAAATCAAAATGAGACTGATGAAGAAAAGCAAGTTAGATTAGCCAATCAAAAAGAAGAACGTCGGCAAGCTCGTATTCAAAAGCGTATCGATAAATTAGTTGCTGAGAATAAAAATTCTCAAACTGAAATAGCAAAATTAAAAAAGCAATTAGAAGAAAAGCCGATTGAAGGTTTAACTGAAGAAGAAGTTGAGAGACGTGCGGAAGATAAAGCTGCTAAGCGATTAAAAGAACTAGAAACCGAAAGAGAAAATAAACAATTTGAGAAATTGGCTGATAAGCTGATTAAGTCAGCTAGTAAAGTTGATAAGGATTTTGAAAAGAAAATAAACGAGGTTGCTAAAGAAACTGATACTTTAATGCAACCGTTTATGTTAGAAATT
>JAGWLB010000014.1 GCA_028865035.1 Patescibacteria group bacterium | reverse complement strand
TTATACCGTAATTGCTTAAACTGCGTTCATTGGAACGAAGATAATGATCTATGTGGTAAGTTTAATGCTAGACCACCGACTGAGATAATAGTTTATAGTTGTGAAAGCTATGAAGATAACTATGACATTCCATTTTAGGAGAATAGAAATGGTAAATACGTTTGATGATCCTTCGCCGTGGTATCCTATAACTAATCAAGTAGACTTAAAGCATCTAGGAAAGCTATTAGAAGAATTAGGAGAGCTAACATCAGCCGTTTCAAGGTGCTTAATTCAAGGCATTAACGAAAGAGAACCTGAGACAAATAAATTAAACAGAGACTGGATAGAAGATGAAATCGCTGATGTAATTGCTAATATCCAGCTAGTAGAAAAAAGATTTAAATTTATTAGACAACAAGAAAGAATAGAAAAGAAAACTAAGCACTTATCTAAATGGCATGAAATGGCTTAATAGGAGAATAGAAAATGCGAGTTAATGTCTACGCTGAAGAAATGACTGATAGAATTGAAATCATTGAAAAGACAATTGATGGTCAGAAATTTGAAGCATGTCGATTTTATCTATATTTGCCAACTTCTTATTATAGAACGCCATCTGATAATGTTCATCCTTGTCTTACTAATCAAAAGCCACACGGCGAATTGAAAGGTCCGTTCATTCATCACGAAGGTGACGATGATAGCTCAGCCGTAACTTTTTGGTCCAGAGGTAAGCTAAGAGATATATTGCAAAAAGCAATTGATCTATTAGACGAGCATCATAGGAACAAAAATGACCGATAATGTTAATCATCCAAAACATTAATTGTTAATATGTTTGGAGGAGCAAAATCTTGGGCTGAGAGAAGTATAAAGCCGAAATTATGTCGCGTATGCGATGAAGAATTTCAACCATCGTGTGGTGGAAATATATATTGTGATAAGTGTGCACCAGAAGCTAGGCGGAAATTACATAGAGAAACACAAAAAGAATGGAGAAATAAAAATCCAGAGCGTCATGCTGTAACTAAGGCCAATTTTGATCTTAAAAAATTTGGCTTAACATTTAATGACTATAATAGATTATTTGAAAATCAAAATGGTGCTTGCGCCATTTGCAAAACTACCAATCCTAAAGGAAGAGGTAAGACTAGGACATTAGCCGTCGATCATTGTCATAAGTCTGGTAAAATTAGAGCTTTGTTATGTAATAGTTGTAATGGAGCTTTAGGAATGGTAAAAGATAATGTTCAAATATTAAAAGATATGATAAATTATTTGGAAAAACATAAATGAATGATATAGTTAATCACCCAAAGCATTATACTTCCCATAAAAGCGGCGTTGAATGCATTGAGATAGTCCGCCATATGAACTTCAATCGAGGTAACGCAATAAAATACATATGGCGCGCTGGTGAAAAAGGAAATGAAATAGAAGATTTAAAGAAAGCGGCGTGGTATATCAACGATGAAATCAAACGATTAGAAAATGTCAAAATCAACCAAGAGAAGAAAGATTGCAAAGTTACAATCTGATGGTAAATTACTTTCTCACTTTAGATCGTATTCGAGGAGCTAGTTATGGCGAGCTTGCTATAAGATATAAGTTAGATAAATCAAACATTCGAAAAAGAATACTCGGAATACTAAATGCGTCGTACCACAAAACAAAACGAGAGCAAGTTACTAGCAGCGATCAAGCAATTAGCCGTGATCCTAAAACCGGACGGTTCCTTACTCGAAACTCATGTCAGGTTGCAGAATAATTGGGCGACAGCTTTTAATGGTATCCTTGCAGCAGGAGAACCAATCCAAGAAGATTTAAACGTTTGTCCGAACGCTCAGCTTTTAAAGGAAGCGCTTTCCAAGTGTGGGCAGTCCTTTTCCCTTACCCAACTTGCGGAGCGCATTTCCATTAAAGGGGACAAATTCAGGGCTTTGGTTCCCTGTATCCCTTCCGAAAACTTGGAACTCGCGTTTCCTGATCCTGTAGTGGCAAATTTAAACCCTAGCTTTATTAAATCAATAGAAGCTGTAAGTAAGATACCTGAAGATGAAAACAGGATAGTAACAGCATCAATACTAATTCAAAATGGATCAGTATTTGCGACAGATGCTAAAATAATGCTAGAGCATTGGCATGGTATAGATTTGCCAAAATTGGTTTTACCAAAAGCGGTCATTGATCCATTAAATAGAAATAGCAAAACGATTACTAAGTTTGGATATGGAAAGTCATCCTGTACTTTCTACTATGAAGATAGCTCATGGTTAAGAACTCAATTCTTTGCAGAGGATTGGCCGGACATAAGACCAATACTGGACAGAAAGACTAATGCCCACACTATACCGACTGGATTGTTTGACGCTATTCGAGCATTAGAACCTTTTAGCGATAATGGTTATGTTTACTTTGAAAGTAATGTAATCAGATCACACCCAATCGATGTTGATGCTGGCGCTAGTTATGAAGTATATGGTATTCCGAAAGGACCAATTTTAAATATAAAACAGTTGAGAATACTTGAACCTTATATGAAAACTGTTGATTTTTTAGTTCCTAATGGTAATTCTACAATGACAATTTTCTTTGGGGACAATTGTCGCGGCGCGATCAGCGGAAGGGCAGGATAGATGTTTAACATATTCAACCGTAAATCAGAACCTGAAAAGAAAAAGCCTGATTTTCAGGGTCAACAGCACGAGCATGAACCATATTTAATTCTGTTTGATGGCACTAGAGCTTCTACTAAATTTGACGAACTCAAAAGTGAGTACAAGAAACATTATATTGTAAAAAATAAAGCACACCAGCGCTTTAAAAGTATGATAATGTCAAGTGCAGATATCAGCAATCATTTTAGAACTTTACAAAACTCTGCTATCAGTACAGTTCAAACGGCTAAAGACTTTGAAGAAATGATTGCTATGAGAATGGGATTTGTACCAGCAAAAGACCCTGAAGGATTTTCGTTTTGCCCTGCCTGCATTCAACAATCAATTCTAGCTTGTGAAGAAGTGCTACAGTCATTAAAAGATATTGAAGAAGCGACAAAGGAATATGTGTAATGGGAACTAAAAATCAACCGGGTAAATTTGATTGCTATAGTAAAGCCTTACCAGACGAGCCTATGTTTATTTTATTGGCTCGTGATCCTGATTTTTACAGGCTAGTAAACGAATGGGCAAATAAACGCGAATTAGATATTTCATGTGGCGAAAGACCAGCTTCTGACGGACCATTAGTAAGAGAAGTTCGCATTTGTGCTGCTCAAGCTGCTAATTGGCGTCGGCAAAATCTAGGTGCATGGAGAGATAATAAGAAATGAGAGATATACTAAGAGATAAGAAATACAATCCAGCTAATCATATTCCATTCGCTTTTTCAGAAGGTGAAAGTGTAATTAAAAACACAGGAGATTATACCTTTGACGGTATAGTTTTGTCTGTATTTAGAAACAGAAGCGGCTCACCTAGATATGTAGTTGAAAATGAGCAAGGAATAATTCACATATTTAATCATAATCAATTGAAAAGTAAAGAAAAATGAAACTAAAATGCATAGGAGGAGAATGCGACGGTAAGATAATGAATGTAGATTATTGGTATAGAACTGGCGATCACGTTAGAGTGCAAAAAGTACCAGACTACGTAATAACAGATTACGTAGAAGATTTAAAGTCAATGACTGTAGAGTTTTATCTTTACAAAATAGCATGTTTGCATTTTAGTAAAGATGACAAAATGCAGTTTTTAATTCCTCATGATTGGTCCGATAAGCAAGCAATTCTATATCAGTTTGGCAAATGATCCAAGACGATGATGGACGTTTAATAATTGGAAAAGGCGTCAGGCTAAATCCATACAAGCCTAGACCATCTATCCATCGCGAATATTTAACCGAAAATGAAATTAGAAATAGCACAGATCAAGACTTAATTCTTGATACTGAGAGCTACCCTAATTTATTTTTAGCTGGATTTAAAATAGGAAGTAAATACTGTCATCTGCAAGATAGCTTTGATCCATTTCAACTATGTTGGATGCTCATGAGCTATCGAAGCGTTGGCTTTAACAGTATCAATTATGACTTACCGATGTTGTGGGCTTCATATGTAAATCGTGATCCTGCATTTTTAAAAGAAGTATCAGATGCTTTAATTTTTGGTAATGAACGTCCAGAGGAAATAGCTAAAAAATTCAATTTTAAAATCTATCCATTACAACCACGTCAACATATCGATTTAATTAATGTTTGTCCATTAAAAGGATCATTAAAGCTTTATGGTGCTAGATTACATGCGCCACGTATTCAGGAGCTACCATATCCTGATACAAAATATTTAGAAGAAGATGAAAAGCAGATTGTTACTCAATACAACTGCAACGATCTAGATTTAACTCAAATAATTAAAGATTTTTGTAAAGAAAGGATTGCATTAAGAGAAGCGCTATCTATTGAGTATAGCGAAGATTTAATGAGTAAAAGCGATGCTCAGATGGCCGAAGTTGTCATCCCGAAAGAAGTCGCTAAGCTCAATAAAAGATATTCTAAACGGCCAACTATTGAAGCTGGAACAGTTTATAAGTATAGTTGCCCACACTACTTACAATATTATACTCCTTCGTTGCAAAACCTTTTAACAAAGGTAAAGAGAGCAAATTTTATCGTTCAAGCTAACGGCAAGATCGCTTTACCAGATGAATTAAAAACTGCTGTCAAAGTAGGAAATGGTATATACCGACTTGGTATAGGTGGTCTACATTCCTCTGAGGAATGTGTAGGATATATAACTAATAACGAATACAAGCTAATTGATAGAGATATGGTTAGCTATTATCCGAACATTCTTATTAACTTAGGTTTGTATCCAGTAGCTTTAGGACCGAATTTTTTAATTGTATTCAAAGGTTTTAAAGCTGAAAGAGTAGTAGCTAAGCGAAATAAGAACTTCACTAAGGATAAAGGATTAAAGATTTTTATTAACGGTATGTCTGGTAAGCTTAGTAATGTTTGGTCTAAAATGTATTCGCCAGATTTAACTATTCAAATGACAGTAACAGGGCAGTTGACTTTGCTCATGTTGATTGAAATGCTTGAGTGTAACGGTATTCAAGTTATTTCAGCAAATACAGACGGCATAGTTATCTATTGCAAAAGAGAAGATGAAGAAAAGCTAGCATATTGGATAAAGTATTTTGAAAGCTTAACAGGTTTTGAGACAGAGGAAACGCTTTATAGAAGCTACTACGCTAGAGACGTAAATAATTATTTTGCAGTAAAAGAAAATGTAGTCAAAATAGATGAAGGTGTTAAAGTAAAAGGTGCTTGGAGTGAAGTAGGATCACAAAGCGGAACAAAGCTAGACAATAATCCGATCAATCTTATTTGCAGTGACGCAATCAAAGCTCTCCTTCATTCTGGAATACCGATAGAGGAAACAATTTTAAAATGTAAAGACATCACTCGATTTGTTGCGGTTAGAAACGTGAAAGGTGGAGCGCATAAATCAGGAGAATATTTAGGAAAAGTCATAAGATGGGTTTATTGTAAAAATACATATGGTACTATTAATTACATCACAACTAACAATAAAGTAGCAGATACAGAAGGTGCTAAACCTTTTCAAGATTTACCTGACACTTTTCCATTCGATGAAATAGATTACGATTGGTATATAAATAAGACTAGAGAGATATTATATGATATAGGATATTATAAAAAACCTGTGCAAATGGATTTTTTTTGATATGATTTCTGGTATATACGCCATACTAAATATAACAACTGGTAAATTTTATTTAGGTAGTTCTAAAAATATCTACAAACGCTGGCATTCTCATAAGTCAGCTTTAAATGGTAAATACCACGATAATTCTTATCTTCAAAATGCTTGGAATAAATATGGAGAATTAGATTTCATATTAGTAATTCTTCAATTAACAAGTCAATTAAACTTAGAGAATATTGAACAATTATGGATCGATAAAACAAAATGCTATGATAAAACTATAGGTTATAATAGCAGAATAAAAGCAAATAATAATTTTGGATTTAAGCATTCTGAATTAGGAAAATTAAATATATCAAACTCAAAGAAAGGAAAATCTTTATCATTAGAGCATAGAGCTAAACTCAAAATAAGTCAAAAGAAACGTCCTCCTATTTCAGAAGAAACGAGATTAAAACTAAGTTTAATAAAATTAAATCAATCTGACGAAACTAAAAGAAAAATAAGTGAGTCTAAGAAAGGTATCCCAAGATCAGAAGCTACCAAAGCTAAATTGAAAGCAGCATGGGTGATAAGAAAGCAAAATAGAAATAGTATCATCTGACAATAAAGTACCTGATACAGATGGCGCAAAACCTATACAGGATTTACCAGACGAATTTCCAGCAGACTTAAATCATCAATGGTACATTGACAACTGTAGAGAAATCCTATACGATATAGGATACAATCAAAGACCTAAACAAGTGGATTTCTTCAATTGAAATAGAGGATACTAATATGACAATCAATCATCACGTCTCACGTTCTAGCATGATTTCGGAAGTAGAATACGATGATGAAAATAAGGTTCTAACTGTCACCTTTACTAAAGGATCAAGATACGAATATAGCGATGTTCCAAAAGACGTTTATGAAGCATTGATTAATGCTGAAAGTATTGGACAGTATTTCTTAGCACATATCAAAAATAAATATACTACGGTAAAGCTATGAATTGGCGATTTAACGAACCTAAATGCGCTCAATCAAAGCAGGAAAGCAATATGGAAAATCCAGTTAGAAAGGCGCTAGAAAATCTCCTAGCTGCTAATGATCGCGTTACCAAAGCTAGAGCAAGCGTTAATTCTAATTTGCTCAATTCTGCAATCGCTGGACAAGAAATAGCTGAGAATGAAGCTCGCAGTGTTCTTAGATTTACAACAAATGTAGATATAGATAAACCTGATGCTTGGCAATACCGTTGTCATGTCGGAGGTTGGTTAAATTGGCGTGAGGTTGACGAGCCAATAGATCAATTTGTAAAGCGTAATAATTTCAATATTCACAACGGTACTTGTGAAATTCGCAAGCTTTATGCTTTACCGTCAGAAGCTAAAAATAAATACCATATCAAGTCATCTAATAATAATTTGGTAATTGAACTAGAAAAATACCGTGCCAAATATAGGAATGAGTGGTGCATAGCAACACCATCGTTATCATGGGATGATTTTAATCTAATTGTTACCGCTCTCCGCGCCGTACCAGACGGGGCGGCAGGGGA
>JAGWLB010000013.1 GCA_028865035.1 Patescibacteria group bacterium | reverse complement strand
CTCCCACCCCCACCACCGGTTCAATTGAAATAACCAAATATTCTTGTCCTGAAGGCACAAGCGTAACTCGTTCTTCTAATGGTGTAGGTGGTACTATACCAAATGGTTGCACTCCTGAAGTAGGTAAAACATTTGGATATGTTCATGGTGATCAGACAGATACCAATGCTCCATATCCAGAACTAAGTGCTCCTCTGACTGCAGCTGGTTCTACAGATGCAAGTGGAGTGCTCTCCATAAATGATCTTTCATCATCTGGAAGATATCTAGTTGTTGAAACTGATGCTAATAATCAACAACTACCAGCTAGTGATGTTCTAGGTTTGTATTGTGAAGGAGATGGAGACACCTCAAGCACAAATGATAATCAAGAACTTACTTTTGTTCCCGCAGGTGGAGTTGCTCATTGTGTAGTGTATGATCAAGCATCGGTTGTTACTCCAACAAATGTTACTGTTCACATCTTTAAATACATAGATGGGGTACAGGCAACTACACAAAGTGCTAATGGGGTAGATTTCCCAATGTTTACTTCCACATATAACGCCCCATTCACTCTTGGCCCTGCAGGTTGGACAACTGGCGACATTGCCTATGAAGCATCTACTGCCCCTATGCCTGTTGGTTCTTCTTACACTGCCAATGAAAATCTAGATACTAGTCTAGTGGGTTCATCTTGTGATGGTTCTCACCAGTACTCTTTAGATGGATACAGAGTAGGTGATACTTTAACTCAGGCTAAACAATCAGAAACAAGTCTGACAATTCCTAACTTTACAAATCTACAGGGAGACAAATATATTTTAGTTAAAAATCATAAGTGTCCTGATCAATCAAATACTACTGGTTCAATTGAAATAACAAAATATGTTTGCCCACAAGGGACCGTTGTGCTACGAAACACTAACGGAGTTGGTATGACAGTACCGCAAGGATGTGTCTTACAAGATGGCAAAACCTTTGGTTATGTACCATACCCAGAGTTCGGTAATAGTCCTCTAATTGCAGGTGGATCTACGGTTAATGGAATTTTAACTATAAGTAATCTTCTTGCCACAAGTGATCCTTACCTAGTTGCTGAAACTGATGCTAATAATCAACAACTACCAGCTAGTGATGTTCTAGGTTTGTATTGTGAAGGAGATGGAGACACTTCAAATACAAACGATAATCAAGAAATCACCTATGTTCCTGCAGGTGGGGTTGCACACTGTGTAGCGTATGATCAGACACAAACACCTGCTAACAATCCAGAAATTGTTAATACAACTTCTGTTGATGAAAATGAAGACAATAATAATCCTTCCAATAATGAGAATGAACCTGCACCAAACCCAACTAATGTCAGACGTGGTGGTAATGGATTTCCTATAACATTATAATCAAATAATAATGGTCAAGTTCTAGGAGCAAGTACTTCTTGTGGAATATATGCAGATAAATATCTTAGGATGGGGTACATGAATGATTCCGAAACTGTCAAAAAACTTCAAAAATTCTTAAATGATTATAATAATGCTGGTATTTTCGAAGATGGGAATTTCGGTTTAAGAACAAAGCAAGCTCTTGAAGTTTTTCAATCACTTCATGCAGATAAAATATTAAGCCCTTGGGGACTCACAAAACCAACAGGCATATTTTATATAACAACCCAAACAGAAGTTAATAATATAATGTGTCCAGACCTTCAATTATCGATTCCAAATCTAACTCCTTTCGAGACAAACCCATTGTCGCCAAAAAGAGTTTAATCATTAATGAATCAAATAAAATTCCTTACATTAAAATGTAAGGAATTTTATTTATGAAACGTTGTTAAGGTCTAATTTGTATGGATTGTGCAGCTATTGATCCATCTTGATTTGGGGTTCCAGTGACCATTATATTATCTCCATTCACTAAATCTGTTTTGCTACCCGTAATACTTTTTAATACAGAAGTAGTATCACTAATATAAATAATTTTTGAACCGCCATCTTTCAAAGATACGGTTACACTTTTACTGTCTGATGATATGATTTTTCCCGTAGTAAAACCACCACCTGGTCCACGCAAACCTCGTGTACCTCCATTACCACCAAAACCGCGGTTGTTAAATCCAGCTTGAGCCAGCTGATTAGATGAGGATTTAGATTGACCAACCTTGAAACCTATAAAGAAAAAAATCATAGCTACTATCAACCCACCTACATACATTTTGGACATTGAATTTTTCATTTAATTTAATTAATTATTATTAATAATTCTCACTATATATACGTTTAAATATATTATTTAGGTGCATTATTCATAGCGTAATGCTTCAATAGGGTTTAGCCTGGAAGCCCTACGAGCTGGATAATATCCAAAAATAATACCTATTGCTGCTGATACACCGAAAGCAAGTAGTACAGAAGAAAGTGTCACACTAGTTTCTAAGATACCTAATTTTTGAACTGTAAATGATATTGCCCAACCTAAAATTGTTCCCATTACACCTCCTAAAAATGTTAATATTACAGACTCAATTAAAAATTGAATATTTATATCTCTCTTTTTTGCACCTATAGCTTTACGTAATCCTATTTCACGCGTACGTTCAGTAACTGTAGTTAACATCATATTCATAATACCTATACCTCCAACTACAAGTGATATACCTGCAACTGCACCAAGTAATACGGTGAAAGTATTTGTTACACTTGAAGCTGTAGCAATAATGTCTGACTGATTCAATGTTGAGAAATCTGCTTTCGTTGGATCGCTAATTTTATGACGTTCTATTAACAAATTCGTAATATCTGTCTGGACTTGAGTCGTAGAACTTGCGTCTGTTGCTGAAACATCTATCTCGTTTAAATATTTATTACCACTAAGATAACGTTGAGCTGTAGTGTAGGGGATATATATGGAATCATCAGGGTTACTAAAACCAGAACCGCCTTTTGCTTTAGTAATACCAATTATTTTAAATTGAATACCTTTAATACGTATAGATTGTCCGACAGCTTGTGTGCCAACTCCAAATAAATCATCTCGTGCCGTAGGTCCGATAACAGCAACTTTACTTGCAGAGAGTACTGCGCTATCACTTATAAATGTTCCATCATCAACTTCTATGTTACGTGCCACAGAATAATTAGGATTTGTTCCTATAACATTTGTATTCGTATTTGTGCCAGTAGCTGTGATCTGCTCTCTAGAAGATACTATATATGCTGTAGTTAAAACATTTTGCACATTGTTTGCTATTGCATTACCGTCTTCGACTGTTAATGTTTGAGCATTGCCACGGCCAGATGATGGTCCTCCGAAGCTTCTCTGAGCTCCAGGGGTAACTACAACAAGATTTGACCCGATAGATTCTATGCTAGATTGGATAGAGCTTTTTGCTCCATTACCGATAGCAACCATTGCTATCACAGAAGATATCCCTATTACAATACCAAGCATAGTTAGGCCGGTTCTGGCTTTGTTTGATTTCAATGCACTATATGTTTCGTGTAAAATATCTTCAGTAGTCATATAATTTATTTAATATTTTTTTCATCACTAATAATTAATCCATCACGAACTACAATAGTTCTATCTGCATGCAAAGCAACATCTGGTTCGTGTGTAATCAGAATAATTGTTCGACTCAATTCTTTATTTAATTTTCTAAATGTTTCAAGTACTATTTCACCTGTTTTGGTATCAAGATTTCCTGTAGGTTCATCTGCTAAAATCATTGTTGGGTTGTTCACTAGGGCTCGAGCGATAGCTACACGCTGGATTTGACCACCAGAAAGTTGATTCGACATATGTTCAAAATGTGCTTCGTCCATACCCGCTGAAATCAATGCTTGGCGTGCTCTAGTGTTACGTTCCACTTTATTCACTTCTGCATATATTAATGGGAATGTTACATTTCGTAATACTGTTGTTCTTGGTAGTAAATTAAAAGATTGAAAAACGAAGCCAATATTATCACGACGAATATCTGCTAAATTATCATCAGAAAGTTTTGAAACATCTTTTCCGTCAAGCAGGTATGTGCCAGATGATGGAGTATCAAGACAGCCAAGAATATGCATAAGTGTAGATTTACCAGATCCTGAAGGTCCCATAATGGCTACGAATTCTCCATCGTTTACTGTAAAACTGACGCCTTTCAATGCTTGAAATTCATTATCCTTTCCTTGCGAATACGTTTTGGTTATATTTTTAACTTCAATCATATTATCTACCAAGAGCCCTTATAGCCCCACCACCTCCACGTGCACCACCTACAGATCCAAAGATACTAGGAGCCGCTGCGCTTGTTTTAGTAGTGTTTGTAATTGTTTTAGTAACAATAACATCATCAGTTGAAAGTCCTGATAGTATTTCTGTGTTTAAATCATCTGAAATACCTTCAGTAACTTGGACTTCTTGTGGTGGTTCTGCAAGTAGAACTCCCGTGTTGCCTGTAGTTGCTGTCTGACCTTTCGGAGCAACTTGTACATAGTAATTACCGTTAGAACTTTTTATTGCACTTGTTGGAACAGTTATTACATCTTGAGCTACAGCTGTAGCTATGGAAGCATTGGTACTCATTCCAGGTTTTATGCGACTATCACTTGTATCAAATACAATTTTGACGTTGTAGTTCACTATACCAGAAGTAACTGTACCTATCTGATCAATGGATAGTACGTGTCCCGTCATTTCCAATCCTTCAATGGCATCAAAAGTGGCAGTCACTTTTTGCCCAACTTTTATCTTGGCTATATCTACTTCATTAAAAGGAATGATTGCAATTAACTGCTTTGTGATTATGGTGCTCAAAGCTGTGCTAGTTGATACTTGATCTCCAGTTTTTACTGGTACGGTTGCTACAATACCACTAAACGGAGCTTTAACAGAATAATCCAATAGCGCTTGCTTGGCATCATCTAAGGCATTTCTTTTTGCTTCAATGTTTAATTGTGTTGAAGGATCTGTTATTTGATTAGCGGCTTGAGTGCTTAAGGCTTGATCATAACTTATTTTATTCGCGCGATAATTTGATGCATTGGTATTAGGGATTGAAATAGTCCAATTCATACCAGCTACTAAAGAAGAAGGGAAGGTGATAAATAATCCTGATTTACCAAGTGGTATAGTATTAAGCGCATTTACAGTTGTTGTATCATTTACAAGTCCTTGTATTGATAATATAACACCACTCATAGCTGAATATGTTTTTAATGTGATAATACCTTCTTTGTTTAGAATATAATTTCCAGTTATTGTTGGCTTAGTATATCCACTTGTAAAGTTATCCATAGGGGTAACGTCAAATGTGGAGTTTAGAAGATTTGTATATGCGTTTGCAACTGCAGTGGCATCGTTTTGTGCTTGCGATGAATTGTTTTGATTTTGATATTGAGTTGTGGCAAGGGTTGTTTGTAAATCTAATTCTGCATCCCGAACTTTCTTTTGCGCTGCTGTAGAATCTATTGTAAATAATGTCTGTCCAGCACCTACATAATCACCAGGTGAAACCATTGTTGAAGTTATTGTTCCCGATACTTTAGGAGTTATATCCATCTGGTCTAAAGCTGAGACTTGACCAGTCCCTGTAACTGTTGAGACAATAGTTCCTTTCTGTACTTGGCTTAGTATATAAGATGAAGTTACTACAGTAGGGTGTGTAAATTTAAAAATCAAATAAATTAATCCCGCCAGCAGAATCAAAATCAGAATACTAGCTTTTTTATGTTTTACAATACGATTCTTAATGTTTTGCATGTATTTATCTCCTAATTATTAATCAGAGGGTTGTTTAATTCACTTGGCATTATCCGTATAAATTTTGCGATTATTTGACCTTGATCATTTGGTGATCCTATAACTACAACGTGGCCATCTACTTTTAAGTCATTTGTAGTCATATTTTCTCCCATACTTATTATGCTTGTATCTTTATCGACAACTATAACTTTTTCAACATTATCACTATCGACAACTATAATATTTGGCAGGTCTACTTTTACAATTTTGCCTATGGTTCCGTGTCCAGTAGGGAATTGTCCTGGCATATGTCCTAGCATTCCTTTAGAGCGTGGTCCGAAATTATTTTCATAATGTCTACCCCAATTTTCATTAAATTGAGCTTTATGAAAACCTACAAAAACGCCAGCTTGGAAAATGATAGCTATGATGATAATAATATAAAGGCCATACATCACCTTTATCAAGAATTTGGTTTGAGTTATCTTTTTAAATTTATCTTTTAAACTTTCTTTAATTTTTTCAGATTGATTCATAATATTGAATTTAATTAGCTAGTAATTTAAAATAAGGAGATCTTGATTGTCTGAATATATTTCTTAGTGACCATAGTAAAACTAAGACAACTAACAAAAAGATAATTACACTGACTCCAGGAATAGATTCACCAATAGCCATTATAAGATCGTGACTGTATTTACTGAACGCAGCTCCATTTGAGAATATAAGTGATACGTAGTCATAAAAGCCAGATTGTTTGAATTGACTACTTAGATTGCTAGACACTGGAAAGAGTCCGACAATCGAACTTATACCAACAAAAACAGAGGCCCAGAACTTGAAAGCTATCTTACGTGAATTCCTAATGTAAATTTTGTGTAAGATGTCACTTTCCAGATTAGGCCTTGGTTTAAGGGTATTTGAGGAGAATATTGTATTTAAATCTCGTTTCATATGTTTGTATACGTTATTAAATGATAATTTGGTGCAATTATTCAAGGATTTCGCGCAGTTTCATAAGAGAGCGCCTGTGCCAACTTTTAACTGTATTTGGAGGTTTATCCATTATTTTACCAATCTCCTCGAATGTTAGATCATTCTGATAATGTAGTACCAATACACTTTGGTAGTTCTTCGGTAATTGTTCTAGAACCTTATTTAAATATTCCGCATCTTCCAGCTTAATAAGAGATTCTTCTGGTAAAGCTTCTTTATCTTCAATATTTGATTCAAATGAGGTGTTATCATCGGGAGTATCCAGATTTGAGAATAGAATTAATTTTCTTTTTCTGAGAAAATCTGTAGCGGTATTACGAGCTATTGTGAATATCCATGTCTTAAATGTATAACCCGAATTATATTTATGAATATTTTTCCAAACTTTAATAAAGGTTTCTTGTGTTATGTCTTCGGCATAGGAAATATCTCCCGTCAAACGATAGGCGAAATTATATATCAATGTAGTATACCTGTGTACTAATTCATCAAAAGAACCTTTAATTCCAAGGATGGTATTCTGGACAAGCTCTTCATCTGTGGTATTCATGTGATACATAGTATCACAAAATATATCTTTGTAATTAATAACTATTGCAAAATATATAAAATACGGTAAGATGGTAGGGTATTATTATATCTGAACTTTTGGATATCTGTAGTATACATTGGGCCCTTAGCTATCTGTAGCGCCACGAGGGCAAAGTAGAAGTTATTTAAGTTTAGAGAAAAGATATACATTGGGCCCTTAGCTATCTGTAGCGCCACGAGGGTAAAGTAGAAGTTATTTAAGTTTAGAGAAAAGATATACATTGGGCCCTTAGCTATCTGTAGCGCCACGAGGGTAAAGTAGAAGTTATTTAAGTTTAGAGAAAAGATATACATTGGGCCCTTAGCTATCTGTAGCGCC
>JAGWLB010000002.1 GCA_028865035.1 Patescibacteria group bacterium | reverse complement strand
ACACCTTGGGGTAAACCTGTAACTGTAGTAATAGCACTATTGGGTGAAGTTATGGTTGCTCCACTTTTGTAGTCAGTTGAGACTTCACTCCATTGGTATGTACCTGATGAACTAGCACTACCATTTAGAGTAGCAGTTGAGGTTTGAGTTAGATAGATTGTTTGATCTGGGCCGGCGTTAGCGATAGGTGTTGTGGTTGTTGTGTTTGTTCCATTGACTGTCACATAGACATAGTCAGTGGCAGTGGTTCCATTAGTACCAGTGACAACTAATACGAATTTGTAGGTACCAGCAGATAGATTAGTGACAGTTGTGGTAGCTGATGTTGGTGAAGTAATAGTAGCTGTATTACCTTGGGTTTGAGTCCAACGGTATGAGGAGATAGAACCGGTGGTGGTAGCAGAGAGAGTGACAGAGTTTGTAGGGAGAGTGATGGTTTGATTGTCCCCAGCGTAGACGGTGACTGGGGTTGAGGAGGTAGCTACTGGATTAACGGTTACATTAACGCTAGACGTTCCAGTAGCACCAAGATTATCAGTCACAGTTAGCTGAAACTGATAAGTTCCTTGAATTAATCCGGTAACTGTACTACTAGGTGAAGTCCTATTTGATATTGAAGCTGACGAAGGCCCTGAAGTTTGTACCCATGAATATGAAGCAATACTTCCATCTGAATCAGTACCTGAACCTGATAAAATTATAGAATTTGTTGGGAGAGTAATAGTTTGATTTGCTCCAGCATTAGCTGTTGGTGATTGATTTGGAGTGACAGTATTGCTTAATTTATAATGCGAAAACTTTTCTGTAACTAAAGATGCTGAATCCCCATTAGGAGTACTGTCTAGCGCATTAATAAGAGAGTTACTCCAGTCATACATACTGGAAAATTTATACCAATCACTACCAAGTGTCTGACCAACTTGTCCTGTTGTTCTAGAATAAACAATTTTTCCATCATATTGGACATTCCAAAAAGCTCCAGTATTTTGAAGTCCCTCTTTTATTGTTATACGTATGTCGTGAGCATGATTGTAAAAGTCTGACACTGGAACAATTGGTATCCAATAATCTCCTTTGTAAGTATTACCAATTGGATCCCCAACTCCATTTGTTCCATTGCCATAGCTTTCCATTACTCCAAAATAAATTGTGTTATCTGTACTTGATTTACGTCCGACACTAAATGATAGAGGTGGAGAATTACCATCATTGCCATGCAATTGCCAAACCATCACAAATTCTTTACCTGGACTCAATATTTTTGAAAAATCTTCTTTTGTGTAACCTTTCCAATCAAAAACATAGGTAATACCTGCAGTTAATAAATCAATACTATGTGAAAGAGGAATGAGTTCACTTCTGCCATAAGGTTGATAGGTAGAAGAAGCTACGCAATCATAACCGTCATTTAAAGTTGAGTAATATTTACCAAACATATTATCAATTGATGACCCAAGCACTCCACCTTTTTCCATTTCATAACCATCTGCAACATCATACTGAGTCCCTTGCCAAGCATAGCAAGTATGATAATCAGTATTTCTTAAATTAGCATTGGGTGCCATATTTTGCCAATTAGGTTGAGCCATTAATATCGCATTAGCAGGAGGTGAAGTGTAGTCAACATTAATCATCATTGAATCTGAAGCTGTCAGTCCACTACTATCAGTAACTGTGAGCTTAAAATAGAAAGTACCAATAGGTAACCCTGTAACTGTAGTAATAGCACTATTGGGTGAAGTTATGGTTGCTCCACTTTTGTAGTCAGTTGAGACTTCACTCCATTGGTATGTACCTGATGAACTAGCACTACCGTTTAGAGTAGCAGTTGAGGTTTGAGTGAGATAGATTGTTTGATCTGGGCCGGCGTTAGCGATAGGAGCGGCTGATACACTTGTAGTTGATAATACAAATAGAGAGAGGAAGATAGATGAGATGATAAGTAGACGTTTCATTAGAAATAAAATAAATACATTACTTTGTAATGTATTTATTTTAACATCTATATAGATTAGTGTATACCCTTCTATATACACTTACAAAAATTAATTATTTATGATTAAAGGAATTAACCTATAATATCATTAATGGAGCTACCTTTATTATATAAAATAAGATTATCTACAGATGTAAGCCAAATTTTCTGTAACTGGTCTAAAATTCTCCAAGTTTCAAGTATTTCCTCGCTTGTAACAAATAGATTAAAATTCCCTTTTATAGCATCAAATAAAACTTGCTCATATGCATCAGGAATTGTGCCATATTTTTCATTGAAGGAAAAATTTAGATATTGGGAATTAATCGGATAATCATAACCAGGTGATTTTATTGAAATACCTAAAGATATTTTTTCATTTGGTTGTAGATTTATCAATAGTTCATTCGATTCATAAGTTTTAATTTTTTTGTATAAAATCTTAATTTCTGCAAATTTTTTATCTAAGGCTTTACCTGTAGTTAATTTAATATCAACATCTTTCCAATTTGGATCATCTGATTCTAGGTTAATAGATGCAAAAGTTTCTGTCATACTGTTTAAGTTATTTACCTCTTCACGATAACCTATGTATTGACCACGAATAGCACTATCCTGTGTCGACTTTACAGATTTCAAATGAAGATTACTGAGAGCTTTATATCTTAAATGAGGTATTTCTTTAAAATTAAAATTTTCGGGTATATCCATAATAACAAGAGCTAATAATTGCAAAAGATGACTTTGGATAAGATCACGCAATGCTCCAGTCTGCTCATAAAACTTAACTCGTCCTTCTATACCTATTTCTTCGCTTACACTTATTTCAATCTTCTTTATAAAATTTTTATTCCAAGTTTTTTTAAACAGAGAATTACTATCACGGAAAATTATAATATTCTGCGCTGCTTCTTTAGCTAAATAATGATCGATTCTGTATACTTGCTCTTTTTTAAAATATTTATCAATATAGATTATTAAATCTTTAGCACTTTTTAAATCTGTGCCAAATGGTTTCTCTAGCAGAAGTTTAATATCATGTTTCAATAAATCAGATTCACCTATTAATTTAATAATGGATTCTGTAACCTTAGGTGGGACAGAAAAATAAAATAAATATTGAGAGGTTGACCCGAATTCTTTTTCTATATCATTTAAACGATCTTGTAATCTTCTATATTCCATACTTTCTTCTATGTCCATTTGGAAGATTTCAGTATTTTTACGTAAGCAATCTTTATTAATAGTATTTTGTAATAGACTTTCTAAATTTATATCAGATTGTCTAGTTACCCCAACTATTTTAAAATAATCTGGTAACTTACCATTTGCCCCAATTTGCCCAATAGCCGGCAAAAGTTTTCTTTTTGATAAATCTCCTGAAATACCAATAATTATAAGAATGGTAGGTTTATTATTCATTTATTTTATGGCCTCCAAAAGCATTACGCATAGATGATAATATTTTGGTAGCAAAATTAACTTTACCTTTTTGTGAATCTAATCTAACATCAAAAGCAGCTGAGATGACACTTGTTTCTATATTATACTCTTTGGCAACTTCTAAAGCCCAACGTGTTTCTCCTGATTCCTTAACCACACCAGATACTCCATCTTGATTGGGATTATTGCTAATAATATTCATAGTCAATTCATTAAGCCAAGAAGTAATAACACTATGATGCTGCCACACATTACCAGCCTTAACTAAATCTAGATTTCTATAGGGACCTTCCTTAAGTAATCGATAACCTTCGGCAAAACTTTCCATCATTCCATATTCAATTGCGTTATGTATCATTTTAACATAATGACCTGAGCCACTCTCACCGAAATATTCATATTTTCCGCTTGGTTTTTCTAATATATCAAGTATGGGTTTGATAATATTAAAAGAGTTTTTATCACCACCAACCATCATAGAAAAACCATTTTGATAACCCCAGATACCACCACTTGTGCCAACGTCAATAAGCGCTGATCCATTATTCGATACAACTTCAGCCCTTCTTTTTGTGTCAGTCCATTTAGAATTCCCTCCGTCAATCAAAATACTTCCGTTTGGAATTAGCTTCAACCAGATACTTAATTCATTATCAATAATTTCAGACGGTATCATAAACCAAACAATAACTTGATCATCTAAAAAAGCAGAAATAACTTCTTCTTTTGTACTAGAACCTATCATTCCCAACTTCTTCATTTCATCTATAGTATCTGCATTTCTGTCGTAAACTATCACTGTTTGACCAGCATTATGTAATTTGGAAGCAATTTGAGAACCCATTTTACCTAGACCAATTATTGCAATTTTCATATATTATTTTTAAAATCAGTAAATATTGTTAATAATGGTATTTGTTTCAAAATTTGAGCAGGCATATCATTTACGGGTATAGAATGTTCTAAATCTTTTATTACTTTCCATTTTGACTCACCAACTGCAGATATAATTGCTTCGTCTAGCATAGAAATAGTTTTAGGTGTAATTGTAATGCGATTATACAAATCAGTTTCATAATTACAAATTATATCTTTACTATTTATTGCTTTACTGTGAGGCAAAATACCAGCCGTATGACCGTCCGCTCCTATACCAAATATTCCTATTTTATATTGAGCATTATTTAATTCTACTTCTAATACTTCTTTTATACTATTCGTTGTTTCTGTAAAACTCTTTCCTTTCAAAAAAGGTATGAATTTAGCATCTTTAATACTAAAACCTGCCTTAATTAACTTAAACCAATTTGATTCTGGGTCATTTATTTTAACAAATCTTTCGTCTGCAAGAGTTACGGCTAATTTATTAGCCTCGAATACATTAATTCTTTTAGCTATAGCAACTTCGAGAGAAATAGCCGAACCCCCTGAGACAAACCAAAGAACATTTCTACCAAGTTGTAGTTTTTCATTTATAACTGAAGAAACATAGTTAACTACATCTTCAATATTTTCAATTTGTTTTATCTTATCATTCATATATAAAGAATCTGTTAAGCATATCTCGAGTATAAAAATACATATTTATTATACATTAGAAAACCCTGCATTAAAATGCAGGGTTTTCTAGGTAGACTTTACAAATTATTTATTTAATACACCACGAGTCTGAATACCAACCATACCGTCACTTGTCAAACCATTAGCATTTTGGAATTTCATAACTGCATTCTTGGTATTGGGTCCATATATTCCATCTGCTAAACCACAATTATATCCATTTAAATTTAAAAATTTCTGAAGTTCAATAACATCATTCCCTCTTGAGTTTATCTTAAGGAATTGTGTGAAATGAAATGTTTCTGCTCCGAGAACTTTTTGAGGATTGCCAGCAACAGTAAACACTTGTTTTGATTTTTCAATCTTATTACCATTTAAATCAGAAATATTATAACCCATTGCATCTGCTATGTAATTAGTATTTGTACTTTGTGTGAGAGATCCAGAGTATGTGATAGTTAGCGTATTTGAAGACAAACTAACTGAAGTAATATCTACATTTGCTTTTGACGATAAATTATAATTATCATTTGCATCTACTTTGTAAATAGCAAACTTGTCTTTAGTAAAAGGATACGCAAGACCATCAGATTGGCTAATGAGTTGAACAGGTTCGTTAAACCCATAAATAATTGTTTTTGTAGATGCTATATGAGAAGCAGTAGCAGTTAAAGATGTCGTATCTGCAAATACAATTTTGCTATTAATTATGAAACCACTTGCTATAAAAGTTGCAAGAAAAAGTATTGTGAGTAAAACATTTATGCTGAAATTATTAGTTTTATTAGACATATATATTATCTCTTATTAAATAATAAATAAACACATAAATTAGTATTTATGTGTAAATATTACATAATATTACTAGATATGTCAACAAATCACCTCTTCTAGATTGTACTATGATTTACGTACTATTTTAGTTTTTGTTTGAATGATACAATAAACATACATATGAATAAATTTCACAAATATAAAAATCTGTTATTAAAAAAATTGGGGATTATCTTGTTGATAATATTATGCATATTATCATTTTTGTGGTTTATTCAATCTGTAAAATATCTGGACAATGCGGAAGATTTGAATATAAATAATGGATATATATCTCACTTTCGTACTCCTGTTACTATAAATAGTATTAGAATTTGGATGACATTTGATTATTTAAATTTCATATTTAAATTACCACCAGATTACCTGAAAACTTCTCTAAATATTGACGATAAAAAATATCCTAATATTCGTATCAGCGAGTATGTAAAACGAAAAAATATTAGTCCGTCAGTATTTATATTTGAAATAAAACAAGCTATTACTAATTATCAGCATTCCAATTAATATGAATTTTTTAGTACAGGCTATTTTACCGTACATATTAATATATAAATATTTAGCACTATTTATTATTACTTTTATTGCAGCATTAGCAATACCAATACCATCTGGAACGTTGCTTATAGCTTCTGCTGCTTTTTCAAGCCAAGGATATTTTAGTATCACTAAAGTTTTAATTGTTGTAATTTTAGCAAACATACTTGGAGATAATACATCATATTGGTTAGCTAGATTTTATGGTAGAAAAGTTCTTTCTCGTATTGGTTTCATAAATAGAATATTAATTTCAAAAAATTTTGCTTTAATAGAAAGAGGCATAGTAAAACACCCAGGGGCTCTAGTATTAGTGAGCCGCTTTGAAGTTGTTTCTACTCTTACTATTAATTTTATTTGTGGTTTTGGTAAAACAGTCTACAAAAAATATTTAACATTTGAAATATTAGGAACTATAGCTAGCGTTATGTTCTACGGTATGCTTGGGTATATATTTGGAGACAGCTGGCAAGCAATCAATAGCCTAATTGGAAATTTCAGTTTGCTTATATTCTTATTAATAGTACTAGGGGTATCTCTTTTTTGGAAAAAAATTATCGCTAAATTAAAAAACAACGTGTAGATAAATACCTATAGAAATCAACACATTTGTCACATTTTAGAGTAATAGCTATTAAAGTCAAACAAGGCTATAATTAATATAGTGAATTTTCTGAGGTATAGTCGTACTCGGAAAGTTTGTTTTATCTGTAATTGAACTCGTCCGTCAATTATACGGATAAGATATTCTTAACAACAATAAATAAATTTATGAATAAAAATAATTCAAACATATTAATGTGGGTCGTTATTATAATAGTAGCTGCAGGTATTCTATTCTTTGTTTTTAGAAATAAAAACGCAGTTGCTCCAGTAACAGAAAATACTAACACTACTAGTACTACTGATAATACTCAAACTGCAAATAAGGTTGAATCAGTACAAGACACCAGTCAGACTACTGGTATAGGAGCTGTTTCCATATCTTATACTAATGCATTAGCTAAATATGCAGACAGAAGAATTCAGTTAGATAACATGTGTCAAGCTAGTCCTAATACAGTGACTTATAAAGATAACACTGGTATTATGATCGACAACCGATCAGCGGAAACTCGTACAGTTAAAATTGGTACCAACTATACTATTAAACCATATGGATTTAAGATTATAGTTCTACCTGATGTTTACTTAAAATCAAAGACTCTTCTAGTTGATTGTGATGCATCTCAAAATGTAGCAACAATCCTGATCCAAGAATAATACAAGGTATGCTAAAAGAAAAATTCCTATTAATAGGAATTTTTCTTTTAGCATACCTCTATATCTGTGGCAACAATTATGTTGTCAATATTATGGATAAAAAATTTTATATTACCTATTATGTGTAAAATATATCAATATAAATATGAACATTTTAATAAATCAAAAAATATCCTATGATATATCAATAACAGATGACTTTATTTGACTATAGTTTTATAATATACGTGTTAGGCAGCATGAAGCTCATTTCTATTTTGTGACAGTATATTATAAATAAAAGTCGATTTTATTAGAGAAATTAATAAATACTATTATATGAAAAATTATTTAAAAATTTTTATAGTGAATGTTATTGCTCTAACTGTTTTGTTGTTTGCTCATTATACTTACGCAATGACACCTACACTATCACTTTCTAATACTGGTAACACTAATACTATTTACATTACAGTTAATGGTGATCCAAATTCTACTATAACTCTTTACTATAATCTGAGTTATGGCATGCAAAATAGATTTATAGGAAGTACAAACTATAATGGTTACTATTCAGGAACTTTGAACACTGGTGATTACGGTATAACAACTGGTACTTCTGTTTATGTCATAGTTAATGGTCAACAGTCCGCATCTGTATTATGGCCTTATTATTCGTACAACAATCTTTCGCTTAGCCAAAGTAATCTTTCACTTTATGTAGGCCAAACTTCTACTATTACTGTATATAATACTACCGTCGGTTCTCTTTATGTATCAACAAATTCTAATCCGAATGTAGTTACACCATCGATTAATGGTAATGTTATTACTTTTTATGCAAATAGCACAGGAAGTTCATCTATTACAATTTGTCAGAGTGGTTCAATGAATTACTGCGGAACCGTTTATGTTACAGTTAGTGGTAGTAATTATTATTATTCTTATAATAATCAAAATCTTAATCTTTCAACACTTATCATTCCCATAGGAAGTTCTGCCACTATTTCTACTTCTAACAACCAAGGATTGTATGTATCTACTAATTCAAATCCTAATATAGCTTCAGTTCAGATATCAAATTTAGTTCCTGGATGTACTTTGACATCGCTATATAGTGTAACAACAGGACAACCTTGTTCAATGTATACAAGCAACAATACGTCTGCATTGATATCTGCTAATTCAGCTGGATCGACTAGTATTTCACTTTGTCAGACAAATACAAATAATTGTAATACTATTTATATCACTGTTACTGGTTATAGTCCTGTATATACTCAAAATATAAACACTCAATACTCATATAACAACACAAATCAAAAACCATCATGCAGGTTCTCAACTAATTTATATTTAGGAATGACTGGCGACGATGTATATTGTTTACAATCTTACTTATACAACTTGGGTTATCTTAGCAGTAGTAATCTTAATGCCTATTTTGATTACCAAACAAGGAGTGCAGTTATTACCTTTCAACAAAACTATGGACTTTCACCAGATGGAGTTGTGGGGTATTATACACGGTATAAGATTTTTAATTAGATTTTATATCTTATTATAATTGAATATTTTTACAATAAATTAACCATAAACATATTATGGTTAATTTATTGTAATTAGTGTAGGATAGTAAAACAATAAACTATAAGATTATAAGAATACCGAAAATGAACACATTAGCATTTAAACAATTTAATGATATAATCTAGCTTATTTATGTTTAAATTTATTTTTAAAAAGCCTAACGGCAATGCATTAGAGAGAATATCATTAGTTCCAATTTTTATTATTTCAGCCGTAGCTGTTGGTTTTGAGATGACCTTAACTCGTTATTTTAGTATTACAAGCTGGTCACAATATAGTTACTGGGTTATTTCTATTACTATGGTCGGATTTGCTGTTAGTGGTGTAATACTAAGTATATTTAAAAATTTTTTTGAAAAGCATACAAAACAATTACTTTCTATAATACCTTTAATACTTTTAGTTACTGCTACTCTAGGCTACTTGGCCATTACAATTATTCCTTTCAATCCTCTAGAATTTCAAGATCCTAACACTTGGCTAGCACAACTTATTAACATATGGAAATATTACGGGGCTCTCTTCCCCTTCTTTTTTACTACTGGATTGTACATAGGTTTGTACTTTATGTTTGGACTTAAATCCATACCCCGTGTGTACGCAGCTGATCTTGTTGGTGCTGGCGTAGGAACATTATTCATATTAGTCGTAATGTTCTGGATTCATCCTTTCTTACTTTTAACAATATTATTACCATTACTTATTATTGCTGTTATCTTCCAATCTTCGCCATTTAGGATGAAACGTGGCATATTTTTAGTGATATTTATTTTGCTAACAATAGTATGTGAGGTATCTATTGTTAAATATAACCAAGCTGATTTTAATGAGTACAAGGCTATTTTTGCATCTATGCATGTGCAAGGCAATAAAGTCAAAAAAGAAATCCTTTCACCTCGAGGATATTTCCTTATATTAGATAATTTTACCGAGCGTCTTAATGTAGATTTTTCTAACAACGCAAAGTTAATTAATGCAACTGAGCCACCAATTACATATGGATTATATAAAGACGGTGATCGTATCGCATCTATTCCTAAAGATGAAAATTATAGCGGTACTTATATTCCAGCTACGTTAGGAGTATTCCCTTATTATCTTAAACCAAAAGCTTCTGTATTACTTGTAGGAACTCAAGGTGGTTTTAATATTTTAAGAGCAGATCAACTCGGAGTAAACTCTTTGACCGCCTTAGAGCCTGACCCAGTAATATATTCTTTAGTAAAAAACAATAATTCTGTATCAAGCATATTAACTAACCCCCAAATAAAACTATTAGAAACTACTCCTCTATCTATAGAATCTGGAAATAAAAACAAATTTGATATTATAGATATCGCTTCTAATTTCTTAGATCAATCTGATTCCAATAAATATGCATTTACATCTGAAGCTATTCACGGTTATATGAATATGCTTAAAAATGATGGTGTACTATCTATACCAGATTCTATTCGTGATTCAACTGCATATTCATTAAAAATAATTGAAACTATATATCAAACGCTCGAATCTATGGGTATCAGTTCGCCACAAGATCATGTGTTAGTATATCGCTCAAGCTGGAATGATCGTATCTTAGTTTCTCCGTCTGTATTTACAAAAAGTGATATACAGAAGTTAAGTGAGTTCACAAATAAACGCTCATTCGATATATCATATTTTAATGGTATAAATAAAAATATTAATGTTTGGAATGACTTACCAGCAATATCTTTTGAACCAAGCAATAATACTGTTACCAATAATGACGGGGTATCAGATTCGTTAAGAGATGATATTTTAAAATTATTCTCAAATCAACATACCGAATTTCTGAAGAATAATTTTTTTAGAATTAAACCATTAACATTTGATCAACCTGATTTCTATTCAATATTACGTATATCTAAACTAAAAAGTATATTGAATAATATTGAGCTCGTACCTGAGAAGAATATGGGATCATTGGTAAACCTGGCTGTTCTGGTGCAATCAATAATCATAGCAATAATCATATTACTTCTTCCATTGATTCGTTGGCGCAAGTATTTACCAAAAGCTAAAGACATAATAAAACCTATTTTGTATTTCTCTGGTTTAGGTTTAGGATTCTTTTTTATTGAAATCTATCTTATAGGAAAAGCATCATTCTTACTAAGCGATAGTATGTATGGATTCGCAGCAGTAATTGCAACAATGCTTATATTCTCAGGTATAGGAAGTTTTATGTCAGAAAAATATTTAGACAAGCCACGTCGTGGATTACTATTAGTATGTTCTGTAATACTGATCTGGGTTATAGCTATGTACTTTTTCTTAGATCCGATACTATTGAGTTTAATGTCTGTGTCAATTTTCTTAAAGTATTTATTCCTTGTTGTTATGATTGCACCACTTTCAGTTGCACTGGGTTTCCCGTTTTCCCTAGGTCTTTCACTGTTTAGAGGAGAAAGAGAATATCTTTTACCTTGGGCTTGGAGTATTAACGGATCATTCTCTGTTATTGCAACTCCCCTCGCTAGTATTATAATACTTTCCTTGGGTTATAAGAGTATACTTGCATTATCAATTATTTTCTATATAATTGTCTTTATAACTTATCCCGAAATCACAAAAAATTAATATGAAATATAAAAAATCAAAGGTTCTTGCTTTACTAATAATAGTAGTTTTCTTAATAATAGTTTTAATAGCTTATAAATCAAAGTCCAAAGTAAATAACCAGAAAAATACTGCCGATAATACTAGTGCCGTATCAGCAAATACAACAAGCTCTACGCCAGGTTCTCAGGTGGAAGGTTCATCTGTAGCCGTTGATGCTTCATCACCAAGCTGGACCTTTGATCGTTACCAGAGTCTTATGACTGAAAGTGGTAGAAACCCAGGGATTGATCAGAATATATTTGATGAAATACAAAAAAGGAAATCAATTGCAAATGACATTGTAGATACTTATTTAAAGCAAAAGTTTGGAACTGCTGATCCTGCAGTTGAAAAAGCTTTCAATGAAGTCCCTCGTGAATATTTCCAATATCAATACCAAGAGAACCGATCATTTGCTGATGTTACTTATGAAAACCCAGCTTCAAAAGTAAAGCCTTGGCCAATTGGCTGGGGATCTGCTTTGTCTGATTACCTTGGACAAATGTATATGACTCAGATAGCTAAACCAAAACCAGACGATGTAGTACTTGAAATAGGTACTGGTAGTGGTTACCAAAGTGCTATTCTTTCACGTATAGTAAAACAAGTATATACTATTGAAATTATTAAACCTTTAGGTCAAGCAGTCGATCAGATTTATAAACCTCTAGGTTATAACAATATTCAAGCTCGTGTTGGTGATGGCTTCTATGGTTGGCCTGAAGTCAAAGGTGGTTTCGATATTATCATTGTTACAGCGGCAGCAAAATATGTACCACCAGCTCTTATTGATCAGCTAAAACCAAACGGGACTATGGTTATACCAGTCGGACAACCATTTAAGAGAGGTCAGGTGTTATACATCTACACCAAAGACAAGGACGGTCGTGTCCACTCAAAGAAAGATGTAGGCGTATACTTTATACCTATGACCGGTGCCATCTTAAACCCAAACACTAAATAAAATAATAATTAAAAAACACTCCGAAACATTCGGAGTGTTTTGCTTTTTAAAAATTTAATTAAACTACATTTTTGTACCTAACAAATACTTTATCGCATCTGAAGCATTGTAGGAATCGTTCTCATCTTTCATAAGATAACGAAGGAAACTCACGTCATCACCCATAGTGAAAATTGGCTTTTCATTTGGATTACCAATTCCTGAGGCACTAAACAGTCCATTACATAGACATCTTGCGCCTATCGTATCTTCTATCTTACCTCCTTTACTCTTATAATCTTCCACTGGTTCACTAGCACAGCGGAAACCAACTTTGCCATTTTCTTGCTGGTAAGGCACGATAAGTGCAGAACGGTCGCAAATTCTTTTACGATTATTGTATACATTCTCTTCAGATTGTGTACCAGGTAATTGTATGACTTTAAATGGAAAACCAGTAGGCGAAGCATTTGGATCAGTTCTTATGATTAATTCGTTCCTATACCCAAGTCTTCTGATTTCTTTTCGGTAAACTGGATCCATACCAGAATCATCAGAAAGTGCAAAAATTGAACCGGCTTGGATACCTACAGCACCGAGTGATTGAGCCTTAATCAAACCCTGTGGTGAAGCATATGAACCTGCAATCCAAAATGGTATACCTAAATCCTGAAGATTACTAAAGTTAACTTCATCTTCCTTTCCGTAAATTGGCTGACCCTTATTATCGAAAATACCTTTTTGTCGTGGTGGGGCATTGTGCCCACCGGCAGTCGGTAGTTCAATCACAAAGCCCTGAATACTATTCGCTGGTAACTTTGCAACCATAATTGAAGCTAACCTATCTAATGATATGATGGGTAAAAAGTCGGGACGTTTTAAATCTTTTGGGAATTCTCCACCAAAAAATGAGCGTGGGTTAAAACTAATAGTCTTAGTTCCCTCTTTACTCCCTTCTACTAGTACTCGGTAGCTAGGGGTACCACCTGATGCAATAGCATCTAGAACTGACGGTATTTGACGAGTAATCCCTGCCCCCATAGTTATGAAGTCAGCACCAGCTAACATCATTCCAGTGATATGGTAGATGTGCGGAATCTGAATCTTCTCTAGATAATTCACACTAATCGGGTTACTATGCCCTTCTTTAGCAAGCCAAGTAAGAGCGAAACTAGAAGCAACTGTGAGCTTTATTAAATCCGCTCGAGGGTACATACTGAAAGCTGGTACTCTTTTAAAATTTTTATTTGGGGGTTTTCCACCTTTGATAAAATATTTTTTAAGGATCCCATCAGTAACTTCCTGAAAAGGGAAATAACTAAAAGCTCTACGTATATCTTCGTTAGGGTCACCCATCTGAAGAATATGTGGCACTATACGCTCTGCGGCAGTGCAGGACAATGTACCTAAAGCATCATCATTAATTGACGAAGCCTTTGTGAGACCAGGGGTTGCAATATAAATACCCATTCCTCCTTGAATTATTTTTCTCATAATATACCTCCTATTTTTAATTTTAAATGACTATTTGCAAAATTGCTTTTTTATAAATACTAGTATAATTTTATAAAAATACCTAATAATTTGAGAATTTATTCTAATATTTACAAAAAAAACCTATCGTATATAACGATAGGCTTTTTGTATATTTCACAATTTAATGATTTCCTGTCACAGCATCATTATTTGATTTATTGGACTCATCAGATTTCAAACCTTGTATTATTGTTTTAACATCTGTTCTTATAGCTTTAAAATCTTGAACTGCTAATTTAATATCCGCTCTAGAAGCTTTAAGCGATGCAGTATTTGAAGCAAGTAAGGTTTTATCACCACCATCTGGAGATAAATTTGCAACTCTATTTAGTGCTGCTGCTGATTGAGTTTTTGCATCAGCTATTTTTGTATTAATATCATTCAAAGAATTTTGCAAAGCTGTAACATTTTTGCCTTCTGATTGATCTGAATTTATGCGTGATTGCAATTTCGTGCTAATGGTTGTCAGCATACCGACTATTGTATCTATTCTATCTGCAGAAGCTTCTATATACCCTTGTGGAATAATGAGAGCATATATACGGAATTTACCATATATAGAACTACTGTCTGTGTGGGCAGTCTTTGCATCTGTATCTGAATCAATTTTTGATTTTAGTTCAGATAATCCAGTAATATTTGTTTGTATTTCATTTGAAATATTTAATTTCTCGGCAGAAGAAACATGGGCCATCTGTTGAACTTTTTCATCAATTTTATTAAGTGAAGCAATTCTAGCATTTATGGCTTCATCGCTTTTAGCAATGATGTTTGTTAGACGTGTAGCCGCATTAACTTCTGCTTTAGTTGGCGTAGTAGTTACAGCAGCATATGTGTACGCTGGTAGCATAGACACACCAATAAATAAGAGTGAACTTGTGATTGAGGAAACTATATTTAATATATTTTTACTTTTCATATGATTTGTTAATTATTTTAAATTAAAGATACTATTGATTTGGATTATTTAATCCATTGTCTGCACTTGCACTATCGTTATTCAAATTATTCATTTGTGCATCAAGACTATTTAAATCCTGATTAAGAGCTGCATCTGAAGTATTCGAACTAGAAGTTGAGAGACCGCTATTACTAGTAGCTGCACTATTATCACCCATAGTTGTTTGCGTTTGATTGTTAGTAGGCTGAGAATCTGAGGATTGTGTTTGGGTTGTGGGAACTGATTTATTGCTTGAACGCCACCACACACCAATCAAAATCAAAACTATAACTGAAACTATTATAATGACTACTTTTTTAGACATATATGTTTATATTAAAATTCATTTAAATAATAAAATAATTCGCGAACTCGACGCTTAGGGATAAGTATATCAACTATAAATATATATTCAATATGATAAAAGTATACCCATATTTTAAAACAACCAGCCACTTGGCTGATTGTTTTAATATTAGGATTTATGGATTAATTGTCGCCTGAATTGTTGCGGTTAATAGTACTAGAATTATTCATATTCATATTTTCTGAACTATTTGTACTATTATCGTTGCCACCCTCAGTTTCGATCTCTTTTTCCATCTCACCAAGACTTTGCTTACCCAAAATACCATCTACGTGTAAACCTTTTTTTGATTGCCATTCTTTTACTTTATTTGCTGTATTTAGCCCAAAAACTCCATCTTCACTTAAACCAAGAAGTTTTTGAATTTTCTTTACATCGTCACCCATCATACCTCTCATTAATAACTCTCGAGAGAAAATATTACCAATACTTGTCGGATTATTGTTACTATTTATATCATCTCTTATAGAACGAGCATTAACAGTAGGAGTTGATGAAGTTGTATCAATTTGACCGTTCACGCTTACTTGGTCTCCAACGGCAAATGAAGAGAGATTTTGAACTTGGCCAATTGTATTTACATTTGCAGTATTAATTGTAAATATCATACCCCAAACTTTCACAGTAAGAACAGTGCCAGTATTTGACATCAATTCACCAGTAAGGTTTACGTCACCATTACTATTAATTTCAAGCTTAGATTTAATAACATGTGTTTGAGTTTGAGTAGTACATGGTTGACCTGTTGTAGAACTGTATAGTGCACCAGGCTGACAACCTGCAGGAAGATTTGTTGTACTTGAGTTTACAACGATTGTAACATCAGCAGAACCAGTTAGAGCTGTTGGAGTAGTATTATCAGTAGCTGTAAGCTTGAACACATATGTACCAGCAGCTGTTAAGCCAGAAACGGCAGTTGAAGAATTTGATGGAGCAGCTATAACTGCTGTTACTGGACCAGAAACTTGTGTCCATGTATAACTTGCAATTGTTGCAGGACTTGTAGCTGTAGCAGAACCTGATAGGTTCACATTATTTGTAGGTAATGTGATAGTCTGATTTGCTCCAGCATTTACAGTTACGACTGGTGCTGGATTTACAGTTACTGTTGTAGTAGCTGTTGCACTAAAGGCTGTCGGTGTTGCATTGTCTGTAGCAGTAAGTGTAAATACATAAGTACCAGGAACTGTTAAACCTGTAGCTGTGGCATTTGCAGAAGTAGTAGGATTTGGTTGAGTTATTACTACAGCTGGACTTACAACTGGACCTGAAGTAAGAACCCATGCATAACTTGCGATAGCAGTCGCTGGAGCCTGTGCTGTCGCAGAGCCTGTAAGTGAAACCGAACTAGTTGGTAATGTTATACTTTGAGCTGCTCCTGCTGTAATAGTAGGTGCCGATGCATAAGCTGTCGCAGCTACTAAGCCGAGCACTGTTAAAACTATAGAACTTGCTAATAAAATTTTTTTCATAAAACTTAATAAAATTAATTTATTAATAATAAAATGCTTTCGATTGAGCATTATGTTTAATATGACGAACCGATCTTGTTATTTATTACAAGATAATTATTACAAATATATTTTTATACAATGTCAAATATATTTATTGCTAAATTAAATATTAAGCAATATGTATATTGTATCACCTTTTTGAAAAATAAATAGATGATAATTAGAGTAAATTAACTATAATGGTATAACAATAATCGAAAAGATTATTTCTTAACAACAACTATTGTACAGTTAGTAAGAAGAGCCGCGACAGCACCTATTGCTGCCAAAGCTGGAGCAAGGACAGCTCCTACTGCTCCCACCGTAAGCGGAATAGTTACAACTTCTTTACCATTTTCATTTTTTATGATAATTTTCCGAGCATTACCTTCTTTAATTATTTCTTTAACTTTCTTTAGCACTTCCTCTCCAGATAATTTAAACTCTTCTTCATATTCTTGTTTCATATTTATATTATATCACTTTCTCGACTTCTTTACGTTTAATTTAAAAAATATTCTAATAGATGATTTAGGGGGTATTTTTAGCATATTTATAAAATTATATGCTACACTTCTGTATATTATGCCGAATGCTACTAAGCAAACCAAAAAGAATCATATTTTCAAGAACAAATATTTTCAAGCAACTGCTTGGATTTTTTGTGGGGTGATTATTATTTATGCTACTGCATATTTTATAAGTTCTTCTAGTTTACTTACAATTCGATATAACTCAACTACACAAAATAACACAAAAAGTGTTACCTCTATTGCTCCTGTGGCAGTAGCTGTTTTAGACAAGGTGGCATACGATGCAAAGTTACTTCAGATAGCAAATGTTCCTCCAACCCCTGTTTCTCCCATCTCAAAGGTTTCAACAACTACCAATTCTATACCCTCTGCTGTACCATTATGGCCTGTTAAAGGAATCTATCCGATAGGAGGAGCTCTTCTACCATTCAATCGCATCGTTGCATATTACGGTAACTTCTATTCAACTAAAATGGGGATACTTGGGGAATACCCTCCGCAAGAAGTTTTACGGAGACTCCAAAATGCTGTCGACGAATGGAAAAAAGCTGATCCCAGTACTCCTGTTATACCTGCTATTGATTATGTTACAGTTACAGCTCAATCGAGCCCAGGTGCTGATAATAAATATCGTGCTCGTATGCCAGCAGACCAGATTCAAAAAGCAATTGCACTTGCCGAACAGATTAATGGAATAGTTATACTTGATGTGCAAGTAGGTAAAAGTAATGTGCAAACAGAAATTCCCCTTCTGGAAGAATATCTTAAACTTCCACAAGTAGAACTAGCTTTAGATCCAGAATTCTCAATGAAGAACGACAGGCGCCCTGGTACAATTATCGGCACTATGGACGCAACGGATATTAATTATACTGCAAATTACTTAGCCTCTCTAGTTAAAAAATATAATCTTCCACCGAAAGTTCTTATTGTGCATCGTTTTACTGAAAATATGGTTACTAACTATAAAAAGATAACTCCCCTACCAGAAGTTCAGATTGTTATGGATATGGATGGATGGAGTACACCAGAAAAGAAAATTCATATTTATAATGGAATAATAAGCAATGAACCAGTACAGTTTACAGGCATTAAACTATTCTATAAAACAGATCTCGTCGCACCAACGCACGCACTTCTTACACCCAAGCAAATACTAGAATTAGAACCCCAACCAAGCTTTATACAATATCAATAATGTAATATTTAGTCATTTTGACATTTTTTAGATTAAGATATAATATTCCAATAAATTAAATCAATATTTTTCATTTAAATAATTTAAAATGAGTATGAATAAAAAGGAGCTAGAAGCTTTATCTAATCAACAATTGTTAGATAATTTTCAGCGTTCTATAGAATTAGACGCTAAAGATAATGGAAATGGTAAAAGCCCATTTGACAAAAGCCAATTAAAAAGTGAAATCTTAAGAAGACTAAATATTAAGCCTTCTGATAAGATTCGCAGGTAATATAGTCATAATTATAAATATATACATATTACTTAAGATTTTAAATTGCCGTAAAACCCTATAACAGGGTTTTTTATTTGCTCGCTTAGAAGAATAGATAGGATATTCGAATTAGTATTACTTATCAAAATCAGGATAAATCTTCATTCTCTTATTAAAATCTTCAAAAGTAGTATATAATTCTGCATTAATTCCAAATTGTCGTGCGGCCGTTATATTTTTAGGTGA
This sequence comes from Patescibacteria group bacterium, assembly GCA_028865035.1. Classification (GTDB taxonomy): domain Bacteria; phylum Patescibacteriota; class Minisyncoccia; order Phycocordibacterales; family UBA9973; genus UBA8515. Next base: position 96,538 of record JAGWLB010000002.1, on the reverse strand, counting down.
ATCATCCCAAAATAGGATTTCTTCTTTATTTATGCCGTCGAGATCGTTTACTAATTTTTCATAGAAATCCAAACTTGGTTTTTTATGCCCTAAATGCGCAGAAGCATAAAGCTTATCAAAGTTATTTACAAATCCTAATTTATCAAGCATATACTCAGCTCGATGCTTTTCTTGATTGGTTGCAACATAGCACTTGATTCCCCTCTTTCTACATTCTTGAATATATGCAATCAAATCTTGATCAATAGAGTGCTCTGCAGAAAACCAATAATCTAGGAAACTATCCACACCTGTTTTCCATCCCCAACCTTCTAAATATGGAGAAATAGCTTCTTTCAAATCAATATTACCAACTAAGCACTCACTAAAAGGTCCGTCAAAAAATGGTTCTGTTATTTCGGTTGAGATTCCGTATTCTTTAGCAAGTATTTTACTGAACATCTCACCATTTATGAGAACACCGTCAGCATCAAAAATTAATACTTTTATCATAACAATGACTATATCATAAAAGTTTACATATATGTAAGTACTTATTTAAAATTAATAACGTTTACAAATTCACTAAACTACAATTCTGAGACTATGTTCTGAAGAATATTAAGTTACTTACTTAAAGCATTAATATCAAATATATCTACATCTCTTTGAATGAGTTTCTTGTAATTTATTAGGTCTGTCTTAGAAATCACTGGTACATTTAAACCATATACATCCATATACACACTAGTATCAAAGTTAGTCGGTATATTTACCCATTTCTGGTTCATCTTATCAAAGTTTTTCTTTTTATATGCTCCTGCTATATCTATATCCTGATTTTTGTAAGTTAGAGTTATGAGTTTTATATCCCATTCATCATCTAAATATTGTTCTGGTCCATATACAATAAACTCTTTTATTTCAGGAATTAATTCATCAAATCTATTCTCTGGGATAGATATATCAATATCAGCCAGTTCCCTTTTTACTCCATATAGACGTGAAGCAAAACCACCTTTTATCTGAAAAGGTATATTATGTTTTTTAATTATATTTACAATCCATCTAAAAGCTCCTTCTGTATCTCTTTCTTCCATGATAGAAATATAACATCTCTACTACAAAATTAACAAGATCCAAACCTTGGATTATGTTCGGAAGAGTATTATTAAATGTTCTTAACCCTTATTGATTCTATAAAAGACTGTAGTGAAGGGAAACATTTCCTGATTTAAACTTTTCTACTTTTACGAGCTGTAACTTGTATCTTTTTTCTATATATGAAAATAATGACTTACCCTTACCAAGAACTATAGGATTTACAATAAGCCGATACTCATCAATTAATCTTAGTTTGGTAAGTTCAGATACAATAGTACCACTGCCAAATATGGCAATATCCTTACCTTCAGTTTGTTTTAATTTTTTTATTTCTTCTGCATTAATTTCAGAAAACACTTTTGAGTTATTCCATTCTAATATATTCCTGGTTTTAGAAAAAACAATTTTCGAAAGATTATTCATTTTAGAAGCAACGATTTGGTCATCATTTAAAGCAGCTTCTGTAGGCCAATAACTTGCCATGAGTTCATAAGTAATGCGGCCAAACAACAAAGAATCTATGGTATTAAGAAATTCAATAGCATATTTATTAAATTCGGCATCCACATTATGCCAATCTATTTCACCGTTTTCTCCAGCAAAAAATCCATCAACACTAATCATTTCTTGTACAATTATTTTTCTCATAAGTTTATTATATCAAAACTTTAACGAGAATCTATCTGGCTCGCTTTAGTGGACAAGTTCAGAATTCTAATTGGAATAAAATTAAGAAAAGATTGGAAAATGTTCTAGATATTATTAAAAAGACACCGTTAAATAAAATGGTGTCTTTATAATCACTTGATAACCGGGAAAAATAATGTTTCATCTTTTACATGATACGAATGTTCAGGATAAAATTCATCATTTGAAAGATGCCATAATTTTCCAATTCTCTGAACTATTAAAGGACTATTTCTTTTCCAACCCATAAATACGTTGTGGCACCATTCTCCATGATTTAGCAAATTTTCATGAAATAGGAGTGTACTTAGAATCATCCACAGGAAACTGATATCGTCCAGTGTCATTATTGATAGCTCATTTGATTTAGAAAACAGATATCCAAAAAGCTGATGGTTTGTTACTGACTTCAGAAAATTGGCTTTTCTAAGACAATAATCATTATTTATTACCACATTATTAAACTTTTCATCATATCTAGCACAACTAATTAGGGTGCTAATATTTTTGTGGTAAGGAATTTCCATTATCTTTCCAAAACAATTTAGCTTCAATAAAAATCTAAAATTACGAGAAACAAAAAAACCATTCCAATCTTCAATATTAGCTCCCGGATTCCTTTTCAAAGGAAAGTTATCTTCTGTCGATATAATATTGTTAATACTTCCACAATTAGTATTAAAACGGGTAACGGTTTCTATTAAAGAAATGGCAGTATAATCAAGTGATTCATAATACTGTTTTGATACATTTAATTCCATTACTAAAGTTTTCTTTAATTATACAATTTTCCTCTTACAAATCAAATTAAAATTTAGGCTCCGAACCTGGGAGGATGTTCGGAAGAGTTTGGTTGATATGGATAAATAAAAAAGGAATCGTTGTTACACGATTCCTTCAATAAAAAAATCATCTTTTTTTGAAAATCATTTTGCCCATCCGAAACCTATGTCTTTTGGTTTCTTGCCCATATTTAGAATATCTCTTCTAAAAACAAGTGTCCAATTAATAGAGTTACTTTGAAGTAAAACTAATTTATTGGATAAAGTTGAGTCAAAATTAACAATAATTCTGGCATTAAATCCATTTCGGGTTAGAATCCTAGCGGCTTTTTGTGCTGATTCTTCTGGATTACTGACAACGAAGCTGGGCCCAGATAATGGAAGATCCACTGTTGAGTCGCTTATATAATTTAAGCCAACTCTGCCGTTGTCGTAAATTGCCTGAGTACTCGGTCCAACCTTAAAGACCAAATCCCTATGAAGGTTAGCTACATCACGGAATATTGAATCTAAAACTAACATAGTTTTTGGATTCTTAACTCCGTAGAGTCTATGCCCATGGTCATTGAGAGGTGACTTTAGATAAATAATATAACCTGTACATACTATTGAGTATGTTATTAAAAGAACAAGAAAAACTTTTTTCATAATTATTCAATTTTTAGTTTAACAATTTAACTCTAAAATATAATATATAAAGTAATTTGTCAAGTATGGCTCCAAACCTGGGAGGATGTTCGGAAGAGTATAATATGCTAATATAGTCTTGAGATTGTACCTTAGATAAAGTGCTTTGGGGGACTGAGCGAAAGCGAGCTTTAATAGGGCGTAAAAACAGTCCTTGTACACACCGCCCAAAGAATAACACTTTTTATAAGTGAGCCAGTAGTTAACACGGAACGTATGCCAATGTTGCTAAGAGAAAGTAAGTGTCTAATTGACGTGCCAGCAGACGCGGTTAAACGTCTACTTATGGGTTCACACAATCTTAAATCCTGTCTTTTAAAAGGCAGGATTTTTTCTTTACATTCTTATAAAATTTTTAAATGCTCCGGAGGCAGGGATCGAACCTGCGACCAAGCGATTAACAGTCGCTTGCTCTACCGCTGAGCTACTCCGGAATGTTTTATCAGGACACAGTGTCAATAAATAGATATTAAACCGACCCCTGAATAGTCAAATACTATCAAAAAATCGATAAAAAAGCAAAAATAGGATTATCTTCAAACTTAAAGTATAATATAGCTTATCTTATTAATAACAAACATTGTTTATATATGGCAAAAAGAGATACAACTCTTGGTCCTAAAAAGAGATCACGTCACTCTCATAAGACTAAGAAAAGATTAGAGGTTAAAAAATTAATGTTAGAGAAAAAAGCATCAAAGAAGAAATCTAAATAAAAAAATAAAACTCCCCTCTTTTATGAGGGAAGTTTTATTTTTAAATAATATATTTTAATGTGTAGCAACTGTGTGTACTTCATGTACTCTAGATCTACCAATTAAACGAGCAAGTATTATAATAACGAATATTAATAATACAACTAGTAACCATTGCCATAGTGAGCTTGGCATAAAACTACCAGTACCAGCTAAAGAAAGAGCTGCTAAACCATTGTTAGATGCATCAGTTGTGACGACTGGCGGCAATGCTCTTACATCAGGTCCAGGTGTATTTGAATACTCTGATGCACTTGGTGATGGTGCTGTAACTTTCTGAATAGTAGTAGTGGTTGCTGTATTTCTAGGTACAGTCTGTGTTGGAGTAGTATGAGTCACAGTAGTATTACTATTTGAATTTGTATTACTTGTATTACTGTATGGTGAATAACTATTCACTATATATGGAGCAACAGGTTGTAATGGAGCTACTGGCACATCATTCGGATACGTAGGAACATATACACCTGTGTTATTTGTAAAATATGGAGCAGGAGCATACACATTATTTTGGTTTTGTATTTGAGTTTGTGGGTTTGAATAATCTGGAGTATAAGCAAGCACAGAACCTGCATTCACGAATAAAAGTGTAAAAACCATTACTGCTATTAAATTTTTTATTGCTTTAATTTTCATTGCTGTATTATAGCATATATATATGCTATTTGTCAAGTGTATACCCTATTATAAAATAAGCCTTGTTATATAAGTATTTTATATAAAAATTATGGAACAGCTATCAAAAATAGTATAATAGCAATTTATATAAACAAAAAATTAGAAATATGGATAAAAAGAATAAAAAAACTAAGGAATCAGTTCGTCTAGTAACTCACATCAAACCAGACAACTATAACCTTACATTAAAACCTGACATAGAATCATTTATTTTCACTGGTAAAGAAATTATTACTATTAACATAGATAAATCTATATCATCTATTACTCTACATTCAAAAGACATTAAGATAATTACAGTAGAAATAACTCAAGGTAAACAATCACAATATGCCAATAAAATTTCTTATAATACAAAAGCAGAAACTGTAACATTCACATTTAAAAATTTAATTAAAAAAGGTAAAGCAAAACTTTCTATTGTTTTCGAAGGTATTATAAGTGATTCACTTAGAGGATTTTACAGAAGTAGATATGTAATAGATGGAGAGACTAAACATATAGCGACTACTCAATTCGAGGCCACGGATGCTAGACGTGCATTCCCTTGTTTTGACGAACCAGTACATAAAGCTACTTTTAATGTATCGCTTATTATCCCTGGTAACCATACAGCTATATCAAATACTTTACCTGTGAGTATTCAAGAACACGAAGCTGGATATAAAATAGTTGAGTTCGCTTCTACTCCTCGTATGTCTACATACCTACTAGCATTTATTATAGGAGAGTTCGAATTCATCGAAGGTATGACAAAGGATAAAATCCAAGTACGTGTATTTACGACAAAAGGCAAAAAGCATCAAGCCGAGTTTGCTCTTGAGGTCGCAATCAAATCGTTAGAATTTTATAATAATTATTTTGACATACCGTACCCTCTTCCAGTACTTGACCTGATTGCCATTCCAGATTTTGAGAGTGCCGCAATGGAAAACTGGGGAGCAGTGACCTTCAGAGAAACTGCAATACTTATAGATAAAGAAAACTCATCGCTCTCAACTAAACAATGGGTAGCTATTGTAATAGCTCACGAACTTGCTCATCAATGGTTTGGGAACTTAGTTACTATGGAATGGTGGACAGATTTATGGCTCAATGAAGGATTTGCTTCATATATGGAAAATTATTGTACAGATCACATGTTCCCAGAGTGGCATGTCTGGGATTTGTATCTAGCAGATCGTTACGCAGTAGCACTACGTCTTGACGCTCTTGCTAATTCACACCCAATAGAAGTTACAGTTAATCATCCAGATGAGATAAACGAGATTTTCGATATGGTTTCATACGCAAAAGGTTCAGCTGTAATACGCCAGCTCGCTGAATATCTTGGTGATAATACATTTAGAGATGGTTTGCGCTATTACTTAAAGAAGCATAGCTATAAAAATACAGAGACAATACATCTTTGGGAAGCTTTTGAAAAAATTAGCAAGAAACCTATTAAAAAAATAATGAAATCTTGGACAAGGCAAACCGGGTATCCACTAGTGACACTTACAAAAAATAAAGGAAAATATTTTATAGAGCAAGAACGCTTTTTCTCAAGCAGATTGTCAGCAAAAATAGATAAAGAGAAAACTATCTGGCCTATTCCCCTTCAATATGAAACAGACAACAAAATATTAAAAATAATTACGAACAAAAGATTAATGCCTCTTGTTGGTTCATCTATCGGAAAAATCAATAAAAGTGAGAATTCATTCATACGTACAAGATACGATAAAGAAACATTAGAAAAATTAAAAAATGAGATTAAAACCAACTCACTGAATGTACGTGACCGACTTGGTATTATTCGTGATTTATTTGCGCTGGCTGAGGGTGGTTATATATCTACAGTTGATGCACTTGAATTTTCACTTTGCTACAGAAATGAAAAGGATTACATAGTTTGGTCTGAATTAGCTAATGGAATAAATAGAGTTTATAACATAATTTCAGAAGAGAAATGGAAAGACCTATATAAATCATATGTATTATCACTTTTTTCACCTTTAGCAGAGAAAATGACTTTTGAGAAAATATCAAACGAAAATCATTCTGATACTTTTTTACGTAATCTTTCTATAGCACAAGCAGCAAAATATGGTGATACAAAGATAATTAAAAAAGCTCAAAATCTATTTAAAAACATAAAGAAAAATAATGTTTCTTCAGATTTACGTACTATAGTCTATAGTATAGTCGCAGCAAATGGTAACGAAAAAGATTACCAACAATTTAAAAATCTTTTCTTAAAAGAAGAATTACATGAAGAGAAAGATAGATATAGTATCGCCTTGGCATCTTTCAAGAATGAGAAACTTCTACTTAAAACACTTACCTTAGCTTTATCAAAAGATGTTCGCACTCAAGATGCACCATTCATAATAGGGGCTGTGTGGCAGAATTCTTACGGAAGAGATCTTACTTGGAAATATGTGCAGAAAAATTGGGAGATTATTCTTAAAAAGTATGGGGAGGGTGGACATTTCCTTTCTCGTCTTTTATCACCTCTTGGTAACCACATAAAAGCAAAAGATGTAAATGATGCAAAAAAATTCTTTAAGAAAAATAATGCTCCTGGAGCAGAACGAACACTCGAACAAGTTTATGAGCGCGTATATTCAAATGAAGCGTGGTTAAAGTCAGATAAAAATGATATTAAAAAATGGCTAGAAGGAAAATATAAAAAATAGTATAATATCCGTATGAATATACATCCTATTTTTGTTCATTTCCCAATTGCCCTTATGACATTATATGCAATTGCAGAATTGATAAGGCATAAAAAACTCGCAGATACCGTATATTGGTTTCATGTTAAAGCCATACTAGTTATTACTGGTACCCTTACTGCATTTTTAGCACTTAGTACTGGTGACGATGCTGAACATCTACTTAAAGCTGATTTAAGACCTCTTATAAATATGCATGCAAATTTTGCAGCGGCTTCTACTCTAATTTTCGGATTTATTGCATTAATTTATTTAATAGTTTGGATCAAAAAATCTGAATTAGATCAACAACTTTCCAAAAGTTTAATTGGTGATATGTGGAAAAGCATTTCTAATATTGCAAACTATATTTTAAAGACTAGTACTATTATGATTGTCTTAGCTTTGATTGGACTAATAGCCATAACCATAACAGGTGGCCTTGGTGGTGCTATAGTTTATGGACCAAATGTTGATCCCATCGTTGGCTTTATTTATCACCTTTTCTTCTAATTTAGAAAACTTTTTCTATGGATATCTAATACTCCATACTTTTTAATTGCTTCGTAGTGGGCTTTTGTACCGTAACCAACGTGATTTTCAAAGCTATATTTTGGATATTCTTTCGAATAATTATACATAACTTTATCTCTTGAAACTTTAGCTACAATTGAGGCAAATGAAATCACAGGGTGAAGCTCATCACCTTTTATAACTGTTTCTTGATAAATAAATTGTTCTGGAGCTCTTAATCCCCCATCCAAATAAACAAAAGTGTCTTTGGGGTTTGAAACGATTTTTAATAATGATGTTTCTAAAGATTTATTTATTGCTTTAACAATACCAAACTTATCTATATTTTCAGCTGATACATAAGAAACAAAAAAATTACATCTTTCGTTGTTTTTTTCGTTCTTCAGATATTCATACCACTTCTCTCTTTGTTTTTTACTTAATTTCTTAGAATCTTTTATTTTGATTTTTAAATCATTCTGCCCATTATTAATCAAAGATTCGTAATTATTTAAAGTTATAATAAAAGAGCATACAGCAACTGGTCCAGCTATTGGACCACGTCCAACTTCATCTATACCAACAATATATTTCGGCTTTTTGTCCATATAGAGCTATCATAACCTATTTGCTATAATGATGAAATGGACTCCAAATTTATTCATCTACATACCCACTCACACTATTCTTTACTAGATGGATTATCTAAAATAGAAGACATTGTCCGCATAGCAAAAGAGCACAAAATGTCTGCTGTAGCGCTCACAGATCACGGTAATATGTATGGAGCTATTGAATTCTATAAAAAGTGTAACAAAGCTGGAATTAAGCCAATCATAGGAGTAGAAGCATATATTGCTGAACGTGGGCTAAAAGATAAAGAACCTGGAATAGATAATAAAAGATACCACCTTACATTACTTGCTAAAAATATTCAAGGATATAAAAATCTAATGAGGTTAGTTACTATTGCTAATCTTGAAGGATATTACTATAAACCTCGTATGGATAAAGAAATTCTAAAAGAATTTCATGAGGGTATTATCTGTTTATCTGGATGTATGGGTAGTCAGCTTTCTCAAGCTATATTAGCAGATAACTTCGAACGAGCAGATGAACTTGTGAAAGAGCATCAAGATATTTTTGGTAAAGAGAATTATTTTCTTGAAGCACATTCACATCCACATATAGATGGAGATAAGAAACTCCGTGATGGCATTATTGCACTTGGCAAGAAATGGCAGATACCCATTGTCGCAGCTCAAGATTCACATTACCCTTGTGCAGATGACCATGAAGCTCATCACACTCTTCTTCAAGTTAATACAGGAAGTGATGGAACTAACGGTAAATTTGAATTCTCCGAGGATGATTTTTCTCTTATTAACGAAAAAACAGCAAAAGAATATTTTAAAGAAATTCCAGAAGCAGTTGAAAATACATTAATAGTAGCTAATTTATGCGAAACTTACGATCTTGATTTAGGTAAGGCTTACTTCCCTGATTTTCCTATCCCAGAAGGTACAACTGCAGATGAAATCCTTCGGGGCCTTGCGTATGAAGGATTTAAATTTAGAGATTTACCGCAATCCAAAGAGTATGTCGATCGTCTGGAATATGAAATGGGTATCATAAAACAAAAAGGTTATCCCACTTACTTTTTAGTTGTGGGTGATCTTCTTACTTATGCACGCAATCATGGTATTCTTACTAATGTTAGAGGATCAGTCGCAGGGTCACTCACTACTTATCTGCTTGGAATTACAAACATTGATCCACTTGAATACAAACTTCCTTTTGAACGTTTCCTAAACCCAGAACGCCCATCATTACCTGATATAGATATGGACTTCGCAGATAACAGACGCGATGAGATGATTCAATATGCAAAGAAAAAATACGGAGAAGATAGAGTGGCACAAATCGGAACATTTGGAACAATGATGGCAAAGGGTTCTGTCCGTGATGTTGCTAGAGCTTTAGGATACCCATACACTATAGGAGATCGTATCTCTAGTATGATTCCACTTGGATCACAGGGTTCAGCTATGACTATTGATTATGCTATGGAGATAGTTCCTGAATTAAAAGAAGCTTATGAAAAGGAAGCTGATACAAAAAAGATAATTGATTTAGCTAAAAAAATGGAAGGTTGTGTACGCCACATATCAGTCCATGCTGCTGGTATTGTTATTGCACCACGACCGCTTTATGAATTTTCCCCTATCCAATTCGATCCTAAAGGTGGAAATATGATAACTCAGTACGATATGTACAATATCGAAGACGCAGGCTTACCTAAATTTGATTTCCTTGGCATAAGAAATCTAGCAATTTTGGCAGATGCAGTGAGGCTTGTAAAAACAATACATAATATAAGCATCGACCTTAATAAAATACCCCTTGATGACAAGAAGACATTTGAAATGTTAGCCAGAGGAGAAACTATTGGTCTTTTTCAATTAAATGGGTCTGGTATGACTCACTATCTAAAAGAATTAAAGCCCAACACTATACATGATATTAATGCTATGGTGGCTCTGTATAGACCAGGTCCTATGCAATTTATTCCACTATATATAGAGCGTAAATACAATGAAAAATTAATAAAATATCTTGATGATAGTTTGGAACCGATATTAAGACAAACATACGGTGTGCTGGTTTACCAAGATGATCTTCTGTTAATTGCCATCAATATTGCAGGTTATAGTTGGGGTGAAGCAGATAAATTCCGTAAAGCCGTCGGTAAAAAGATACCTCAAGAAATGGCAGAGCAGAAGGACCGTTTCATTAATGGATGTGTAAAGCACAGTAAGTGGCCACATAAGAAAGCTGTACAATTATGGGACCAAATAGAACCATTCGCGGCTTATGGTTTTAATAAAGCCCATTCTGCAAGTTATGGACGTGTTGCATACCAGACAGCATATATGAAAGCCAATTTCCCAGTAGAATATATGACAGCTATAATGACAGCTGAATCTGGTGATATTGATAAAGTTGCTGAAATAGTTCACGAATGTGAAAAAATGAATATTAAAGTATTACCTCCGAACATCAATGAAAGCTTTGGTGGTTTTACCGTTGTAGTTGGTAGTGATAAACCAGAGGGACAGACAATAAGATTTGGGTTATATACTATTAAGAATTTAGGTAAAGATATAGCAGATGCAATTATCGAAGAACGAAAAAATCCACCCGTAGGTAGAGGCCGATTCAAATCACTGACTGATTTTTTTGAACGTATTAATCATAAAAATTTAAACAAAAAATCAGTTGAGGCGTTAGCCAAATCAGGTGCGATGGATGATTTAGCTAGCCGTAATATGATTATCGGTAACTTGGAAACTTTACTTGCATTTAATAAAGAATCTAAAATTGTATCCTCTCAAAATTCACTTTTTAGTGATATTGGCACACCTGAAGTAAAATTATCTCTAGTGAAGCAAGAGGAAGCCACTATGAATGAGAAGTTAACTTGGGAGAAAGATTTATTAGGTCTTTATATATCAGGACATCCACTAGATAGCTACAAAGAAAAAATTGAAAAATTTGGAGTCCTAATTAAAAAAATAATAGAAGAAGTAAAGGTTGGAATGCCTGTCACTGTTGCAGCTATTATAAATGATGTAAGAATTATAAATACCAAAAGTAATAATTTAATGGCCTTTATTAAAATATCAGATACTTCAGGATCAATAGATTGTGTTGTCTTTAATAAATTATTCGAACAAACCAAGAGTTTATTGATAAAAGATGATATTATTGCGCTTTCTGGAAAAGTAACCCAGAGAAATGGAGAGAAGAGCATAATTATCGAAAACTTTAAAAAGTTGCAATAAAAAAACCCCCTAATGATGGGGATTTTTTATGCTATCTTTTCTGTATTATCAATACTTTTCATTATTTCAATCACTTCTTCAGGATAATTAGGGATGATTGAGTTATAATTTCTAAGGATCTGTACAGTGTTCTTGCCTGCATAGTGGATTTTAGTATTTTCATTATTACCACCCAAACTTGCAGATACACGTTCGATAGCTTCTTCTGGTGATTTAAAGTTAATTTTACATGAACCATAACCCAGGAAACTGTTTGTTGCACCTTTACATGAATTCAAACCAAAAGTAGATTCACGGCCAGCTATGGCTACAAGAAGACGATAATCAATATTATTCTTCTCGGCTTCGGTAACAAATTTCATACCCAACCCCGTTAGAGGAGAATGATAGCTTGCTAGAAATTTATCAATTTCTTCAGCATGCTTTTCACGAATTTTGGTTTCTTGTGTTGTTATCACAGAAGCTTCATTCGGAGCTATTATATGACTTGGAGCTACTGTCGGACTTACTGAAGGTGTTAGACTCGTAAGTGGTGATGTCGCTATAACCATTGGAATAGCAACAAATGACTGTAGGAACCATGTTAATTTTTGTTTATTCATAATTGGCGATTATGCTTCGCCAAACACCATGGTGGTATTAATCATTTATTAATAAATGATTAGCTAAATTAAAAAGCCCATATACATCATCACACTGACAACATACTTGGACCTACAAGGATAATATCACGAAGCGTTTGAAAAGTCAATAGTTATACCACTGTTTTTCTTGTCGTCAAACGTAAAATACCCTTATTTATAAGGGTATTTTACGTTTTGGTATTTGACAAAACTAGTCTTTTTGTTTCATAATTAGCTTGTAAAACAAGGATAGTTTGGATTTATTGACATATTACTGAAAATATATCATAAAAATCGTTATATTTACAGTATATTTACTATTTACTCTTTTCCGTGACAATGCTTATACTTCTTGCCAGATCCACAATAGCAGGGGTCATTACGTCCGGTTTTGGGTTCATTTTTTGATATAGTTTGAGTGCTTGATTTGTTTATATTTGAATTAGATGCATCCCCTTCACTCCCAGAAGAGCTCAAAATCAAAGCAGGTTGCTCAGCTATCACTTCTATCGGTCTATCAGTGCCTTCTACGTTCATAGTTCTTATCAAAGAAGCTACTTGTTCCTTAAACAAGGCCTCCATTTCCTTAAATAAACGCAAACCTTCCTTTTTATATTCAATTAAAGGTTCTCTTTGACCATAGGCTCTAAGATTAACAGAAGACATAGTATATTCCATAGTCTCTAAATGTTCCACCCATAGAGTATCTGTAGTATAAAGTGCAATACGACGAACGGTCTCAAAGAAAGCATTATCTCCAAATGCTGCCTTTTTCTCTATTATTACTTCCTTTAAATCTGGATAAATTTCTGCCAATTCGTCTAAGAATTTATTTAGATCATCAAAACTACCCTTTAGCATTACGCGTCTACGATCATAGATAATTTTACGTTGGTGATTCATTACATTATCGTATTCAAGAGTATGCTTACGAGAATCAAAATGAAAACCTTCTATTTTTGCTTGAGCATTTTCTAAAGTATTAGAGATGAATCGATTCTCTATTGGCTGATCTTCTGGTATACCAAAACGACCCATCATTTTCTTAATACGATCTGAACCGAAAATACGCATTAAATCATCTTCTAAAGAAACATAGAACTGAGTTTCTCCGGGATCACCCTGACGTCCAGAACGACCTCGTAACTGGTTATCGATACGACGGGCTTCGTGTCGTTCGGTACCAAGGACAAATAAACCACCAAGTGATTTAACTTCATCGTAATGCTTAGTATCAAATGGTACTCCGCCTAGTTTGATATCAACTCCGCGTCCTGCCATATTTGTAGCCACAGTAACAGCACCTTTGCGTCCTGCATTAGCTATGATCTCACCTTCGCGTTCGTGATTTTTAGCATTTAGCACTGTATGGGGCACACCAGCACTAGTAAGATATGCAGATAAAAGTTCATTTTTTTCAATGGAAACCGTACCAATCAAAACCGGTTGACCAGCCTTGTTCAACTCTTTCACTCTACTGGCAACTGCTTCTAATTTACCTTTCTCTGTCTGATATATTAAATCATTGTGGTCAATTCTATTTATAGTTCTGTGTGTGGGAATCACAACCACGTCAAGACCATAAACCTTTAAAAATTCTTCTTTTGAGGTTTCAGCGGTACCTGTCATACCTGAAAGTTTATCGTAGAATCTAAAATAATTCTGGAATGTTATAGAGGCTACAGCTCGAGTTTCCTTCTCAATTTTTACACCTTCCTTTGCTTCAATAGCTTGATGAAGACCTTCACTCCATCGTCTACCTGGCTGTAATCTTCCTGTGAAAGAATCAACAATAACAACTTCTCCATCTTTCACGACATAATCTTTATTATTTTCATATAAAGCACGCGCTCTGACGGCAGTCTCTAGATGATGAACATATTTAATACCCTTTTGGGTATAAATATCAGAGATACCCAATAACGACTCTGCTTTAGTTATACCTGCATCAGTAAGTGAAATTGCCTTAAGCTTCTCGTCAACAGTGTAATCTTCTTCAAGATTTAACTGTTTAGCAATTTTTGCAAAAGTATAATATAAATCCTCAGAATCTTCTGTTTGTGACGATATAATAAGTGGAGTACGAGATTCATCTATTAATATAGAGTCAACCTCATCAACAATACTATAGTTGTGGCCACGTTGAACAATTTCACCTACATTATTTGCCAGATTATCCCTCAAAAAATCGAAACCAAATTCGTTATTTGTACCATATGTAATATCACAAGCATAAGCTTCAGCTCTACTACAAGGTCTAAGGAATTCGTATTGAACTTTGAATGAACTTGTATCGTCATCACTTTCTTTATCTGGAGATTTATGTGATGGATCATACACAAAAGAAGTATTTAAAGAATTAACAACACCAACTGACATACCTAACATTGCATATATAGGACCCATCCAAACACCGTCACGGCGTGACAAGTAATCATTAACTGTAACAATGTGGACACCCTTGCCCGTAAGTGCATTCAAATAAGCTGGTGAAGTTGCTACTAATGTCTTTCCTTCACCAGTACGCATCTCAGCGATGTTACCCATATGTAGAGCTATACCTCCTATAATTTGAACATCATAATGACGTTGATTTTGAATTCTTAATGATGCTTCTCTCACTAAAGCGAAAGCTTCTGGTAAAACATCATCTAATGTTTCCCCTTTTGCAATCCTAGAACGAAGAAGCTCTGTCTGTTTAACAAAGTCACCATCTTCAAGCTTTTTCATTTCTGGCTCAAGATTATTTATTTTATTGACTAACGGTTGCCATTTCTTGATCATTCGATCATTCTCTGTACCGAATATTCCCTTTAATATACTCATAGTTTTAACATTCTAACATAAATAAAAAATCCCCGATAGAGAGGGGATTTTTTATAATTTGGTAAAATTATTTCTTACCTTTTTTTGCTTTCTTAGCTGTTTTTTTAACTGCCTTTTTCTTAGCTACTTTTTTAACAGTCTTTTTTTTAGCCTTTTTTTTAGCTGCCATATTGTTTAAAAAATTAATTATTTTTAAAAGATGTATGATTTCACGACCTTACAAAATTTTTAAAAAAATTTTGTAAAAAAATTAATCACACTCATACATATATTATCTTACATATAAACTCTTACTGCAATACTTTTTACAAAAAAAGTGTGGATAACTTTTTATTTTTTTGTAAAAAAAATGTTGTTAAATTTTTAAAAAATTTTTGTAAATAAAAAAATAAAAAGTTATTTATATAAAAAACTAATTTTAATAATTTTCAAATAATAGAAATTTGAATTTACTAAAATTGATCTGGTAGATATGAAAAACACCTTGCTTTGGACAAGGTGTTTTTCATATCTTGATTTGTATTTATAAGCCGAATTCTGTATCTGTTTTAAAGCAGACGATAGATATTTATCTAGGCCTTTATTTACACAAAGGCTCAAGCGACTCTCTTTGACAGAAGTCAAAGCACGGTCTTGCACACACGTAAGGATTTAGCCGTTTCACTCAGAAGCTTCAAATACCCTTTTATATCTTCTGTATTAACCTGCTGAACTTATCCGAGTTTCTGTCTGAAAAATTCCAGACATACAAGGGTACAGGTTATCTATTCTCTTTCGATTATAGACGTCACTGCTCGCACCTCTATGATTACTCACGATGGGTATTACCCACTACGCTTTCATTGACATGCCTGCGCATGCAGGTTGCTCAATGATATGTGTTCGGACTTTCCTCATTCACAATAAAGTGAACGCATCTATCCAATACAAACCAATATGATTATACCAGAATATGTAGAACTTGACAATATAGATTGTGTCTGATATACTCATAGTGTGAGTAAAGAATTCCGATAATTATTAAAAACAATTGCCTAGCAAAACCCTCTCGAGAAATCGGGAGGGTTTTGTGTTTATACAAATTTAAATATTTTAAATACATATAAACTCTAGCGTTTAAATTTCCTATACTATATAATACTTAAGTAGCCGCTTGTGTTCTCTAGTCAGCGGCTGCACTCACATAGGCAATTGTGTTGGAGTTTAGCACCCGCTGACTTGAGCACATAAACAAAAAACATCCCGGTTTGGGATGTTTTTTGTTTATGTGCTAGCAAGATATACCTGGGCCAGGGATACAAGGGAGACTACTATCAGGGATAGAATTAGCTGACTCAATATTTTTTAACTCTGCTGGTGTTGCTGATATAAGACCCGTAGGATAGAGGAAAGGACATTTAGTATCACTTGATTTTTCAATGTTACCACTACCTGAAAATCCAGTAGAATCAGCACACCAGTAACTATTCGTAGATAACTTTGCCCAAGATGCCCATTCGTTTGAGGAATCATTGCATTTATATACAGTATTTTGTGGTAATGTTACGGCAAGGGTATAAGCACCATTCTGAGAACGTGAAGTACAAAATCCTTTGTAAGTATTATTAGCATTATAAAATAATTCTGCTTGCGCTCTCATATTGCTAATAATAGATTCCATAGAGGCATCTCTGCTTTTATTTTGCGCATCAATGAATGAATTTGAATTATCATTTGTAGATGAAGATATATTATAAGGATTTGAGTTAACCGAAGACATTAATTGATCAAAGGTTATGGCACCTTGTGGTACTTCAACGACGACAGGTTTATTCCAATTACTATAAGCAATAGATGTATTAATATTGATAGTACCATCCTCAGGTTTATCTGGGTTTAAAATATCAAAATTAGAAATAATTTTATATGGCAAATGGTTAAATACCCCTATCCAAGCTTCTCCTTTAAAATTCTTTATTGCATTAGCCCATTTACTATATTCAGTAGTATCAATTGATGAAATGTTTGTATTATTGGTATCAATACTTTTCAGATAATTTGTTATGTCTGTAATATACGAAGCAATGCCATTAAAATCTATATCAAAATTAAAATGATAAGAAAGATTACCATCAATTATTACTGGTAAGTGTCTGCTAGTAATTTTTATAAAGTTTGCTTTTTGGGTAATATCGGCAATATGCTGTTTTTGTTCATCTGTTAATTTACTTAAAGGACTATTATCTATATTAGATATACCAGAAGCTGAAAGCAGCGGATTATTTGTGAGTTCGCTTGGATTGGATTTGTATGGTACGACAACCCATTTATTCTCAAATGGTTTTAAAGATATAAATCCAAAATCAGGAGCTTTGGTTAAATCTAAATACAGGGAACCATCTACAGATCTAGCATCTATACCTGTTTCGAATGTTCCTGATTCTAATAGTAAAGAAAGATTCCCTTTAATATTTTTAGGATCAAGAATATCGTAAGAGCCTTTCGCATCGAGGGTTGAAATATTTGATGTTCCGGACATAAAACCTTCACTGTTTTTTAATGATTTCATTCCTGAGCTATCGACAGTAACAGCGATATCAAAAGTTGTACCAGTGCTACTTTTTGACGATTGTACAGATTCAGAAAAAACATTTGTTAAAGGAATAACATAACCAGAAGCATAGGCAATAAAGCCTCCCAGAATAATAATTATGAAGAATAATACAATAAGTACGAATCCTAAAAATACCTTTGATTTTTTAGGATATGGGGAAGATGCACTTGATGTAGATGATGAGACAGATTTAAAAACTTCATTTATGTCTACGTCTGTCCATGCTTGTGTTTTTAATTGTGCGGTAATTAATTCTTTAGTTGCACCGCGTGCAAGCTCGCTTCTTACGAATTGTACCAATTCTGGTGTAATCATAAAATTAGTTTAATTATAATATATTTTCATTATATCACTTACAGAACAAAAAACATCTCATAATGAGATGTTTTTTGTTCTGTAATAAAATAGGTTGCGATGTAAATCAAATGTCAGAATAAAATATCTTTTCTTTTGTTCCGTTCTAGGGGTCTTTCCCTCCTTGTCAGATTTCTTTTAGGACTTAAAATCAATGTCCATTATGTGCTCAATTGAGGCACATAATATCGACTCAATAAGATCGAATGTACTTATAAATAAGATACATGATCGGTTTCAAATTGAATTATTCCACGAACAGCTTCCGCTACCCGTGCCTTGTTACGACTTATTCCCTGTCACCGAGCTTACTGTAGGCCCTCCGTATGGAGAGATTTCGAGCACTCCCGGCTCCCTTGAATTGACGGGCGGTGAGTACAAGACTTGAGAACGTATTCACCGCGGTATGTCTGACCCGCGATTACTAGTAATTCCAACTTCATGGGGTCGAGTTGCAGCCCCCAATCCGAACTGGCGCAATTTTTATAGGATTCGCTCAGAGTTACCTCGTCGCTGCCCGTTGTAATTGCGATTGTATTATGTGTGTAGCCCAAGGTATCAAGGGACATGCTGACCTGGCGTCATCCTCCCCTTCCTCCCCGAACGAAAGAAATAATTATTAAAATAATTACATCCTTGGTTCGGGGCAGTCTCGTGTGACACTTGTAACACACGATGAGGGTTGCGTTCGTTACCCCACTTAAGGGAACAATTCAAACCACGAACTGACGACGGCCATGCATCACCTGTCAACTAGTCTTGCGAGGGCCCCGGTTTCTCGGGGCTTTCACGTTGATTTCTAACCTTGGTAAGGTTCTTCGTTTATCGTCGAATTAAACCACATAATCCACTACTTGTGCAAGTCCCCGTCTATTCCTTTGAGTTTTAGCCTTGCGGCCGTACTTCCCAGGCGGATCTCTTAACGCGTTAGCTACGTCTCTCAGAGGGTCGATACTCCGAAAAACTAGAGATCATCGTTTAAGGCGTGGACTACTGGGGTATCTAATCCCATTCGCTACCCACGCTTTCGTGCTTGAGTGTCAGATATGTGCCAGTATAGTGCCTTCGCTTTTGGTGTTCCCCATGATATCAACGGATTTCACCCCTACACCATGAGTTCCCTATACCCCTCACACTCTCAAGTTGTGCCGTTTCGCTCGCAGTTCTTGGGTTAAGCCCAAGGATTTGACAAACGACTAACACAACCACCTACGCACCCTTTACGCCCAATAATTCCGGATAACGCTCGGGGCTCTCGTATTACCGCTCCTGCTGGCACGAGATTAGGAGCCCCTTATTCATGAGGTACCGTCAATAAACTTCTTCCCTCATAAAAGATCTTTACACTCCGAAAAGCTTCATCAATCACGCGGCGTCGCTCCGTCAGACTTTCGTCCATTGCGGAAGATTCTCGACTGCAGCCACCCGTAGGTGTATGGGCCGTGTCTCAGTCCCATCGGTGGGGGTCAGCCTCTCAGCTCCCCTAAGCGTCATAGCCTTGGTAGTCCATTACACTACCAACTAGCTGATACTTCACAGGCCTTTCCCTAAGCGAAAAACTTTACTCCGGAGAGACTATCGCGTATTAGCTCACCTTTCGGTGAGTTGTTCGCGACTTAGGGGGAAGTTCCTATGTATTACTACCTCGTTCGCCACTAACTTTAAACGACCTTTGACTTGATATAATCGCATCTCGGGAAAAATAAAGTCCGTTCGACTTGCATGCCTTATCCACGCCGCCAGCGTTCATCCTGAGCTAGGATCAAACTCTACTAAAAAATAGAACGGAACAAAAGAAAAAACATTTATTCCATTAACTGACTTATTTATCGTCGCGCCACAGGTTGGATACCTATGCGGACCTTACTTGCTTTTGATTTATGATTTTGCATACCTATTCTATTATCAAAGAAATACAGCCGGCATTAACCAGACTGTGGGTTCTATTATATACATATAAGAAAAGAAGTCAAGTGTTTATTATAATGAAAATGCCTTGAGAAATAATAGATTCTTAGTGTTTAAACATAGCTGAATTATCGCTAACATCATCGTCATCGTAAGATTTATTTACCAAATTAGCATATTCTTCTAAAGTATAATTACCTTTCATATATTCACCTTTTTCATTAACAGTCACAGATTCTGGGAAAATTTTGGCGTTAGGGTATTTTTTATTTATTTCATTAACCACATCTATCTTATTCTTTTTAGCTTCTTCTATTAATTTATTTATAGAGTTTATTTTTGCCAATTTTTCTAGTTCTTCTTTCTCCATTTTGGCTTTAACTTCTTCTTGTATAGACTTAAGACTACCAATCTTTTTAAAATTAAAGTTATTATCTGGTTTTGGTGTTTCTTGTGACATAGCTAAATTATACTCTTTTGTAATTAAAAATTAAAATCATTTACAAAGACTAATATATCTGTAATAATAACAGAGTTTAATATTATTTGCCCTGTTAGCTCAGCTGGTAGAGCAGCTCCCTCTTAAGGAGATGGTCGGGGGTTCGATTCCCTCACGGGGCACACTATAAAAAATTCAGTAATTTATTACTGAATTTTTTATTTATCTTTTAACATCTTAGCCAAATCTTTCATAAACTTTTTTACTGAAGTGTCATCATATAGAGAAAGTGTTAATACTGGCTTTCCAAGCTTTTCAAATTCTTTAACTTTTTTATCGATTATTTTCTGATCATTAACAACGTCAGTTTTTGTCAGAACTATGACTTCTTCTTTATCAAGCATTGCCTTATCATATGCTCCTAATTCTTTACGAATCTGCTTGTAGACTTTCATCATATCTTTATCATTCTCAAATGACACTAAGTGCGCAAGCATATTCGTACGTTTTGTATGCTTTAAGAATTTAATACCAAGGCCTTTACCCTCTGATGCTCCTTCGATAAGCCCAGGAATATCGGCAATAATCTTACCGTAGAAATCTCCAAGATTTGGGTCAAGTGTTGTGAATTGATAACTACCTATTTTTGCTTGTGCGTGTGTCACAGCATTTAAAAGTGATGATTTGCCAGCATTAGGTAAACCTATTAAACCGATATCAGCAAAAAGCTCAAGTTCTATCTTAAAGTTACCTTGCTCACCAAGCTTACCTTTAGTAGCTTTTGTAGGAGTAGTATTTATAGAAGTCTTAAACTGCTCATTACCCCATCCACCCATACCACCTTTAAGCAAAAGTTCTTTCTGCCCAACTTTATCCAATGATACAGAAGCTCCACTTTCTATATTTGTAATGATTGATCCTATAGGTAGTTCAATAATCAAATCTTTTCCATCTTTACCATGACGACTACCTCCAGCACCATCATCACCACGTTCAGCTTTAAATTCTTTTTTATGTTTATATTTAGAAAGTAAGTTTATATCAGATACTGCAACAGCTATGACACTACCACCACGACCGCCATCACCGCCATTTGGACCACCTTTATCGATAAACTTTTCGCGGCGCCAGCGAACAACCCCGTCTCCTCCACGGCCAGCTTGTGCATGAAATTTTATTTCGTCTATGAACATATTGAGTGTTTAGCTTACGTTAATAATGCTTTTTCGGCAAGTGCGATAGCTCCTTCTTTAGATCCGACGGTTAAGAAAAATCCGCTCTGATGACAGAACTGAGCATCTGGAACCCCTGTTACTTCTTTTAGTTTTCCACTACTTTCCATTAAACCTCTCCATTCCTCTGGAAAAAGTTTGCGACTTTCCATTGTATTAATATTTTTCTTTATCGCTTCTACTTTCCAATATTTATTGGAGCCTCCAGGGATTATCGCATATATAGGTTCTTCTAACCTGCATAAAGTATTTTGATATAAATATCGAGGAAAGTTATTTTCTATTATTATAATTTTTTTATCTTTTGAATTTCTATATGAATTTAATATTAAATTCGTCCCCTCGATATCTACCGAAGCAACCTTGATTTCTCTTTTTAAAAGTTTAACAACATTTATAACTTGTCTTTTAAAAATTTTATCAATATTTTTATTAGTTTCTTTCCATGTCGGAATTACAGATAGAAATATTTGCTCAACAGAATACGGAAATACATTTTCAAATTTAGGTATTATGATATCGACACCATTATCTTTGGCATCAATTGGTTGAACAATACTTTGATCTATCCTATCAGCTACTTCTTTGTTTCCACATATTGTTTCTCCATATGCTTTCCACACAAGTCCAAAAGCAGCGTATGGTATTCCATTTTCTCTTACTCCTCCACCACCTTTTTGGTGATGATCAAAAAGATTTTTTTCTTCAATATTCTTACCACCAACATCATAAACGTAATCACCTGTTTCAATTATTTTTGGATCACGGGTACGAATTATTTTAATGTTACCATTATTTAAGATCGATAACGCTGCTGTTGCAAAAAGATCGTCAGCGTGAAAAGACCCGTTGTGAGTGACCAATATTTTATTTTTCTTGAATATATTCATAATTAATCTGAAGCATTGTCTTTATCATCAATATTTATTAATTCGATAATGAAAGAAATGATTTTCTCTAGGATAAAGAAAGCAACAAAGAACAAAAATATAATTCCTATAAATTTACGGACATCGCGACTTATAGCAAGAGCAGTCATACTAAAGAAGTAACCTACAGCTAAAACCGCTACTGTCCATATAAGCAAAGAAGACAGCTCTGCTTCAGCAAAAGTACGAACCTTAACTTTCTTATACCCAGAAAATAATAAAGAAAACCAGTGAGCACCAAAAATCAAAAACCGTGATACGAAAATTGACCAAAAAGGCCGTGTGGCGAACCTAGGTAGTAAGTAGTGAACATTTCTTTCAACCATTTTAATAACAGGACGACCAGAGTGTTTACGTTGCAAGTAATAGCCTATACTATAACCTATAACCGATTTAGCTCCGCCACCTATAATTGTCGCTATGAATGCAATAAAAATATTCAATGCTCCTAAGTTCGAAAATATACCAGCTATACCAACTACTATTTCTCCTTCAATAATAACACCAAGAGTAATAAGTATATAAGCTATGTTAGCATGTAGTTCAACAAAATGTTTTAAATGATTTAACGTAAACATAATTAATTAGAAATTAAAATGGAAAAATTTCTTAATAATCCAATTAATTACTGATACAAGTATAGCTCCCACGAAAGCTGCTCCGAAAGTTGTAACAGTAAATCCTTTTATGATTGTCCCTAAATACCAAAAAAGTAGACCATTTATTACCAAAGAAAAGATACCTAGTGTAACAATATTTATAGGTAAAGTTAATATGTTTATAATTGGTTTTATGAACATATTAAACAAAGTCAGACAAGCCCCCACTACAAGTGAAACCCAAATAGGATTCACTGCTATACCAGAGACGATTTGAGTCGTGACCCAAACTGCAATCGAAAGAATAATCCAATGTAAAATAATTTTCATAAATTTAATTATACGTACAAAACATCAACTACTTCTTTAACTATTGCACCGTCAGCTTTACCTTTCAGATCTTTCATGAGAGTGCTCATAAACATACCTTTCTTGGTGGGATCTTTCACTTCAAGTTGAAGATATTTTTCTTTAACGAATTTTTCGACTTCATCTTTAGACATTAATTTCGGCAGAAATTCTTCTAAGACAGCTAGCTGAGATTTTTCGACATCTACCAAATCCATACGTCCGCCTTTAGTGAACTGTTCGATGGAATCTTTCCTTTGTTTTGATGCACGGGTGATGACTTTAATGACATCAGTATCTTCGAGCATATCTTGAGGTGTTTTACCTGTGGCTACTAATTCATTCGTAAATGCTGTAATCAATCCTCTCATTACTTCAAGTCGTACAGTATCACGAGCTTTCATAGCTTCTTTTAATTGATTTTTGATTTGTTCGTGTAATGACATAAATGTATTCTATCAAAAGAAATGGGATAATGCCACATACAGAATTTTATTTGCTGTGATACAATAATTATTATGAAAAAAATTATTTTTCTAGATACTGAAACTACTGGCAATGAACCAGTGAAAGATTTCTTATGTCAGCTAGCATACAAAACAGAAGAAGAAACTTTTTGTGAACTTTTCAAACCACCAATCCCAATTCCCCCAGAAGCAAGTGCCGTCACTCATATAACAAACAAAATGGTCGCCGATAAAAAAGTATTTCAGGAAAGTGATAACTACGGGCCAACAAAATTACTACTAGAAGATCCGACTTCTGTTATGGTCGCACATAATGCCAAATTCGATACTGCTATTATAGAAAAGGAAGGCATCATACCTGCAAATATTATTTGTACATTGCGTGTCTCTCGTGCCTTAGACAAGAAGAATGTAATACCTCAATACAAATTACAATATTTGCGTTACTATCTTGATATCGATATCGAAGCTGATGCTCACGATGCACTTGGCGATGTCCTTGTTCTTGAACAACTGTATAAAAGACTTTTAGATAAGATAATGAAGGAAGACAATATAGACGAAGAAAAAGCAATCGATAAAATGATAGATATATCGTCCAGACCTTCACTTATGAATAGCTTTGCTTTCGGAAAATACAACGGTAAAACTATTGAAGAAGTAAGAGATATTGACCCAGGCTACCTTGAATGGATGTTAGCCCAAAAAGAACAAAACCCAGACAATGAAGAGGATTGGATATATACACTAAAATACTATCTTGGTAAATTACAATAAAAAACATCAGGTGCTGAATACCTGATGTTTACTGAATTAAAACAAATTTAGTTTTCTACTTCTACAAAAGAATAAGAGGGTGCATTTTGTGAAAAACATCTTCCGTTACTCATAGGATCTTCAAATAATTTTTTGAAGCCATTTCCAATTCTTCCAAACTCTGTCTCTTCTCCATTTTCAATAAAGGTTACCTCCTTTACAGAATTAATATTTTCTCCTAGAAAATCAACATTGCCTGTACCTTCTACCTCTTTTGTGTCAACATTAACTAAATTAAACTTCTTTAGATTGTCCATTTTATGGATTTTTTTTACAAAATAGCATGATTTATATTATTTGTAAATAGAAGGAAATATCAATAAAATACGAGCTGTGCTAAAATGAAAATATGAACGCAGTTATAATTATATTCCTTTTAATACTAGTAGCTCTTATTATTGGATTATTTTCTGCTTTAAAAAAGAAACCAATTGAACAGAATGATGGAGCTATGCAAATGCTTCTTGCTCAGATAAATGAGCTTTCTCGTACGATAGACAATAAACTTGGCGAATCACAAAAAGAAATCAATCAGACAATGCGTTATCAATCGAGTGAAACTTCTCGTATCATTGCTGATATCACCGAGAAGATAACAAGGCTCGACGAGACAAATAAGCAAGTCGTATCTTTCGCAGATCAACTACAGAACCTACAAGATGTCCTAAAGAATCCAAAACAGCGTGGCATACTTGGAGAATATTATTTAGAGACACTTTTAAAGAATGTTATGCCTCCAGGATCTTACCAGATGCAGTACCCTTTCCCAGATGGCACTATTGTTGATGCTGCAGTATTTGTAAAAGATAAAGTTATTCCTATTGATTCAAAATTCTCACTTGAGAATTATAATCGTATTTCGGAAACAAATGATAAACAAGAAAAAGATCGTTTAGAAAAAATATTTGTAAATGATTTAAAGAATCGTATTATAGAAACTTCAAAATACATACAACCCGAGGAAGGCACTATGGATTTCGCTTTTATGTTTATACCTCATGAGGCAATCTATTATGATTTACTAATAAATAAAATTGGAGCGGTTACAGACGATAATGAGAACCTCATACAGCGTGCTGCCGGTAAATATAAAGTTATAATTGTTTCCCCGACTTCATTTCTTGCTTACTTACAAACTGTCTTACAAGGCCTTAAAGCTCTACAAATAGAAGAAAGTGCTAAAGATATTATCAAACGTGTTGGTGAGCTTGGTAATCACCTAAGGGTATACGAAGAAGTTCACCAGAAGCTTGGTAATTCTATAGCTACTACAGTGAATCATTTCAATAAATCAAATCACGAATTTAGAAAAATAGACAAAGATGTAATGAGAATAACTGGAGAAGCAATAGAAATAGAAAATTTAACCTTAGAAAAACCACAAACAGAAGAATAATAAAATCCCTTCAGATATCTGAAGGGATTTTATTATTCATTAACAAGAAGGATAGACGTTCGACATACATCCATAGCTACCATAGTAACCTCCGTAACCACCATATCCAGGATTATAGTAATTATTACCATAGCCATAGCTATTATAACTACTATAATAAGAACTACTGGAATAACTATAATAACCAGGGTTGTAACCACCGTAGTAAGGACTGTTCATATAGTAATTACCTGAATAATATGGACTACCATTATTAAAACCAGATCCTGGATAGACATTATTATAACCTCCGTAATAAGGAGTGTAACCTCTTCCAAAATTTAAACCAATAGAAACTCTCCAACTTGCTTCTGATTTAGTTGGATTTGATAAAAGTCCGTAACTAATAAATACGACGAGTATTAAAAATATAGAATATACTTTTTTCATAATAGGTGTATTATAACGCCATTACATCATTTTGTCAATACTATTTATCCCCCCCCCTTTAATCATTGTGTTATAAGCATATATTGACAAAAATTGTTGAGGTGGTACGATGAAGTAAAATATTTTTTCATTTTAAAACTACAAGATTATGCCAATGACTTTCAGTTTACTCGGAAAAGAAATGTCTAGTATTATTGAAAAACTAGATAATCAAAAACATCTTAATGTAAGAACTGAGTTCTTATCAATTTGTTTAAAATCTACAATCAATGCACCTGAAGTTTTTAAATTTCATTTGCAATGTAAGAAAAGATTTTTTTATGAAAAACTTGATTTGGAAAATCAAATTTTTGAGGAGAGAAAAAATAGCACCAAGGTTAAACACCTAATCGGGGAAATTAATTTTTTAATTTCTTACTTTTCTCAAAGGATTAAATATGCCAACCTTTGGGAGGAATATGCTTTATGTATAAGCGAAAAATTAATTAATCTTCACGAAGGAAGAAAATTGCCGGAACCACATCACAATAAAAAATTGTGTCCAAATGATGTTGGTAATTTGTTTGATGAAATAAATACTGAGTTAGAGAATGAAACACTACAGTATCAGGAAATACCTATTTTTCTAATAGATCTACCACCATTGAATGGTATGCCAGAATTTCATTCAAATGATTTGATACCACCTAACAGAAACTTTAATCACAAAGCAAAGTTAAAGAAAAGTGCTAATAAAGTTCAAATGGTAAGCCCCGAGCTACACTATTATTTACAACAGTAAAAGCGAACTAATCCCAAAAATGATTAAAAGCTAGATTAAAATCTGGCTTTTTTTATTTTATGGATACATAATAACTTTTAATTTTTCTATTGACAATAAATTATAGTATGTTAGTATGAAGGAAAATCAATTGTCATTTTAGATTAATTAAAAATATATTTTCTTGGGGGTTAGCAATAGAGGGAGTTTGGGTTTGGACCCGCTCCCTTTTTTTATTTGCAATCATTCTATAGTAAAACAAGTTATTACTTCATAATCAGTGACATAAGATATAATACTATTTGTCTTATTTCGTAACTGATAACTTATCTATGTCGAATCCAATTATAGGTTTACTTTTTATTATATTCTCTGCTTCTTCGTATCCTTTACTAAAGTCATAATCCCAACGTGGAGGAAGAGCAAATACATATTTGTTGTTGCTAGCTAATTTACTTGCAGGAATAGGAGCAGCGGATACAGCAAAATCTTCAGCTACGTATGAATCCCATTGTGCTGTGGTAAATATTAATATTGGAATATCCTCATAGTGAACAGCTGAAGTCCAATTTGGATTACGTATCAAAATCTTTGGTCCAGTTTCATTTGATTTAGGATCATTTACTGGATACCCTTGCCAAGTATTCTGTACAATTGTATACCCCCTCCAGCTATCAGGTAATGAAAAAGTAAATCCGTATTCATTATTTTTGTATACTACCGAAGTATTTATTGTAGGAGTAACAGCTACATTCGATACACTTTTATTTTTATGATAAATAATGTACGCTCCGCTACCTATTATTATAGTTGATATCAAAACCAAGATGATTGTTTTAGTATTCCTCATGCTTTAAGTTTAACACGAAAAATGATTGGACGCTTGTTGTATTTATAAAACATACTATTGACAAGTGTTTAATAGATGTTATTATACATATAAAATTTCTAAAAATAAAAATAATATTATGACAGGAGTAAACTGGTTTCCAATAGGCAAAAAGAAACATGTAAAAATGATTAACGTAGACGGCTTGATTCAATACAAAGAATTATTTAAAAGTTTAATCGGCTTAACAATACTAGTAACACCAATGGCCCAATTCTGGTATAAAAGTACTGGTAATACAATAACGAAAAATGCTAAACCGATAGACGACAGAGTGTATTATTTTTTTAAAGCAAAGCAAGTGGTAAAATTGCTAAAGGAAAATAATAAAAATGCTACTAAATGGGAAAGTTTGGATCCTGAACAACCTATAACTATTATTTCCACAGCGTTTGAAAATTAAAAAACTGTTCTTTGTTATTTTTTTACAAAAGGTTATTCATTAAATGTGTTTAGCCTTTTATTTTTATTCCATTAAATAACATATTAAGATTGAGTGGCTATAGTTGGTGTTGATGGTAATGGGTCAAAAATACGATATGCCAAAAGTTTTACACGGTCATTGATGAATAACCACACTATTGCGTATATCCATATAAACAACGCCCATCCCCATCCAAGAGGAGTCATAAACACTCCATAAACAGCTATTAAAGTTGCAATTATTTGAGTACATAAAACAGCAAAGAAAAGAATTTTTGCTGGACGATGCGACCAGAACGGACCTCTCGTCCTAGTTACAAAAATAGTAAGATGTCCTGCTATTGAAAGTTTTAAATACATTAAAGTTTGAATATGATCATTATCTAAGTGAAATACTTTCTCTGCTAGATAAAAAAGTCCAAAAGTAGATACTACACCAATAACACCAAGAACAGTTGAAACACCTAAAACTTTATGCATCTGCCAAGCCTCCGGCTTCTTTTTATAAATAACATTATCAAAAGCAATAGATAAAATGGCGCCATCATTTAGAAGAGCAAGCATCACAATCATCACAGCCGTAACCGGATAAAAATTAAAGACAAGAATAGCGAGCGTCATAAACAAAAGAACTCGCATAGTTTCAGCAATACGATAAATAGCATAGCTATTCATCCTCTGGAAAATTCTTCGGCTTTCCTTTATCGCATCAATTATCAACGAAAGTCCTGGTGTCAAAAGCACGATAGATGCAGCCGCACGAGCCGCATCGGTTGCTCCAGAAACAGCAATACCGCAATCAGCTTTCTTGAGTGCTGGTGCGTCATTTACTCCATCTCCAGTCATTCCTACGATATGACCTCTTTTTTGTAGCATATCGACAATATGAAACTTATGCTCTGGAAAAACTTGAGCAAAACCATCTGCTTTTTCAATTGCATCTACATACTCTTTCGATATTTTATCGTCATCTAAATCACTGGCATCAAAGATATTTGACCCTAATCCAAGTTGCTTAGCAGTTTCTTGTGCTATAGCCATTTGATCTCCTGTAATCATTTTTACATTTACACCCATTTGTTCAGCGCTTGCAATGGTTTTCTTGGCCTGAGGGCGTGGTGGATCAAATAATGGAAGTACTCCGACGAAACGCCACTTACCATCATTGTCTGTTTTAGCAATACCTAAAGACCTAAATCCTCGCGTCGCAAAATCGTGAACAGCCGTATCAACTAAATTCTTTACTTCATTTATATTAACAGACATCGCTAAGATTATTTGTGAAGCACCCATTGCTACTTGGAATTGTTTTCCATCTCCAGAAACTACAGTAGCTTCTGTACGTTTACGTATTGCATCAAATGGTTGAAAGTGTATAACCTTATATGTTCCAAGGGCTTGCTTATCTTTTACACCATCGATAACAGCTTGGTCTATAGAATCTTTATCTTCTGGGCGAGAAGCTAAGGCACCATATAGTATGACTTGCTCGACTGGTATGTCCCTAACGCTAAATGGTTCACCTAACGTCAATTTGTTTTGAGTTAAAGTTCCAGTTTTATCTGAACATAAAATATCTACCCCTGCTAGCTCTTCGATCGCTGAGAGCCTTGTGACTATTGCTTCTTTTTTAGCTAAAAGTTTTGCTCCAACGGCCATTGTCACAGATAATACTGTAGGCATAGCTACGGGAATTGCTGCTACTAAAAGTACAAGAGAAAATTCTAAAGTAGTAAGAATAGGATTACCGCGCATAATTGCAACAAAAACAACTATTGCCACCAAGATAACAGCAAAAAATATAAGATAATTTCCGATTTTCAACACAGCTTTTTGGAAATGACTAACAGTATGTGCTTCTTCTACTAACTCAGCCGTTTTACCAAAATAAGTATTAGCTCCAGTGGCATATACTAAAGCGTCGATTTCACCATGTCGTAGAATCGAGCCAGAAAAAACAGCATCCCCTGATTTACGTGTCACTGGTAGTGACTCCCCCGTCAAAGTCGATTGATCTACTTCTATTTCATCACCTTCAAGCAAACGAGCATCCGAAGGAATAATATCACCAGCACGTATGTGTATAACATCTCCTGGCACAAGTAAATGTGAATCTAAGGTAATCCATTTACCGTCACGTTTCACTTGAGCAGTGAGAGCTAGCTTTGCTTTCAACGCAGCTATAGCATTACCAGCCTGATGTTCTTCCCAAAACCCAACGACTGCATTAGATAAAAGAAGGAGTAAAATTATAAAGAAATCAGCCCAGTGTGCAACCATAGCTGACAAAATTACAGCTATTTCAATCATCCATGGAATGGGTCCCCAAAAATATGTAAGAAATTTAAGGAAAGGATTTGCTTCTTTTTCTTTTATTTCATTACGCCCGTAAGTAATTAATCTTTTTTCTGCTTCATTCTGACTTAATCCGTTTACTGAGGAATCTATCTTTTTCTGTAAATCTTCCATTGAAAGTGACTTCAGATTATCCTTTTCCTTATTTTTTACTTTTCTTATTTCCATAATGTTTATTATAGCAAAATATATAGACCTAGTGTGAGAGGCTTATATATTCTGGTATTTATTATTTATATACTTGCAATTATTGCATTTTGGATATTAACAACATCTTTAATACAAACTCTCTCAGAGAGAAAGAAATATTTTAAAAAATACGAAACATAAAGTTAAAACATAATCCTAAAATTTAAATTATCAATAACCTACTTTTTGTAGGTTATTTTAATGTTGAAGTAACTTTAAAATTATTACTAATAACATTTCCAATTCTAAATTGATATATGCCATCTTTAAGATTTTTAGGAAAGGTATATTCATATGAACCAGTATTTGTGATACGGTATACTCGATCAGAAAGACTCACAGACGCTCCATATTTTCTAAGAGATGTATCTATAAGAAAAATATCGAGCGGATTAGGGCCGTATGACCACTTGAGAGTATATGTCTGTCCAGGAATAAAAGTTTCTCCGCCTTCAGGGAAAGCAATCTTAGTAGTTCCATCGTTTATTGGTTGCTCTTGTTGTGTATTATTTTTTAAAATAATATTTACAAACTTAGGAACCCAAATTTTTTGAGTCAACAAAAGCCCTGTACCAATAATAATTAATATTAAGAGAAATATTCTAATAAATTTCATACATATATATTATAACAGAAAAAATCTTTTTCATTTATAGTCTGGAGTAATTTCATTTAAATCTTTATTGTTTAAGAATGTATATATCTTACTTGATCAGAAATAATTTTCCCTAATTTAAAATCTTCTTCAAATTCTTTTGGTAGAATGTTCACAAGATCGTTAGGCTCTATCCAAAGTATATCAGCAAGTTCATATGCATGTGTTCTTGTATGATTTTCAAAATCTTTATACGCATAACCATTTGTAACTTCAAAGAAAAATTCTACTGATTGCTCAGTATCTTTTTCTGTAAAATTATTAACATATAGTAGTCTTCCAATCTCAGGGTTTATTCCAAGTTCTTCTACAATTTCTCTAGATAAACATTCCTTGATATCTTCTCCCCATTCAAGGTGACCCCCTGGTAAAGCAGCGAAGCTCGAATCATGTGAATGCTTTACTACTAGTAATTTATTATTATTTAAAATAATAGCTCTAGCTCTAACAATAATTTTCTTTTCCATAAGTTAGTATTATAGCAAATTATTGGCTTACCGTCTGGGGTGAAGTTGAAACGATATTGTTGACAAATAAGTAGTAAATGTTAATGTAAAGAAAAACCAACAATAAAATAAACCATTAAAATGTTAAATTATGGAAACAGTTAAGCCAGTGAGCGAGCCCGTTCATCAAACATGCAAAGAAATTGTAAAAAAACCAACCTTATTTCGTGAAAAAAAACATGGTAATGAAGTTTGGTTACAATGGTATGGTGAATCAAAAAATTTTGATTTGACCGGTAAACAATTTCATTTTCCTATAAATGCTGATCCTGGTAATTTTTTTTATCAGCCTGAAAATTTTGAAATAATTATGATTGGTCCGGTAAAAAAATGGCCAAACAAGGATATAAATATTGTAAATTACATGATTGAACAATGCGGCGGTGAAGAAACAATAATTATTTATTTTATTTCTTCAAAGTTTGGTGCAGATGATGGTAACGGAGGAATTATTCCGACTGCAGGTGTCTTACCTCTTGATATTAAATTAGTGGATGACAACCTCGGGATAATTAATCCAAAAGAATTTTTTGATGATTCTGTAAGAATCGAGGCAATCAAAAAATTCCAAGATTAAAATTATTTGAATGAAACTTCTATTAAACCACCAAATTTATTTCCGGTGGTTTTTATTTGCTTACCGTCTGAGGCGAAGTTGAAACAATTCTTAATCTAAATCTGAGAAAATATGATTGATCATTTTGTTTCCAATAAGAATTGATTGCTCAGCATCTGCATCAATAAACTCCTCAAGTAATTTATAGAATTCTGGATCATCACTTTTAATTCGAGGTAGAGCTAAATAATCTGAGGGCTTGAATTCGTTATGAAGAAATCTAAACCACGTAGGCACAACCTTATTATAAAATATTGCCTTTTTGGAAAAAACAATTAACTCATTATTTTTATAATCTTCAATACTATCTAAACTTGATTTTAAAAATGCACATCGAGCACGTTTATCTACCTCATTGAACGTGTCTCCTTTTTCAATTACTATTTCATTTTTAGTAAGCAAAGCAGGAACAATACTATCTTTATCATATAATATTTTTATATTTTCGGTCCTAAATAAAAAACCAAGACCTTCCTTAATTTTATTATCAGACAAAGGAAGTATTACTTGCTTTATTTCAAAATTTGCACCAAATTTAATATCTCTTGCGGGGTTAACATCTTTATATGTAAAAATTAAAAAGTCCCAATCAGAATGTTCCTTTGCGTACCCATTTGCACGTGAGCCATGTAATACAATGGCTAATGGATTGTACTTTTCCTTAATATAATTAGTGAGTTGTTCTTCCATTTTAATATTATACCAGAAGTTATAACAATAATTTTCTTTTCCATAAGTTAATATTATAGCAAATTATTGGCTTACAGTCTGGCCTGCCTGCGCAGGCAGGGATGAAGTTGGAACAGCTATAGGTTCTGTGTAATATACTTATTCCCATCTGAATATCCTTCAATAACCCTAACTTCTTCATTATCAAAGTATTCTATATCAGTTTTTTCAAATAGTATTTTTGAGTACAGTGGTGGAGCATTATCTGCTCGGGACACGGTTATGTGGGGGTATTTATTTTTAGATTTTAAATTTTCAACAAGAAGGTCATCTCCAAATTCATCCCAAGCTCGTCCTATTATTTTTATACTGCATTCTTTTCCTATTTCTATGCCATCTAGACTAGTTGGTTGAAATTCAATCGTTGAATGATGTCCAAAAATTTTCTTATGCTTAGGAGGGAATCTTTTTAATAAATCTTTTATGTCTTTTACAAATAGAGCTGTGAATTTTATTTCTTTTTTCATATTTAATACTATAAACAAATTATTGGCTTTGGGACAGGGAGTTTCGAATCCTACAGATTCAGTACGCCTTTCGTATCGTACTTGCTTTGCTACGTGCGATACACTCAAGGTCTTCTCATCCCTGGCGAAAGTGCAATGCACTTTCTTCCCCAAGCAAATCTCGCTTGGCTCACTTTGCTTGGGGACAGGGATTCGAACCCCAATTAACGGCTTCAAAGGCCGCTGTCCTACCATTAGACGATCCCCAAATGTTTTTATTATCCCCTATTAATACCTCTTTAAAATACACCAAATAGACAAATAACGCAATTATCTATGATATAATATTCCCATATGAAATCATCGCATTTAGTTGAAAAGTATTTTTTTTACGCACTGCTTGGTATTACTATTTTTCTAATGCTTGCGATTCTATATCCATTCATAACAATACTTGTTATGGCTGCTGCATTTGCAGTTGTTCTTGACCCCGTATACTTATGGATTAAACATCATCTTGCTTTTGGTTTTTCTTCTGTTGCTTCTTTCCTTACAGTATTACTTTTTGTTGTTGTTTTATGTGCTCCAGTCTTATTCATAGGCTCAAACGTGCTAAAACAAACACATAATGCATACGATTATATATCATCTGTAAGTAACCAAAATAATACATTTTTTAAGACTCTCGATAATTCTATAAATAAAGTCTTACCTCAAGGTATGTCTGTAAACACTGAATCAAAAGCAGCGGATATCGTATCATTTATCTCTCAAAACACTACAAGTTTTTTCACAGCTACTATCCAAACAATTATTATGTTTATGTTTATGATTTTAGCCATTTTTTATTTCTTAAGAAATGGAAAAGAATGGAAAAAAAGTTTTTCTATGTTATGGCCTATTTCAGAAAATAATACAAATGAAATATTCTCTAAGCTTCATACTACTATCAACCAAGTTATTAAAGGCACATTTATTATAGCTATTATCCAAGGATTTCTTACTGGCATTGGCTTTATGATATTCGGTGTACCCAATGCCACACTATGGGCAGTAACAGCAGGCATCGCTTCTTTTGTGCCTACAGTTGGAACTTCTTTAGTATTCGTTCCAGCAATACTTTTCTTATTCTTCACTGGAATGCACGTTCAAGCTATAGGTCTTCTTGTATGGTCACTCGGATTCGTAGCAATCATAGACGACCTTCTCTCACCTTTCATAATTTCTAAGAAAACTGAGATGCCACCATTTTTTATTCTATTCTCTATACTAGGAGGTATTTCGCTTATGGGCCCAGAGGGTATCCTTATAGGACCACTTGTTTTAAGTTTGCTATATAGCCTGATCTCTATATATAAAAAAGAAATTAAATTAAGCTAAATATCTTAATTGCTAAGTATCCTTACTAACGCAAGTTCTATAGGTATTTCACTTATAACTGAAGTTCTAAGTGACTGATATGCTTCAAGCAGTATGGAAAGTGAATTTGAAGATATATGTGTAGGTTTAGTTGATATAAGATTTTCTATAAATTCTAAATCCTCGACTGAAATACTATTGATTATTGATTCTTTGGCGGCTGGTGCGTAGCGAAGAATAAGGGCATAGCGAAGTTTCGTAAGAATCATTTTCAAATATACACTCATATCGATATCTTGTTCGCTTGCTTGTCTGATAGATAAGAAACCTTTCTCTATATTATTCGAAGCTAAAGCTTCCAAGAATTCATTCACCAAAGTTGTACTTGGTGCTCCTGTTACTTTTTCTATATCTTCCTTTGTAATTTTTTTACTTTTACTATAGGAGATAACTTTCTGAAGTGTACCTAGAGCATCTCGAAAAGCTCCGTCAGCAAGTACAGCTATAAGCTCTGCTCCTCCAGCTTGTAATTCATAACCTTCTTTAGAAGCAACATTTTTTACAACTTGTGAAAGTATTATATCTGTCGGTTTTTTAAGTATAAATGTTTGACATCGAGAAACAATTGTTTCAGGGATTTTTTCTAGTTCAGTTGTTGCTAAGATAAAGATGACATGTTTAGGTGGCTCTTCGATAGTTTTCAGAAGAGCATTCCAAGCATCTTTGGTAAACATATGTACTTCGTCCAAAATATAAACTTTGTATTTGGAATCAAAAGGCATAGTATTCACATTTTCACGAATATTACGAACTTCATCTATACCTCTGTTTGAGGCTGCATCTATCTCATAGATATCATTGGCTGATGTTTCTAACTCGCGAGCAACTATGCGAGCAATAGTAGTTTTGCCTGTACCACGTGGCCCCGAAAGCAGATAAGCATGGGCAACCTTAGAAGCAGCAAGGGCGCCAGATATAGCTTTGACTATATGATCCTGCCCTACCACATCAGAGAAACGTTCTGGGCGATATTTTCTATATAATGCTATATTTAATTCTGACATAGACTTAGTATATCACAGAGATATAAAGAGGTTGAGTGTAATTTAATTTGTTTAAATTGACTATTCCCCTTGCCCTATGAATTGGTTAACGATATCTTCAACCTCCTTATCATTATTAGTTTCCATAAGTTTTACTCTTAATTCTTTTGCACCATCAAAACCATTCACATAAGCTTTAAAATGCTTTTTCATAATTGCAAAATTTTTTATTTGACCTAGAAGTTTTGAGAAGAGTTTCGTGTGCTCTACCATAACTTTTAATTTTTCTTCTATATTTGGTTCTTTCTCCGCAAAAAGCCAAGGATTACCAAAGATTGCTCTCCCTAGCATCACACCATCGCAACTAGTTTCTTTTACAAGCTCTCTAGCATGATTGATATTAAGAGCATCGCCATTACCAATTATTTTTGTTTTAACATTCATTCTGTTACGAATATCAACAATATCTTTTATGTGACTCCATCGTGCTGGTACATTGGACATTTCTTTTCGAGTACGAGCATGCACAGTAAGCACAGCTATATCTTGAGATAGTAAAAAAGGAATCCATTCTTCAATTTGAACTTTATTATAACCAACACGTGTCTTCACTGAAACTGGAATCTCTTTCCCTGCATCTCTTATGCCATCTTTTACTGCTTGGATAATATTTTTGGCTGATTCTTGATTTTTAATCATAGCAGCACCAGCCCCTTGCTTTTCTATAGATCTATCAGGACAACCCATATTAATATCAATACCATCAAAACCTAAGTCAGCACAAAGCCGAGACGCTTCTCTCATTTTTTCAGGATTTGAAGAAAATAGCTGTGCGACAATTGGTCTTTCGTCTTCAGTATAAATTAAATCATTCTTTAACACTTCTCTACCAGGACTAGACAATCCATCAGCAGAAACAAATTCAGTCCAGATAACATCAGGTTTACCATACTTACATATAACGCGACGAAAAGCTGCGTCTGTAACATCAGCCATAGGAGCCAGAACAAAGAATGGCTTTGGTAATTTTGTCCAAAAATTATTCATTATAATTATTGAAATTTATATAAAACCTTATTTTTAAACCGTAAGTCTATATATAAAAGAGTAGTATACTTAGAATTAATAACATTGGCAAATTCTGGTTTAGTCATTGCTAAAGATAAATTATTTAATATTTGATCTAAATCATTTTCATTATTGAATATGATCTGTGGACTAGTATCTGTGGATTTATGGTCAAGATACAGGTAATCATCATCATTACCTATCACTAAGTAAGTTGGCTTAAATCCAACAGCAATAACACCATCGATGAATCTAGCTATTTTATGGAAACGATCTGGCGTAAGTAATTGCTGTCCAAGTGGATTTGCTTCACCCGCTCCAAGTGGAGCATAATATTTGAAGTATACATTACCAGAAAAATATGGTGCCTTATCGAAAATATATCCATCATTATTTACAAAATAACAATTTTCTCCGATATTTGATTCTACTGTTGGTATCTGAGAACCACAATATAGATACGAGCCTAGGCGCTCTGTTATGTCTATTGTCAAAGTATTCCAACCACTGCGATTTATGGTGAGAGTTTTTATCCTAGGGAAATCTTTAATTAACGTACTATATATATTTGTTTTTGGATAGATAAGACTGTTGTCTCTTGCAAAAAGGTGTAAATATTTACCAGAAATTACTTGTCTAGTATCTGATTCTACTTTCGTATCACTTATAATACGAGTACCTGTGACGATAATTTTATTTAGTGTAATTTTTGGATTACTAGAGAAGAAAGCTAGGGCATATACAACTGTAATAAGTAATATAAAAATAAGAATTACCATTCGTAAACGTCGCTTGCGACGGCTGCGTTTCAAATCTTCCATACGTGGTGACGTAAGAATATCTTTCATATTAAATTATGAAGAAATAATATCTTTATTAAAATACTTCCTTAGAACTTCTGGGATTTTTATACTTCCATCTTCTTGTTGATAGTTTTCCATAATAGCAATCAAAGTGCGACCAACAGCAACAACAGTAGCATCATTCATATGCACAGGCTCTATTCTTCCATCTTTCCTGCGTACTCTCGTATTCAGACGACGAGCTTGAAAACCGCCGGTGCTATCTGAGCTATGAGTCTCTCTATATTTGTTCTGTCCTGGCATCCAAGTCTCTATATCTATTTGTCTAGTATCTGGGAAACCCATATCACCTGTACAAACGGAAACTACTTGGTAGGGTAAATTTAGAGTCTTTAATATGTACTCTTGTATTGCTACTAGAAAATTCTGTTCCTGGGTTGAATTCTCGGGTAAAGAAAAAACCTCCATTTCTAATTTATCAAATTGGTGTTGTCTTAGGATTCCGTTAGTATCTTTACCAGCAGTACCTGCTTCACGTCTAAACGCAGTCGAGTAACCTGCATATCTAATAGGCAATTCATTCTCTTCAAAAATCTTATTCATATGCATTGAACCTAAAGTATGTTCAGCACTACCTATAAGCATAAGATCATCATTAGGGAAAATATAATGATCATCTGGAGTAAGATAACGTGCCATTTTTATTTGTACTAGTGGTCTAATGAATACTGGAGGTATAACAGGAATGAATTCTTTTGTATTTACAGAAAGACCAGCTTCTTGAGCTATCTTAGATAAAGTTTCTTGATTTGTTAAAATTTCTAAACACATCTGTATAAGAGCAAACTGTAAAAGGACCAAATCACCTTTTAAGTAAGAAAAGCGTGATGAAGCAACTTCTGCAGCAGTTTCTGTGTCTATTACTCCTAAATTTTTACCAAGTTCAAAATGTTCTTTGGGAGTAAAAGAAAATTCAGGCTTCTCTCCCCATTGTCTTATAACTTGATTACCTGTTTCATCTGGACCTTCTGGTGTATCTACAGATGGAATATTTGGTATCTTTAACATTAAGGCTTGCCATTGAGCTATAATTTTTTGAAGTTCTTCTTCTTTTTCTTTAAATTCATCCTTAACAATCTTCATTTCATTTATCATTTGCTGTCGTGTATTAAAATCTTTCTCTGCAGCAATTGAGTTGTTCATTCTGTTTTGTTCACTGCGAAGAATCTCAGAACTTGCCATAATTGAAAGTCTCTTCTCGTCTAGCTTGAGAAGTTCATCTATATCCACATTGGCATTCTTTTTTTTAATGCCAGCTTTTACTATATCTTTATTCTCTCTGATGAATTTAATGTCTAGCATAATAGTATCAGTATATAAAAAAATGATACAATAGACAAATTGATAATACAGCTCACTAATATGTCAGATATTATAAAATTAAAACCTGAAGAATTTCCTAAACCATTACTTGAAATACCTCAACCTCCAAGAACTCTATATATGCGTGGTAAAATGCCTCCAAGCCAATACGTTTACCTAGCAGTAGTTGGGTCTCGAAAATATACATCATATGGTCGTGATATATGCGAGAAATTAATAGAAGGTTTAAAAGGTTATCCTATTGTGATTGTTTCAGGGCTTGCTCTTGGTATTGATAGTATTGCTCACAGAGCTGCCCTTAAGGCATCTCTCTTAACTATATCTTTCCCAGGATCTGGTTTAGACTATAGTGTATTGCATCCACAAAGTAATATTAATCTAGCAAAAGATATAGTAGAGAAAGGTGGATGTTTAATTTCTGAACTTGACCCAAAATGGAAAGCTACATTATATTCATTCCCCCAAAGAAATCGCTTAATGGCAGGAATAGCAAAAGCAGTTCTTATTATAGAAGCTGAGGAAAAATCTGGAACACTTATCACAGCTCGTATGGCCCTCGATTATAATCGCGATGTCTTAGCTGTACCTGGTTCAGCTTTTTCTTCAAATTCAAGAGGCACTAATACTCTCATCCGCCAAGGAGCCACTCCAGTGACTACAAGCGAAGAAGTTCTTGAAGCACTTGGTTTTACTATCGAGAAACCATTCTTAGATGAAAAAGAAAAGTATGCTGATTGTTCAAAAGAAGAAAAAAGAATCATTGAGCTACTTCGTGAACCAATAGAAAGAGATGAACTTATTCGACTCCTAGATACTGATACATCTACAGCAAATGCTTTGCTTTCGATAATGGAGATAAAAGAATTAATAAAAGAAGAGATGGGAGAAATACATAAAATATAAATTGTATTTTATGTAAATTGTTTGCAAAAAAATATAATCAATGCTACTAATAGAGTCATATGAAATTATTAATTGTTGAATCACCTTCAAAAGCAAAAACTATTGAGAAGTATCTCGATGGAGCTTTTACTGTCCGTGCATCTGTCGGACATATACGTGATTTACCAAAATCTAACAAAACTGCAATTGATATACCTGGTGGATTTGTTCCACACTATGAAATTTCAAAAGGTAAAGAAAAAGTTGTAAATGAATTGACAGATTTAGCATTAAAAGCAAATGAGATAATGCTCGCAACTGACCCGGACCGTGAAGGAGAAGCAATCGCCTGGCATATAGAAGAAATCTTACATAGCAATAGTAAGATCAAAGCACCTATTAAAAGAGTGGCTTTTCATGAAATAACAAAGGAAGCTGTCGAGGAAGCATTGAAATCTCCCCGAGATATAGATACAAACCTGCGTAAAGCACAAGAAGCCCGAAGAGTACTTGATAGACTTGTAGGATATGATCTCTCGGGTATTATTTGGAAAAAAGTAAGATATGGACTATCAGCAGGAAGAGTACAATCCCCTGCTTTACGTATTATTATGGAACGTGAACGCGAAATTCGTGCTTTTGTACCAGAGCAATATTGGACACTTGAAGGATTATTTGAAACACCCAAAAAAGAAAAATTAACACTAACTTGTGTTGATGAACCTCGTGACCAAAAAATTGTAGAAAATATATTAACAAAAGGAGAAAAAGAAAAATGGTTTGTCACTGATATAAAAACGTCTGAGCAGAAACGTAGCCCACGCGCACCATTCACTACATCAACACTACAACAAACAGCAAGTACTCGTTTAGGTTTTTCACCATCAAGAACAATGCAAGTTGCTCAAAAATTATACGAAGCTGGTTTTATAACTTATATGCGTACAGACAGCACAAACCTTGCTAAGGTTGCTCAAGAACAAATTAAAAAAGTTATAGAGAAAAAATA
This sequence comes from Patescibacteria group bacterium, assembly GCA_028865035.1. GTDB lineage: Bacteria > Patescibacteriota > Minisyncoccia > Phycocordibacterales > UBA9973 > UBA8515. The sequence continues at coordinate 54,735 of JAGWLB010000002.1, read as the reverse complement.
TGGTCAAGACCAAGTAGAGCTTCGTGTATATAAAACTAAATCTAAAAATGCACAGGAGGCACACGAAGCTATTCGTCCGACACATATTGAGTCTATGAATGAAGGATCCAACGATGAACAGAAAAAATTGTATCGTCTTATATGGGAACGCACAGTATCATCACAAATGATAGACGCAAAACTTATGAAAACAAAAATTATCGCAAATATTCAATCGGCTGATATACCAGATTTCACAGCGAATGGATCAAGAATGATATCTCCTGGATGGCTTGCATGCGATAGTGAAGCACGTGGTGATGATGTAGAGCTTCCACTTGTAGAAGTCGGTGCACTATTAAAGCTACTCGAACTTAAAAACACAGAAAAGTTCACTGAACCACCAAACAGATACAGTGAGGCAGGATTGGTAAAAGAACTTGAAGCACGAGGTATCGGTAGACCAAGTACTTATGCATCTATAATGCGTACCATAGAAGACCGTGGCTATGTTACAAAAGAAGGTCGCACTCTTTTCCCTACTGACACCGGAGATGTAGTATCGAGTTTTCTGGAGAATAATTTCGCTGAATATATAAGTGATACTTTTACAGCTGAAATGGAAGATGAGCTTGATGATATCGCAAATGGTAAACGTGAATATGTGAAAACTCTAAAAGATTTTTATATTCCATTCCAGAAAGATATCAAGGAAAAAGACAAATTAGCCAAAGCAACAAATATGGGAGAAGCACCTGCTGATATGATTTGTCCTAAATGTGGATCATCTATGATTATAAAACTTGCTCGTAATGGTAAATTCTATTCATGTTCACGTTACCCCGACTGTGATGGAGCTCGTACTATAGAAGGTTTGGAGCTTGAGGGACCAAAGGAAACTGGTGAAATGTGTCCACTCTGTGGCCTGCCTGCGCAGGCAGGAGAAAAAAAGAAAAAGGTACATGGTGGAAAACTAGTAATAAGACAAGGAAAGTTCGGAGCTTTTGTTTCTTGTTCACGATACCCAAAATGTAAATTTATAAAAGAAGATGAAGAAGAAAAGAAAAAGAAAATGACTGATGTCACTTGTCCAGTTTGCAATAAAGGTAAAATGATGGAACGTCGTGGAAGATTTGGAATATTCTATTCTTGCAGTAACTATCCAGATTGTAAGAATGCAATTAAAGCCAAGCCCACAGGTAACATCTGTCCATATTGTCAATCTCTTATGATGGAAGGTACGAAGACGATACCTGAGCGGTGCTCGAATAAAATGTGCAAAAACCATAATCCTCATAAACTAGGCGAAAATATAAAGGTAAAAAAGAAATAACGGGCTTACTTTAAGTTTTTAATATATAATTAGATATATGCCTAATGTAGATATAAACCAAATATTCTCTATTATTCCCAATATTGATGCTAGTGAAAAAGCACTTATTGAGAAAGCATATAATTTTGCACTTAAAGCCCATAATGGCCAACTTCGTAAAAGTGGTAAACCATACTTTACTCATGTTTTTCAAACTGCTAAAAATTTAGCTGACTTAGGTATGGGTCCAGTAGTTATAGCTGCTGGTTTCTTACACGACGTACTTGAAGATACTAATACAACCGAGGAAGAATTAAAAAACGAATTCGGAGAAGAAATAGTACTACTTGTAAAAGGAGTAACAAAACTCGGCACAATAAAATACAAAGGAATAGAACGTAATGTAGAAAACTTACGCAAATTCTTTGTATCTATGACTGAGGATTTAAGAGTACTAGTTATTAAGCTTGCTGACCGATTACATAACATAGAGACACTTGAACATGTCAGACTAGACAAACAGAAAAGAATAGCCCTCGAAACACTTGAAGTTTATGCACCTTTGGCTAATCGTCTTTCTATGGGTCAACTCAAAGGGCGACTTGAAGATGCTGCATTTAAATTTGCTTACCCTAAAGAATACAAGGAAGTATACAAATTACTTTTAGATAAGAAAGGTGTTGATGAAAAGTATTTGATTGAAGTTAAGAATGAATTGATAAAAAAGTTAAAAGAAGATCACATAGAAAACTCCAACGTTGACTACAGACAAAAGCATTTGTATTCGTTATGGAAAAAATTAAAAAAGTATGATATGGATATCGGCAAGATATACGACATACTAGCCTTAAGGGTAATGGTTGACTCCATTGCAGACTGTTATCATGTCCTGGGTATCATACATGGAGCATGGACTCCTCTCCCTCATCGTTTTAAAGATTACATAGCTACTCCAAAATTAAATGGCTACAGAAGTTTACATACTACGATATTTACTGGAACAGGTGGGATAGTTGAAATTCAGATTCGTACATATGAAATGCACAGAGAAGCTGAATATGGTATTGCAGCTCACTTCGCATACAAAGAAAACAAAAATATAAACATACAGCAATTTGAATGGGTCCAAGAGCTTAGAAAGTTAAATGACAATAACATTAACAAAGAAAAACCTGAGATATTTTTAAAAACAATTAAAATGGATTTCTTTAAAGATCGTGTTTTTGTGTTTACTCCTAAAGGAGACATTATAGATTTACCAGAAGATTCGTGTGTGATAGATTTTGCTTATGCAATACACACTGATATCGGAAACCATACTCAAGGGGCTAGAGTGAATGGGAAAAACGTAGCTATCCATACAAAATTAAAAACAAATGATATTGTAGAGATACAAGTCAACAAGAACACTAACCCCTCATCTAAATGGTTAGTTTACACAAAGACAGGATTAGCACGTAAACATATTAATGCCTACCTTAAGTCTCATAGTTTACTTTCTAAATTCCTATCGTTTGGTAAAAATTAAATTGAGAAATTTTTAATATTGTACAAATCTACATCTTCTTCAGCTTGAACAACTTCTTCGGGCGTACGATCATCTATAAGATGTATATTATCATCTTCGGTTGTATCTCCTTCTACTTCTCCAACGACTTCTTGCTCCTGATCCTTTTGAGCTGCAATAAAGTTCTCTAGCATTTCATTTGGATTTTTATCTTGATTTGATTTTAATAATTCTAAGATAGTACGTAAATCATCATTTGAAAAGAAATCAATCATTATCTGTCCACCATTCTCTTTACGATCTATATGAACACGAGTACCAAGTGCTTCTTGTAATTTATCTTCCATTTCTGTTATCTCTGGGTCAGGCATATACTCCTTTTTACGCACACGATCAAAGGCGATTTTACGAGCAATCTTTTCTGCATCTCTAACTGTCATTTTCTTAAACATTATTTCTTTAAACAGTACCATTTGTTCTTCAGGCCTATCAGCTAACATAAGGATAGGACGTGTATGACCTTCAGTAATTTTACCGGCAGATAAACCATCAAGAATCTCTTGAGGTAAAGCTAATAACCTTAAAGTGTTTGAAACGTGTTCACGGCTTTTCCCGACTTTAGCCCCAATCTGACTATGAGTAAATTTAAATTCTTCAACTAAACGAAAGAAAGCACGAGCACGCTCTACAGCGTTCAAATCTTCTCTTTGTAAATTCTCAATTATAGCAAGTTCGAGTTTCACCATATTATCATCGCCAACACGAATAATCACAGGAACTTGCTCTAAACCTGCAATTTTCGAAGCTCGCAAGCGTCGTTCACCGGCAATCAACTCATACTCAACGGCTAAGCCACCGTCTTCCCTTTGGACTTCCATTCGTGAGACTGTTAGTGGCTGGAGCACTCCATACTGGCGTATTGAATCAGCCAAGTCACGAAGACGTGCTTCATCAAATTCTCGTCTAGGCTGAAAAGGATTTGGTTTAATTTTTTCTACATCTATCCAAAAGATTGAGTTACTATAAAGTTGTGACATATGTTGCATTTTAGCATATTTTTATTTTCTTGAAAAATTAAGGAAAAGCGTGTATACTCACTTTCATATGCGTCGGTGGTAGAGTGGTCAATTACAACAGACTGTAAATCTGTCGGCTTCGGCCTACGAAGGTTCGAATCCTTCCCGGCGCACAAGAGAAAACAGCTTCGGCTGTTTTTTTTGCGCCTGAGTAAGCAAACTGCTTTGCTTACGTGGAGGATTCGAAAGACTTTTCTATAGAGCTGTGATCTTAGAAAAGTACCAGCGACCGTAGGGCGAGAAATTCCTTCCCGGCGCACAAGAGAAAAACCTTTGCTTTTTAGGACAAAGGTTTTTTGTTTTTAGGATATTTTATTTATTGTTTCATAATTTCTTTATGAAACAAAATATTTCCTTTACTATCAATGATTCTACAAATGTAAAACCCTGATGGTAGATTGCTTACATCAACGATACCGTTTCCAAAGGATTGATTTTTTAATATTTTTCCTTCTAAAGAATATAGTTGAACAATAGCTTTGTTCTGTTCTAATAAACCATTGTAAATAATAGCAATTTGATCATCTACAGGATTAGCGATTATAATGTTCTTATTAAGAGGAACATTAATTCTCATTACAATGACATTGCTATAACTGTAGTGTCCATCTTTATCGACAATTTTTAGTCGATAAAATATATACTTATTGTTTATATTTTTATCAATGGCATTATAATCTACAGTATTATCAGTAGTACCTGAGGCCGGTACAACTTCAATTGTAGAAAAATGATCTCCATCTAAACTGCGTTGCACTTCAAAGTGAAAGAAATTTTCCTCCGATACTGTTTCCCAGGATATATTTATGGCATTATTTTTTATCGAACCTGTGAAATAAGAAAGGGTTACGGGAAGAACACCACACCTGCAAATTATTATAGCGTTTGAAAATGCTATTACATTTGTTGCAGAATCTTTAACTTGAATTCTGTACGCCTCAGATGCTGAATCTGAAGCAATATAGTGCATTAGGTTTGGGCTTCCTATGCTATCCCAGTTACCAAATTCAAGATTTAACTTTTGAAGTTCCCAACTTATACGAGAACTAAATCCAGCAAAAGTTGGTGTTAATATTGCGGAATCTGTTGCAGATTTCAAGCAACTTTTACTTGTAGTAAGATCTACTTGTTGTGCAAAGGCAGTAGTGCTACACATCATACAGATGAATAACCCTAATAAACATAAATTTCTTTTCATTTTTAAATGATTTAATAGATTTTAGAAAATAACAATTCGTAAAAATATTACTATAAATATTGAGACTAGTCAATATTCGTATTTTGGCTATATTGACAAATATATTTATTTATGCTATACTCTACCAAATTCTTTAAAATATTTTCTAAAATCAAAAAAAATCGTAAAATGAAAAAACTATTGTTCTCTTTGTTGGCAATAACTGCCATATTTTTTGTAGGTTGTAGTAACACAGCCACAGAAATGCAACAACCAATTGCAAAAAATTATACAATCAGTAGTGATTGTGATACAAGCATTCTCGTAAAGGTGCCTGTACAATCTGCAATAAATTTGTGTGCCGGTGGAAAATCGGTATACAACAAAATTACTGGCTGGAAAGATAGTACTATCTTTCTAAAAAGTCATCACACCATTACGATATTGGCGGACTCGCTTTCTGCTAAAGGATGGTACTATTATCCAGCAGGTTATGCTCCTGATTTAAAAACAGAGACTTCCTGCAGTGGATTAAAATTTTGGTTGCCTTGGATTTTACTTGTTTTGCTAGGAGCTATATCATTATATTATTTTTTAAAAGGTTATAGAGAAAAAGTAGAACACTCTAATAACCATAGCGATACTGTAAGCGTAGACGCAGAACAGATAAATGCTTTAACAAATCTCGTAACCGCAGTAAGCGCTGGTGGTGGAGGTACTGTAGAAGCTGATGGTATTTCAATTAGGATTAACGGTGTAAAAGCACCATTAATCCATGTTGAAAACATTGGAAGCAATTCACATTCCGGTGACATCAACATAATCTTCGGAGAAGAGGAAGAGATAGACACTGAAAAAGATTAATTAATTTTGATTTTTGAAAACACAAAGCAAATAACCCGACTTTTTAAGTCCGGGTTATTTTTTATTTATTATTATAAGGAGATGGTTTAGCAACTTTGAAGTTTGATTTGATTTTCTTTTTCTTCATCTCAACTACGATTTCATTATCTTTCATTGTGACGTAGACTATATCCCCTTTCTTAACTCCTTTAGAAATAATAAATGACGCCACAGGATTAAGAATCTTATCTTGAATTAATCGCCCCAAAGGTCTTGCTCCATAGTGAGGGTTGTAACCTTCTTTTGCTAGGTAAGTCAGAGCATCTGGTGAAATATTTAGCTCAATATCTTTTGCTAGCAATCGCTCTCGTATAACTTGAATCTTCAAGTCAACTATATGGCGAATAACATCTTCAGATAAAATATCAAATACGATAATATCGTCTAATCGATTCAAAAATTCAGGTCGGAAATGATCTTTAAGGCTTGATAGAACTTTTTCTTTTGTTTCAGTATATTCATCTTTCTTGGAATTATTTGTAAAACCAAGTGATTCCATTTTTTCTATAAGATGTGAACCAATATTTGAAGTAAGAATAATTACAGTATTTTTAAAGTTCACGATGCGTCCTTTTGCGTCTGTTAATCTACCTTCATCAAGAACTTGAAGCAGTACATTGAAAACTTCAGGGTGAGCCTTCTCTATCTCGTCAAACAATATAACCGAGTAAGGTCTATGCCGGACAGATTCAGTCAAGTTACCAGATTCCTCATACCCTACATACCCTGGTGGTGAACCGATAAGCTTAGACACGCTATGTCTCTCCATATATTCACTCATATCTACACGTATAAGTGCTTTATCATCGTTGAACATAAATTGTGCTAAAGATTTTGTTAGTTCCGTTTTACCAACACCTGTTGGACCCAAGAAAATAAATGAACCAATAGGTTTGTTTGGATCAGATATACCGGCACGAGATCTCCTCACAACATCCGCAATCTTCTTTATTGCAATATCTTGGCCGATGACACGCTTGCGAAGTTCATCTTCCATATGGGCGAGTTTCTCGCGCTCTTCTTCCAACATTTTTACAAGAGGGATACCAGTCCAACGAGATACAACATGAGCTATATCCTCGGCGGTAATATCTTCTTTAAGTATTCTTCTAAATTTTTGAAGTTTCTTTAAGCGTGCAACTTTTGTTTCAAGCCTACTTTGTAATTCGGGTATTTGACCATAGCGAATCTCAGCTGCACGAGCAAGGTCAGCACGCATTTCTGCATTTTCACCTTCTAATCGTAATGATTCGAGCTCTTTCTTGATAGCTCTTATACTAACCACTGTTTCTTTTTCATTTTTCCATTTAAGTTCAAGTTCACGAGTTTTTTCTTTCAAATTACTAATCTCTTTATCTATGTCACGAACACGTATTTTAGCATTCTTTACATCTTCAGATTTATTAGATACTCTAGATATTTCTTTCATTAATGCCTCTTTTTCAATTTCGAAACGCATAATCTTACGATGAGCATCTTCTAATACTTGAGGTTTATTCTCAAGTGCGAGTCTTAAGGCTGAAGCAGCTTCGTCTATCAGATCTACTGCCTTATCGGGCAAATATCTATTTGTAATATATCGAGTGCTGAGATTTACAGCAGCAATAATCGCATCGTCAGTAATACGCACACCGTGAAAAAGTTCATATTTCTCTTTTAGTCCACGTAATATTGCAATAGCATCTTCTGCACTTGGTTCATCTATAAATACAGGTTGGAAACGACGAGCCAATGCTGGATCTTTTTCGATATGTTTCTGGTATTCTTTCAAAGTTGTCGCACCTATTGCACGAAGTTCCCCTCTTGCAAGTGCAGGTTTAAGCATATTTGAAGCATCAAGTGAACCTTCAGCAGAACCAGCACCAACAATAGTATGAATCTCATCTATAAATAGGATTATTTTACCTTCTGACTTTTCTATTTCTTTCATTATTCCACGTAATCTTTCTTCAAATTCTCCTCGGTATTTTGTTCCTGATAAAAGCAAGCCTAAATCAAGAGAAACTACCTCTTTATCACGCAAACTTTCTGGTACATCATTTTTTGCTATTCTTTGCGCAAGCGCTTCAGCCACAGCTGTTTTACCAGTGCCAGCTTCTCCTATAAGAATAGGGTTATTCTTGGTACGACGAGAAAGAATTTGCATCATACGCATAATTTCTGTATCGCGACCAATAACTGGATCTAGTTTATCTAACCGTGCAAGATCCGTAAGATTACGAGTGAATTTGACTAAGAGTTTAGGTTTCTTTGTGACGCTCGATTCATTTACATTTTCACTTCTGAGAACTTCAAGAACTCTTAGCACTTGATCTTTATCAATTTTGAAACGACCAAGAAGCTCTCTAGCTTCACCTGGTGTTTCAAGTAAGGAGACAAACAAATGCTCAGTAGAAACAAATTCATCTTTAATGCTACTTGCGACTTTACTTGAATTCTCTATTACTTGGGCTAAATCTGGAGTCAGATATAGTTGATATGATGGCGAGATTGTGTTTCTGCTCTCTGGAAACTCAATCATTTCGATAAGATTATCTGTCATTAATAATGTATCAATATCCATCTTGTCTAGAATAGATATTATTAACGAATCTTCTTGTATAAGGAGTGCTGTCAATAAATGAAGTGAATTAACATGGTTTTGACCACGTTCAATGGCCAATTCGTGCGCTTTACGAATTGCTTCTTTTGCTTTAGTTGTAAAATGATTGAATGGTGGCATACTTGTTACATCATAAAATGATTATTGATTATTGTCAACTGCTGGCGTAGTAGTGTTACCAGTTGCTGGATTTACAACTGGTGTCTGGGTAGGATTTGTATTCTTTTGGCTAATTTTTAATATAGCAAATCCATTTGAAAATCTTTCTATAACAGTGGCGTCGAAATCAACATTATTCAATATAACTTTATATAAATCTTTATCTGTTAATATTGTAGAATCTACTAAAATTAATCCAACATCTGAAATAATAATTCCCTTACCAAGAGCTTTAGGCTTTTCTATTGTAGTTTTAGTTGTATCTGTTACATTTTTCGAATCGGTGTTTGCAGATGTTTTTGTAGTTGTTGAGTCAGTAGATGTAGTCGTTGTTGTATCTGTTGGTATGGTAACTTCATCAGCAGGATAAATAGAAACTACCACATTACCATCGCCAAACGGTAGTGTACTTTTTGTATCTGGTGGTGTCGAATTATTATTAGTGATAGGAGCAGGAATTGTTGTTACCTTCTCTATCGTTCGTTGAATGACATTATTAATAGTTTGAGGAACACTTTTAGGCATCTTTTGCATCAGTGATACTGTCACAATACCCGTAGCTACAGAAACTACAAATGTAATAAGAAGTGTAAGTAATATAAGTTGGGTTTTATTTAATTCTTTAATATCCATATTTAGCTAGTATACCATAGCCGTCAATCCTATTTCCACCTAATATATTTAGTTAAAATATCTTTCAGTGATAGTACCAAATAATCAATATCTTTTTTTGTAGTTTGTCTTCCTAGTGAAATACGAATGGATCCATCGGTAGTATTTGAGACCGTATTTTGTGCTTTACGTAAAGCAGTAATGACATACGACTCATCTGGTTCATCACTTTTACAAGCACTTTTCGCAGATACTTCTATACCTTGCGCATCAAGCTCGATAACAAGAAGTTCGCTAGAAATACCTAAAATAGAAATATTTATATTATTCGGCAAGCGATTTTCTGCGCTACCATTTAATATTATTTTATAACCATATATATTTGATAATTCTAAGAGCTTTTTTATTCCATAATCTCGCAATGATATTAATCGTAAAGATTCTTTTGCCTTTATTTTTATTGTTTGCTCTAATGCTAATGCAGTAGCCGCAATCAGAGAAGCATTTTCGGTTCCAGAATTTAAACCAAATTCTTGTCCACCTCCTTCATAAAAAGGTTCTATCGTAACTCCTCTTTTTTTAAATAGAATACCAACACCTTTCGGGCCGTATATCTTTGAACCATTGAATGTTAATAAATCTACCCCTAATTTTTCAATATTTTCTACTTCAAGATAATTCATTGCCTGACAAGCATCGCTATGTAAAACTGGAAAATAAAATTGATTTTCTGATTTTCTACTTTTCCTGAAATGTCTTATAGCTTTAGCTATATCACGAATAGGCTGGACCGTACCAATCTCATTGTTCGCATACATAACCGATATTAAAACGGTATTTTCTTTTAGAGCTTCTTTAATTTCATTTACATTAATAACACCTTCACTATCTGGTGATATGTAAGTCACTTCTGCATAACCATTCTTTTCTAATTTACGGCAATTCTCTAATACTGCTGGGTGTTCAATAGTAGTCGTTATAATATGTGGAACTTTCCCTTCTTTATTATTTCCAATTTTTAATTTCCAATAATTTATAATTCCTAACACAGCCAATGCATCGCTCTGTGTACCACTACCAGTAAAAATTATCTCGTCTGGGTGTGCATATAATAATTTTGAAATTTTTAACCGGGCGTTCTCTATAATCTGCCTGATTACTATGCCACTCTTATGTATAGAACTGGGATTAGCAAAATATTTATTATTATATAAAGTTATCAATTTTGATACTTTTTTATCTATAGGAGTAGCACTAGCGTAGTCAAAATATATAATTTTATTTGAATTTTTTTTCATACATCTATTTTTATTTGATGTAATTACTATATCACAACATTGTAAAATAATATGAATTCGTATATACTCTTTTAAGATATGGCTATAAATATATTGATTTATGTACTAGGCGGTCTAATTATTGTTCTTTTAGTATGGATGATAATGATAGAACGTAGGCTTCGTAAATTCTTTGCTGGTAAAAAGGCAGAGAGTCTTGAAGGACTTATGATCGATATATCTGATAAAGTACAAAACCTGAAAGATACTCAAGTAAAACTAAACGATCATTTAGTTTTGGTAGACAAGAGGCTAGGACAATCAATTCGCAATATACAGACTGTGCGTTTCAATCCATTCATAGATGCTGGAAGTAATCAAAGTTTTGCAATGTCATTCTTAAATGATGAAGGTAACGGTGTAATAGTTTCTAGTCTATACGCACGAGACCGGATGAGCATTTTTGCAAAACCTATAACAAACGGTAAGTCAGAATTTGAACTCACTATAGAAGAAAAGGAGGTGCTAGAAAAATCAAAATAGTAATATTAATTATAATGACTACAGAAAATAAAAATTCGAATATAGTTTCGCGTCCGCCTGTTGTGGTTGTTATGGGGCATGTTGATCATGGAAAATCTACGCTTTTAGATTATATAAGGAAATCAAATATAGTTGATAGTGAACATGGAGGTATTACTCAGCATATCAGTGCCTATGAAGTTAAGCACAAAGACGAAGAAGGTACTGACAGATTAATAACTTTTCTTGATACACCAGGACACGAGGCTTTCTCTAAAATGCGTGCCCGAGGAGCAATGGTGGCAGATATCGCTATTCTTGTTGTGTCAGCTGAAGATGGAGTCAAGGCACAGACACTCGAAGCTTATAATACTATTATTGATAGTAAAACTCCTTACATAGTAGCAATAAATAAAATAGATAGACCAAATGCAAATATTGAAAAAGTAAAGAATGATCTTGTTGAAAAAGGAATATATCTTGAAGGTATGGGTGGCGATATACCATATGTTCCTATTTCTGCAAAAGAAGGTACTGGTGTATCAGAACTTCTTGATATTATTCTGCTAGTTGCTGATATGCAAATGTTTACAGGAGATATAGAACAGAATGCAAGCGGGATAGTTATTGAAGCTAATCGTGAACCAAAACGCGGTATTTCTGCCACAGCAATTATCAAGAACGGTAAACTTAAATCTGGAATGTTTATAGCATGTGGTGAATCTATAGTTACTACACGTATTTTAGAAAATTTCCTAGGCAAGCCCATTAAAGAAGCTTCTTTTTCTTCCCCTATTAGACTTGTTGGATTTGAATCTATGCCAGAAGTTGGAATGGTTTTTCAATCATTCAAAACAAAAAAAGAAGCAGAGGAATATGTTAAAAAAATAAAAAATGAAAAGACTATCGATAACTCAATCAACAATGAAGTTAATGCTAGTAAAATAGTACCGTTAATAATAAAGACTGATGTAGCTGGTACTATGGAGGCTTTAGAAAAAGAAATTGATAAATTAAACAATCAAGAAATATCTTTTAAAATTATTAGCTCTGGTGTTGGAGCAATAAGTGAATCAGATATTAAAATGGCAAATATTAACAAAGAAACAATTATCATAGGCTTTAATGTCAAGATAGACAACAGCGCACGTGATATTAATGAATCATTAAATGCAAACATTCAAACATTTGATATTATTTACAAATTAATAGATTGGTTAAAAGAAATAGTAGAAGAAAGAAGACCACGACAAGAAACAATAGAAGTCACAGGTACATTAAAGGTTCTAAAAACATTTGGTGAAACAAAAGAGAGACAAGTAATAGGTGGAAAAGTAACTACTGGTCGTATCAGCGATGGTGCGAATGTTCGTATCATTCGAAGAGATTTTGAAATAGGCCGTGGTAAAATTGTCGGATTACAACTAAATAAAATAAAAACAAAAGAGGTATTAGAAGATACCGATTGTGGAGTGTTAATAGAAACCAAGATAGATATATCAGCAGGCGATGTCCTTGAAGCTTTTATAACTGTAATAAAATAAAATGTCACAATTCCGATCAGAAAAAATAACAAATCATATAAGAGAACTTGCTGCAATGTTCATAGAACGTGAATCAGGAGTAACTTCAATGATTACGGTTACTCGAGTAATTTTATCTTCTGATAATAAACGCGCTACCATTATGATCAGCGTCTTACCTAGAGAAAAAGAAAAAGCAGCTTATGGTTTTATAAAGCGTAATCTCGGTGAATTACGTAAACACATAACCAAAGGATTGAGAATTAACCCAATTCCATTTCTTGATGTAGAGATAGATGAAGGTGAGAAAAATCGGCAAAAAATTGACGAATTGCTCTCGAAAAGCTAGGATATGTATGCGCGAGAGAATATGGCGTGGTGGCGAAGTGGTAACGCTGCGGTCTGCAAAACCGCCATTCGCGGGTTCGATTCCCGCCCACGCCTCCATGAAGAAAAACGCAGTTTTTCTTCAGCGTGGGAGAAACCAAACTGCTTTGGTTTCGTCGGGAATCGAAAGACTTTTCTTTATTTTGTTTAAAAAATTAGAAAAGTACCCGCGACCGTAGGGCGAGATTCCCTCCCTTCGTTTCAAAACAAAATATGCCCAGGTGGCGGAATTGGTATACGCGCTAGTCTTAGGAACTAGTGGAGCAATCCTTGGAGGTTCAAGTCCTCTCCTGGGCACAAATGAAAAAACACTAAATATTTAGTGTTTTTTCATTTGTGCCTAATTAACATACTCAACAAACCTTAATAAATAATGATATTAGTTCTATTTGCATTCCTGTTATCAATATAGTAGTATAGCAATATGACGATTATCGCTACTATGCTACCTTATATACAGATTATACTGTCTATCATTTTGGTTGTTACCATATTGCTTCAACAATCTGGCTCAGATGTTGGTGGAGTACTAGGAGGAGGAGACGGTGGAGGCCTGTATCATACACGACGTGGTTTTGAAAAGTTCCTATTTATAGTAACTATTGTAGTTGGGATTCTTTTTGCTGTGTCAGCATTTATAGCAATACTCGTTAAATAGATATATAAAATAAATATCTATACATACTAATTAATTTTAATTTAAGTTCTCATATTTAATACGTTCTATGCGTAATTTTCTAACCTTTATAAAAGAGCTCCGTGTTCCCAAAAAACAAGAACTTATTGATGCAATTGCATCATTTACTAAAAAGGAATTCACAATATTTATAGCAAGTTTTGCTGTAGCTCTTATTGCTACTGTTATTCTTGTGGGAAAAGTTAATTCGGCCTTTATGGTTGATATACCAACTAATGGCGGTACTATTACTGAAGGAATTGTAGGGATGCCCACTTTAGTAAATCCTGTTCTTTCTTTGTCTGATGCTGACAAAGACCTTACTTCTCTAGTTTACAGTGGATTAATGAGGAAATTACCAGACGGTACTCTTATACCTGATTTAGCAGAATCGTATACGGTATCACCAGATGGTATGACTTATACTTTTGTCATAAAAAAGAATGCAAAATTCCAAGATGGTTCTAAAGTTACTGCTGATGATGTGGTATATACAATAAATCAGATAAATGATCCATTAACAAAAAGTCCTCATAAAGCAAGCTGGGATGGTATTAGTGTTAGTAAAAAAGATGATAGCACTGTCGTATTCACTTTAAAGCAACCCTACATATCATTTATGGATAATACTACGATCGGTATAATGCCTATGCATATTTGGAAAAATATTAACCCTGCCGAATTTGGATTATCAACTCTGAATATTAAACCAATTGGTTCAGGACCATATAAAGTTAAATCAGTTTCAAAAAATAGCGAAGGAGTTCCTACACAATATTCGTTAGAACGCTTCAACAATTTTATTCTTGGTGAACCACATATAAAATATATCAATATAATTTTTTATAATAATGAAAGTGATTTAATAAAAGCATTGTCATCACACACGATAGATCAAGCCGGTGGAATTTCTCCAGAAAATGCAGATACGGTAAAAAATAATGGCTATATTATCCACACAGCTACACTACCTAGAATATTTGGAATATTTTTCAATAGTGCTAATAATAAAATATTTAGTGATTCATCAGTCGTAAATGCATTTGACAAAGCACTAGACCGACAAGAGTTAATAAATAATATTCTATACGGATACGGTACTTTGGTTCATAATCCAATTCCAGAATTTATCCTTCACGATCAGTCAATTAATGATTACAAAAATGCATCTTTAGATGAGGCTCGTAGCATCTTAGACAAGGCAGGATGGACACTAGGAGCTGATGGTATAAGAGCAAAAGGAGGCACAACAACAGTAACAAAAAATGTCAGAGTTGGTGGTAAAACAGTCACAAGAACATCAACAGTGAACAATGGTCCAGTAGTAAAACTTATCTTTTCAATCACAACTGGAGATACTCCAGAATTAAAAAACGCAGCATCATTAATTAAAGATCAGTTAGAAAAGATTGGTGCACAAGTGAATATAAAGATATACGAATCGGGGCAACTTAACCAATTAATTCGTACACGTAACTATGAGGCATTATTTTTCGGACAAATTATAAACCATGAATCAGATTTATTTTCTTTCTGGCACTCTTCTCAGAAAGTTGACCCTGGTTTGAATATAGCAATGTATAGTAATAAAAATGTGGATGGGATTCTAGAATTAGCCGAGAAAACATTAGATCCTAATCAACGCATTGTACAGTATGGCACTTTAATGAAAGAATTTGATAAAAATATACCTGCATTACTTATCTACTCACCTAAATATTTATATGCAACATTACCAACCTTAAATAACTTAAAATTAGACACATTAACAACTCCTTCAGATCGTTTTTCATTAGTATACAGTTGGTATGCTAACACAGATCATGTATGGAAAATTTTTACTAAACAATAAATTTATGAATGAAACACCACAAACATCAGGAAATCAAAAACCAAAAAGTAGTAGCACTCCCCAAAGTAGTAAACATAATTTACAACGATCATTTCACAAACCACAACAAAGAACATTAAGCAAACAAGTCAAACACACTCCAGGAACATACAACAAAAATGCTTCTAATCCTAACAAAACTAGCCGTGGTAGTTATCAGTATGGCAGTAATAAAGGTGGGAGACGCCCAAGTGCTCAAGCTCAAACAAAAACGACAGATACATCTTTAACTAAGAAAAAGAAAACTTTATCTATTCCCCCACCTGCTCCTGGAGTTATACGTATTATTCCTCTTGGCGGAGTTGAAGAGATAGGGAAAAATATGACTGCTATAGAAATAGGCAATGACATAATAGTCATAGACGCAGGTATGCAATTTAAAACTGAGGATACTCCTGGAATTGATTATATTATTCCAAACACAACCTATTTAGAAGAACGTAAAGATAAAATAAGAGGTATGTTTGTGACCCATGGTCACCTTGACCATATAGGTGGTATTCCACTAGTTATGAGCCGTATAGGAAATCCACCTTTATATTCCAGAAATCTTTCTATCTTGCTTATGAAAAAAAGACAAGAAGAATTTGTTCACTTACCTCCTCTAAATGTAAAAGTTGTCGAAAAAGATTCGGTTGTAACAGTCGGCGATATGCGAATTAGATTTTTTGGTGTGACTCATACAGTACCAGACTCAATGGGTATCATCGTAGAAACTCCATATGGATCAATCGTTACTCCTGGAGACTATAAACTAGACCAGATAGACGGTAAAGTTTCCGAAAGTGAAGAAAAAGAATATGCTTTTTTTGACAAAGAAAAAGTATTATTACTTTTAACTGATTCAACAAATATAGAGAACGAAGGCTATTCTGTACCTGAAGTGAAAGTCCACGAAGGATTAGAAAAACTTATCAAACAAGGCACAGGGCGTATAATTATTGCTGCTTTTGCTTCTCATATTACTAGACTCGTAAAAATAGTATCTATTGCTGAAGGCTTAGGTAAGAAAATTGTGCTAGACGGTAGATCCTTAAAAACAAATATGGAAGTCTGCGAAGAGGCAGGACTATTTAAACCTAAAAAAGGTACGATTATCCCAGTAGAAGATATAGATAATTATCCTCCGAATAAAGTTATAGTCTTGATGACTGGAGCTCAGGGTGAAGAATTTGCTTCTCTTAACAGGGCTGCAAATAAGACACACAAGAAATTCACTCTTCGTGCTGGAGACACGGTTATTCTATCTGCGTCTATTGTTCCTGGTAATGAAATATCAGTTCAACATCTGAAGGATAATCTATCGCGTCATGGAGTAAAAATAATTAGTTATAGGACTAGCGAAGAAACAATACACGCCACAGGTCACGGTAACCAAGAAGATATAAAGTGGCTTCATCGTAAAACTCATCCTAAATTCTTTATTCCTATACACGGATGGCATTCGATGCTTGTAAAACATAAAGAGATAGCAATGTCACTTGGTATGTCCGAAGAAAACATTGTTGTCCCAGATAATGGTTCTATCATCGAGATCACAGATGAAGGTACAAAAATAGGTGTTCGCAAAGAAAAAGCACCTTCTAATCCTATGATGGTTGATGGTTTTTCTGTTGGCGATGAACAAGAAGTCGTTATTCGTGACCGTCAGATGCTTGCTCAAGATGGTATGTTCGTACTTATAGCTACTATAGATTCTCTAACAGGCAAACTACGTAAATCTCCAGATATAATATCACGCGGATTTATATACCTTAAAGAGAATCAAGAACTACTTCATCAGGTAAGATTAATAATCAAGAAAACTATTGAAGATAATACACGTGGAATGAATCCTATAAATTTTGATATTATAAAAACAAATCTTGGTGATAATATTTCAAAATTCCTTTTCCAAAACACTGCAAAAAGACCACTTGTTATCCCGGTACTATTGAGTGTTTAGTGTTAAAATGAAAATCAATAAAATTAACCGCATATATATTTTGTCGTTCTTATTTACTTTGCATATTTCTATATCTGCATATATAAATTCGACATTTCTAACAAAAATTATATCAGAACAATATGTTGGTCTCTTGTATACTATTGCTTCTATTATTACAGTAGTAATACTTTCGCAAAGCACTAGACTTTTAAAACATTTTGGGAATCGCAAATTTATACTTTGGTTACTTTTTATAAATATGCTTTCTCTTGGTGTCCTTATAACATCAGCTAGTCCAAAACTTATTGCATTATCTTTTGTATCTATATTAACTACCAATACTTTAGTATTTTTATGTATAGATATATTCATAGAACATTTTGGTAATCCTTTAACTATAGGCAAAAATCGTGGAATTTACCTTACTATCGTAAATATAGCTTGGATGCTATCACCTCTTATTACTGCCATTTTAATCACTCAAGAAGGTGGGTATACAACTATTTATATAGTGGCGTTAATAACCGTTATTCTAATGACCTTGGGTTTGCTGTTCTTTATAAAAGATTTTAAAGATAAAAAATATGTCAGAAAACCATTTTTAGATACATATGTATATTTAAAGAAAAATAAACATATGCTTGCGATAACAATAATTAACTTTATTCTGCAATTCTTTTTTGTTTGGATGGTTATATATACACCATTGTACCTTTATAGGCATATGGGCTTCGGTTGGGATCAGATAGGTGTTATGTTTACAATTATGCTTGCACCGTTTGTAATGTTTTCTTTACCAGTAGGAATTTTAATTGACAAATATCATATTAAAAAGAGAACCTTCTTGTATTGGGGTTTCGCAATTATGTCGATCTTCACATTCATAATACCTTTTATATCTACTAAAAATGTTGCCTTATGGGCATTAATACTTTTTATGACGCGTGTCGGTGCAAGTATCACTCAAGCAACATCAGAAATATATTTCTTTACTCATGTAGGAGAAGAAGACACTCACCTGCTTGGACTATATAGAGATATGGCACCAGTTGCTTATATCATAGCTCCAGTTTTTGCTACATTAAGTTTTATGTTTATCCCATTTAAATATTTATATATTGTACTTAGTATAATTTTACTGACAGGATTTTATTATATATCACACTTAAAACACAATCATGAAAATAGAATATCCAATTAGAATAAATAGATATCTAGCACTTAATAATTACGCTACACGGACAGGAGCAGATAATCTTATTAAAAAAGGTTATGTGACTATTAATGGTCGTAAGGCTGTACTTGGCGATAAGGTACAAGATGGAGATAAAGTTGTAGTAAGTGGCAAAACACCTAAAGATAACTATGTTTATTATGCGTATAATAAAGCTACTGGTATATCAACTAATCCTGACCTTGGTAGTAAAGATATACTTCAAACAACTAGATTTCCTGTAAAAGTATTCCCCATTGGTAGACTCGATAAAGATTCTCATGGATTAATATTAATGACTAACGATGGTCGTATTACCGACCGGTTATTATCACCAAAATATGTTCACGAGAAAGAATATGTAGTAAAAGTTGATCCAGCATTCTCTGATAAATTTGTAGAGCTTCTTGGTAATGGTGTTCATTTTGATGGGTTTATTAGCCAGAAATGCAAAGTATGGCGTAAGAATAAGAACACTTTTCATATCATTCTTACTGAAGGTAAGAAACGCCAAATCCGCCGTATGTGTGAAGCTCTTCACCACACTGTGGTAGATCTGAAGCGTATTCGGATTATGAATATCGAATTAGAAAAAATCCCACTTGGAGCTTTTGAAGAAATTAAGGGTGACAAGCTAAAAACCTTACTTGAATCCCTAAACTTGGTATAAAAAAATACCTAGTTTTGTTCCTAGGTATTTTAAATCAATTAAAAAAATTATTTTACCCTAACGTTTTGGAGTGTATAATTTATGCCAAACGGATTTAATTGATAGGTATTACCCCACCAATTTATATCGGCCAGAGCCTGACCATTTGACCTTATTAGATCCCCGGCAATAGACCAGTTACTCTCGCTTATAGCACACCATAACACTCCAGTGCCTACATAAGTCGTAGTATCTCCATTTTTTATAATCTGCCCCCAGTACGGAGTGGCCGAAACCAAATGCCAATATCCGCAATCGTATGCGGTCCATTGACCGTTTTGGCTATTATACTGTTGATTACAATTGTAGCCCTGGTTTATAGCAAAGTCAAAAGTCTCACGATTTAATAGGCAACTCCTTACTTGGCCGTAAGGAATATTATTGCTAGCAAACAGATCACTCGGAGGTGAATCAGTTTTTACCGTGAAATTGTGAACTGGGTTCACAACAAAAATTTCCTTCTTACAACTAACGGCTGCAAAAATTACAAGTAAATACAATAATAATTTTTTCATTTTTGAATTTTTTAATAACGAAATATTGTTTTTTCAAACTCTATCACATTTTTATAAAAAAGTCAAGTTGTACCCTCTGTGTCAATATATAACAAAAACCCCTTTGCTATGTAGTAAAGAGGTTTTTATTATATATGTTATTTTGCAATATAAGGTAGTAACCCCATAAAGCGGGCACGCTTGATAGCTATAGCAAGCTTACGTTGATTCTTAGCAGTGACATCTGTGCGATGACGAGCTATCATACGAGCGCTAGGTGTTATAAATCTACGAAGTAATTCTACATCTTTGTAGTCTATATGTTTAATGTTATTTAATGAGAAATAATCTTGTTTCATAATTCTTAATTCTTAATTGTAATTTTTAAAATGGTATATCTTCCGCATTTATCTGTTCATCAGGATACTCAATAGTGTCTAGGCTACTATCATCTTCAGATTGATTACTAGATGAACTTTTTACAGAAGATTCAGATGCTCCACCTGATTTACCTGGACCGGATGAACCGAACTGTACACGATCAGCGATAACTTCAGTGCGATACTTCTTAGTATTTGTAGTCGCGTCATCCCATGATCTTGTCTGCATACGTCCTTCTATCATAACTTGACTACCCTTCTTCATATATTGAGCGACCGTTTCTGCTTGGCGACCGAAAACTACAATATTATGATAATCTGCAGCTTCTTGACGAGCGCCATTTTTATCTTTCCAAACTCTATTTGTTGCAACAGAGAAACTGCAAACTTTAATTCCAGATGGAATAGCTTTTAGTTCTGGGTCACGAGTAAGATTTCCTATTATAAATGCTTTATTTAGATACATAGTAATGAGTACGATTTAGTTATTAATATATTTATTATACTATAAGTGCATCGATTTCCTTATCTATAGTCTCTTCATTTATTGGACCTGTTTCTTCTACTTTGTGAGTAGTGCTTCGACGCTTTACACCTTCTGTTTTGTAAGGACGCTTTGGAGATAGAGTACTTTCACGAACAGTTTTGATCATAAGATAACGAACTAATTTTTCATTCTTATCTAGAAGATCTTTTATAATACGAGCTTGAGCTGTAGAACACTCAAACTTTACCCAACCGAAGTAACCATATGAGAACTTTTGTTTTTTGTTTGCGATTGAACGCGACATTTCATAAGCAAGTTCCATCATTTTAGGATACTCGTCTGATATAAATGTTGCTCCTTGTTCAGTGAACATATCTTTAAACAAAGTAACTTCTTCTCCTAAATTCTCTTCAGCTATAGTAGGAACAATAATGTAACCCACTTCGTAGACACTACCTTTAACTTCTTCTTCGATATTTTCATCAATATCGACACTTACTTTTGCTTTTGCCATTACTAATTCACGTATAAATACGTGATAATTATTACTTTTAATATCATCTTACTATGGACCGATGTGTGCCAGTTATAAGACTGGAACAAATAAGATGTGGAAATATATTAACAAATATAAGACTAAATGTCAAAAACACGTTTTGCATTTGCTATAATGGCTTTTGCTACTTCTTCCTCTGTTAATCCTTTAATTTCAGCGATTTTTTTTGCGACTTCTGATACATACACTGGTTCATTACGCTTGCCTCTATGTGGTATGGGTGTAACATAAGGAGAATCTGTTTCTGACATAATCATATCGAGTGGAGTTTGCCGGACTACATCATCGTAATCGTGAGTAAATGTTATAACTCCTGTGAAAGATAAAGTAAATCCAAAATCCAAAAAATCTTTCGCAGTTTTTAAACCCCCCGCAAAAAAGTGTACATCACCTTTAACTTTTGAATACTGTTTTAATATTTTAAGGGCATCTACGTAAGCATCTAGATTATTATCAGTGGGGTTATTACGGATATGTAGCATTAGTGGCTTACCTACTTCATTAGCAACTTCTATCTGATCTATGAATGCTTGCTTTTGTTTCTCAATTGATTCTTCTGTGCATCTGAAATAATCTAACCCGCATTCGCCAATACCGACAACTTTCGGATCACGTAAAAGTTCTAGATATTTACCCTTGTCGAAAACTTCTCCTCTTGAAGTGAATTCTTTACCACCTTCCCCTAACTCCTTTTCGTCGTGATATGATGCTCCAGTATGAATAGGATGAAGACCTATAATAGCATAGACACCTTCACTGTATTTATTTGCAATTTCTACAGCTTTTTTAGATGTATCTATCTGTGTTCCAACATTTATAACCCAAGTATCATTATCTAAGGCACGATTAATAACTTCGTCCCGATCTTCGTCGAAGGCTTTAAAGTTTACATGAGAATGTATATCTATGTATTTAGGCATCATAAATTATTCTATAAATTTTTGTCTCATTTTAGAAAGTTCATTCGACAAGAAAAATTCTTTTTCAGCCATTCCTCGTGCTGAAAATTCTTTTCCTCTATTATTAGACGCTCTATATTGTTCTAATTTATCCGCATATATATCTATGTAAGTAATGTTTCCATCACCCACGCCAAATTCTTTATTATAATGTTTAGCATCTTCTAAGGAATCGGTAAAAAAAGAACCATCTGGTCTGTTTTGAATTTCTGGTTGCTCTTTTAACCAATCTGGTGCTGGTGAATCTAAGGGTGAACTAGTTTCTCCTCTATATAATCGGATATAATTATCTTTAACTGGCGGAGTCTTTTCTGGAATATTTTCTTTTGGTTTAAATTCTTCCATTTTTATTTAATCTTTGCGTAAAAATAATGGAGTCTCTGGTTTTTTATTATCACGAATTAATTCTTGAATTTTTTTAGAAGTCTCTGGTAATAAAGGGTTCAATAAATAAGCAATAACACCGAGCTGATTTACTAATTTAATAATCTCTTCCATTCCTTTCTCTTTGTTTGTTTTTACCAAAGAAAAAGGTTTATTATCTTGAATAGATTTATCAATCATAGCAATCTGAGTGACAATTATATTAAAAGCCATATTTATATCAAAACATTCAAGGGCGTCTGTATACAATCTTATAGGTACTCCCATTTTTTCAGTTATATATTTGGTTATATGGTTAGGTATTTCTTCAGATATTGGTTCAGGTAAATTATCTTCTGCCATCTTCATTATTCTTGAAACCAGATTACCTATACCATTTGCTAGTCCAGAATTATACGCTTCTTTAAAGCGCTCCATAGTAAAAGGACTATCTTCAAAAGCTGATACTTCGCGGAGTAGGAAGTAACGAAGAGCGTCTGTGCCATACTCCTTCACAACATCGTATGGGTTTACAACATTACCAATAGACTTTGACATCTTAATACCTTTATCGCCAGTTAGAAAACCATTGATAATTATCTGGTGAGAGTTGGGTAACCCAGCAGCCATAAGCATTGCTTGCCACATTGCGGATTGCTGACGAAGATTATCTTTACCACAATACTGAGTCGGAGTACCATTCACCCAAAATTCATTAAACTGTTTTTCATTCTCTGGCCAGCCAAGTGTCGATATATAGTTCACCAATGCGTCGAACCATACATACATAACATGACCTGGATCACCTGGCACTGGAATACCCCACGACATCTTTGAAGCAAGTCGAGATATTGAAAAATCTTCTAATCCAGAAGATACAAAAGATTTAATCTCATTAAAACGAAAATCTGGAATAACAAAGTTTGGATTTTTTTCATAAAAATCTAGTAGTGGTTGCTGAAATGCTCCAAATTTGAAAAAATAATTTTCTTCATCAATTAATTCCACAGGCTTACCGGGATGTATCGGGCACTCGCCTTTATCATTAAGCTCAGAATCGGTTTTATAAAGTTCACAACCCACACAATACTTTGCTTGGTATACTTTTTTATAAATATAACCTCTCTCACTACATCTTTTCCAAAATTCCTGACATGCTAGTATATGATGGTCATCAGTCGTGCGAACAAAATGCACATCATCTGATATATCGAGTAAATCTTTCAATCCACGAAATCGCTCTGCAAAACCGTCGACATAATCTTGTACATTTTTACTTTCTCTCTTGGCTGCATCAAAAAGTTTCTGGCCATGCTCATCTGTACCAGTATTAAAAAAGACATCGTAACCTTCTAACTTTTTCGATCGAGCAATCACATCTGCACGTATTATCTCCATAGCAAATCCGACGTGTGGGTCAGCATTCACATAAGGTAATGTTGTTGTTATATAAAATGACTTGGACATATTACTGTAATCGAGTAAGGGCTTTCTTTTTTTCTACATCATTATAGAATTCTAGTAATAACACTGCCATAGGTATAGCTAGTATTACTCCCCATAATCCAGCCAAATCCGCACCTATAAGAATAGATAAGATAACAACTAGTGGTGGTATACCGATAACCTTTTTTATAATGAGTGGATATATTAGATAGTTCTCAAATTGATGAAGTATAAAGTACAAACCAAAAGTCATAAGAGAAAGTGATACTCCACCACCAAGATAACTAAACAAAACAGCGGGAATAACAGAAATAAATATGCCAAATGGTATTAACTCGAATACAGCAGTTATTAAAGCAAGAACAAAAGAATATTGAACACCTAAAAGTGTAAGACCAAGATATGTAAGAACGCCAATTATAAGCCCGAGTAATACTTGTCCTTGAATCCATAAACCTATTTTGCGTTCAGTCCTTTGCCAAAGACCAATAATGTAATTCTCACTATCATTGGGTGTAATTATTCTCAAGAAATTTTCTATACCTTTTTCTTTGATCGATAAATAGAAAGAAATAATCATAATGAGTATGAGGTTCAATGCTCCACCGAAAGCTTGACCGAAGATATCGAAGAATCCTCCAGAAAGTGTTGAAACAAGATTCTGAGTACTTTTTATCACATCGACTAATGAAGCATTATGAGAAATAGTTGTCACTACACCCTTAGCTCCAGAAATAGTATTTGCTTGGAAAGTATTTAGAATACTATTATCAGGAATATATTGACCAAGAGCGCTTACCAATAAAGACATCTCTTGAATAAAAACAGGTATGAAAACTGAAAAAAGCCATACAAATATAGATATGGTAACAATATAGATAAGGAAAACAGAAAGAGTACGATTCTTAATATAACGCTTCAGTTTATTAACAGCTGATTCTATAAAGGAGGCTATTACAATGGCAGTTAGAACAATGAGAACTATATTTATAAGCTTGATTAAAGCAAAAACCAATGTCCCTATGATTAATATTTTAAGGAGAGTACCGGTGGAGATTGTAACATTTAGGCTCTTTGAATTCTCTTTCATACCACTATAATACCACAGTAAAAAGAATGATACTAGAATTTCAAAATATTCTTTAATTGTTTATTTTCTTTAATTGGGCCAATTATAGCAAGGTTTAAATGATCTGTCTTGAATATTATTTTTGCCATTTTTAAAATATCGTTTGCTGTAACTTTATTAATACGGTTTATTTTTTCATTTAAAGTTTGTATTTCTTTACGCATTAATTCTTGAGATCCATAAAAGCTAGCTATGTCATCTGTGGCCTCTAGTGATAGCTTCATATTCCCTATCAATAGCGATTTAACTTTATTAAGTTCTTTGTCTGACACTAATTCTTTTGTGAGAAAATTACATTCCTGTAATATTTCTTTAATAACTTCTTCTGTTCTAGAATTATTAACACCTGCTGAAATCTGAAAAGAGCCGTGGTCAAGTGATGGATCATTATATGCACGTACATAGTAAGCTACCCCCATCTCTTCACGTAACTTTATAAAAAGCCGTGAGCTCATACCTGCACCTAGGATTGCAGAGAGTACAGATAACGTAACATTTCTAGGGTCTTTTAAAGGAAAAGTTCTGACTCCTAAAACAAAGTGTGTCTGATCTGTTTCTTTATACTTAATTAATATATTTTGCTTTTTTTGCTTGTCTACTGTTTTAACTTTATTTACTTTTTTACTTGCGTACACATTCGTAAAATGCTTTGATACTTCTTTGTAGACTTCGTTTGGAGTTATGCTACCAGCAACAACAATAACGGTATTCTCAGCAACATAGTGAGTCTTGTTATACTTAACAAAATCATCACGAGTCATATTCATAACATTTTCTTTCGTTCCAGCTATATTCCAACCAGCTGGCTGATCATCATAAAGCACTTCTTGGAATAAATCTTGAACATGACGAGCTGGCATATCTTCGTACATATTTATCTCTTCTACTATTACTCCTTTCTCTTTTTGCATCTCTGTTTCTGGAAATGTTGAATTTAAATATATATCAGAAATCACATCAAAAATTTTACTGAAATTCTTTGCATCAGACTTAGCATAGTAACCAGTCATCTCATGGTCGGTGAAAGCATTATATTCTGCCCCCAGAGCATCAAGCTCGTGTGATATCGTTTTGGCTTGAGGTCTTCTAATGGTACCCTTGAAACACATATGTTCTAGAAAGTGGGAGATGCCATTAATCTTTTTAGTTTCATAATTACTTCCTGTACCTACAAGGACCAGCACAGTGACTGTGGGATTGTCTTTCATCGGCACAGTCACAACTCTCAAGCCATTTTTTAATGTCTTTTTAATTGGTTTTTGCATAATCTTAATTCAACTTATCTTTTATATAATCCACAATATCTTCTTTTTTTATTCTCTCTTGCATACCTGTATCACGGTCACGAATAGTAACAGAATCATCAGTTAGAGTATCGAAATCTACAACGATACACCAAGGAGTGCCTATCTCATCTTGTCTGCGGTAACGCTTACCTATATTACCATTATCATCCCACATAACCCGACCAAATTCATCCTTGAGCATACGATAGACAATATGAGCATATTCACGCAACTCTGGCTTATTCTTCAGTAAAGGTGAAACAGCGCAGATTACAGGCGACACAGATGGTTTAAATGCTAGATAAGGCCTTACTTCTTCCCCGTTTGTGTCTTCTGTATAAGCACTTGCCATAAGCGCTAAAACGGTACGATCAAGTCCAAAAGATGGCTCTATAACGTGCGGAGTTATCTTTTCGTTAGTATCCTCATCTTGGTAAGTGAGTCCATGATTCTTTAAATCAAAATCTGTTCTATATGCTAAACCATATAATTCTTTTCTTCCAAAAGGAAAATCAAATTCGAAATCAACAGTCCTCGCTGAATAGTGAGCCCTATCCCCATCTCCAACTTCAAGTTCGTGAACATGATTCATATCTATACCTATGATCTCCATCCATTGAAGCATTTCCCCACGGAAATATTCGAAATACTTTTCCCAATCTGCTGGTTTTAAAAAATATTCTATCTCCATCTGCTCAAATTCACGCACCCGAAAAATAAAGTCTCGAGGTGTAATTTCATTACGAAAAGCTTTACCTATTTGAGCAAGACCAAATGGTAATTTGGGATGGAACGAATCGACAACATTTTTAAAATTTACAAACATTCCTTGAGCTGTCTCTGGTCTTAAATACACAGTCGCCGACGAATCTTCTACGGCACCTATTTGTGTGGCAAACATCATATTGAATTGTCGAGCTTCACCAGTCTTACCACCGCAATCATCACAGACATCTTTTTCTTTAAGTTGATCTTCCCTAAAACGTCTTTTACACTTAGTACATTCTACAAGCGGATCGGTGAAAGTATCGACGTGGCCACTAGATTTCCAAACTTCAGAATTCATCAAGATAGCTGCATCAATACCATACATATCTTCTCTAGAATCTACAAACATTTTCCACCAAAGATTTTTAATATTATTCTTAAGAGCTACTC
This sequence comes from Patescibacteria group bacterium, assembly GCA_028865035.1. Taxonomy (GTDB): domain Bacteria; phylum Patescibacteriota; class Minisyncoccia; order Phycocordibacterales; family UBA9973; genus UBA8515. Next base: position 27,025 of record JAGWLB010000002.1, on the reverse strand, counting down.
CTAGTGGACCGTAATCCCAGGTGCCTGCTAGTCCTCCATATACTTCAGATCCTTGATAAATAAAACCACGCCTTTTTGAAAGTGATATTATTTTCTCCATTAAATTTTTATTTTCGTTTTCCATTTTATTTATCTGGTCAAGCAGAGTTAATTATTAATTATTGTGTTACTACCTCATCTCCATTTTTGTAATTTGGATCATTTGTTATTTGAGTTGTTATAGGCGGATATGTACTTTTTAGAAGTGTATCTGCATAAGTATCTTGACCTGTTAATGTAATACCCTTCATAAGCTGAGGTACACTACCGACCTGTGAAGTCGATGGAGTAATAGACAAAATAAATGATACTTCTCTATTTAAATTCCCGCCAGTATTAGCTCTTACATCTCCAATATTCCATACTACTTCACGAGTTGTGTCGTCGTAGCTGATATTCTCATTTGTTCCAGTTACTGGACCTATCCACTTTATATATATAGGTAGTACTGCGACGGCTTGTCCTTGGCTTACATCGTTAGCAGAATTTGCAAGTGTCCAAGTTACAGTGTACTTTGTCTCCGTTTCAGCTTTTGGTGGCATAGAACCAGAGTTAAATATTGCAGACGCTGCTATTTGGAAATCAGATAATATTTTTATTATTTTCTGATCAAAATTATTTACTTCGTTTAAGGTTGATCCATCAGAAGGTTGACTTCCTTTAATGCTAACATCGAGTGAAATCTGAGGGTCTCTTATCATATTGCTTAAACCAATCAAAGATAGAGATTTAAAGCTAAAAGATACTGATCCTGTAGCTCCTGGTTCTATGGAAGCTAGATCTGGTACCGAATTCTTGTCCCAAACAATCTGACTATTTACCGAATCATAAAATCCTTCAAGTGGATTAACCGTAGATTTATCGAAAGCATTACCTGACAAATTTACGATAATCTGTGCGTCAGTAATTCTAGTTGGTAAATTATTTACCCAAGTTACTTGTGCATTCACTGTTTGACCTCCTCTTGCAGTGTAGCTTGGTAAATCCTGATTATTTATTAGAATATGAGCTTCCAAGAATGGCTTGGTGATTATGATAGATTTTAATAAAGAATTATAAACGACATTCACAACCGATTGATCAGTAATACTTGTAGTGCCAGCATAAACGTGGAATACTTGTTCATCTTTATCTTGACCTATTAATCGCCCTTTTACATTGATAGTAACTGGATTTGTTTGAGTCAGTGAAGATAGATTCCAAAGAGAATTACCAAGAGTAGGTGTAGGTGTAGCACTATCAAAAACGAAATTATTCGGATAAGATATCTGAAGCATTGTAGATTTATCTGGTAATGTTGTGTTTAATGTTGCTGTAACTTTAAACGATATTTCCTGATTAGAAGTAGCTGTATCTGGAGCATCAACAACAAGGGAAAGAGGAGCAGTACTGATAGTTACTGGGTAATCTTTCTCTTTTGTAAAAATTGCATTTGAATTTCCTGGGTGATACTCCAAACTTATTTTTACATTACGAATTGATTTCTCGTCACCAAAAAGTGTAACTTTCACATTGCGAGTAATACTACTACCTTTTTTTATCGTACCTATAATATCTCTAGGTAAACGCACAACATCGTACGCATTATCACTAGCTCCTTTAGGATATTCAACCACAAGATCAGCTAACTCTAAGTCAGCGTTATTACGATTATTGATTTCTATCTGAAGTGGTAATTCTTCACCTCCTTTAGTGAAAGCACTACCAAGAACTGTAATATCTATTTTATCATTTGATATAGATGAACCTCCACGAATGAATGTATAAGTAGAGTAAGCGGCAGCTCCGATAAAAAACACAAACGCTACTATAAAGAACTTCTTAAATGGAGACATAGGTGGTTTTTTCATATTATAATTTTGTGAACTTTCCTCAGTTTTCGTGTCTGTATGCCAACTTGAAGGAACATTATGTACTATAGGGTGTAGAACTCCTTCTTTAGGATGACTTGGAGTTGTATCATTGGGATCATACAAGCGACGTTTAATATCTTCTATTTTATTATTGTCATTCTCTAGCATATAGAAAGTATTATATCATAAGAATTTATAGTTGGCTTTCATTTAAAGCCTTGTTTATATGAGAGATAATAGACCTACGTTCATTCAATAAATTTTCTATTTTTATTTTATCAAATGGAGTTGATAAATATTGAGAAAGCATTGTTGATTCTCCTATATAACCAAGAGAATTCATCGTACGAAGGACAAGGTGTAACTCTAATGCTTCACGAGTAGAATCAGACAAAGACATATCATCGAGCATATATAAGGCTTGAATAAGGTCATCGAAAATTTTTCCGCTTTCTTCTTCTCCATCACATAGCCTTTCAATAAGTTTACTTACTCTCGCTATTAAAAGCATTGACTGCAGATTAGATCTAGCGTATGGAAATGAAGTAATATTTGTAGCTGAAGTCACTCTCCAAATCTCCCGTCCACGTACTAAATCTATTTTAGCATAAGAAAAATCTTGCAAAGCAAAGCGTAGTTTGGATTTATGAAGCCTAATACCTTGGCAAGATGCATGGATTAAGCCCATCTCTTTTGTGTATATAGATAGCATTTTATTCGCTTCGCCTATATTCCTAGATGAAACTATAAATCCATGTGTATGATAAATATGGTGCATTATACTTCTTCCTCTTTTCCTATTTCTAAAATTTTAAACTCAATACCATCTTCTCTGAGAAAATATCCAGTTATCTTTGGAACAAATGTCGCCACCTCTGATAAGATAGCGTCGTGCACAGGAAATGCAATTCTTGGCTTAACTTTCTTTCCATAATCTATAGCATCTTTTATTCGCATCCAAGGTCCAGCTACTGGTAATGCTAAAATATCTACATCTATATTCGGCATATGAAAAGCATCTCCTGGGTAACATAGATTATCTATCATATAACCAGTATTTTGAACTTGACCATAGTCACCATAAATCTCAGCATGAGTATTACCAAATCCTGAAATTTGGATTCCATCTAAATCGTACGATTCCCCTTCTTCTACTTTGATAAACGGAATATCAACTTCTTTCAAAAGTTTACCTACAGCTGTATTTGTGATTACGATTGCATTTGGATTATTTTCTAAAACTTTTTTCAAAGAATCTATATGTAAATGATCAGCATGCTCGTGAGTAATAACCACAGCCGATATATCTTTTTCTTGTGTTTGAGTTGTAGAAAAAGATCCAGGATCGGTCATAATACGTATATCATCCTTTGGTTCAACAATTAAGCAACAGTGTCCTAATTTCTTTATCTTCATCCTTCTATTTTAACACATTTTCAACAACAGTAACCAAATCTTGTGGATTATCAATAATAGCTATAGGATTACCTTTCTGTAAATTTTCACGCTTGTGCAACCCCCAGGTAACAGCAATAGAAGGGACATCACACTCATTGGCTTCCTTTATATCCCCTAATGTATCAGTGATAAAAACAGTATCACTTGGTGATACACCATACTTTTCTAAAGCATGCTTTATCTTAAATACCTTACTCGTGTGAACCTCATGTCCTAGAGTCTCGTTAAAAAACGAAAGCAGATTTTCTTTTTCAAGAAAATCATTTATTATGTCACTCCTGGTAGAGGAAACAATGACAAGAAAATTGTCTTTGGCTAAAAATGTTATAGCTTCGTGTAAAATATCTTCAATAGTTAAATCATTCAGATCTTTTTTATAGTGATCATAAAAATTATCTATAATAACAAAATTGTTTTTTTTAACATCTTTTTGTAAATTATCATGGAAATTTCCATTTTGAAAATCTTTAAATCTCTCCCAAGTCAGATCTTTATTTTTTATCTTACTTATACGAAAAGTGGAATCAAATGTATTTACTAGGACTCCATCAAAATCAAATAGGACTAATTTTTTACTTTGTGACATTGTAACTATTAGAAACTAATTTTAAATGATAATTCGTCGATTTTTATTTCTGTACCAGAATTCTCTGCGATTTTTATTTCTTTTGCTCCTACAGTTTTCAGTAAATCTTTTTGCCATTTGTTTAAAAATTCTTGGCCTTCTACATTGGTTTCTACAGTCAGACTTACTGTATCATTTGGATTCAATCCTGCCTTTTTACGCATATCTTGGATAGCGCGAACAAGTTCACGGTACTGACCTTCAGATCTGAGTTCTTCTGTAATATGTGTATCGAGAGTAACAACACCGCTCTGATCGTCAGAATATAAAACTTCTTTTATATTTAATTCGTCTTTCAGAATTTCAATAAATTCATCACTTGAAAAATGATTTTTGAGCGTTACTGATTTAAGTGGTTGTCGAACTTTTATACCTGATTTTTGTCTTTGCTCGAGAGAAAGAGTCACAAGTTCCCTCAATGCTTTCATTTCAATCAAAAGACTAACTGAGATATCAACATTATCTGCATTATTTATTGTTGGCCATTCACTCAAGTGAACACTTTCCACGTCATCTTTATTTTTTAATTTCTGCCAAATATCTTCTGAAGCAAATGGTGCAAATGGTGCCATTATTTTCGAGAGTGTTTTTAGTACAAAATACAAAGTCTGCTTTGCATCTGCATCATTATCTTTCAAACGCTCACGTGAACGGCGTACATACCAAGTAGAAAGGTCATCTATAAAGTCACGGAGTTCTCGCACAGGCTCTAGAAGTCTATAATTATCAAGATTATTTGTCATACTTTCTACTATCTGATTCAAGCGAGCAATAATCCACTGGTCCAAAATATTTTCAGACTTTTTATATTCCAATATTTCCAATTTTGGATCTCTGTATAGCTCATAAAAAGCAAGGACATTGTAAAGTAAATTAAAAACTTTATTATTAAGTTCGGACACAGTCTTCTCGTCAAAGTTCTTTGACTCACCTGGCTGATTTACTGAGTACATCCAGAGGCGAAGAGTATCGACTCCGTATTTATCCATCATCTGCCACGGGTCGACAATATTGCCAAGTGACTTGGACATCTTTTTCCCTTTGTCATCTAGAATATGACCTAGGCATATAACGTTCTTATAGGCTTTACCTCTCCCAGTCAAAATACCAATAGCGTGAAGTGTGTAGAACCATCCACGAGTCTGATCTATCGCCTCAGAGATAAAATCAGCGGGGAAACCTTTGGTATCAATCCATTCTTTATTCTCAAACGGATAGTGATCTTGGGCAAAAGGCATTGATCCAGAATCAAACCAGACATCCATTACTTCTTTTGTTCTTATTAGTTCCTCTCCATCATCAGAAATAAGTTTTACTTCATCTATGTATGGCTTATGGAAATCCAGCTCATAATTCTCATCGTGAGGGAAAGGAGTAAAAGGTAATTCTAAGATTTCAGAATTGTTTAAATAATGAAAATCTTTTTTATGAAGGATAATATCTAATGTTGCATTATCATCTAACATACCTGCCCCTGCTACCATAAGCCAAGCAGGACCACCGTGGGTAATAATAAGTATCTTTTTATTCTGATATTTTTCTTCTATATCAAACAAGAAATCCATAGTGCGACGTTTTACATCTGCATACGATTCATTACCTTCGGGTGCCTTATGAAAATTCTCTACTGTCTTTGGATAATCGTTATGATATTCATCCCAGGTCTTCCCTTCATACATAGGTATGGACATCTCATGAAGTCGATTATCTATTATCACTTGTTCATCAGATAAACCGAGAACATTTTTTACTATTTCAGCTGTTTCTTTTGTGCGATTAAACGGAGATGTGATAATAAGATCAATTTTTTCTTTTATTAAACGCTCTGCTTGCTTGGCATTCTCCTTTTTACCTTCATCTGTAAGATGGCTCCCACTGTTTATAACAGTGCTGACAAGATTTTTTAGATTATTATCAGTCTGGCCGTGACGCATTAAAAAGTAAGTGTTACCAGATTTTTTTGTTTTCTTTTTTAATTCATCAAGACTCCCTATAACTTCAAATCCACCATTTTTATTCTGCCATATTGGAAGAGGTGTCCCCCAGTAACGCTCGCGAGATATAGCCCAATCTTTAATATCTTTGAGCCACTCGCCAAACCTTCCATCACGAATATAAGATGGTTCCCAATTGATAGTTTTATTTTCATTTATAAGTTGAGTTTTTATTTTCTCATCTGACATCCGTATATACCAAGAATCACGTGCATAGTATATGAGCGGTGTCTTGCAACGCCAACAGTGTGGGTATGAGTGCTCGTACTTTTCTTTCTTGAAAAGTAATCCTCTATGAGCTAGGTCTTTGATAATATCAACTGCGACATCTTCATCTTTTACAAATCGCCCTTCTTGAGAAAGGAAATCTGGACTTACATCAGTAATAAAATAACCTGATTCATTAACTGTATGCAACTTAGGCAAATTTTCTTTTGTCCCAAGCTCAAAGTCGTCTTGTCCGTACATCACGGCAGTATGGACTATACCTGTACCGTCTTCAGTGTTTACAAAATCTGCAGCGTAAACTTTCCATCCATTTTTCCAATTAGAAAACTCTTCTTTTCTAATTTCAGAATTTTGCATATGGGTTTTTAATTCACTGAATAAAGGTTCATACTCTAGGCCAACTAGATCTTTCCCTTTAAAATCTTCTGCAACATCTTGTGGTTCTGAAAAAATAGTAGCTAATCTTTCTTTTGCAACAATTAAAAACTCATTCCCAACTTTTACCTTTACATATTCAATATCTTTACCCACAGCCAAAGCGACATTCCCTGGTAGAGTCCAAGGTGTTGTCGTCCACGCTAAAATATATGTATTATCTTGTCCTATGACTTTAAACTTTGCCGTTACAGACAAATCTTTATCATCTTGGTAACCTTGTGCGAGCTCGTGCGAAGAAAGAGCTGTCCCACAACGGGCACACCAAGGTAGAACTTTGTAATCTTTATACAAAAGCTTCTTGTCATCCACAGACTTTAATACATTCCATACAGATTCAATATAATCATTATGGTAAGTCACATACGGATGATCTTCATCTACCCAGTAGCCAATACGCTTTGTGAATTTATTCCAAATATCTAAATATTCCCAAACGCTTTCTTTACATTCTTTATTAAATTTAGCGACGCCATACTCCTCGATAGCTTTCTTTGAGTTTAATCCTAGCTTTTTCTCAACTTGGAGTTCTACAGGTAGACCGTGCGTATCCCAGCCACCCTTACGGCGAACATGAAATCCTTGCATCGTCTTGTATCTAGGAATAGCATCTTTGAAAGCTCGTGCCTCCAAGTGGTGAATACCTGGCTTGCCATTAGCAGTCGGTGGACCTTCGTAGAAAACAAATTCACCTTTTGGAGAATCTTTTTCTAAAGTTTTTTGAAAGGCATTACTCTCCTGCCAGAATTCCAAAATCTTTTCTTCTCTCTGCGCTGCTATTGATTTTTCTTTTTCATTATCCATAAAGTATATGATTAGAACATTTAGAGAATACATATGTAACGATCTGCGCTACCAACAGTTATTTAAAAGTTTTTCAGGCTAGAATGCGAATCGTGTAGTATGTATTCTATAAGTTTTTTAAAAAATAAAAACTCGTCCTCGTACAACAATTTTAAATTGCTATACAAGGACGAGTTTCTCTCGTGGTACCACCTTGCTTACTTCTCATTTTATAGGGCTCTACTTCCCAAAAGGGTTTCTTCCCAATGCCTGCCTGCGCAGGCAGGCTCCGAGGTGATAGCCTCATCAATGCATATGTATATAGAATACAAGCAAAAAGCTAATTTTGCAACTTTTACATCTTCTCAGGAGTCTCTATGCCAAGCAACCAGAGACCATTTTTCATAGTTTGATAGAAGGCTTCTACAAGAGCGACACGATAAGGTGCATGCTTATCATTTTTATTCACAATCAATGTATCACCATAGAAAGTATTAAATGCACTTGCAAGCTCCGTGAGGTACGTGGCTATATGATGTGGCTCAAGAAGTTCATATGAATGAGCTACAACTTCTGGAAATTGATATAGTAAATGTTCAAGATTTGTAATGTCAGTCGGTATATCTTTGTACCCTGCACTTAGACCTTCAGATTCTGCTTTCTTTAGAAGTGCATTCGCACGAACTGCTGTGTACTGTAGATATGGACCAGAATCTCCATCAAATGAAATTGATTTCTCAAAATCATAAACGATATCACTCCCGAGCGATGATTTTAATATTGAATATTTTACAGCTCCAACTCCTACAACCTGAGCAATAGAATCTTTTTCATTTGTAGTCAATTCTCTTTCGGCAACTTTCTCATGAACCAAACTCATGGAATCACGGATTAAGGACTCACCAGTGATGACATTACCCTTTCTAGAAGACATCTTGCCAGATGAAAACTTCATCATCCCATGAGTGATATGCTCCATCCTTTTTTCATAGTCTGGGTGAATAAGCGAGATAGCCTTCGCTACAACCTTCATATATTCGGCTTGCTCAATAGCCGTCACGACAATAGATGTGTCAGGATTTGCTTTTTCAAATTTGGTTATAGTCAAACCTATTTCTTTTGTCTCGTAAGTTGGTAAACCTTTTGAATTTATAAAAACCCTGGTGTGAAGCTTTGGATCATAATTCTCTCCATGGAAAACTATTGCACCATCACTCTCGTTGAAAACAGCTCCGACATTTTCACGAACAATTTTCTCGCCGATCGGAGCCATAACACTTTCAAAAAAATAATAATTAAAATGTGTTCCAAGAATTTTATATATTTCTTCAAAAGCCTTGAGGGTGACTTCTCTACCCCAATCATATATCTTATTTATTTCATGATCACTTCTGTCGTAAATCTTTTTATTTATTTCATCGATTTGGATTTTAACACTCGGATCTTCTTCATAAACTTTCGCACCTTTGGCGTAGCATTCACCAATCCATAGGGCAAGATCTGATGCCGGTTCAATGGTCGCCATTTTAGTTCTTGATTCTTCGTTTGGAACAAGCCACATAATCCCATATATAGCCTTGGCGACATGGGGGCCGACATCACCTTGATAATTTGCACGAATCACACCAGCTCCCGAGAATTCAAATATTCGAGAGATAGACTCACCTATAGCATTTGTCATCAAGTGACCGATATGAAAAGGTTTGAAAGGATTTGGGTCGGTGTATTCAACCATGACTTTTTTGCCTTCACTTAGATTGTTCTTACCCCAATCTTCTTTTAATTTTAAAATTTCCTTTACTGAATCTACAAAAAATTCACGAGACAAATAAAAATTTATAAACCCAGCACCTGCAACTTCAATTTTTTCAATTTCTTTTGGTAAGTCTTTTTCAAGTTCAATCTTTATTTTTTCTGCTAATTCTTTTGGGTTAGTTTTTTGCTCCTTTGCGCAAACCATAGCTACATTTGTAGAATAATCACCATTCTTTAAATCATCTGGGTGCTCTATAACAAAATCACAATCTTCTACTCCAAGATTTTTTAATGCTTCTTTAATTAAATTCTCTAATTTTTCTTTCATATTATTTCTTTCCAGTACTTCCAAAACCTTTATCTCCCCTTTCTGTTTCGCTCAATTCACTTGCTTCTTCAATATCAGCAATAATTACAGGGTGAATGATAAGTTGAGCTACTTTATCCCCCTCTTCTACAGTGTACGGTTTACCGCTCAAATTCACAAGATGAGTATTGTATTCACCTCTATATCCAGCATCAAAAACTCCACCCATAGTATGCAGGCCCGCTTTGGAAATACTAGACTTATCTTTAACTGTCGCTACATAACCAGTCGGAAACTCAAGGGCAAATCCATGCCAAAATCTGTAATGCCCCATCGGCTCTATGGTCACCGTCTCCATAGCATACATATCCATACCTACATCTCCTGGATGTGCATATGTGGGTAGCTTTGCACTGTCTTTGAGCCGTTTGACTTTGATTTTCATAATTTGTATTATAACTTAAACAAAAATAAAAACTAACCATTATGAATAAGATGTTATCTGACTATGACACCATCATAATGATGGCTCATAGAATATTCAAAAAGAAATCTCACGATTATGGCGTAAATTGGAGAGTTTATCGACCGATATCTGTGCTTGATCAGCTCTATATTAAAGCAAAAAGAATAAGGACAATTACGGAAAGGGGTACCCAAAAGATAAATGGCGTTGGTGATGATATACCAAATGAGTTTATAGGTATAGTGAATTATGGTGCAATGGGCATCATACAGTTTACGAAGGGTGCAGTAACTTCAATCGATATAGAAATCGATGAAGCAATCAATCTTTACGAAAAGTCACTATACTTTGCACAAAAAGATATGCAATGTAATATTGATAACAGCATAAGCATGCTCGAAATTATGAATCCCGAATCCTTAAATGATTTAATTTTACAAAACATTCTAATTTTAAAAAGGATGAATGAAAATCGTCAATTGGGTGATGTTGCAGTTAAAAAATTGATTGAGATAATAAACTATGCTATCTTTGCATCAATTATTTTAAAGTCCAAATAATTCATTAAAAAATAGTTACATTAAAATAAATGTAACTATTTTTATATTATGCAAGTGTATAACCGCAAGATACCATATTTTGTATACTGCCTCCATCAGCTATATTGGTAAAACCATTATTTTCCATCATAGACTTGGCTATCATTGAGCGATTACCAGATTCACAATACACAATTATATTTTCATTTTTAGGCACATCAGGAAAGTGACCATTCATCATTTCCATAATATCGAAAAGTTTTGCATCCTTTATATGCCCTTCTTCATATTCACCTTTTGTTCTTACGTCTATGATCATATATTTTTATAACAATTTTTTAACTTTTTTATAAATTTCTTCGTGAATAACTTCTCTTGGCAAAAGCTCTCCTTTCGGTGCACAATCTATCTTTGTAAAATTTTTCAAGTTTTTCACGAGCCATAAGGCACTTGCGATAGAATTCTTTTGGAAATCTTTATCAACTTCATGTACATCTTTCTTTTTCCCAGCGTAATTGCGGACAGACTTTTTATTTCTTTCTTTCATCAAGCGCTCAACAATTCCAATAGGGACGGATAAGTACATAGTAAGATCCGGTCTTGGGATTTTAAAAACCTTATATTCCATTTCATCGAGCCACTCGATAAATGCTTGGCGCTTTTTTGCATTCTTTATCTTCCCTCCTTGGTGAATTTGATTTGCAGATACATAACGATTTGCAATTACCATATAACCTTTATCGATCCATTTACGAATATTTTTAGAAGATTCCCATCGATCTGCAGCATAGGCAATGGAAGCTATCTTGGGGTGAACATTTGTCCAATTATAATACTGCTCAGTCAGACAATGTCCGATAAATTTACCAAAGAAATTTTTATAGTATTCTGGGAAATCCACCATTTTTACTGTATACCCATCTTTTTTTAAACGCTTCATCAAGAGCGCTACTTGTGTCGCCTTGCCACTACCATCTGTGCCATCAATAACTATCAGTTTTCCTTTTTTATTTTTTGTCATAATAAATTTTTCCTTCTTTATAAGCATCTATCATTAGCTGTGCTGGAAAAAATAGTGGCTGGGGCAAATTATCTAAATCGTACCAATCCCAACTCTCACGCTTATCTACTTCAAGAACTTTTGGTTCCCCACTTTCCCACTCAGCAGTCAAACCAATACCCACATAATGCCTAGGTGCGTAATCATCAATATTACCTAGAGACAAGAATTTTATATTTTTAATATTTATGCCAGCTTCTTCCATAGTCTCCCTACGTGCACACTCTTCAAATGACTCCATATACTCAAGGTGTCCACCGGTAAAAGCATAGTCTCCTGCACCATGAGAGCCCATTCTTTTACCTAAAAGAATTTTTCCATCTTTAAAAATCATTACTCCTATCCCTACATCTACTTTTGGTTTTTTTTCTTCATTCATATTATTTTTTACCTCTCAAAACTTTATCAATTTTCTTTGCAATATTGATCATATCTTTTTCTTTCTTGCCGATTGTCGTCTCAGCGCAAGTGCCAAGGCGAATACCAGAAGGGTCCATGACAGAGCGAGTATCACCAGGAATAGTATTCATATTCACGATAATCTTGGCTTTTTCTAACCTTATACCTGCTTCCTTGCCAGAAATACCCTTGCCATCCATCCACGTATCCATAAGAATAAGATGCGAATCAGTCCCTCCTGATATGATGTGCCATCCTAACTTTTTTAATTCATTTGCAAGTGTCTCTGCATTTTTAATGACTTGCTTGGCGTACTTCTTAAAGGCTGGTGTATCTGCTTCCTTGAGAGCAACAGCCACTCCTGCAATATTATTCTCGTGTGGTCCACCAAAGAGCCCAGGAATAACCATCTTGTCCAATTTCTTATCAAATCCTCTTTCGTCCTTTTTAACAAAAAGAATTGCTTGGCGAGGACCACGAAGAGATTTGTGGGTAGTAGTCATAACTGAGTCAGCATATGGAAATGGTGATGGATAGGCTCCTCCAGCTACAAGCCCAGCAAAATGGGACATATCGACATGAAGTATAGCTCCGCATTTATTTGCAATCTCACGAAACTTTTTAAAATCAACGACCCTAGGATAAGCCGTAAACCCACAGACGATAATATCTGGTCGCTCAACCATCGCTATGGCTTCAATTGCTTTGTAATCTATAACTTCAGTTTTAGGATCAAGTTCAAATTGAATAGGCTTCCAAAGTTTACCGGTCATAGAAAGCGGATGCCCGTGGGTAAGATGCCCTCCAGAAGTAAGCTTCATGCCCATTATTTTTCCACCGATTGGTACAAGCGCAGAATACAGAGCAAAGTTCGCTGGACTTCCGGAAAGAAGTTGGACATTTACATGCCAATTCTCCTTTTTTAATTTGAAAAGCTTCAAAGCTCGATTGATACAAAGAGTCTCTACTTTATCAATAATCTCGTTACCTCCATAATACCTGCGTCCTGGATAACCTTCAGCATATTTGTTTGTTAGCTTTGAACCAAGAGCTTTCAAGACATCATCAGAAACATAGTTTTCAGATGCTATTAAATTTATGACACTTTTTTGACGTTTCTCTTCGGCCTTGATTAATTTCTCGATTTGTTTGTCTTTCATTGGTATTTAATAGCTATTGGTAATACCCTGATTTTAACACGTTGAACAAGAAATAAAAAACTGTATAATGGATCTATGAAAGAGCATCATGTAGATCTAATATACCTAGATTTAATTAAAAGAATTAAAAACGAAGGTATCAAAAAAACTGATCGTACAGGAACAGGTACTATTTCTATCTTGGGGCACCAAATGCGTTTTGATTTATCTAAGGGCTTTCCACTCCTAACTACTAAAAAATTACCAATCAAGGCTATTATTCATGAATTACTTTGGTTTCTTCGTGGAGATACAAATCTTAAATATCTAGCTCTAAATAATGTCCATATCTGGGACGAATGGCCATATAAAGCTTATCTAATTAAAAACAATATTACAGTACCAAAAACTGGTAGCGACGAATGGAAAAGTGGTATAAAAGAATTTATTGAAAAAATAAAAACTGATGATTCTTTCGCAAAAGAATATGGCAACTTAGGTCCTATTTATGGTTATCAATGGCGTAATTGGCCAACACCTGACGGTAAGCATATTGATCAATTAAAAAATGTCATAGAACAAATTAAAAAATCTCCAGACTCAAGAAGAATGATAGTCTCAGCTTGGAACGTGGCTGATATTGAAGAGATGGCAAAAGCTGGGTTACCACCATGCCACTGCTTGTTTCAGTTCTATGTGGCAGACAACAAATTGTCCTGCCAACTATATCAGCGCAGTTGCGATACTTTCTTAGGAGTTCCTTTTAATATTGCTTCATATGCACTATTAACAATGATTATTGCTCAAATTACTGGTCTTGCACTTGGAGAATTTGTTTGGACTGGTGGTGACACTCATTTATATCTCAACCACCTAGAGCAAGCTGATATTCAACTGTCTCGTATAAATGATATTCGTCCGATGCCAACCATGAAAATAAACCCTAATAAAAAAGAAATTGAAGATTTTACAATTGAAGATTTTGAGCTCGTCGATTACAATCCACATGATGCAATTAAGGCTCCCATTGCTGTTTAACTTATGATCATATCAATCATAGCCGCAGTTTCAGATAATAATGTCATTGGTGGAGGTAATACTTTACTCTGGAATTTATCTGAGGATATGAAGCATTTTAGAGAAATCACTAGAGGGCACACTGTTATTATGGGTCGTAAAACTTTTGAATCAATAGGTAAGCCATTACCAAATAGAAAAAATATAGTAATCACTCGTGATATAAATTATACGCATGAAGGCATTGATGTTGTGAATTCACTCGAAAAAGCACTTCGTTTAGCTACACTTGAGCAAGGTAGAGAATTTGAGGAGAATCAAGATGAATTAGAAATCTTTATTATTGGTGGTGGAGAGATATACAAACAAGCTTTCGATAAAGCAAACAAACTATACATCACAGAAGTCCATAAAAATTTTGAAGGAGATACTATTTTCCCTGTTATAGATAAAAATATTTGGCGAGAAACATCACGAGAAGATTACAACGTAGATGAAAATAATAATATCCCCTACTCTTTTGTAGAATATAAAAAATCCACTTAGTCTAAGTGGATTTTTTATGGATCAATATCTGTTTTTACTCTTATGAATATATCTTTGCCATTTGGTGATTTAGATTTTATGTATTTACGATTTTTATTTACTTCTATCTTTCTGGCTAATTCGTACTCCAAATCATAATCAAGCATTTCACACATACCCAATAAGAATATTGCAACATCTGCTAATTCTTCAGCTACTCCTTCCTGATTTTTATTATATTTTGAAAATGCCTCAGAAAGTTCTTCATGCGCACGACAAAACTCAAGAGCAATATCTGTAGTATTAAAACCCTTCTCTAGTTTGTTGCGCATTACTTCTTTTTGTAAATCTTTTAAGTTGGCCATAGGTTTTAGCTACATATCTTTATAAACTTCCATTTCACCCAGAATTTCATATTCAATGCCAGCTTGTTTAAAAATTTCTTTCGTTCTAGATGCACCATGATAATCTTTTAGTGCAATAACACGAACAATACCTGAATTTATAATACTCTGTCCACATTTATAGCACGGTATCATTTTGCAATACATTGTTCCTCCTTCGATTTTAGATCCGACTCGTGCAGCATTATTTATTGCATTCTGTTCTGCATGCGCAGTACGAATACAATGTCGCGAAACTGTACCATCTTCTTGTGTAACTGTATGCATTTCATGTCCGACTTCGTCACAATGAGGAAGCCCTACAGGAGAACCAACATAACCTGTTGAGACAATTCTTTTATTTAAAGTAATAACACAACCTGATCTGCCACGATCGCAAGTACCACGAGAACCAATCATATCCGCCATTTGGATAAAATATTGATCCCAAGATGGTCTGCTAAATGTGTTTTCTTCTTGGGCTGACATAAAGTAATTATATGCTATCGATTAAAAATAAGCTAATTATAAGTTATCTGGAGCAGCTTGTAGAGCAAGAGTAACTGTTCTTTTTACTCCTTTTGATAGAACTTCTAGGGTAACAATATCTCCTACTTTTTTATTACGAATATATGATGAGAAATCTTGATTCTGATCAATTTTTATTCCATCAACAGAAAGAATAATATCATTCTCCACAATACCTGCTTTATCTGCCGGTGACCCCGGTATAACAGCAAGATCTGCTGCTGTCTGTCCTTTCTCTATCAAGATACCATAGTCAACAGACAGATTATCTTGGACTTTTAATTCAGGAGTAATTTTTACATATCTTACACCTATATATGGTCGTATAATTTTACCAGTTTTTATAACAGAATTAATTGCACTTTTTACACTATTAATAGGCAAAGCAAATCCTACATTTGAAGAACCTTGTACAACAGCTACATTAATGCCAACAACTTGTCCTTTCAGATTAAGTAGTGGGCCACCAGAATTACCAGGATTAATAGCAGCATCAGTCTGTATAACTTTATCTAGTATTTCTGATTGTCCGAAAGTATCACCAGCTACTATCGATCGAGATAGACCTGACACAACACCAACAGAAACAGTGTTTTCAAATTGACCAAGGGCATTACCGATAGCAATAACACTCTGCCCTACATCTAGAGTATCTGAGTTAGCTAAATCAAGATATGGTAAACCGGTTGCATTAATTTTAATAAGAGCTACATCAAGTACACCATCACGAGCTAAAACTGTCGCTGTATATTTCTTTCCATTGTTCAAAAGAACATTATAAATAGCAGTCTTATCCTCAACGACATGCCTGTTTGTAACAATTAAACCATCAGATGATATCAAGAAACCTGAACCACTACCGATTTGTTGTAATTCTGTGCCAACCTGTTTATATACTGGTGTCTGTAAAAATACTCCTGGTAATGGGTTACCAGATGGATCAGTTACACTCTGATTATTATAAGAAACGTCATACTTAGGAACCTCTTTACTTATTAGAATGGAAACCACAGCAGGCTTAGCTTTTTTTACGGCACTCACTACAGTATCCTCTTCTTGAACAGGAGCTGGTGGTGGAGCAACAGGAGTACTGGGAGTAACTGGAGCGCTATTTAATTTACTATTGTCTCCTATTACTACCGCAGGAGTTACAGGTTTAGGATTCATATTATTCTGTCCTGCGAGTAATTTAAAAATCTGGGCACGATAGTACCAAGCAAAACCAGCAGCAATACCTAAAGTAATAACTATAGTAAGAAAGCTAACAACAACTGTTCTTACAACGGGATCTTTAAACATTTCTTTGATTTTTTTTAAATCTAAATTTGAATTTTCCATAATTTATACGCAAACTATTATAACATTATTTATTTTAGACAAATAAGCTATGTTGTCAATAATAATGCTATCTCAAGATGAAAAACCCCAGTATCATAGCTGTAAAATTCAAAATAGTATGAGATATCGATATTAGAATCAGATTAGGATATCTATAATACATCCAAGCAAAACCAATGCCAGCAGTAAAAGTCAAAGGCAATATTAAAGTACTATTAAGATAAATAATATGTATTAAAGCAAATACTGAAGCATTTAGAACAATAATAAAAATAGGGTTAGAAAAAGCTTGTAAAAGAAGCTTCATTAAAATGCCTCGGAAAATAACTTCTTGCAAAACACTTATCGGTATAAAAAGTAATAAAAATCTAGCATTTTCCCACCATTCGTAAAGTGGCTTATTATTTGAATCAGGGATAATCTTTGAAATCCAAACAATAAAACCAACTCCAGCAATAGTAAATATAGTATAAGGGATAATATCCTTCAAAAAATCTTTTCTGATACCTAAGTCTAGATAACTCCAATGAGCTCTCTTTATGATGCCATACATTAATAGAGCTACAATAAACAATACGATATAATCATATCTATCAGGTATTAATTTATAATACAAAAGAAGCGTCGGTATGACATACAAATATAATATTTGAGCTAAAACTAATTCTTTTTCGTGATGACTCGATGTTTCCATATTATTCACTTAAAAACAATTCATGATCCTTTCTGAAGAAAACTATTGCAATCTTATATATAGTATATGTTATGAAGAAAGCAGCTAAAACATCTATAGAGTAATGCAAGTGAGCCAGCAACACAACTACTCCGAACATAACAGACGAGGCAACAAAGAGCCATCGCAAAAATGTATTATTCCAAAATAGTAATGCCATTAAGAATGGCAAGCCAGTATGTCCTGAGAAGAATAAATCTCCTCCGAAAATAAAGTTTTGCATCAGATGGCTTGTCGTATCCATAACTACTTGAGTTGGAAATGGTCCTATGTGAGTAAGGGATACAAAAACAGAACGTATAATAGTAAAAAGGGCTATACTTTTCAATGTAAAAGGTAATTTCTGGGGTTTAAGCAAACAAACTAATAAGACAAATGACCAGAAAACTACAGGCCCATAAATAAATATAGCATCGACATCATAAACTCTAATATTACTTAAAATTATATCAGGGACTGGATTACCAGCACTTTCAGTCGCATACATCCCTGCGTAGAAATTTATAACCAAACTAATAACCAACAGTGCTAAACCAATGATTAAGGATATAATAAATCTTTTATTTGTAAAATGTAATTTATAACTTTGCAACAGTGTCTTCATACAATATTCTATATCATACACCCATTATAATAAAAAGTATATTATCTAATCTCCTTCCATTCATCGCTAGCTGCCTTCTTAAAAAATGTAGCTGATATATTATTCATAAACCACTGAGTTAAAAGTTTTGGCCAGCCGACAACATGCGCACGTCTACCAGTATGAAAAGCTGTGAGATGATTATTAAAGTAAGTCCTTCCTATTTTTCGAAGTCTTCTGAACATATCGTAATCCTCTCCAGCAACAAGAGTAGGGTTAAATCCTCCGACTTTTTTAAATGCTTCTGTTCTTATCATTTGGAATTCACCAGGCGAAGCTCCTGTATGTAAATAGTTGTTATATACTCTATGTAGAAAATTCATAAAGCCGAAAACTGCATTATCTGCTCTGGTTGCCATTTCAGGGAAAAGTTGAAGTCTCACTGTCATAGCTACCATATCGGGATCTTTAGTAAAACACGCCAGTGCCTTCTCGAAAAATGAATCAATATCGTATATAAACATATCTGCATCTAAAAATAAAAGATACTCTCCGTGTGCTAATGATGCACCGTCATTGCGCCCAGAAGCAATTGTTGGTCTATTAGTTCCTTGGTGTGAAGCGATAAGATTGGTATATTTTTTCGCTATCGATATAGTATTATCGGTACTATTACCATCACCAAGAATTATTTCATGTGGACCAGAATACCCTGAGAGGCATTTTAATGTTTTCTCTATTATTTTCTCTTCGTTTTTGGTTGGAATTATGAATGAAATCATATATTAGTTATTGGTTATCTTATTCTTCATATATTTTGAAGACTTTTTAATAAAAATTATTATAAATATTATCCAGAACACGATAAATGCGATCTTCAAACTAGGCGGAACTGAAACATATACATGACCGAAGAAATATCCAATAGCCAGCATCCAACTTACGAAAAGGATTTCACCTGCAGTGTTTAGAAACATATATTTTTTAAAGGAAACTTTTGTTGCTCCTGCTGCTACAAGAATAGCTAATGCCATTCCAAAACCCATAGTAACTTTAGAGATCAATAATATTTTAGTGTGATATTTATGGAAAAGTTCTTTTGATTTTTCAAATAGTTGAGGAGTAATACTCATAAAGTGTCCATGCTTTTCTAGAACTGGACCAGCAAAATAATATCCTATACCATACCATACTACATCCCCTACTAGGTCTCCAAACATTATTGCAATAAAACTCGGGAATAAATCTAAAAATCCTGTGTGTATCAGAAAACCAGAAGCAATCATAATAATAGGGCCTTCAATAATAGTACTTATAAATAGTACGAAATATTTAAAAGTATAAAGAAAGTCTATGAGATTATGTATTAATATTGTTGGATGCATGATATTTATCTTATATCTTCGTGTGTGCTAGTTACAGATTTCTTCATAAACACTTGTGAAAAGAAATTAACGGCATAAATAAGACCTGTTAGAAAAAGACCTTTTTTAGAGAACCTTCTGCCTGAGGCATACATAAAAAAATTAGTTCTAAATAAAACAGTACCAAAGTTATGAGCGCTACGGGCGATACTTGTGTCGTCTCCATAGAAATCTATAGAAGTATCGAAGCCATTCATTTTTTCTAGAGTATCTTTCTTAATAGCAAAATTACCTCCGACTACTATATATCTTAAAATAAGATATATCGGAAAAGTAAAAACATACCAATATACAGCAACTAAAAAAGTTTGCCACTTAGGTATATCATAATATATATATGGACCACTTAGACAGACAAGTTTATCGTTGTTTGAAAATTCTTTTTCAATCTTTTCTATCCAGCCACTTGGCATATGATTATCGGCATCTATAAATGCAAGTATTTCTCCTTTCGCTTCAAGCCTTCCCCTTTCACGTGCCCACATAACTCCTTTTCGGTTCTCATTCACCACTTTTACCCCAGGATATTTACTTGCTACCTCTACAGTCCTATCTGTACTAGCATTACTAACTACAATAATCTCAAAAAATTTACCATTTGAATTCTTGGTAATATACTCTAAGCATTCTCCGATATATTTTTCTTCGTTGTATGCTGGGATTATAAGGCTTATAGTTGGTTTAGTCACAAAAATATATAGTTAATTTACAAACCCAGTATACTACTAAATAGTATTTTTAAAAAAGTTTTATTTCAGAATTGATCGAACTTTTTTTATATCTGCATCTATTTGCAAAGCTAAATCTTCAGTATTGGCAAACTCTTGTATGTCTCGTAAGTAAGAAACTACGTCTACTTCAATTGATATATCTTGAGTATCGGGAACATCAATATCTGTGACATCAAGAAGATATACTTCGAGTGTTTTATCTTTTTGAGAGAAAGTAGGGATTGGTCCATAATGTAATGCTCCTTTGTAAGTCTTGTTGTTTATATCTATCCATACGGCATAAATGCCTTCATCTAATAATAAATCATCTGGAATAGTAAGATTAATGGTAGGAAAACCAATTTTATGACCTCTACCCTGTCCTTTAATTTGTTTTGAAGAGAATATCATTTGTTTTTTAAATAATTAGGATGATCTTCATCTATTGAGTATAGATGATTAGCATATCTTGATAATGCAAAAAGTATACTTGATAAACGATTTAAATAAGATATAGTTTCAGTTCCAATGATTCGAATCTTTTCATTAGAAACAGAAACAACTCTGCGTTCTGCTCTGCGTGCTAGCGTTCTTGCGACATCAAGCTCGGCGCTAGCTAGACTGCCACCTGAAATTGTAAAAGAAGTTATCGGCGGTAAAAGATCACTAATCTTATGTATAATATTTTCTATTTTAATAACTGACTTTTTACTAACTGTCATCTTAGAACCCGCAAGCTCTGCTTGGATAACAAAAAGAACTTGTTGTATATCGCCTAAAATATCGATGTATGCGACTTTCTTTGCTCCAACTTTTACACAAAGATTATCGGTACCTGCGTGAACTTTAACAACACCAAGATAAGCATTCAGCTCATCAAGGGACCCTAGAGCTTCGATAATATTTGCACTCTTAGAGACCCTTTCCTGCTTACAGCCAAAAAGCGTTGTGGTCCCCTTATCTCCATAACCTGTATAGAGTATATTATTTGCTTTTTTATCTATCTTTTTTTCTTTCTTCATAATTATTGTCTGTACAAGTATAACACAAAGGATATATTACAATAATACCCATATTTTGCTATAATAGCTGTATTAATCGCATATTAATACAGCTATAAAATATGGAAAAAAGATCAATTAGAGACGGCGCAGGAAATATAGATTACAATAAAGAAAGATTTAATAAAGTTAATGAATTCTTAAAAGAATCAATTCCTAAAAAAGAAAGTATATCTACCCCTGAGAAAAGTAATGTTTCTGATTCATCAAGTAACGAAAATAATATCAAGGAGACCAGAGACAAGCTTTTGAGTACTTATCCACCAGAAGAAGAAATAAGTAAAGACAAAACAGAATCAACTAAACAAGAAGATAAGAAAATAGTCAGTGAAACAAAAAAGAAAGGCATTTTAAACTCTATTAAAAATTTCTTCAGTGGAAACAAGAATAAATTAGCCTTAGGAGCTAGTCTCTTTGCTTTAGGAACAAGCCAAGCACAAAATACTCAAAGTGCTGAAAATATTTTCTCAAATACCGCACTAAATAATGCAAAGAAAATGGAAAGTGTAGAACAGGTAACAAAAGAGAAAACAATTATTAAAATTGCTAACTATTTTGAAACAGATAAAGCAGATATTTCTATAGAAAATAAAAACCAAATCTCAAAACTGATTTCTGAATATATAGCTAGCCTTAATAAAGAAAATGTTGATATGTTTATTGAGTCAACACCTCAACTTAATGTAAGTTCAGATCCACGCCATACGAATACATTCCCAGGTGGTAATCCTCAGTTAAGTAGAGAAAGAGCGATTGCAGCCCAAGAAACAATAAAAGATGACGCTAGCAAATACGATTTCTCAAAATCTGACCTGGATTCAAATCAAATCAAAGAAGTTATTGAGAAATTTAGTCATTTAAAATTTAACATTCCTGAGAGTGGAGTTGTTGATTATCATACTGTTGCGACTGAACAAGAATGGTCTGAAGCACAAACTGATCCCACAAAAATGCTAGAAATTTTCCAAAAAATGCGTTTTGTAAATCTAGAATTAGTTTCTTTGAAAAAAGAAAAACAAAATATAAGCAAAGAAAATAGTGGGAATATTTTTGAAATTAGTGGGTATAAAAAGGCACTGTTACTTGTAGATAAAAGTCCATCAATGGAAAACCATAAAAAAATGCTAATTGACAGTTTGGTTAAAAACAATACTGACAATAACATTGACGTAAAAGTCTTTGGTTTTACAAACAAAATCGATACAGCTTTAGAAGCAAATAATCTTACGGAGGCTGCAAAGATTATCGAAAATATTAAATTTACTAATGAAGACGAAGAGCTAGTCATAGACAACACTATTAACGCACTTAAAATGGAAAAGGGTACGGATGAGAATGCTATTGCTTTTATTATAACAGATGAACAGTTGCAGCATGTTTCTCAAGAGAAGTTAGATACATTAGAAAAGTTATCTAAAGAGAAAGGTGTTACTCTTAAATTTACAATTATGGTAGGAGATAAAATCTATAAACTTTCACTTGATGATATACAAACTGCTTTTAATCAAAAATTTAAAGAAGACAACCAAAAGGAGCAAATAGCTTTCAATTTAAAACAGCTTGAAGTTTTTAAAGATGTATTAAAACAACAGATAGAAAGTGGTGCTAGTCAAAAGGAAATTAATGAAACTAGAGCTGGAATCACTAGTTTTGCGAACAGTCTAAATAGTGCCAATGAAATAAATATTAGTGATTTTGATAATATTACCCAGAAGCAGAATATTGTTCATATCGGACCAGATTATACAAAAAATTCTAATACTGCAACTATACCAGGTGCACGTTATACAGTTGATAGGAAAAATTAATAACATAGTCAAACAAAAATACCCTTTCTTCGGGTATTTTTGTTTGACTATGTTGAAGAAAATTAGTTTAATTTATATTTTGCAACCTTTAAATAACTTAAGACGTATACATACATAGGTCTGAATTTTATAAGTTAATGTGAGGTTAAAATATAGAAATGACAAAAAAATCAACAATTATGGCTTTAGCTACTGTTATGTTTACAGCTTCTGCGCTTGGCTTTAATGGAATCGCCTTTGCAGATAGTCAAACATCACAATCATCATGGAAATCAAGCCAAAGACAGATAAAAAATTATCTTAAACATGCCCCGAGTGTAATGGGGATTGTAACATCAATTAATAATTCTATTATAGTTATAAATAGTAAAAACAATATTAATTATACTATTGATGCAAGCACAGCAAAAATATTAAAAAATAGAAACACAATAATTAAAGTTTCCGATATTTTAGTTGGCGATACTATTATGGCCCAAGGTACAATAACAGGTAATAATGTCTTAGCTACGACAATATTTGATGGTAAAACAATTGTTAGTAAAAAAAGTCACAAAAACTTTCCTGGTGTTATAGGTATTGTTAGCTCAGTAAATGGTACAACAATTTCAGTAACTACCAAGAATAATATTGTTTATAATGTAGATATATCTTCTGCTAAAATTGAGAAGGGTTCCCCCGCAATCAACGCACATATAGGAGACATCCTAAATGGAGACACAGTGATGGTGAGGGGAACAGTGAATGGTTCTAGTGTCATTGCGAAAACGATATTAGACGGTAAAATTCCATTGAGAAAAATTCGAAAAAAATAAAATTTAAATCTCTATCTTAAAAAGTCATCAGTATATACTGATGACTTTTTAATTATTTATCTAAATCAAGTATTTCATCTATACGAATTTGTGATACAAATTCTGGCACGTGAGAAACCAAAACCATTGCTCCAGTATATTGATCTAGTGCCTTGGCTATAACTGGTAAGTGGCGAAAATTAATATGATTTGTTGGTTCATCTAAAATTAGAAAACCTGGTTGCTCTATCACTAACCGTGCAAAGGCCACAAGACCTTTCTGACCTTCAGACAAACTACCTATTTTCGTATGGACCATATCACCAGTAATCAGAAAACCTGCAGCTGTAGCACGGATTTTCTCTTCATCTACCCTACCGCTTACTTTTCTAGATACTTCAGCAAGTGACTCGTAAACCGTATCGTTAAAATTAAGAGTTGAAAAATCTTGCCTATAATAACCAACACGGACACCAGGAGCTATAACAGCATCCGTAGACTTACCGCTAGCTAAAGACTCCAGTAATGTGCTTTTACCAATACCATTTGGACCGGAAAGCAAGAGATGTTTATTTTTCCTAAGTTTTATATTTACTTTTACTTTTTTGGGTTTACCATTTTTAAGAATACTAACAGAAGAAAAAGTAACAATATCACCAATCTGATCTGGCTGAGAAGGTATAGTAAATGCGCGAATAGTTTTATCTTCTTTCCTTACGTCTACTTTCTGTTCTTCTAAATCTTCTGCTAAGTCTCTCATTCGCTTTGCAACAGCACGCAAATTACCACCTTTCATCGCAAAAGCGTTTGCTTGATCTTTCTTGGCTTGAATTTCTTTAGACAGGAGTGCATTCTTACGATTTTCACGGTCCATACGGGCTTCTATCTGATCTTTCACATCATTATAGTCACCAACATATTGCTCGATCTTACGAGTATAAACATCAAGGTATAATACGGCGTCAGTAAAAGCATTTAGAAATTTAGCATCATGTGAAATAACAATTACCGTTTTTTTGTATTTAACTAAGAAATCAGTCAAGTGGGAAATCCCAGCTTTATCGAGATTATTTGTCGGCTCATCTAATAGTAATATATCGGGTTCTTGAATTAAAGCTGAGGCTAAAAGCAGACGAGCTTGTTGGCCACCGGAAAAAGATTTAATAGTTCTCTCGTGAACTTTATCGTGCCCCTTTAAATTCACAACTTCAAGAACCTGATCTATTTTAGGGTCAATATCATAAACTTTTTCTTTGAAACATTTCTGGAAAAAATCTCGAACAGTTATATCGAGTTCATCGCGAGGAATGACTTGGCGCGATAAAGCAATAGTCGTACGTTGGGCTAAATGTATTTTACCTTCTTCCGGAATGTTCGAAGATGTAATTAGAGAAAAAATAGTACTTTTACCTGCACCATTCTGTCCCATAATAGCAACCTTCATACCTCTTCGTATAGAAAAATCCACATTATCTAAAATGTGTTTATTATGACCATATTCGAATGAAACTTTTTCAAAACGTATAATTATTTCTCCATGTGTCATACAAATACTTACTTTACATTGTTTTTTGATAAATGGAAAGAGTAAAAAATTCTAGCTATTTAGTTTTATTTCAAATAAGGTGTATTATATACACAGAAAGGTCATATTAATAATTAATTTAAAGTATCTTTTTTATGGAAAATCAAGAAAAAACACAAGTAGAAAGTAGTGAACACAAGCATTCATGTTGCGATAACAAGAACTGTCATAACATGCACCATATGGGTATGTGTGGCTGTCATGGAGGTAAATACTACTTTATGATTAAAGCAATTCTTAAGATTATTATTGTCATACTTATTTTCTGGTGTGGATTCAAGTTGGGTGAAATCACTGGATCAATCAGAGGATATGAACACACAGGGGGCAGATACGGTTTTGGTATGATGAACGGGTATGATAATTATAATAATGGATTTGACTTAAACAGTATAACTTCTACACCAACGAAATAATAATTTAGATTATATTAAAAATTAAAAAATCTCAGCAATTCTAGTGCTGAGATTTTTTAATTAACTTTTAATTAGAAACCAAACATATGCATAAAGAACAAGCCTATAGAACCGAAGAATCCTCTATGTGGTTGTTCAGCATTTGTAGGTATGGAAGTATTTACAGGTCTATTTTGATCAACAACACTTGTAGCAACTATAGAATTACCATTTACAGTACCTTGGACGATGAGAGTATCGCCGACAGCAATGTTTGATATAAGTATAATGTTAGGACCTTGTGTTATTTTTGCATTTGTAGCATCAACGGTATAACTAACATTACTCTTGTTTGTAATAGTTATTGTTGAACCACTAATAGCTGAAACATTACCTGCAACAACTGGTTCCCCATTACCCATTATCGCTGGTATTCCTTGCTTTATAGTATTAGCTGCATCATTATCATTACGTACAACTATACCGTCATGGATATTTGTAGCTGTAACATTCGTACCACTTATTGTACCGTGAACCACAATTGTGTCACCTACAATGATACTCGATATGGTGCCGACAACATTGCCTTTCGTAATTCTTGCATTTGTGGCATCAACTGTAAAAGTTGAGGCAACTGCATTTGTACCAAATCCCTGTTTGCCATTAACTGTAATAGTATTACCATTTATGGCAGAAACCGTACCAATAACAGCTGGTCCTTCCCTATGACCATGCATAAAACCCATAAAACCGCGATTACCCCAATTGTTTAGCTGAGTCGATTGATCGTTATTTGATTCAGCAAAAACTGGAACCACTGTTGCCATTGTACCTAATAAGGTTAGAGCAATAATGGCGTAAAAATATTTTTTAATATTCATATATATAATTTTGTTTTAAATAATAAATCTTACAGAATACGATATTATCTGTATACTTATATATACGTTTGAAAAACTATAAGGGGTGCAATTTTAAAAACTATAAAATGTTTGTAACTTCCAAATGATATGGGTTGTTATTAATAGCAGTTAAACCTTTATATTTAAGAACTCCCTGAA
>JAGWLB010000012.1 GCA_028865035.1 Patescibacteria group bacterium | reverse complement strand
GAAACTGCTCCTATAAATAATAGTAATAATGATCAAAACATTAACCCATCTCAATCGACTACTACACCACTTAAAGACAAGAGTTTTTAATTTTGTCTATGTTGGTTTATTGGTAGCTATTCTTTTTTATCCTGCTGCATATTTATATGCTGGTCTTTCCTGTACTGTCACGACAGCTGCTGCTTGTACTGGTACAGTCTTACTTAGAATGTCTGGTTCGACAAATGCTCACGCAGAGCTTCCAAGTCAGTCAAACGCAAATTATTCAAACAATGTTGTTTGTTGTACAAGTACTTCTAGTATAGGTAATTCTTGTGCAAGTAGTAATTACAAAGTATTTGGTAAATTATCCGGAGTGACAAATGCTCATATGCAACAAGCAAGCGTGAACACTTATCTGAACAATGCTTGTCTATCTGATTCATCGACAGGGGACAAGATCACTGTTGGTTATCAGAATACAAATTGTAGTGGTTATGACACTACTTTGATGTCGATGACTGCAGCTGATAATGCTACTGTCGGTGACGGAAGTGCCTATACCCCCAAAGTATGTGCAACAATTACTCCTCTTTTGATTTCGTTTTCTATATCGACAAACTCTGTAGGTTTTGGTAATTTAAGCGCTAGTAGTTCTAGATATGCAAACAGTGCGGGTACCGGTAGTGCTACTGAAGTCGAAGCACATACTTTATCAGCAAGCACAAATGCTGCAGGGGGTTATATCATAACTGTTGATGGCGATACTCTAACATCGGGAAGCAATACTATAAATGCAATAGGTGGGGTTAATACTTTGCCTTCATCAGGTACTAATCAATTTGGATTAAGAGCAACTGTTAGTAGTGGTACAGGTTTTGTTGTATCACCATATGCCGCTTCAGGATTTGCTTTCAATACAGCTTCACTTCCAAGCACAGTAGCAAGTGGCAGCGGGGATAACACCACAACAGTTTATTCTGTTAGATATCTTGGTAATATAGGGTCCCAGACACCAGCAGGATCATATACTGCTCATTTGAATTATGTTATTACAGGTACTTTTTAAAGGTTAAAAAGTTATCCACACATTGTTTTTTTATATCTTTTACCTTCTAAATATGCTATTATATGAATATAATTTATAATATTAACAATTACTTATTATTTTATTAATCTAATTTTTTATCATGATATCTACCTCAAAGGAATCTTTATTTTCAAAATTCACAAGTTTTATAACTATAGTATCTTTAGTTTTTATCACATCATTTGCTCCTCAATTTGCTAGTGTTGCTAGCGCAACAGGTTATTTGACTTCGCTTTCAGATACACTTTCTCCAGCGACTGGTGCGTTCAACGCTGAAAAAGCGTCAACAGTGGCAAATCACACTATTGTTTTTACTACTCCTACTGGAGTAGCTGCAGGTGCTACTATAATTCTTACTTTTGATAATGGTACGAGTATTCCAGCGCCGTTTGGTCCCAATGATGTTGATTTGAAAGATAATGGGACTAACGTAGCTCTTGCTGCAACTGCATCTGGTACTACCTGGGGAGTTACTAGAACTTCTACAACAGTTATTACTTTCACAAACGGTAGTAATGTTGTTACTGCTGGCCACACTATCACCATTTTACTTGGTACTAATGCATCGTTCGGTGCTACAGGTACAAATCAAATAACAAATGGAACTGCTGGTGTCACTCTACTGTCTATATCAGGAACTTTTGGTGATACGGGTACTATAGGTATACCTATAGTCTCTAATGATGTTGTAACTGTAAATGCAATTGTTGTTCCAACTGTTTCGTTCACTCTTTCTTCAAATGCACTTTATTTTGGAAACCTAAGAACAGCAGGTCCTTGTTTTGCTCAGAATACAGATCCTGGTTCAGTAACTTGTCCTACTACAACAGAAGCAGAAGCATTTAATATGACTGCTGCTACAAATGCGACATCTGGTTACGCTATCACTGTCCAAGGTACAACTCTTACTTCAGGTGCAAATACTATACCAGCATTAGCTACTAACACAGCTTCTGCTCCAGGTACATCACAGTTTGGTATTCGCCTAACTGCTACTGGTGGTACTGGTACAATCACAGCTCCATATGCTGCAGCTGGTTATGCTTTTACAGCAACTGCTACCACTCCTGCTCAGATTGCTTCTGCTACTGGGCCTTCAGCTACAACCACATATTCCGATAGATATATGGCAAATATTTCTGCTTCACAGGCAGCTGGAACATATACCGCATCGCATACATATACTCTGACCGCGACTTACTAATTTAAATATATTTAAAGAATGAATACCCGAAAGGTAAAAAACATAGTTATAAATGTTGCCATAATATCTGGTGTTCTTATTTTTAGCCCACATACTGCTAGTGCTTTATCTGTTTCTCCTCCACGTGTTGAATTACAAGGGAATCCTGGTCAAACTATAACTCAGGATATGACCTTAACAAATGATACAAAAAGCACAGAAATATTTTATTCATCATTCGCAAATTTTGAAGCTCAAGGCGAAACTGGCAATCCAGCATTCGTGCAGTCAAAAGATGATTTGGATACTTGGATGACTACAGAGAAATCTGTAGCCCTTAAAGCAGGACAAAGTATAATTGTTCCAGTTAAAATAAATATTCCTGATAGTGCTGATCCAGGAGGTCACTTTGCTGCTGTTTTCTGGGGAACTGCACCTACGACTGTCGGTTCTTCAGCTGTTTCTATTGGAGCAAAAGTTGGTATGTTGATACTTTTATCCGTAGCAGGTGATGTGAAAGAGGCCGGAGGTCTTTTGTCTTTTTCTACTGCTAATAATCAATTTTGGTATAACACTTTACCTGTTTCATTTGAATATCGTTTTAAAAACGATGGAGGTGATCGCATAAAACCTATCGGTCAGATTACAATACACGATATGGTGTATTTACCAGCTGATCGTCTTGATGCCAATATCGGAGAAGGTAACGTTTTGCCAAGTAGTACTCGTAGATTTAATGTTGACTGGATTAAAAATCCTAGATCTAAAGATTATGTTGCTCCTACTGGTATGTTTGCTAAGTTTTTTGATCAAGCTCTTTATGAATGGAAGAATTTTGCAGTAGGACCATACTTAGCAAAATTAGATCTTATCTACGGTACTGGTGCTATCCATACTGGCAAGAGTGTATTTATTTTTGTATTTCCCTGGCAGTTGCTTATATGTTTAACTATAATATTTATTATTGTATTTTGGGGTGGAAGAAAGCTGATAAGACGATACAATAATCACATTATACAAAAGGCTCGTGCTGGTATGAATACACCAAACGATGCCAATCATGTATAAAAATAAATCTATAATAAAATTTCTTCTGATTTTACTATTTACAGTATTTTTGGTACCTACTTCATTATTTGCTAACACTATTGTTTCATCCGGCAGTGTCTCTGTTTCGGCAACTGTCATTTCAAGTATTCCTATACCGACTCCAATACTAGGAGGTCACGGTGGAGGTTTTTTTACTACCAGTGTTATATTCTCGGGGTTAGCTTATCCTGGAGCCACAGTCTATGTAATGAAAAATAATGTTCTAAAAGCCACAACTCTTTCTGATAGTAAGGGTGTATTCAGTATAACTTTGGATGAAGAATATAATCCCAATGTTCTCTATACACTTTACGCAATAGATAAAGAAAATAGACAATCATTGTTGTTAAATTATCCTCTTGCAATCAAAAATGGTTACGTTACTTTAGTTAGCGGTATACGTTTCCCGCCTACTGTTGTTACTGACAAGACCGAAGTAAAAGTAGGGGACTACTTGAGTGTTTCTGGCGATTCGCTTCCAAACGTATCTCTTGATGTTGTTATTAGTGGACCACAATCAACAACATTTATTATCTCAAGTAACAAGAATGGAAATTATCAATTTACTTTTCCTTTAACTGGTTTTAAAAAAGGTAATTATAATTTGCACGTGAATTATTTAAACGATACTAAAATAAGTAAAGTCATCCTTTTTACAATTGGAGAGTCGAATATATCAAGCACCGAACTTAGCAATAACATACCTGGAGATTGTAATGGTGATAATCGTATTAATCTTATCGATTTTTCAATTGCTGCTTTTTGGTACGAAAAACCAAATCCACCACGTTGCATAGATGTCAATCATGATAATATCGTTAATCTTATAGATTTTTCGATACTAGCTTTTTATTGGACTGGTTAATGTATATAATAGATTGTATATAATATGAAAAAATTTTTAATAGTTATTGCTATATTATTCCTGCCTATATTCGCAGCTCAAGCTGCTGATGTTTCGCTTGTTTCACCTAGCATAGTCGGTAATGGACAGTATTTTACTGTAGCTGTTTATATAAGTACAGACAGTACACCTATAAACTCTTTTGATATAACAATATCTTATCCTAAAGATATTGTGTCATTTAAAGGGTACAAAGAAGATGGCTCAATAAAAAAAATGTGGATTGTATCTCCAGTTGATTCGAATAACTCCATCCATTTTGTCGGCATAATTCCTGGAGGCGTAGATGGTGTATATGATCCGACCAAGACTGGGTTGCAAGATATACTTATCACGAAATTAATTTTCTCTGCAAAAAATAACGGTCAAGGAGATTTTAATATAGTTAACTCTACTGTTTTGAAGAATGATGGCCAAGGAACTTCTCTACCTCATAATATTAAAAATACATCAATAACCATAACGCAAGACGCAGTACCTGTAGATGAATCATCTGTTATAAGTAGTAATACTACAAGCGATAGTAATCCCGATCCGTTTACAATAAAATATATTGATTCTTCTTTTTTTTCAAAAACACCGGATATGATTGTTTTCTCTGCTAATGATAAAGATTCGGGTATTAAAAAATATCAAGTTAAAACAAGCGATAATTCGTGGAAAGATGTATCAAGCCCATTGCCAGTAGTTAAAGGTATTATAAAAAGCAATTTGATTATAAGAGCAATAGATTATAATGGTAATGCAAAAGAAACCCAGATTGAAATACCCGGAATAATGTCTGAAATGGAACTATTGATTATACTTCTTGTTGTTATAGGTGCTATCGTTCTGTTTAGAATAGTAAGAAAAAATAAATGAAGTATTACCTAAAAACAATAACATATATTATTTTAATTTTTACTTTATGCGTTGTAAGTACAGCATATGCAAGTTCTGCTTCTTTTTTTATTACAAAATCAGTTAACACTATACAAGAGGGTGGACGTGTAACTCTAGATATAAGAGTAAAGTCTGCAGATCAAGCTATAAATGCTGTATCTGGTAAAGTAATTTTCCCTAGCAATTTATTAAAAGTTATATCTGCATCGAAAGATAATAGTATTTTAAATATTTGGACACATGATTTAAGTATTCAAAATAATCAAATTCCATTCGAAGGAGTTATTATTAATCCAGGATATATAGGTGATAACGGATTAATTTTTAATATTACTTTTGAAGCAAAATCAGTGGGCACAGCAACTGTATATATAACAGATGGTTCAATTCTTGCTAATGATGGTAAGGGTACGAATATTTTAAGTAATTTAATACCAATAACTTTTAATATTACTAATTCGATTATACCCAATTCAACAAACCCAACCATTGCACCACCGGTCATTACACCACCTCAGATAAAGCAACCAACAGAATCTGCAATACCTATCATTACAAATTATTCCCCAGTAGTAAATTCAAAAGATTCTGTATATATAGAGGGGGTAGGTGAGCCTAATGCTACTACAAAAATTTCTTTCAATGATATTTCTCATAAATCATTAGGCGAACAATTTATGGATTATGTTCAGTATAAAAAGAAGAAACTATCTGACATCTTTCTAGAAAATAATGATAAAGGTTTCTTCCAATATGTAACACCAGGGAATTTGGTTGCTGGTGTATATAGTGCTACGCCATCTCTAGTAGATACTTCTACTAATACAGATAAATCAGGAACGGGAGTACAATTATTGGTGAACAATAGTAAAATCATAAAATGGTTAATAATATTTATTAACATCCTCATTCTTCTCATCCCAATAGTAGCTCTAGCTATGTTTATATATTTTATTCCTTGGTATTCATCAAAAAGAATGCGTATTTTGAGAAGGAAAATGAGTCTAGAAGAAGAAAAAATTGAGATTAATCAGCACGAACTTGAGCATCAAGACGAACTCATTTCGCATAATGATATACCACGACCAGGAGTCTAAAAAAGGCATAAAACCTTTATTTTTAATGATTTTAAGCCTTTCTTTTAATGGTAATATTTGCTATACTATCTGTAGTATTTCACCCATATTCTTAAGGGTATTTTAAATTGTAATATGTCTAAAAAAGAAGAAAAAAATCAGCTAAAAAATAATACTGAAAAAAAGGGAGATAAATATGGAGCAAGCCAAATATCTGTCTTAGAAGGCCTGGAACCAGTACGTCGTCGTCCAGGTATGTACATAGGATCTACTGGAGTTGATGGATTACATCACTTAGTGTGGGAAATTTTTGATAACTCTCGCGATGAAGCGATGGGTGGCTTCTGTGATCATATCGAAGTAGTTTTACTTCCTGGCAATTCTATACGTGTAGTAGACAATGGACGCGGTATACCAGTTGATATTCATCCTAAAACAAAAGTTTCTGCTCTCGAGACTGTGATGACAACTCTTCACGCAGGAGGTAAATTTGGTGGCGATGACAGTGGCTATAAAGTTTCTGGTGGACTCCATGGTGTTGGAGCTTCAGTGGTTAATGCACTTTCTGTATATACAAAAGCTGAAGTTTATCGAGATGGTGGCAGGTATATGCAAGAGTACTCTCAAGGCAAACGTAAGGCTGCCGTAAAGAAAATAGGTAATTCAAAAGAACACGGAACTGTTATATCTTTTACTCCTGACGAAGAGATTTTCAAACAAGTTAAATTTGATTGGAGTACAATTGTGAATCATTTACGTCAGCAAGCATATCTTGTTCGTGGCTTACGAATAGATATCATAGATGCACGTGAACTTCCTAATATAGAAAATCCTCTAGAATCTACATACAAGAAAGATATTTTTTGGTTTTCTGAATTAGGGTTTGAATTACCATCAACGACTTTTTATTTTGAAGGAGGTCTTGTTTCTTTAGTTAAATTTTATAATAAATCAGAAAAGCTTATTCACCCAAGTGTTTTTTATGTAGAACGTGAACTTGACAATGTTGGAGTTGAAATAGCTTTACAGTATGTAGATGATGTAAATTCTCACATAGTACCATTTGCAAACAATATTTATAACCCAGAAGG
This sequence comes from Patescibacteria group bacterium, assembly GCA_028865035.1. Classification (GTDB taxonomy): domain Bacteria; phylum Patescibacteriota; class Minisyncoccia; order Phycocordibacterales; family UBA9973; genus UBA8515. Next base: position 1,538 of record JAGWLB010000012.1, on the reverse strand, counting down.
CGGAACACACGTTACTGGTTTTAAAATGGCTCTAACTCGTGTACTTAATACATATAGTAAGAAGAATAATATGGTTAAAGAAGCTGATGGAGCTTTTACTGGTGATGATGTCCTGGAAGGGCTAATGGCTGTTATATCGGTCAAGCTTCGTGAAATACAATTTGAAGGTCAAACAAAAGCAAAGTTAGGTTCTACTGAAGCTCAAGGCGCAGTGGCTACTGTTTTTGGAGATGCATTTAGTACTTTTCTTGAAGAAAATCCAGACGAAGCTAAAAATATTATTAATAAATCTATTCTTGCTCTTAGAGCACGTAAAGCTGCAAAAGCTGCAAAAGATTCAGTGCTTAGAAAAGGAGCACTTGAAGGTATGACGCTTCCAGGTAAGCTAGCTGACTGTCAGACTAAAAGCGCTGAAGAAGCAGAACTTTTTATCGTAGAAGGGGATTCTGCTGGTGGCACTGCTAAAATGGGACGTGATAGAAAAATGCAAGCAATACTACCTCTCCGTGGAAAGATTTTAAATGTTGAAAGAGCTCGTCTAGATAGAATGCTAGGCTCAGAACAAATTAAGAACTTAGTCATTGCTATGGGTACTTCTATTGGTGATACATTTGATATCGATAAAATGCGTTATCATAAAATAATTATTGCGACTGATGCTGATGTTGATGGTGCACATATTCGAACGCTTATTCTTACTCTAATGTATAGATATTTTAGGCCAGTTATTGATGCTGGTTATGTATACATAGCTCAACCACCTTTATTTAAAATTAAAAAAGGAAAAGAAGTATCGTATGCTTACACTGATGAAGAACGCGATCGACTACTAGGTAAAGATGCTCCGTCATTAGAAGATCTTTTATCTGAATCTGCAAATGAAGAGAATGAAACAATCGAACTAGAAATTGAAGAGGAAGACGAAGTAACTAAAACAAAGAAGGCTACAAAAATTCACATACAACGATATAAAGGTTTAGGAGAAATGAACGCTGAAGAACTTTGGGAAACAACCATGGATCCGAGCAGGAGGATTTTAAAACAAGTTGCAATAAATGATGTAGAAGATGCAAGTAAAATTTTCGATATGCTTATGGGTTCTGAGGTTCCTCCTCGTAAAGCCTTCATACAGTCTAATGCAAAGATGGCTAATTTGGATATATAATATAAAGATATATTATATTTATAATTCATTGTGTAAATACTTATATATACAACTATCTATATAGATGTTAAAATAAATACATTACAAGTAATGTATTTATTTTATTTCTAATGAAATGTCTACTTATCACCTCATCTATCTTCCTCTCTCTATTTGTATTATCAACCACAAGTGTATCAGCCGCACCAATTGCTAACGCCGGTCCAGATCAAACAATCTATCTCACTCAAACCTCAACTGCTACTCTAAATGGTAGTGCTAGTTCATCAGGTACATACCAATGGAGTGAAGTCTCAACTGACTACAAAAGTGGAGCAACCATAACTTCACCCAATAGTGCTATTACTACAGTTACAGGTTTACCCCAAGGTGT
>JAGWLB010000021.1 GCA_028865035.1 Patescibacteria group bacterium | reverse complement strand
CTCTTTAAAGCGATTATTGAGCGAATTTTGAATGAATTTTCCTATACCTGCCAATACTATAAGTCCTATACCACCACTAGCTTCTGCTACCAGGTGCGATAATAGCATGTTAATTATATTGTGCATTTTAATCTCCTATTGCCATAATAACCAAATAATGAAAGGCAGTAACAACAAAGTTTCTATTGCCAAAATCGCCCTGTCATTTAATAAAAAATCGTTCATTTTTTGTGATATGATAAAAGTATGTCTAGCTTGCCATTTATCTGACCTAATTCGCTAGTCGCATCATCTTGGAATGTCTCAAGCTTGGTAACTCTTGTATTTAGATTTCCAACGCTATCTAAATTTTTACCGTATCCTACCGCAAAACCAAGTGCGGCGATTAAAATAGGTATCATCCAATCTTTAATTTTCATACATTTAGAAGGCGTAACCCAATCCAAAAGCCCATCTAGGAGAGAATTTTCCAGGATGAATTTGATTATCTTGCCATTGATAAGAAGCAAATAGACTTAATCCTTTTTGTTGACCATTTACAGGGTCTACTATCGCGCCGAGTACGTCTAATTTTAGGTTAGAGGATGATTCTAATGCTTTTGATAGGTACGCTCTTGCAGTATCAAGTAAATTTACTCCAAAACCTCCGGCAAGACTTCCATTGCCGCCTTCTGGAAAGCCTGCTGCTGCATAGCTGCCGCCGATTGATAAGGCCCAAGATTCTTCAGGACAATATGGCTGTAAAGATAAAGGTGCATATTTACAAAGACTACCGGCACTTAAAGGATGGTAAATAGGCGCGATTTCAGTAGCCATTCTATCATACGATAAGTTATTAGTATGTAGCATTACGACTTGTGTCGTATAAATAGGATTATCTTTTGTCCATAACCCTTGGATATAAGGATTTGCAGCCTTTACTTTAATTGATATTAACAACAATCCAATCGCAATAATTAATTTTTTCATATATCTCCTTTACCAAAATTCTTCTACTATTGTGCCGCCCGCGCTCCCAACGCCGTCAACATCAAACAAACTGCGATAATTATTTTTTTCATTTTAACGCACCCTGTTTGCTTGAATGATTGATGTTTGGCCATTCCACACCATTGTTCCAAGTGTTCCGTAATTTGATTCACCTATCAGATAAACTGTTTTGTTTGAACTTGTATTTATACGACGAGGTGGAGGGCAAGAAGTTACATTTCCAGAACCACCGTTATATGAGATGTAATCTGTATATAGCCCATTATCTAGGCTAGTTGAATTTAGGCTAATTCCTGCTGCTACTTGCGTAACGTTCGCCGAAGTTCCAGCTTGCCACAAAGCACAGGCTGTAATTTGCCAATCGCCAGAACTTATATTTATCGCAGCGATAGGGACATAATTACCGAAGCTGCCCGGAGCAACATTGGCGGCAGGTGTACTACTGATATATTCCCCCACAAAGCCCGCGGATGCAGTTGACCCGTTAGTAATTCCTAAAATATTGACTGGGCCATTGAAAGTAACATTTCCAGTAAAAGTAGGATTTCCAGTTATTGTTGAAAAAGTAACATTTCCAGTAAAAGTAGGATTTCCAGTTATTGTGGCATTACCTTTTAATAATTCTTGTAATTGGGTTCTTGTGGAATTGGCTTGAATTTGTGTACCAATTGATTGGCCCTGAAGTGTGCTATTTGAAGATGGGGTCTGCGGAGAACTTGTCGTCTGCCCCCATCCTGAAACGCTAAAAAGCGCGACTAAAAAAAATGATTTCATTGCTTAAATGGATTATTAATCTGGTTTATTCTCTGTTGCATTCCTAAAGGACTAGATGGTGTAGTATCTTGAGTGGGA
>JAGWLB010000007.1 GCA_028865035.1 Patescibacteria group bacterium | reverse complement strand
TGGCAAACTTGTGCTTTGTAATACTCCAGGTTCAGTAACTGTATCACCAAACTATAATCAATTATTAGCAGTATCCGGTATTTCAGGGTTTACTCAATCACCAAGTCCAGCATCTGGTAATGTATACGGCACACATAATGCATTTACAGGAGTTATTAGTGTGAATATAACTGGTTCAAGTATTGCACCAGGTAGTCAGCTAGGATTATCAGTGAATGGTACATTGATATCTTGTAAAAATGTCACAGGTCCAATGTCTACTTCATTCCCTTCTAGGTCATACACTCTTACTGATGCGATTTCAGTAAATTCACTATCACCTGGTTCATATTCTACTTGTAACTAGACCTTATAATTCTTTTTAATTAAAAAAACAGTCTTGAAAGGCTGTTTTTTTAATTTGTTTTATAAGACAATTTAATGTTTTTGTCTTGACAAATTTGTTATAATATCCTACTATTTTGTTAAACAACGATTTCTTCACATTTTAAAAATATAATCATGAAAAAGTTTTGGATCATTGCAATTTTAAGCACAGTTGCTTTCAGTTGCCAAAAGCCTAAGGAGCAACCAACACCTACTCCTACGCCAACACCAACTCCTTTACCAACGCCACCACCTGTAAAATATACAATTACAATTACAGTTGGGAAACATGGAACTATCTCTGGAGAGTATGGCATTGTATCATCTAGCGATAGTACAACGAATATCCAGCCTGGGAGTAATGTTTCATATATTATTACCGCAAATACGGGATATAATATTAACCAAATAGATGTTAATGGGGTTAATATTTTAACAGGTGTAATTACCGGGCCTTATCAGTATGATTTTACCAAAATAAATGCAAATTATTCCCTGAGTGTAGGGTTTACTGACTCACTGACTGTGGGACAGTTAGACTCAATGAATAATGCGATTTTAGGTACATGGTACTTTTCCACTGACAGTCTAGGTGAAACTGATACTGTACTCAAAAAATTACAACAATTGGGTTACTTATCGGGAGATTCCTCTGTTAATAGGGTTTGGGTATCATACCAACCAATCCCGCAATGCTTTAGGGATGTTAAGTTCATTTTTACTAAAGACTCTGTCAAAGAATATGCTGGAGCTCATCCTTGTGATACTACTCCCCCTAATACTTTGTACGGTTCTTGGGACTGGAAAATATCTCCAGATGGTAAAAATCTTACCTCAAAAGATAAGACTGGAGCATCTACGAATAGATTGTTTAGTCTTACTTCGACCAAATGGGAATGGGCTGACACTTCCCAAATTTATAATGGTGGTTATTGGTTGAAGTACACTATGAGACGCAATATCAATACCTCTTATGGTCGCTCCTCTAGTAATACAGTACCAAGATATTCATCTGAGCCATTAAAATCAAACTCGGGTTTTATAAAACCGCATTAATTCTTAATCAAAGATTTCAAAAACCGCTTAGCATTTAGCAAGCGGTTTTTTATTTATTTGACTTTATTTTTATATTTGCTAGTATAAGAGTCATTGAGATTAACCCTGCCACGGCGGGGTGCATTTAATTTATTATTAATTTATGTTGGTATCGGTAATAGGGCTATAATATAAGCTTCCGTTATCCTTATCAACCAATAAAATATATGGCAGAAGAATTTAACAGAGACAAACCACACGTAAATGTGGGAACTATTGGTCACGTTGACCACGGAAAAACAACATTAACAGCAGCTATTTTGTCAGTTGTTTCAAAAGCTGGCGAAGGATATGGTGCTAAAATCAAAGATGTTGGTCAAATAGACTCTGCTCCAGAGGAAAAAGCTCGTGGTATTACTATTGCGCTTTCCCATAATGAATATTGGACTCCTACACGTCACTACGCTCACATTGATGCGCCTGGTCACGCTGACTATATTAAAAATATGATTACTGGTGCTGCCCAAATGGACGGTGCTGTTCTTGTTGTTGCTGCTACTGATGGTGCTATGCCTCAGACTCGTGAGCACGTTCTCCTTGCTAAACAAGTCGGTGTGCCAAGAATTATCGTTTTCCTAAACAAATGCGATATGGTTGACGATACAGAAATGATTGATCTTGTCGAAGAAGAAATTCGTGAATTGCTTACAAAGCAAGGTTTTGATGGTGCAAACGCTCCTGTTATCCGAGGTTCAGCTTTAAAAGCACTTGAATCTAAAGACAATACTGATGAATGGGCTACTAAAGTTCTTGAACTTGTTTCAGCTCTTGATTCTTATATTCCAGTCCCAGAGCGTGATATTACAAAGCCATTCCTAATGCCTATTGAAGATATATTCTCAATTGAAGGACGTGGTACAGTTGTTACTGGTAAGATTGAACGCGGTGTTATAAAAGTTGGTGAAGACGTAGAAATCGTTGGTATTAAAGACACTGTGAAAACTACTGTTACTGGTATTGAAATGTTTAACAAGAATCTTAAAGAAGGTATGGCTGGTGATAACGCCGGAATTCTTATCCGTGGTATCAAAAAAGAAGATATTACTCGCGGACAAGTTCTAGCAAAGCCGGGTACAGTTACTCCTCACTCAGAATTTGAATGTGAAGTTTACGTTCTTAAAAAAGAGGAAGGTGGTCGCCACACTCCATTCTTTACTGGATACAAACCACAATTCTATATCCGTACTACAGACGTAACAGGTGAATCAACTTTACCTGCTGGTGTAGAAATGGTTATGCCTGGTGATACAGTAAAGCTTTCAGTCAAACTCGTAACCCCAGTTGCACTTGAAGAGTCAATGCACTTCGCTATACGTGAAGGTGGTAAGACTGTCGGTGCAGGTGTTGTAACGAAAATCATTAAATAAGCAGAAATTTTATAAAAATATAAATGCATATTTATATTTTTATAAACAAGTCTAATGTCAACAACAGAATTAAAAACTAAAAATAAAAAAGCAGTTAAGAAATCAAAAGAAGATGCAATTGTCCAACTCCGTATTCGCGTACGCGCTTATGAGAATAAGATACTTGACGCATCAGTAAAGCAAATCATAGACACTGCCTTACGTTATGATGCGAAGATAGTAGGACCAATTCCACTACCGACTGAAATCAAAAAATATACAGTCAACCGATCTTCTTTTGTATTTAAAAATGCTCGTGAACAATTTGAAATAAGAATTCACAAACGTGTTATCGATATATTAAACCCTAACGCAAAGACTATCGAAGCACTTACAAACCTATCCCTACCGTCCGGTGTCGATATAGATGTAAAGATGATGTAATATATAATTTTATGAAATTTATCCTTGGTAAAAAACAGCATATGATGCAGTGCTTTGATCTTGACGGCACTGTAATCCCCGCAACAGTTGTAGAAGCTGGGCCACTTGTCGTGACCCAAGTCAAAAATCCTGATGTTGATGGATACACTGCTATACAAGTAGCATTCGATGAACAAAAAGTAAACAGAGCTACAAAAGCTCATTTAGGTCATATCTTGCCATCGCAGAAAAATGAGGATGGTAGCCTGCCTGCGCAGGCAAGTGCTTTCAAGCATTTACGTGAATTCCGAGATATTGAGGAAGTTGCTGTTGGTGATCGAATCACTGTCGATGTCTTTGCTAAAGGCGATGTTGTTACTGTATCTGGATTGTCAAAAGGTAAAGGTTTCCAAGGTGTTGTTAAACGTCATGGATTCCATGGAGGTCCTAGATCTCACGGACAGAAACACTCAGAACGTGAGCCTGGTTCAATTGGTGGAGGGCTTCGTAATAAAGTTCCAAAAGGAATGAGAATGGCAGGACGCACAGGAGGTGATCGTATTACTGTTAGAAATTTGGAAATTGTCGGAGTAGATAAAGAGAATAATCAGTTATTAGTTAAAGGTGCTATTCCAGGGCGCAAAGGGACGCTTGTTGAAATAATCGGACTATAATTATTCATATATGATGGAAACACAAATATACAATCAAAAAGGTAAATCTGTAGGCAAGCTCACTGTGCCGGAATCAGTTTTTAATATTCCTTGGAATGGAGACCTTGTTCACCAGGTAGTTACAGCTATGCAAGCTAATGCTCGTACTCCTGTAGCCCACACCAAGTTTCGTGGAGAAGTTAGTGGTGGTGGTAAAAAACCTTGGCGCCAGAAAGGCACAGGACGTGCTCGTCATGGTTCTTCACGCTCACCTATATGGAAAGGTGGAGGTATAACTCACGGACCTCGCAATGATAAAAGCTACGAACAGAAAATTAACAAGAAAATGCGAACAAAAGCACTCTATACTGTTCTTTCTGAGAAATTGCGACGTGGGCAAATACTTTTCCTTGAAGAACTTACACTAAAAAATATTAAGACAAAGGATGCTTCACAAGTATTAAATGATTTAAGTAAAGTTTCTGGATTTGAAAAAATGTTTGGTACTAAGAAAAAGAATGTTTACCTCACTATTCCAGCTAAGAATGAAACATTAAAGAAAAGTTTTGCAAATCTACCTAATATAGAAGTTGATGAAGTTAGGAATATTAATCCTGTAGATTTGCTTTCTTACAAGTATGTTATTATTTCACAGCCAACTGAAAGCTTTTCTTTCTTAATTGGCAAATCAGAAAAGAGGGTAGAAAAGAAATAAAATAATTGTTTTAAAATAAATATGGAAACAAAAAAAACAAAATCAAAGACAGAAAAAAAGACTGAAGGTAAGACACACCCTCTTATTATTGGTCCACGTATTACAGAGAAATCTGCTATTTTTGCTGATAAAGGTATATATACTTTCAATGTAAAACCTCAAGCAAACAAGAATGAAATAAAAAAGGCTATAAAGTATGTATACGGTGTCGAGCCTATAAAAATATCTGTAACGCAAATTACAAAAAAAGTTATTCTTCGCCGTGGAATTATCGGAACAAAGCAAGGAGGCAAGAAAGCGGTCGTGCATCTAAAAAAAGGAGATAAAATAGCCTTTGTATAATATATCAATATGAAAAAATACAGACCTACAACACCATCAAGACGCAATCAAACAACTGTCTCTTACCGTAATGTTCTTACTAAGAGCGAACCTACGAAATCTTTAACTCGTGGTTTTAAAAGATCAGTTGGTCGTAATAACCAAGGACGTATCACGACTCGTCATAAAGGTGGTGGACATAAAAGACTTTATCGTGAGATAGATTTTAAATATAATAAACACGACATCCCTGCAAAAATTTCATCTATTGAGTACGATCCTAATCGTAATGCCTTTATAAGTCTTGCCATGTATGCAGATGGAGAGAAACGATATGTTATTGTACCAAAGTCTGTAAAAGTAGGTGACAAATTCATTGTAGGTGAAAAAGCTCCGTTAACCGTTGCTAACCGCCTTCCTCTTAAATTCATTCCTGTAGGTACATTTGTTTACAATATAGAAATAAAGCCAGGCAATGGCGCAAAGATCGGACGCTCAGCTGGAGTGTTTGGACAAGTTGTTGCAAATGATGGTGGATATACAAATATTAAAATGCCATCCACTGAAGTTCGTAAAATACCTGAGAATTGCTATGCTTGTATTGGTGAGGTATCAAACTCTGAATACAAACTTCAAAATTTTGGCAAAGCAGGACGTTCACGTTGGAAGGGTATTCGCCCAACAGTTCGAGGTAGCGCTATGAACCCAGTTGATCACCCATACGGAGGAGGTGAAGGAGCACAAGGACGTGGACTTCGACGTGCTAAGACTAAGTGGGGTAAGCCATCCGGTAAAGGTCAGAAAACTCGCACACCTAAAAAGTATTCAAATAATTGGATTGTTTCTCGTAGACGTGTCGGTAAAGCTAAAAAGTAGACATAAAAATACCCATATTATATGGGTATTTTTATTGCACTAATCTAAGTAAAGAGTATAATGAAAGTGTATATGGTAAACGAACAACTCACCCATTATATTGAGACCGTTCAGAGTCAAGGATATTCTGAATCAACTATCCGCGATGTCTTAGCTAAAAATGGCTGGCAACCACATGATATTGATGAAGCTTTTTCTTATGTAAAACTTACAAATAATACTCTCTCTGCTAATGCACCAGTAGCTCCAGCTAACTTTGGTGCAGTTTCAAACAATACCGCTAAAGCAGAAGAAGTTACAAATCAATCATATGGAGAGTTTGTTCATACTGGCCCAGAATATAATTCACCATTTTCAGTTGGTTTAGCCATTGTGCTTGTTGCGGCTATTATGATTTTATTAAACAAGGTCATTGATGATGCTAGTTATTATACTAACACCATAAACTCACAGTTAATTTTCGATGTTCTGATTGTTATTCCATTTATTCTTATTGCCTTTATCTTACACGAATCTTTCATTAATACTGGTAAACGTTTTTTGTTAGTATCACAACCATACTTTTTAGTAAGTGCTGCTCTACTTGTAAGGTTGCTATGGGACACAAGTAAATATATTCTAAATACGAGCGCTACATACGGAGTTTATATTGTCTTAATCCTTATTATTCTGGTATTAACAGGTTCAATTCTTTTTGTCCAAAAATATATTAAAGCTTAAAATTATGTCACTAATAATAGAACAAAATAATAATAATATTTTTAAAACTAAATTCACCACAGTAGGTGGTTTTATTGTCACTTTACTAGGCCTTTCGATCCTTGCTTTAGCCGAGCGTATTCTCTATGATGCTGGTAGACTTTTAGTAGCACCACCTCTTGATTACTTTGATAATATGGCCGTGATTGTTGTGCACGGAATTATTATTATTTTTTTCTTAGCTTTGGCTCTGGTGACGAATATGCTTATAGGTCCCCGTAAGGAAAAGTATGCTATAGCTCTAGTCCCGTATTATGTTGTTAGTATTATTCTTTCTTTACAATTACTCCTTCAAATTAGTGTTTATTTTGTTAATCATCACACAACCTTCGAATTCTATATAGTTATGCTTGCTCTCATAGCTCTTTGTACATACGGTATATATTACATTCAAAAACGCCAAGTTATTAAAGAATCTTAATAACATATGGAACCACAACTCGTAAATCTTCCACCAGTTCCGCTTCCACAGAACTCCAGTTCTCAATTGAAGGAATTTCATAAATCAACAATAGTTTTTATATTAGCGTGTGTTCAGCTTGGTTTTTATGTGTACACCCTTATTACTCTTAGAGTAAATGAATATTTTCCGCCAGTTCTCCTTTTGCCTTCATTTTTGTTTCTAATACCAAGTCTTTTAATTGTTTTTACAAAAAATAAAAGTGTTTATAAATTTGCAAAAGTAATCATTATAATGGAATATATCGCTTCTCTACCATTAATTATAAGTTTTATATTTGGAATCTAATATGGATAAAAAAATTGCAGAAAAAAAACGTTTTTCAATAATTTCTAGGCTTAAAAGCACGACGCATGCTTGGCGAGGTATTGGTGTCTTTATCAGAACTGCACATAATACGTGGGTACATATATTTTTTGGAGTGCTAGCTGTGTATTTGGGTTTTATATTGCAAATATCTGGAGTAGAGTGGGTATTAATAATATTCTCAATTGGATTTGTTATTTTAGCAGAAACAATCAACACAGCTATAGAAATAGATATTAATCTTACGAGTCCCACTTATCATCCATATGCTCGTGACACAAAAGATGTCGCTGCAGGTGCGGTCCTAATAACTGCTATTATGGCCGGTATCGTCGGATTGATAATTTTCTTACCCAAAATACTAGCACTTGTTAACTAGAAGACGCCACACAACAATGTCAGATTATATCAATAGTATTTGACTTTATTTTTATATTTGATAGTATAGACGGACGAGCTCACAAGAGCTTATTTATATTGCAAACATAACACTAAATGACAAGATCACTAAAAAAAGGTCCATATGTTGATGAACGGCTTCTAAAAAAGATTGCCGGTAAAAAGCCTATCGAAACAGGTATGATAAAGACATGGTCACGCCCATGCGTCATATCTCCTGAAATGGTTGGATTTGTTTTTGGTGTTCATAACGGTAAAACCCACGTCGAAGTCCTAGTTAGTGAAGATATGGTAGGACACAGACTTGGTGAATTCTCGCCAACAAGAAAGTTTGTCAGACACGGAGGTAAAATGCAGAAAGAATTAGAAGAGAAGAAAAAAGAAGCCGAGATTTCCGCAGCAAAAGCAGCTAAATCAGCCACTGATACTAAAAAGAAATAACAAATGAAAGCATTTTTAAAAAACTACAGACAGTCCCCACGAAAAGTTCGCATAGTAGGAGACTTACTAAAAGGCAAAAGGGTTGCAGATGCTTTTGTGCATCTTGATGCTCTCCCTAAGCGTGCGTCAGGACCTATAATGAAGCTCATCGGGTCTGCGGTATCTAATGCTAAAACTGCTGGTATCTCAGAAGAGAATCTATTCATAGAGAATATTACTGTAAATAAAGGTATTGTGCTAAAAAGAAGTATGCCAAGAGCACGCGGATCAGCTTCTCGTATCAACAAGCGTACAAGCCATGTTATGGTTACTCTTATTGAAAAAGATGATTCAAAGAAAGAGAAGAAAGAAAAGAAAGCATCAAAATCAAAAATCAAAAAACCAGTAAAAGAAAAAAATATTAAGGCTAAAGAAGATAAATAATATATGTCAAAAGTTGTCCATCCATACGCACATAGGTTAGTAATCATTCGTGACTGGAAGTCACGCTGGTTTGCTGATAAGAAATATAAAACATTACTTGCTAGCGATGTAGTTATCCGAGAATTTCTTGTTAAAAAACTTCGTGGTTTTTATGTTTCTCGCATAGAAATAGAACGTAATGTTAAATCTACAAAAATAATGGTACATACTTCACGACCTGGTATGATTATAGGACGCTCAGGTGAAGGTGCTGCGAAATTAAAAGCAGACTTGGTTACTGCAATGAAGAAACGAGGAGTATCTATACCGGAGGATTTTAAATTTGATATTGTAGAAGTTGCTAACCCTGATGCCGATGCTGCTATTGTCGCATGTATGATTGCTGAAGGTTTAGAAAAGCGTCTACCTTATCGACGTGTTATCAAACAAGCTATTGAGAAGATTATGGCTGCCCGTGGTGTCAAAGGTGCACGTATCTATGTAGGAGGACGTCTTTCCGGATCAGAAATTGCTAGAAGCGAACAGATAAAACGTGGTTCAATACCACTTCAGACTTTCCGTGCTGACGTAGATTTTGCGCGAGAAAAAGCTCATATGAGTTATGGCGATATTGGTATCAAAGTTTGGATATATCGTGGAGAAGTTTTTAATGACAATAAGAAATAATATTATTTTATGTTAATCCCTAAAAAAGTAAAATTTAGAAAATGGCAGACAGGCCGTAAAGATATGACAAAGGTAACACCAGATACTCGTGGTATTACAGTTGCCTTTGGTTCTTATGGTTTAAAAGCTACTGCGGGTGGACGTATTCGTTCAAATCAGATAGAATCTGCACGTAAGGTTACTTCACGAACTATTGGTAAAAGTGGACGTATGTGGATTCGTGTTTTCCCTGACAGACCTTTTACAGCAAAGCCTGCAGAAGTAGGAATGGGAAAAGGTAAAGGTGATCCACAAGGATACTGTCTTGATGTACGACCAGGCCGAATACTTTTTGAGGTTGATGGTGTGACTGAAGCTATTGCTAAAGAAGCCCTTCGTAAAGCAGGTACTAAATTACCAATTACAACTCGCATTGTTGCTAGATAATTATTATGGATACAAAAAATAAACAATCAAATAAAATTTTAAAAGGAGTAGTCACTTCAGATAAGATGGATAAGACCGTTGTAGTAAAAGTTACTCGCTTTGTGATACATCCTAAATATGGTAAAAGAATCAAGAAAGATAATAAATACAAAGCACACGATGAGAATAACAGTAAGAAAGTTGGTGATATTGTAGAAATAGAAGAAACTCGACCAATATCAAAAGATAAGAAATTTAAAGTAATAGCATAATTATATGATACAAGATGGAACAGTAGTAAATATTACAGATAACGCCGGCGGTAAAGTCGGAAAGGTTTTCAAGGTGCTTGGCTCATCACGACGTCGTTATGCTAGTATTGGTGATAAGGTTATAATATCTGTAAAAATTGCAGAACCTCGTAAAGGTGTTAAAAAGAAAGATGTTCACCAAGCAGTTGTTGTACGAACAGTGAAAGCTTTTCGACGAAAAGACGGATCTTATATTCGTTTTGATGATAACGCTGTTGTTATTTTGGAAAAAGATAAACAAGACCCAAAGGGTGGACGTGTTTTCGGACCAATACCACGCGAGCTAGCAGAGAGAGGCTACCAGAAGATTATTTCTTTAGCCCAAGAAGTTATATAACTATATTTATATTATGAAAATCAAGAAAGGAGACAATGTAATAGTGATTGCCGGTGCAAGTAAAGGCAAAAAAGGTAAAGTATTAAAGGCTATTCCTGCTGAGAATAAAGTCGTTGTTGAGGGTGTGAATATGAGAAAGAAAACCCGTAAAGCTAAGACTACTGGTGAACAAAGTCAAATCCTTGAAATAGCAATGCCAATAAATGTATCTAATGTTAAAAAGCAAGATTAATTAAATTATTATGGAAACAGTTAAACAAAAAGAAAAGAAAGCATACACAGAACTTAAAGCTAAGCATGGCTATAAGAATGTTATGGCTAGCCCTCACCTAGTGAAAGTGGTTATCTCTTCAGGCACAGGTAGCGGTATTAAACGTGATAAAGATCGCAATAAATTTATTATGGAGCGTTTAGCCAAAATTACTGGACAGAAACCAGCTACACGTGGAGCAAAGAAATCTATTGCCAGCTTTAAAGTCCGTCTTGGTGACCCTATTGGTGTGCTTGTAACACTACGCGGCGCTCGTATGTACGGATTCTTAGATAAGCTTATCAACGTAGCCATTCCTCGTACGAAAGATTTTCGTGGTATAGATCGTAAGATTGTCGATAATATCGGCAACCTAACAATGAGTATCAAAGAGCATACTATTTTCCCTGAGACAGGAGATGAAGATATTAAAGATATTTTCGGTTTAGCTATTACTTTAGTTACCACAGCTAAAACAAAACAAGAAGCAACAGAATTCTTCGAACTTATCGGAATTCCATTCAAGAAATAATGAATTATTAAAATCCCTCAACATTAATGTTGAGGGATTTTAATATGCTATAATTCATTTATGTTTTACTCAATAATTTTTGGGTTACTTATTTTTATAATTGACACAGCAAGTGTTTTTGCTCGTGGTGGTGGAGGCGGTTCTAGCGGCGGCGGAGGTGGGGGAGGATTCGGAGGTGGTAGCTTTAGTAGTGGGACTGGTGGATCAGGTTCTAACGATCCAGCATCTATCTTTATAACGATTGCTATTGTTATCATACTTATAATAATAGGCATATATCAAAGTTATTCTAAGAAACAAAAATTAAAAGCAACTCAAAAATTAATAAAACAAGCAGAGGCCACAGATCCAAGCTGGGATGAAGTAGCACTCAAGCATAGAGTTACAGAAGTGTTTATGAAATTCCAGCAAGACTGGAGCGATTTTAATACTGAATCAATGAAAGAATATCTCACAGAAGATTATTACCAAAGAATGTATCTAGAATTAAATGTTTTAAAAAGTGAAAAAAGACAGAATCTAATGTCCGCCGTTTCAATTCATAGTTTGAATATTTTAAAGGTAAATGACAACACTGATAATTCTAGAGATTCTTTTGTAATAGAAGTAAATGCTTCTGCCCACGACAAGCTGATAGATACTTCGACTCAAAGTACGCTCTATACTGACAATAGTAGCTTCACAGAATATTGGAATTTCTTTAAGGTTGATGGTATTTGGAAGCTTGGTTTGATAGAGCAATCGACAGCAGATTTTAGAATGAATGAACAGCAAATAATAGATTTTGCTCGAAACAATAAATTCTTCTATGATCCAGACTTTGGCTGGTTAATGATGCCTAATCATGGAGTAATATTTAGTGCCAATAATTTTAAAAATTCAGATATAAATAATCACGTTATTGGTTTACATAAAGATAAAATTGTTGAATTTTATACATTTATACCCAATACGAATTCTAATATTTCTAGTAACTATGTTGTCGCTCAGACCATATTACCCATATCTTATAAAGATATTCTCGTTAGGAAAAAGCGGACCCTGTTTAACTTCAATCCCAATGGTTTAAGGCGCATTAAGACTGAGAGTAATGATTTCGATAGGAAGTTCTGCCTATGGGCAAATAAAGAAGACCAGATTAGTTCATTTGAATTGCTATCACCTGATTTTATGGAGAAAATTTATGAGTTACCATTTGAACTAAATATTGAAATTGTTGGCAACTTTTTATATCTGTATGCAAAAAGTCGTAGCAATGTCAGCTATGATAAAATGCTTGAAATTCTTTCCAGTGCTTTTGATGAGATGAAAATGTAAAAGTACATAAACCTAAATAATAATAGACACTTTTTGATTAAAAAAGTCTATAGTTTTTGTGTTTTAAATATATTATGTATAATTATCTATATGGATAACGAAGTCAATATAATAGGTAATTCAGATATAAATCAAGCTCTAGAAGAATTTGAAATAAAATCCACCACCGAAAAAATAAATAAACCTACAACAAAAAATTATAATATCGACGATACTCCTGGTATGGTTAAATTATTAATTAAATATTCTGGTGGTGCAATAAAAGAACAAAAACAAGCAGAAAAAATTCTTTTGATTTTTGTAATTATATCTATAACTATTGCTTTGTTTCTTTCGTTTGGTGGAAGGAATGGTCTATTTAAAAAACACGTAAAAGTAGAAATTGGACCAGAACTAAATCAAATCCCAAGATAATGAATTAATTATGAAAGATAAAATATTTTTTAAGAAAGGATTTACGTTAATTGAACTTTTAGTAGTTATAGCTATAATAAGTCTTTTAGCAAGTATTATCATGTCTTCTTTGGATGCTGCTCGATCAAAAGCTAGAGATGCTAGACGTAAGTCTGATGTTGTTCAAATTAGAAATGCACTCGAATTATATTATTCAAAATGTGGCACTTATGTAGTTAAGCAGAATTGTACAGGTACGGCATATGGTTCTGGCGGAATCGGTTGGTTCGATTACCCCTCGTATGGTGGTAGCGCGGGTTCCGTTGCTCAAGGTTTAGTCGATGCCAAGGTTATTGGGGGCATTGCTGTCGATCCTACAGGACAGATAACATCAAATGGTTCTACACAATCAGGTTATATGATTTACGCAAATGCAGACCACTATACAATATGGGTAAACCTAGAAAATCCAACTACTGCAGATATTGCCACACAAAATTCATGTTATTTTAGTGGATATGATTATTACTATAGTACATACCCTACTAAAGCCCAAATGAATTATTGTGTTGGACAATGATTTAAAATCATTAAACTTATAAAAAATCTCTAACTATAAATAAATTATAATTAGAGATTTTATTCTTTAATAGGTTAAGGAAAAACAGAAAAATTTGCTATTCTGAAAGGATCGTATAATCCTTTCATAGCTAAAAAGTAATTATCCAGTCTTAATTTAAGATCATAATCAACGCTCTCCACTTCCTTGCCAATTTTAAAATATTCCTCTGCCTTATTGGTATTTAGAAGTTTGGCTGCATTACTATATACGTTCAGCCTATGTTCTTCTAAATCAGCAAGCAATCTTTTGAATAATGGAGAATAACTTACTAATCCCAACCTAAGGAATACTTTTTTAAAAAATCCAACATGGGATTCCTCAATCTTTCTGCGTTGTTTGATAATCTTTAAAAGACGAAATATTTTTTTTAAATCTTCCTTTACAGAAGGTGATATGGTGTTAAAGAATAACAGCATACCGTTATTAAATTTTTCCATAATTTATCGTTTTCTATCATAGTGACATATTATTAAGTATTATTCAAGATAATTTAAGCATTATTGACTTACTTATATCTATCTGCTAGTATAAGGGGACGTTGATGACAGATCCGTTCTTCTACTTAAGTGCTTAGTTAAATCAAAGTATTTAAGCAAATGAACGAGATATCGCATCATTACGAAGGGGAATTTGTCCCTAATTAATTATATATGGCTAAAAAATCAGTAATAGCAAGACATTTAAAGAAATCGAAATTCTCAACACGAGAGACAAACCGTTGTTTTCGTTGTGGAAGAGGTCACGCATTTATGAGAGATTTCGGTATTTGCCGTATCTGTTTCCGAGAGCTTGCTAACGAAGGTATGCTTCCAGGAGTTCGAAAATCAAGTTGGTAATATAAATATTTTATGGATCAAATCGCAAACATGATGAATATGATAAAGAACGGCAGTGTGGCTTCACACGAGTTCGTTACAGTTCCTTACTCAAAGATTAAGGATGCTATCGCTACATGCTTAGTAAAAGAAGGGTATTTATCTTCTGCTACTAAAAAGATGAGAAAAGGTTTTCCTGTTCTTGAGCTTGGCCTTGTGTATGTAGATGGTACTCCGAAAGTTTCAGGAGTTGAACGTGTTTCGAAATCTTCTTGCCGAGTTTATAAAGGAGTGAAAGCAATCAGACCTACTAGGAATGGTTATGGTATGACTGTACTTACAACTCCAAAAGGAATTTTAACAGACAAGGAAGCTAGAAAAGCGATGGTTGGAGGAGAAGTTTTATTTAAATTATGGTAATTAAAATTATATGTCACGTATAGGAAAACAAACAGTTATAGTTCCAAATGGTACAGAAGTTAAACTATCTGGCACAGTTTTCACTGTGAAAGGACCAAAAGGAACACTTACTCGTGATTTTCCAGGAGAAGTTACTATACACATAAATGGCAACGAGATAACTTTCACCCCAAACAAAGAAGGTAATAAAACTGTAAATGCTCTCTGGGGTTCATATGCTTCACATGTGAAGAATATGGTAGACGGGGTAAATACTGGTTACACAAAGGTTCTTATATTAGATGGCGTTGGTTTTAAATCTGATGTTGCTGGTAATGTCCTTAATTTAGCTCTCGGATTCTCTCATCAAGTAAAAGTAAATATTCCTGAAGGTATAACAGTAACTGCAGAAAAGAACAAAATTAGTATCTCAGGTATAGATAAGGAACTAGTAGGTTCATTTTCTGCATCAATTCGCGCAATGAAAAAACCAGAACCATATAAAGGTAAAGGTTTTCATTATAGTGATGAGGTTATTCGCCGTAAGCAAGGTAAGAAAGCTGCATAGTAATTACTAATATTAGATTAATAATTACATTTAATTAAAATACTATGAACAAGAAATTAGAAAAAAGAATAAGATTAAAGAAAAAGATTAGAACTAAAGTGTCTGGCACAGAGGTGTCACCACGTCTTTCAGTTTTTCGTTCAAATCAGTATATATATGCTCAGGTAATAGATGATGGGGCTAAGAAAACTCTTGTATCTGCTTCAGATATGCCTGTTAAAAAAGCAGGTGCAACAAAAGTTAAAGGATCCAAGACAGAGCGTGCTATCCTAGTAGGAGAGCAAGTAACAAAAGCCTTAAAAGCAAAAGGAATTAAAAAGGTTGTATTTGATCGCAATGGATTTAAATATACTGGACGAATTAAAGCCCTTGCAGACTCAGCTAGAACTTCGGGATTAGAATTTTAAGTTTAATATTGTATGGATACAACAAAACCAAAACAAAATACGAACAATAATAAATCAAACAGCCCAAGACGTGAAGGAGGTGAGCGTAAGCCTCGTGCATTCTTTCAGCGTCCAAAACCAGAATTTGATCAAAAGATGGTTTCAATCCGTCGCGTTACTCGTGTTGTTAAAGGTGGTCGCCGTATGACATTTGCAGTAGCTATTGCCATTGGTGATAAAAAGGGATCAGTTGGTCTAGGTACTGGAAAAGGTGGAGATACTGCTATTGCTATTGCTAAAGCACTTCGCCAGGCAAAGAAAAATATGTTTAAAATCAAGACAACCAAAGATATGTCTATTCCACACGAAGTTTCTGCAAAATATGGTAGTTCTAAGTTAGCAATGCGACCTAATCATGGTAAAGGTTTAGTTGCTGGAAGTACTGTTCGCGATATGCTTATCCTTGCAGGTATGAAGAATATTACTGCTAAAATACATTCTGGCAGTAAAAATAAATTAAATAATGCTAGAGTAGCATATGCAACACTATATCAACTTCGTGCGAAAAATTCTTTACCTAAAAATGCTCCAATAATTACTGATCCTATAGAAGAAATAACAAAAGATAAAATAGTAGAAGAAAGTAATTAAGTTATAATATACACAATATGCAATTAAATACACTAAAAAGAGAAAATCCAAACAAAAAAGCACGACAAGTAGGTCGTGGTGGTACACGTGGTAAGACTTCTGGTCGCGGTGGTAAAGGACAGACAGCTCGTGCGGGTAACAAGCGCCGTCCACAAATGCGTGATATCATAAAGAAGATCCCTAAGCTTCGCGGTTATCGCTTTAACTCTGCTAATACTAAATATGCACCTATAAACGTAGGAGCATTAAACATATTTGAAAAAGGTGCGATTGTTAATCCAGAATCATTATTTAAAATGAAATTGGTTCGCAAATCTGGCGGTGTCTTCCCTAAAGTAAAAATCCTAGGTAGTGGAGAAATAACTACAGTTGTTTCAGTCTCAGATTGTGCTGTGTCTCTATCTGCTCGAGCAAAAATCGAAAAAGCAGGTGGAACTATAAAATAATATATGGAAACTGTTTGGAATAAAATAAAAATGATATTTACCGACAAAGACCTACGGTCTCGTATATTATTCGTGCTCGGTGCACTTATCTTATTCCGTTTGCTTGCAATTATACCGATACCAGGTATCGATGCTCTTAAACTAAAAGCCTTTCTTAATAATAATCAATTCCTTGGTGTATTGAATATATTCACTGGTGGTGGACTATCCCACCTTTCTATTATTATGCTTGGTGTTGGTCCATACATTACAGGATCTATTATTATGCAGCTTTTAACTATAATGTCTCCGAAATTAAAAGCTATGTATCAAGATGATGGAGAGATTGGACGCAAAAAGTTTACTCAACTTAGTCGTATCATAACTGTACCACTTGCAATTATACAAGGACTTGGACTTATTATTTTACTGAAGAAACAAGGAATTATTGTTGATTTATCTATCTTTTCAATGATTGCGAATATTTCTGTAGTTGTAGCTGGTTCAATGCTTCTAATGTGGATTGGTGAATTAATTTCTGAATTTGGTATTGGTAATGGTGTATCACTTATAATCTTTGCAGGTATCGTTGCTGGTTTGCCTACTGAAATATCTCAATTCTTATTTACCTTTGATATGGCCAATATGCCAGTATACATACTATTCTTAGCTATATCATTATTAATTGTAGCTGGTGTCGTGGTTGTTACCGAAGCAGAAAGACCTATACCTGTAACTTATGCTAAGCAAGTACGCGGTGATAGGATTGCAGGTGGAACCCAGACATACTTACCACTTAGAGTGAACCAAGCTGGTGTTATTCCTATAATTTTTGCATTGTCAGTCTTATTATTCCCGCAACTAATAGGTAACTTCTTTGCGACAAGTACAAACCATATACTAGCCGCTATTTCTCAAGGCATGTTATGGTTTGTTGCTAACCTTTGGTTATATTCCGTTGTGTATTTTATTTTTGTATTCTTATTTACTTATTTTTATACGGCTGTTACTTTTGATCCAGAACAACTGGCTACTAATCTTCAAAAGAATGGGGCTTTCATTCCTGGAATTCGTCCAGGGCCTGCAACTCAACAATATATAGAGAAAATATTGAATCGTATTACTACCGCAGGAGCAGTTTTCCTTGGCCTGATTGCTGTCTTGCCACTTATTGTAAGAGCTATTACTGGCATAGCGACATTTGCTATCGGTGGTACAGCCCTGCTTATCGTTGTGGCCGTCGTTTTGGATTTAATTAAAAAAGTAGAAGCTCAATTATCAATGAGAGAATATTAATCCCATAAGATGGGATTTTTATTTTTGTAGGTGTTTAGTATATAATAAAACCATATGAATAAACCTTATACATTTGTATTTTTCGGAATAGTTGGGTCTGGTAAAGGAACTCAAGTTGATTTACTCAAGAAGTATCTTAAAGATAAGGACCCTTCCACTGAGATAGTTTCAGTTTACCCAGGGTCAGAATTTAGAAAAATGATTGAAAGTGGTAGTTATACAGGGAATCTTGTGAAGGCAACTCTTGAGCAAGGACAGCTCCAGCCAAACTTTTTGACTATAAGTGTTTTTACAAATAAATTAGTTTCTTCTTTGGAGCCTACTTCTCATTTGATTGTAGATGGTTTTCCGAGAACTGTAACTCAATCAGAAATACTAGAGGTGTCTATGGATTTTTATAAAAGGGAAGATATTAAAATTATTTATATTAGCGTAGAAAAAGAGGAAGCTATTAGAAGAATGAAGTTAAGAGGTCGTACAGATGACACCGACGAAGGCATAACAAAGCGTATAGACGAATATGTAAATAATGTTATCCCAGCTATGTACTACTTTAAAGATAAAGGTAACTATACTATTTATACTGTTAATGGCGAACAGGAACCAGAAGCTGTTCATAAAGAATTAATTGCATCACTAGGAATATAATATGAATGAAAAGGAATATATAGTTATATCTCTAGGAGGATCACTTATCGTGCCAGATGAGATAGATGTAGATTTCTTAAAAAGTTTTACAGAGAATATAAAAAATTATACTAATAAAGGTTTTAATTTTGTTATTATAACAGGAGGCGGTAGCACAGCTCGTACTTATATAGATGCATTAAAAAAAATAACAAACCCGAATAATATCGATCTTGATTGGATAGGCATTGCTACTACTCGCGTTAATGCAGAGTTGCTTCGTGTATCATTTGGAGATATTGCCCACTCGTTTATCGTGATGGATCCTGACAGCATTTTAAAAACAGACAAATCGATAATCATCGGTGGTGGTTGGAAACCAGGCAACAGCAGTGACCTTGCTGCAGTTCACGCCGCTTGCAGTGTTGGCGCTAAGAAGGTTATAAACCTCTCAAATATTGATTATGTATACAACAAGGATCCTAAAAAGTTTCCTGATGCAGAGATAATTAAAAAGAGTACCTGGCCTGACTTTCGAGCTATCTTACCAAAAGAGTGGAATCCAGGACTTAATTCTCCTTTTGATCCGATAGCTGCCCAGAAAGCCGAATCCCTTGGTCTTGAAGTTGTTATTATGAATGGTAAAAACATAGAAAATCTAAATAATTATTTAAATGGAGAAGATTTCATGGGGACGGTAATAAGATAAATTTACATTGTAATATTCCATTATTTTGATAGTATGAGCTTAGATGTCAATAATTATAAAAAATAAAGAAGAAATTGAAATCCTGCGACAGGGAGGCAGGAGGTTAGCTGCGGTTTTAATAAAAGTAGCTAAAAAAGTTGCTCCAGGAGTCACGACTGCCGAGCTCGATAAATATGCTCATGATCTCATCATTGAAGGTGGTGACGAACCAGCGTTTCTAAATTATAAACCAGAAGGTCAATCTAGAGCTTATCCTGCATCTCTTTGCATCTCAGTGAACAATGAAATAGTTCATGGCATACCTAAAACAAGTAAAGTTCTCAAAGAAGGAGATATTGTTTCTCTTGACCTTGGGTTGAAACACAAAGGACTTTTCACTGACCATGCAATAACTGTACCAGTAGGTGAGATAAGTAAAGCTTCAAAACAGCTTTTAAACGCAACCAAAGAAGCTTTGATGATAGGCATAGAAGAAGCTCGCGCAGGTAATACAGTTGGAGATATAGGTTATGCTATTGAGAAATTCGTTGCTGGTAAATACGGCATTGTCCGTGAATTATCAGGTCACGGTGTCGGTAAGAAGATTCACGAAGATCCATATATTCCAAACTACGGTAAACGCGGCAAAGGGCAAAAGTTAATTCCTGGTATGGTTATAGCTATTGAACCGATGTTAAATATTGGCAAAGCTGGTATTATAACTTTATCAGATGGTTATACCATAAAAACTTCCGATGGTTCTCGCAGTGCACATTTTGAACACACCGTTTTAATAACAAATGATGCTCCAGAAATTTTAACTATGATATAATAGTATCAATGGAAGGTCTAAACTTAGACAATATACCAAAATTTAAAACTCCAGAAGAGGAGCTTAAATTTTTGCGGGAACATATTTCCAAAAGAGAAAAAGCACTTATCGATGCCGGACAAGAATATTCAAAGGAAGAAGTGTCTCATAATGTTTTAGAAGAATATAAGAAATACGAACCACATCAAGTAATGCATAAAGGTATTGTTATACCCGAGAGGGATGCTGAGAGTTTAGTTCTAAGATTACACCCAGAACCACACGATAATAAAATGGAGGAAATGCTTGGAATTCTTCTAAGTAAAGGTATTTCTAATACTTTATCCATAATTAGTAAAATGAATAATCCTCACTTGGATGATGATTTTCATAGATTCCTCGTTCAGTATTTATATAGTGTTCATAAAATCCCTGGATTAAAAGAAGGGACGCCACTGTTTAAATCTCTCGATATGAAACTTTTCGAGATTACATTGCCTGACCCAACTGATAACGAAAACGACAAAAAAGGTTTAAAGGAATTATTGGGAGCAATGGAACAATTCTATGCTGGAATGCATTCTGTAGGTGAAGGTCGTGCAAATTATAGTCGTAATCATTTTACTCTTGAGATTGCACTAGCTGAAGATAGTGATAACTTTGTTTTCTACACAGCTGTACCTACCCACAAAGCAGATTTGTTCGAAAAGCAATTATTGGGAGTACACCCGAACGCCAAGATTGCAGAAGTTCCGGATGATTACAATATTTTTATTGACGGAGGAGTTGTTGCTGCCTCATATGCAACTCTGACAGGTCATGAAGTCTATCCTATTAAACTCTACGATGCTTTTGATCATGATCCATTAAATATTATTCTAAATGTTTTTACTAAACTAAAAAGATCTGGAGAAGGAGCTTCTGTGCAGCTGACTATTTGCCCAGAGGATGATGAAATAATAAAAAAGTTTCATATTATACTAGCTGATGTAAAAGAAGGCATGTCTGTTCGTACAGCTTCAAGTATGACACGACAAATTGGTAAAGAATTTAAATCGCTAGCTAGTGAAATGCTTTTTGGTGCTTCAAAACACAAGGAAGAAAAAAAGGTGAATGAAAAAGCTGTCGAAAATATTACTGAGAAAATGAAAAGCACAATACAAGCTACTAATATACGTATTGTTACTTCTGCTGAAACAAAAGAACGAGCCAATCAAATACTTGCTGATATTGAATCATCTTTTAATCAATTCACAGAAGCTGATCGTAATGGCTTTGATTTTATACACCCAGAGGGTAAAGCTCTCACTGATCTAGTTCACGATTTCTCTTATCGTAACTTCTCTCAAGATTATTCAATGCCTCTTAATCTAAAAGAATTGGCTACTATATTCCACTTCCCACATGGTATTGCATCTTCTCCTCAGCTTAAACAAGCTCGTGCAGGTATTGCACCAGCTCCAATGGAAATGGGCAATGAAGGTGTGATATTAGGTTTAAATAGTTATAGAGGTAAAGACACAGAGATTCATTTTGCAGACGAAGATCGTATGCGCCACTTATACGTAATCGGTCAAACAGGTGTAGGTAAGACTACTATTATGAAGAATATGATAGCTCAAGATATAGCCTTTGGTCATGGTGTTTGCTATATTGATCCGCACGGCACAGATATCCAAGATATTTTAAGTTATATTCCAAAGGAACGTATTGATGATGTTATATACTTTGATCCAAGCTACACTGCACGGCCAATGGGACTCAATATGCTTGAGTATGACCCAAAGTACCCAGAGCAGAAAACTTTTGTGGTAAATGAATTAATGAGCATCTTCAACAAGCTTTTTGATATGAAGACTTCTGGTGGTCCGATGTTTGAACAGTATTTCAAAAACTCTGCTTTTCTAGTTATGGAGCATCCAGAAAGTGGCGCGACTTTACTTGAGATAGGTCGGGTTCTAGCTGATAAAGAATTTCGTGATATGAAACTCTCTCACTGCAAAAATCCAATCATTACTCAATTCTGGAAGAGTGCGGAGCAAACGACTGGTGATCAATCCATTGCAAACTTTGTGCCATATATTACTTCCAAATTCGATAACTTTATTTCCAACGACATTATGCGACCTGTAGTCTTGCAAGAGAAATCTGTTTTTAATTTCCGCGACATTATGGATAACAAAAAGATTTTATTAGTAAATCTTTCAAAGGGACGGCTAGGAGACATCAATGCAAATCTCATCGGTCTAGTTATTGTGAATAAAATACAGATGGCTGCACTCTCACGAGTAGATATGTATGGTAAAAAAATGGAAGACTTTTTCTTGTATATTGATGAGTTCCAAAATGTAACCACGGACTCTATTGAATCAATCCTTTCTGAAGCTCGTAAATACAGGCTCTCTCTAACTGTTGCTCATCAGTATATTGCTCAGCTCGAAGATAATATAAAAAATGCGGTTTTTGGAAATGTTGGATCTTTGGCAGTCTTTCGTGTCGGCGCTGAAGACGCTCAATTCCTTGAAAGTAAATTCAAACCTGTATTCACGGCCGCTGATATTATGAAAATTGAAAACAGGAATGCTTATATGTCTATGCTCATTAATGGCCAGCCAACAAAACCGTTCAATATTGCAACCTTTCCACCGCCACAAGGCAATATGGCAATAGTTGAGAAAATTAAAGAACTTTCATATTTAAAATTTGGCCGTGATCGCGCTGAAGTCGAAGAAGAAATAATGGATAAGTACAGACAACAAGGTTAAACTCAATCCAGTAACATATTTGTTTTATAAGGGTTTTTCTGCTACAATAGCCATATTATTTCCTAATAAATTTTTAAAATCATGAATCCAACATATGAAAAATCTTTAATTATTATTAAGCCAGATGCAGTTCAGCGCAATCTTATTGGTGAAATAATTAAGCGTATTGAGCGAAAAGGTCTTAAGATAGTAGGTATGAAAATGATGAGTATTGAAGATACCACATTAGAAGAACACTATGCTCACATAAAAGATAAACCATTTTTCCCTGGCATTCGTGATTTTATGAAATCATCTCCAGTGATTGTTATGGCGGTTGATGGTATTAATACAATTTCATCACTGAGGCTTCTCGTAGGACCAACAAAAGCTTGGGAAGCAAATGCTGGAACTATACGGGGAGATTTTTCACTTTCGACTCAGTCAAATATTATCCATGCATCTGATTCTGTTGAGAACGGAGAAATAGAAGTCAAAAGATTTTTTAAAGATGACGAAATATTTGATTATCAAAAAATCGATACAGACTTTATTTACGCTGAACATAAAAAATAATTATAACCACAAAATCCCCGAAAGGGGATTTTGTCCATATTATGGAAAATATTATTGATATATATAAGAAATACAGAATAATGAATAATTTACAACAGCATCAGCTACGGGTAGCAGCTGTTGCACAGTTAATTTGTGATTCAATCTCTGTGTCAGTTGATAAGGAAAGTATTATTGTTGGCTGTCTGCTACACGATATGGGTAATATTATTAAATTTAACTTAAATTATTTCCCAGAATTTAATAAACCAGAAGGTCTAGAATATTGGCAAAAAGTAAAAGATGAATATATCGAAAAATATGGCCAGCACGAACACCACGCGACGATCGAGATCACCAGAGAGCTTGATTGTAATGATTATATTCGTCAACTTATAAATGTTATTGACGCAGATTATATTGCCGGAAATTCAAAAAAAATGAATCTCGATGAGAAAATTATGGTTTATGTGGATAATCGCGTCTCGCCACATGGAATTGTTTCTCTTTATGAAAGGTCTGATGAAGCACAAACACGTTATCGGAATCATCCCAATAAAATTGAAAAAGAAAAATATAATAATTTTATCTCAAATCTAGAATTATTTGAAAAAGATATTTTTTCTCATTCAAATATCAAGCCAGAAGATATAACTAACCAATCTGTGTTTAGTATTATTGAAGATTTGAAAAATTTTCACATCTAAAGTTATAAACTTAATTTGAAATACTGTCAAAAATGTGCTCGATTAAGAAAAAACTTGCCACAAGTATACTAGAGAGAGTATACTTCAGATAGGGTTATTTGAAATGTATTACCTAGAACACATTTTATAGGGGATATGTTGTTTTGGCAGAGTGCTGTGTACTTATTAATGTTAACAAATCTCTTCCATCCGTAATCCCACTTAGCTTTATGCTATGGTAATATCTTCCAAATAGTCCTAATAAGCAATTCTTCCGTAAATTATGGAAGGATTTTTTATTTTTAAATATAAATTAAGGATATTTTTTAATTATTTTGATATATAAGGTATAATGTAGTCTATATGGTAAATGATAAAAACCTAAAGGTTACATTTTGTTCTGGGGCTGGTACTGTCACTGGCTCTAATTTTTTATTAGAAGGTAATGGTAAGAAATTTCTTATAGACTGCGGTTTAATTCAAGGAGAAGAACCGGCTACTGATAATAATTGGGATGAATTCCCCTATGACGTTCCAAGTATTGATATACTTTTTATTACCCACGGACATATAGATCACATAGGACGAATTCCTAAGCTTATAAGTGAAGGATTTAAGGGTCGTATTATATCAACAATACCAACCAAAGAGATTACAGAAGTAATGCTTGCCGATACTGCTCATATTCTTTCACGTGATAAAGAACACGGACTCGATAAAATATATACAGATGAGAATATAAAGAAAGCTTTAGATTTATGGGAAACTGTGGAGTATCATCAAGCTATAAATGTAGACCATGGATTTCAATTCTCTTATAAAGATGCTGGGCATATACTAGGTTCAGGGATGATTGAGATTATATACAATGAGAAAAAAATAATTTTCACTGGTGATTTAGGAAACTCTCCATCACCGCTTCTCCCAGACACAGAAATAATAACTGACGCTGATTACCTAATAATGGAATCTGTGTATGGGGATCGTAATCACGAGGATCGTGACACAAGAAAACAAAAATTAGCACAAGTAATACAAGATAATTATAAACGTGTTGGAACTTTAATGATACCAGTTTTCTCTCTTGAGCGAAGTCAAGAGTTACTATATGAATTTGATTCACTTGTCGAGAATGAGCGTGTTCCGTCAGT
Organism: Patescibacteria group bacterium; assembly: GCA_028865035.1. Taxonomy (GTDB): domain Bacteria; phylum Patescibacteriota; class Minisyncoccia; order Phycocordibacterales; family UBA9973; genus UBA8515. Next base: position 14,354 of record JAGWLB010000007.1, on the reverse strand, counting down.
CGTAACATTCTTAGACTCACCATTAGCCATAAAACTTACAGATGTTTATCTAAAATATGGAAAATATTTCAACGAAACCGCTCGAAAAATCATTGCAACAGGTGATAAGCTATTTGATTTTAAAGGTCTCAAAGAAACTTTAGAAACTGAAGAATCAAAGGCGATCCTCCTTGTGCCAAATCCTAAAATCATTATGGCTGGTAGTGGTATGTCAAACGGCGGGCGCATTATTCATCATGAGAAGAATTATTTACCGAACAAAAACAATACTATTCTTTTGACTGGTTATCAGTCTGTGGGCACTTTAGGTAGATCAATCCAAGAAGGTATAAAAAGCATACGTATCCAAAATGAAGAGATACCTCTTCGTGCTCACGTCGAGATGATTAGTGGATATTCTGGACACAAAGACTCGGATCATCTTGTAGAATTCGTTAGAAATACCGCAGATAAAGTAAAAAAAGTTTTTGTTGTTATGGGCGAGCCTAAGTCGTCTCTGTTTTTAGCTCAAAAACTTCGTGATAACCTAGGTGTTGAAGCTTATGCTCCCGATGCTAGAGAGCAAGTAACTCTGGAATGTTAACTATGAAGAATGTTGTCTCTAAAGAAAAACAATACGGGCTGACAAAAGCCCAGCTTGATATCCTTCTACCTAAAAAAGGTCAGAATATTGTAAACAACGAGAAGACAAAAAATAATTTTACCCTTTTCCTGGCAGAATTTAAAAGCCCCTTGGTTGTTATTTTAATTGTTGCATCAATTCTTTCTTTTAGTACTGGCTCTTTTATAGAAGGGTTAATAATAATTACTATTGTTATATTAAGTTCTATTATCAACTTTGTATCATACTATAGATCAAACAAAGCGGTGGCTATGTTGCTAAAGAAAGTACGCTTAATTGTTTCTGTTTATCGAGATAACGTAATCGTACGTATTCCAGCTGAAGAATTAATTCCTGGCGATGTCGTTGTCTTAGAAGCAGGGAATATTGTTCCAGCTGATGGGTTAATTAGAGAATCGAAAGATTTCTTTGTCAATGAATCATCTTTAACTGGTGAATCTCTGCCAATAGAAAAAAATCATGGTGATGAGATATTCCTAGGTACTGGTGTCGTGACTGGGACAGCCTTACTTGATGTTGTTCGAATAGGAGTCGCAACAAAATATTATTCCATAGTTGCAGGACTTTCTAAGGCTCAGCCGAAAAGTGAATTCGAAATAGGGATTCGGAAATTCAGTGTTCTGGTCACTAAAGTAGCTATTGGTATGGCTTTAGTAGTTTTTATTATTAATGCTATTTTTAAAGGGGATATCCTGTCAGCAATTCTTTTTGCTACAGCTATTTCTGTGGGAATCACACCTGAGCTCCTACCTATGATTATAGCTCTTAATACTAGCCGTGCCTCTGTCCGTATGTCTAAGAAGGGTATTATTGTAAAAAAGTTAGGTGCTGTACAGAATTTTGGTAGTATGGATATTCTTTGCACCGATAAGACTGGTACTTTAACCGAGGATAAAATAACCGTTATTAAATATTTGTCTAGCAATGGACAAGACTCAGAATATGTCCTTGAGCTCGCTTATATTACAAGTATGTTCCACACTGGCCACCGGGGTTCACTTGATCAAGCTATATCTGAAACTAAGAAATTTGACATAACTTCATATCAAAAAATAGATGAAATCCCTTTTGATTTTGAACGTCGTAGAGACGGTATGGTAATTATCAAAGATAATGTTCGTACTCTTATATCTAAGGGCGCACCTGAAAATGTGTTAACTGTATGTAATATGAGTGATGTGGATAGATCTAAAGCTCAAAAACTTTTTGAATCATTATCTATGGAAGGTTATCGAGTTCTTGCTGTGGCGACTAGGGTGTTGATTGAAAAAAAAGAAGTCTATGAACCAAAAGAGGAAAATAGCATGCATTTCGAAGGATTTATTGCTTTTATTGATCCTCCTAAAAAAGATGTAAAAAAAGTTTTAGATGAGCTTATCAGACGAGGTATTCATATTAAGATTATTACCGGAGATCATTTGCTTGTAGCAGAAAAAATTGCTAAAGAAGTAGGATTTGAATCTATTGTGACTTTAGATGGTCCAGATATTGAGAAGATGTCTGATGATGAATTATCGGTAAAATTAGAAGCGACAAATATTTTTTCTCGTGTCGTGCCAGATCAAAAAAATAGAATTATATATCTTCTGAAAACTCAGGGTCACGTGGTTGGTTATATGGGTGATGGTATTAATGATGCTCAAGCGCTCAAAACTGCAGATATAGGCATCTCTGTATCCAATGCTGTAGATGTAGCTAAAGAGTCTGCTGATATTGTGCTTTCCCACAAAAGTTTCCGTGAACTTATTGATGGAGTTCTTGAAGGACGGAAAACTTTTACCAATACTACCAAATACATAAGTATGGCAGTGAGTTCTAACTTTGGGAATATGTTCTCGATGACAGGAGCCAGTCTTATTTTTAGATTTTTACCGATGCTTCCAGCTCAAATTCTATTAAATAATTTACTCTACGAAGTCTCTCAGTTATCTATACCTTTTGATACTGTCGAAGAAGATATTCTTAATAAACCACGTCCTTGGAATATAAACTTTATCAAACATTTTATGATTGTTTTTGGACTGGCAAGTTCAGTTTTTGATTTTCTGACATTCTTTATTCTCTTTAAAATCTTCCATCTCTCAGATGGATCTTTCCAAACTGGTTGGTTTATCCAATCATTTGCCACTCAGACTCTTGTTATATTTATTATCCGTTCACCAAAAGTTTTCTGGAACACTATCCCGTCTAGTCTGATTGTACGTGTTACTATTTGGGCAAGTATTTTTGTCGCTTGGAGTATTGCCCTCTCTGTTGTCGGACATATATTTGGATTTGTATCTTTACCTCTTTATATTGTAATTGCCATTGCAGGAATTGTTATCTTATACTTATTAACGATTGAGATTATTAAACATAGTTTTTATAAAAGATTTGCTATTTGATGATATAATAAAAATATGAATGACATAAAGATAAACAATACAGAATATCTTTGCTATAACGGACCTATTGGTAATGGTGATAAACATAATCATTTAAAAATAAAAATTGGTGTCAGTGGAGCTGCTGAGACAGGTACCTGTGGTGCTCATGCTCTCGATGATGCCAAAGAGCTCGGCCGGCAAATTATACTCCAAGGTGGAGTCCTTGTGACCGGAGCAACCACTGGTTTCCCTTTATGGTCAGCTATGGGAGCTAAAGAAATGAAAGGTGTTAGTATTGGATTATCACCAGCAGCAAATGAAAGCGAACATGTGAATACTTATAGACTACCAATTGATTATATGGATTTGATTATATATACAGGTTTTGGTTTCCCGGGACGAGATCTTTTATTCACCAGAAGTTGTGATGCTATTATTCTTGGTTGTGGGCGTGTTGGTACTATACACGAATTCACTATTGCCTTTGAAGATGGTAAACCTATAGGAATACTTGAAGGTGAGTGGGATACTTCTGATACCATCAGAGAAATTATTGCACGTAGCAATAGACCTAACGATCACATAATCTTTGAAAAAGATTCTAAGATTTTAATACAAAAGATAATTGAAATGGTTTCTAAAAATAAAGAAAAAGAAAATCCCCTATAAAGGGGATTTTTTTTAAATGCTTTTTACGATGCGATCAAATGTTTCAGGATTGTTGTTTGCAAGGTCAGAAAGAATTTTACGGTCAAGACCAATATTTTTCTTTTTTAAACCATCAATGAATTTACTATAAGATAAACCCATAGGTCTCACAGCGGCATTGATACGAAGAGTCCAAAGACTTCGAGCATCTGCTTTCTTGTCTTTACGATGAGCAAAAGAGTATGTACCAGCATGAGCTAAGGCTTCTTTTGCTTGTATCTTCTTTGTACTTCTTCCAAAACGAAATCCTTTTGTTTGTGTCAGGACATTCTTTCTACGCTTATTTTTTATTGTTCCTCTTTTTACTCTTGTCATAATATAATTGTATTCTATCGATTAATAATTATTTTGCATTTGCTAAATATGTGCGAGCATTTTTATTTGAAATAGCAAAGTCATTCATTTTCTTGCCATTTAACTGCTTTCTTCGTGATTGTTTAGCGTTGAAATGATTAAAGCCAGGTGCACGTGAAAGAATCTTGCCATTCTTAGTGACTTTTAAACGTTTAGTTAATGATTTGTTTGTTTTTATGCTCATATATTAATTTTTAGATTGAGGAGCAGTTTGAGCTCCTTTATCTTTTTCTATTGTAATGGTTGGACCTTTGGGATCCTTTTTGTAATTCTCTGCTACTTTAAAATTTTCAGTTATAAGATGAAGGACACGATCAAGTCTTTCTTTTAGAAACGCGTCAGGCATATATTTAGATCTTCCAGATAAGAATAATTCAACTTTTATACGATGACCTTCTTTAAGCCACGTAGAAGCTTTTCGAGCTTTAAGTGCAAGGTCATTATCACCAGTACCTATTTTAATTTGAATAGATTTAGTCTCTGTCGGTTTTGATCCTGCTTTGGCTTTCTTTTGCTTCTTACTTAATTCATATTGGTATTTGCCGTAATTTGCTACTTTTACTATAGGTGGATTTGTGTTTGGAGAAATTTCAATTAAATCAAGACCCTCTTTTTGAGCTAAACTTAGGGCCTCTTTTAAACCCAAAACACCAAGGTTTTCACCTGTGCTTGAGATTACGCGAACCTCGCTTGCTCTTATTTGATTGTTGATTCTTTCTCTCAATTTTATATTATCCTTCCGATAGAAATAAATAGATTTACGCTTCTTTAGTAAAAGAAACGCTACATGCCTACCTATGGGAAATACTAGCATATCCGTGATACTATGGCAATATGCTATTAAAACATATTATTGTCTATAAAAAACAAGGAGAAACTCCTCTAGAGTGTCTAGAGCGAACCCGTTTCGAGAATAATATTGAAGAAAAAATATCATTAACGTATGCAGGCAGACTTGACCCAATGGCTGAAGGGGTAATGATTATACTTGTAGGCGATGAATGTAAAAATAAAGAGCAATATCTAGGATTAGATAAAACCTATGAATTTCAGATATTAGTTGGTTTTGCTACAGATACTTATGATTTGCTTGGAATAGTGGAGTCATCAAGTAAAAAATTACGAATGGTCTGGCCGAGCTTCCCAAAGAATTTGGCGAGGAAATCCGAGGACCTGAGTAATTATTTATTTGATGACGAAACACTAAATATTACATTACAATCCTTTATTAGAACATTTATTCAAAAGTACCCCAGTTTCTCTTCGAAAACTGTCGGAGGTAAACAACTTTTCCAGCTCTCGAAAGACAATAATTTACCAGGTGAATTACCAGAGCATGAAGTAACTATCAAAAAATTAGAACATTTAAAAACAGAAATTATTAAAAGCAATGATTTACAAAAAGAGATATTAAAACGTATCTCACTTGTCCATGGAGATTTCAGACAAAAGGAAATAATTGAAAAATGGAATGAAGTATTTAGTAAATCGAACCAAAAAGAGTATCAGGTACTTTCTTGTGTCGCTGAGTGTTCGAGTGGAACTTATATTCGGCAACTTGTAGCTGACATAAGTGAAAAGACGAATGTCCCAATGGTGACGTATTCTATAAAAAGGACAAGGATTGGTGCATTTACAGAATAAATTATTTAGTGACCTGCTTAGTAGCTCTATCTATAAGTTCACCTGCTCTTTCTTTGGTACGAGCTTCGGCCCAGATACGAATAATTGGTTCAGTATTTGAAGATCTCATTTGAACCCAAGAAGAATCTGGAAAGTCGATACGAATACCATCTTCTTTATTGGCTGTGCCGTCAGGGAATTCTTTTATTATTTTATCAATAGCTTCATTTACATCGCCATCAAATGGCATTTTGGTTTTGATCAGATCGTAATGGAGGAGTGAACTCACAAGTTCACTTATAGTTTTATCACTCGTTGCGAGGAATTCAAGAATGAGCGCCATACCTGTGATACTGTCGCGACATAGATTCATCTTTGGGTATATGACACCACCACTACCTTCACCACCTATAACTGCATGATGCTCTATAATACCCTCAACCACATTTCCTTCACCGACTTTTGTTCGGTAATTTTTATAGCCAAAAGATTTTACTAAATCCTCACTAGTATTTGAAGTCGATAGATTTGTGACAATGTCGCCAGGAGTTTTATTTAGAACACTCTCTATCGCTAGGGCTAAAGTATACTCCTCAAAGATTATGACGCCTTTCTCATCGCAGAGGACAAGTCTATCGGCATCTGGATCCTCAGCAAATCCTATATCGGCACCAACTTCTTTTACTTTCGCGGCTAAGCCAGATAAATTCTGAGCTAAAGGCTCTGGCATATGAGCAAAGTTGCCATCGGGTGTCCCATTTATAACAGTAACATCAGCACCTAGCCTCTCTAAAAGCATCGGCCCTAGTTTATAGCCTGCTCCATTTATCGTATCTATAACTATTTTGAATTTTCTATCTTGAATTACTTTTGTATTAATATTATTTAGGACATGTTCAACGTGAGTAATGTCTAAATCTAGATTTTCAGCTACTGAGCCACCATCTTTCTGCTCTGGTTTACTTCCTACATAAGTTTTTATCTCACTTAATTCTTGTTCGTCTATATAAAATGCTTTTTTAGTAAAAAATTTAATACCATTATATTCCGGTGGATTATGCGAAGCGGTAATCATAATGCCTCCATCAAAAGGAGTTGACCGTATTAGGAAAATAATTGTCGGCGTTGGGACAATCTCGACATAAGTAACTTCAAACCCAGCTTTAGTCAGAATATCAATCGCTATATCTTTGATTATTGAGCCGGACTTTCTTGAATCTCTACCTAATAGAATCTTCTTTGCTCCTTGCTTCTGTAGGAATATAGCAAAGGCTTCTATGTGGGTCCTTGATATTTCTTCATTTAATGTATCTCCCCAAACTCCACGTAAACCTGAAATGGCGAATTTTGCTTGATGTGTCATTTATACATAATAACAGTTTTTATGGATTATAGGCAAAATATATCTATAAATTAAGGCGATTTTACTTGACTTTTTGCTAAAAACTGATATAATACAAGTTAAACCACATTAGTTCATTTTTAATTTATTTTATGAAAAAAAAATTTGCTTACTTACTAAACTTTTTCAAAAAAAGATTAGCGTTATCATTCTTAATTTTTGTAACTGTATTAATTACAGTTTCATTAATTAAAACAAATTTTTTCACTGTACTTGATGGTGTAAAAGTAAGTGAAAAATTCACTAGATATCTCTGGATGGCTGCTTTGTTTTTATTTATACCTGCTGCCACAGTGTATTTCTTTGGTCCCATGATAAAAAGTGGTGTAGAAAAAATGAAAATAACGCCATTTGAAGATCTAAAGTAAAATTATTAAAAACCGCTTTCGTTCAATAATTATGAATGAGCGGTTTTTTTGTAACATTTGCAATATATAAATATGTATGGTATAATGCAGAAAACTTAAATCATTGTACTATGGAAAAATACATAAACGGGTTAGCAAACCTTCTGAATTACAAAGATGACGCTCCTTGGCTTATTTTTGTCGTCTGTGCTTTAATTTTGTTTTGTTGGGTGGTAAATGGGATTATAAAAAAATCACGCTACATTACCATTGAATGTAGCATAGAAACTAAAAATCTCGTGGAAAAAATTCATAATGATGTAACACCACACGAAGATTTTTCTACTACAACAAATTACGCTGAACTTTGTTTTGATAGAGAAAATCTAAACAACGCAAAAATTTACAAAAACGGTAAGTGGAAATTAATTGCCGTCGACCCAGAAGAAACTAAAAAAGTAATTTATCAATATGAGGTGAAGAAAAATGATCACCCCGTAATCAGATTGAACGCTGAATAAGTGCTCAACAAAGTAAATTCAATGTCTTCCAACCAAAACGGAAGACATTTTTTATTATCTGGCTAGCCATATATGGTATCATAAGAATATGTCAGTCTTAATAGACAACCGAAAAGCACACTTTAATTATGAAATTATTAAAAAATACGAAGCAGGTATTGAGCTCTTAGGCTTCGAAGCAAAGTCTATTCTAAATGGACGAGCTATACTAGCTGGAGCTTTCGCTATAGTACGTGGTGGAGAGGTTTATCTTATGAATATGCAAATACCACCATATCAAGTAGGGAATACTCCACAAGACTATGATCCGACTCGTACACGAAAACTACTTTTAAGTAAGAAACAAATAAGAGAAATTGCCCCAAGTGACAATATGAAAGGTTTGACACTAGTGCCATTATCGTTGTATAGTAAAGGGCGCCTTATAAAGGTAGAACTCGCAATAGTTAAAGGTAAAAAGAATTACGATAAACGCGAGACTATAAAGAAACGTGATGTAGACCGTGAAATAAGTAGAGAATATAAAAGGTAAATTCTTTGAGAATAAAATAATGGGGATGACGGGCTTCGACAAAAGATCGTTATCATAGATATGCGTGTCGAGTGAGGAGGTATCTCGTAAAACTACTTTCAAAAGACTAAGTGCAAACAAAGTCGCTTCAGTGAAATCACCTTATATGGGTAATTTCGCTTTCGCATTCGCCTAAATTTAGGTCATGTGTTTGTCTACTCTCTAGACATCCGATATAGGGTGTAGGCATCATTCATCGGGTTACGAATTACAAACTGCTTGATTGTAATTCCGACAATAAAGAGCTCGGTGTTCATCTTTTTTGTACGTTTTCTAGGATGAATATTTAAACCAAATAAACGTTGCTACACATGTAGACGTATCTATGAACATCTTTTGCATGGCGGTTCAACTCCGCCCATCTCCACAATAAATTAATAAAAACAATTATTTCTATAACAATAAAACAGATTTTTATTTACTCCTATTTCGTGTATAATAGCCATACGATGGATAAAAATAAGAAAAAAAATAAGCCCAAAATACCTAATATCGGTAATCAGATTATAATTGCTATCTTTATATTTATTAGTATTACGATAGTCTATTCTCTTGTTGCTAAAACACCCGAAACAGTCAAACATCTGACTATTTCTGATGTTGCAAAGGGAGTAATAGACGGTACAACACAAAAGATTGATGTTGTCGGACAGGACGTGACTGTAACTTTTAAGGATAATACTAAAGGTATAGCTATGAAAGAAGCAGAAAGTTCTCTTTCTGATACTCTGTATCGTTATGGGGTGACTCCTGCAGAGCTCGCATCCACTCCTATTGAAGTGAAAGATCAAAGTGGATTTGGTTATTGGTTGTTAAATATTTTACCTTTTCTACTACCAGTTCTACTTATTATTTTCTTTATTTGGATGTTAACACGCCAAGTAAAAGGTCAGGGAATGCAAGCGTTTACTTTCGGCCAATCAAAAGCTCGTATTACTAATCCCGATGACAAGAATAATCGTGTGACATTTAAAGATGTTGCTGGAGCTAAAGAAGCTAAGGAAGAATTAAAAGAGATAGTTGATTTTCTAAAGAACCCTAAGAAGTTTCTTGATATCGGTGCACGAATACCTAAAGGAGTTATTCTAACTGGAGCACCTGGTACAGGAAAGACTTTGCTTGCACGTGCAGTTGCAGGAGAGGCAAGCGTACCGTTCTTTCATTTGTCAGGTTCAGAATTCGTCGAAATGTTCGTTGGTGTCGGAGCTTCTCGTGTGAGAGATTTATTCAAAATGGCTAAAAAAGCTGCACCATCAATAATATTCATTGATGAGATTGATGCCGTAGGCCGAGTTCGTGGCTCTGGTGTAGGTGGGGGTAATGATGAACGTGAGCAGACTTTAAACCAAATTCTTGTTGAAATGGATGGTTTTGAGCCAAATGAGAAAGTGATCGTTATGGCTGCAACCAACCGCTCAGATGTTCTTGATCCAGCGCTTCTACGACCAGGTCGTTTTGATCGCCGTGTCTTACTAGACCTCCCTGATAGGTCTGACCGTGAAGAAATATTAACTATACATTCAGACAAGAAACCATTTGCTGAAGATGTAAATCTAAAAATCATTGCCGAACGTACTCCTGGTTTCTCTGGAGCTGACCTTTATTCACTAATGAATGAAGGAGCTATCTTAGCTGCTCGTGAAGATAGGAAAAAAATAGCGCAGTTTGATCTCATTCGTTCTATTGAAAAAGTTATGATGGGTCCTGAACGCAAGAGTCATTTATTGTCTATTAAGGAAAAGAAAATTACAGCTTATCACGAAGCAGGTCATGCACTTGTAGCGTCTGTCTTACCATATGCTGACCCTGTCCATAAAGTTTCAATTGTTTCTCGAGGTAGTGCAGGTGGATATACGTTAAAACTTCCACTTGAAGAACGTCGATTGCAAAGCAAGAAAGAATTTCTTGATGATATAGCTATGGCTATGGGTGGCTATGCTGCCGAGAAGATGATATTTGGAGATATTACTACAGGCCCCTCTAATGATTTGCAAGTAGCTACAAGTATGGCTCGTGCAATGGTCACTCGCTGGGGTATGAGTGATGAGATTGGCCCCATCGCACTTGAAAGTGACGGTGGTAGAACAATGTTTGGTAGAGGTGTTAGTGATCAAGAATATTCAGAAAGAGTTAGTGCTTTGATTGATGGAGAAGTGTCTAATATTATGAACAATGCTTTGGCTGTAGCTAATCAAGTTCTTACTGATAAGCGTAAAGCACTTGATGATATTGCTATGAAGCTTGTAGAAGTTGAAACTCTCGAGCAAGATGAGTATAATCAGATTATTATTGCCAACGGTATAATGCCCAAAAAGAAGGATTTATCCGCTGAATAATTATTTTTTAATTTGATTACCATTTGTTGTTTTGGTATATAAACAACATTAACCACCCTTAGCTGTCTTGGTTAACTAAACAGTTAAGATTACCATTTGTTGTTTTGGTATATAAACAACATTAACCACCCTTAGCTCAGTTGGTTAGAGCACAGAGCTTATACCTCTGGGGTCCTTGGTTCGAATCCAAGAGGGTGGACATTTATCTAAATTTATCCAAAGAGTGTTAGTGTTTATTATTATAATTATATATAGCGTGATATAATTATGATACATATTAATACTAATTATACTTAATATTCATCTATTATGAAGATAAAAAATTTAGATTTCGGTTTTCTTGCTAAGACTTTTAAATTTTATGTTGTTACTCTAGTCTTATGTGCATTGTTTTTAGTACCTTCTGTCAGTTATGCTTCTACTAATAATTTCACTATTGTTAATGGTAAAATTCTAGACCCTAACGGCCACGCCTGGGTTGGGGCTGGTGTCGACCTATATAATTGGAATGTGCTTAACGGAATATCTCCGTCATTAACTAGTGGGACTGCTGTAGCACAGCAGATTTTAACTGAATTCCCGAAACTCAATCTTATTCGCATAGCTTCCTATAATTTTGATAGTCCTTCATCATATGCAACATTTGTGAATTATATGACTTCTAGGGGTATTGTTGTCGTATTGGAAGATCACAATAATCAACACACAGTCCTAACCGGAACAGCACTTCAAACCGAATCAAATTGGTATGCTAGTTTGGCTACATATTATATTAATAATCCTTATGTTTGGTTTCAGACTATGAATGAACCTAATGTCGGTGATACTTACCAAATGCAGGCAACCTACAACGCTATTCGTGCAACCGGAAACAACACACCAATATTTATGGAAGCCGGTAGTTGGGCAGGTGGAACAACAGGACAGATAGGTGATACTAGTGTTTTTACATCAATGCATAATATTGGATGGGATTTACATTGCTATGCTCAAGGAGGTGATACTTCCAGCACTACTCTAAATGATATTTATGCTGATCAAAATAAAAGAATAAGTTATCTACAAAGTTTTTCATCTGCTGATGGTATTATGCCAGTGATTAGCTTGGAAGGCGGTAACTCTGTTAATGGTACAAACATAGATCCTGTAGCAACTTTACAAATCCAAGCTAACTTTACAAATCCTAATCTGCAAGGTTTCTCAGCCTGGATTTGGAATCAAGGGAATACTTCTATCGCTGATAATCTAACTAGCCCTGATGGTTTAAGTTTAACTAGCTATGGTCAACAAGTTGCTAGTTATATAGCTCAAGGCCAAGGACCAATACAAATTACTAGTTCAACTTCAACAACTGAATCTCCATATTTAGGAGCTGCATCACCAATACCTGGAACTATCCAAGCTGAAAATTATGATAATGGTGGACAAAATGTTGCCTATTATGATACGACACCAGGCAATGCAGGTAATACTTACAGAACCGATGATGTTGATATAGAAAATTCGACTGAAGGTACTCCAGACGTTGGTTGGATTAATAACGGTGAATGGTTGCAATACACTGTTAATGTATCTACGACTGGTAATTATAATATAGAAAGCAGAGTGTCTTCTTATCTCTCTGGTGAAAGTATGACTATTGAAATGGATGGAAAACTTTTAACTACTGTTGCTATTCCTAATACAGGCGGTTATCAGAATTGGCAATCAGTTATGACAAATAATATTCCTCTTACTTCAGGCCAACATATTATGAGGCTATATTTTATAGATGCGACATCTAATAGTACAAACTATATTGTAAATCTTGATTATCTGACTTTCACAAAATCTGCAGACACTACGCCACCAACTGTCTCTATCACTTCACCATCAAACAGTTCAACAATATCAGGCACAGTCACCATATCAGCTAATGCATCAGATAATGTTGGAGTATCTAAGGTTTCTTTCTATAAAGATTCTGATACAACTCCATTTTCAACAATTACTACAAGTCCATATACAACTTCATTTGATACCAAAACTATCCCGAATGGACCTCACTCGTTTAAAGCTGTTGCTTATGATGTTGCTGGTAATGCATCTACAGCTAATACCACTGACACTGTTAATAATATTACCGAATCTCCATATTCAGGCACTCCATCACCAATACCCGGAACTATCCAATCTGAAAATTATGATAATGGTGGACAAAATCTTGCATACTATGATGCTACGCCGGGTAATATCGGTGGTACTTACAGAACCGATGATGTTGATATAGAAAATTCGACTGAAGGTACTCCAGACGTTGGTTGGATTAATAACGGTGAATGGTTAAAATATACTGTTAATGCATCTACGACTGGTAATTATAATATAGAAAGCAGAGTAGCTTCTATTTATTCTGGAAATAATATGAAAATTGCAATCGATGGGACAGTTATTACTATAGTTAATATACCTAATACAGGTGGATGGCAAAACTGGCAATCAGTTATGACAAATAATATTCCTCTTACTGCAGGTCAACACATCCTAAAGTTGTCTTTTGTGGATCCTACTTCTAGTCTAGTTAATCTTTTTAATCTTGATTATTTAACATTTACAAAAGCTGCTATAGCTGACACCACTCCACCCACAATATCTATTACCTCACCATCAAATGGTGGAACTATCGGAGGTACAGTCACCATATCAGCTAATGCATCAGATAATGTTGGAGTAACTAAAGTAGAATTCTACAACGATAATACTCTGATAGTATCAGATACTACATCTCCATACTCTACCACTCTAGATACCACTACACTTACTAATGGTACCCATACTATTAAAGCAATAGCCTATGATGGAGCAGGGAATACAACCGCTACTAGTATTAATGTCACTGTATCAAACAATGCTCCAATAGTTGCACCATCTAACACTATTTCACCGACCATTTCTGCTATCACAACTTCTAATATCACCACATCAGCTGCTACTATCACTTGGACAACAAATGAACCAGCCACTACTCAAATCGAATATGGGACATCATCTAGTTATGGACAATCATCAACTCTAGACTCAACCCTATCTCTATCTCACACTGTAACTATCACTGGCCTAAATCGTAGAACTACATATCACTACAAAGTTAAATCAGCTGATGGCTCAAATAATCTAAGTCAAAGTACTGATCAAACATTTACTACTTTAAACAGACTTTCTAAAACACCTAAAATCACAACTCTAAGCGCTACTGCTGGTTCAGTGAAACTCTCTTGGTCTATACCACTTGATTCCGGTACACCATATCAAGCATACACAGGCACCCTAATAATGAGAAGTACCACAGGATATATTCAATCCCCAGATACCAATACAGCTATAGCTGATGTCAAAGCTCCAACTCTCACATATCACGATACTAATGTAACCGATGGTCTAACATACTACTACACACTCTTTGCCTATGATGATATTCGTAACTACTCTGATCCTGCATTCATCACCTTTACCTCAGGTTCCACA